>JADJYH010000037.1 GCA_016719855.1 Saprospiraceae bacterium | reverse complement strand
GGGCGTCGGGCAACAGGCTCCGGCGCTGGCAGCACCGTCACGTTGTAGCTTGGGTCGCTCCGCAACCGGTGACGTTTCACCGAGGCCAGCCATCGGTATGCCATAGTATTTCAACCTGCTCGAGCCTACCCCACTGACTATCGTTCCATTGTCAGCCGGGCTGATAACCCATTGATAATCAATATTTTCATAAAACGGTACCGCGTAAATTCCAGTTTGCTCCCGGCAAACCTGCCCATCGCCCGTGACGCTGAAACTTGGAATCGGGTTGACGTTCAGCGTGGTCGGCGGGGAAGTACAAGCCAGGCCGGTCGTGGCTGTTTGCACCACTAGAGACGGAGAGTATAGTTTACGGCATTTCAGATGACGTTGGCGGGGTTTCCGGTGAAATTGGGGGGTTACCGCCCGTGAATGTCCAGTTGAAATCGGAGAGGCAAGCCCGGTAGCCCCTTAGGCGTGAGGCCGTTCCGGGGCAAATTTCGGGTCCCTCTCCAACAATGACCGTCGGGGCCGGCGGGGGCAGCCACGAGTTTAGCGGAAATATCGTAATCGTCGTTGCAAAAAACGCTGGCGCTACAGCCGCTGCTGTACCCGTGTAAGCCTGCGGGAAATTCAGCGGGAAGATCGTTTGCCGTTTTGGTTGCGGAAGGTGACGACCAGACGACGGCTCCCAAACTATTGATTACCCGCCAATTGGAGGGCACGGGCACGTCGGTGATGGTGTTGCGGCTCCAGGTAAGTACCGCTGGCGCTGGCGCAAACCTCGATCGGTAGGTGGCGTAGAAGCCGGGGACGATGTTCACGTTCAGCGTCTCCGCCCGGAGCAGCCGAGGTAGCAGTTGTCGAACTCGACGATGACCCGCTGCGGGTTGCCGAGGTTGGCGCTGCCAAACCAGTTGACGGTGATGCGTTCCGTCCCTGCCCTCCCGTGATGTTCCCGCTACCAATAACTGTCCAGTTGATGCTAGTGCCTAGATAATCAGGGGATGTGAAGGTATTCCTCGGTGCTGCCCTCGCAGACTTTGTCGGTCTTTGATTTGCACGTTGTCGCTCACGATGGGGATGGGCACGACGTTCGGCAGTGTGCAGACCGTCCGGCACAGCCACTAACTTTGAGGGAGGTGCCTCTGACTGGGCCAACCATTCGACGGTGATGAAATTGTCGGTCGCAGCCTGCCAAAGTCGAGGATGTTGAAGCTGCCTGTGAGCACCCAGGTGGGTGCCGCGTTGGCATCGGTGCTGTACGTGACGGTTTCTCCCTCGCAGATGGTGCCCGTGCAGTTGATTTCCGCACATCGGCGGCGATGACGTACACCTCGACGAAGGTCGTGTCCGAGCAATAGCACTCCGTTTCCCGGGCGATGAGCGAAACGATGTAGCGCTCCCAACATTGTAGGTCTGGCTCGGCTCGAACGCGTGGAGGTGTTCAGGTTTCCGGAACTCCCGGGCGTAGCTCGTGGCGTTGAGGCTGTTGTTTTGAAAATAGATGGTTTGCCCTTGGCAGATGGCAATGGTGCCGTTGGGCTGTGGCGGCGGCAGCGAGCCGATATGCGCTTCGGGTTCTTCGAGGATTTCGACGCAGAGGGAGGTTTCGCCAGAGCAGGTGGTGGTGGAGTCAGGACAGGCAAGAATTACAGTTGTTGTAGAAGAACAGCCTATGGCATCCACTATTGTGATAGTATATGTACCACAACAAAGTCCATCTAATTCTGGCACTGTTGTCCCGTTGCTCCACTGGTAAGAATATGGTAGAAATCCTCCAATTGGCGTCATTTGGATGGCGCCATCGCAGTTAAAGTCACTGGTGGGATGCGTAATGCTAGTTGGGTAAGTGGATACCCAGCAGTCTTGCGCACTTAAGGTGACAGTATTCGTGCAAAAGTCGCTCTGACCAGTTGCATCTGTCACCGAGAAAAAATAAACCCCCGGTTGTTGTGTATCAAACAAGAAAGGGAAGTTGTTCACAAACAAGTTTAAAAAAAAGGGTGTCTAGGCCCTGATAAAATCCCCCATTTATAATATAATTGACTGTGTAGGGGGCTGTACCGTCAACCCCCGTGAGGTAAACTTTCGAGGAGGTGTTGTTTGGGTTGGAGCCGAGGTCTTGTTGTCCACAAAAAAACTGGAATGGCAAGTTCGGCCCACTACCTCCCCCCGCCACCACGCTCACCTGCCCCTGCCCTTGGCGCCCCCACTCCACCAGCACGGAGTTCCGTTTGGGGTGAGCTCTCCGCCCCGCTCAGCGACCATGTGACGGGGTGGTCGGCGGTATGCCCGTCACCTCGTACACCGCCGTGCCGAAGGCACAAATCTTCGCAGGCGCATTGGCTGCCGCTGTCCCAGGCAGGCAGCAATGGTGGGGACGATGGTGGGGTTGAGGCCGTTGGTGACGGTGAATGTATATGACACATCATAGGTGAAAGTGTTGCCATTTTGGCTGAAGGCAAGAACGGTGGCGGTCAAAGTCACTGTACCCCCTGTTATGGGCTGGGTGCAAAAGTAAATCGGGTTGCCACCGCCAATAAGGCGGTACCCAACAGAAGCCCAAGTCACGTTTTCGATAAATTGGTTGGGGTCATTCAGCACCACTTCAAAAGTGTCGCACTCACCGATACAGAGCGTCGTTGGGCCAACAATGGTGGCACCTTGGCCAGGTTGTGCAAAAAGGGAAGCTTGAAATGAAAAACAAAAGGCAAAGAGGGAGATGAGTAGTTGCAGCGTTTTTCATCAGCAGGATAATTTTTGGCGTAATCGGTTGAAAGTGAGTTTTGCACAGCAGGTGGCCATGCAGGCAAGTTTCATTCAGTCAATTGGTCAGGAACGAAGTAGGCGATTTTTGCGTTAGCCAAATGGAAATGGCGGTTTGGAGGATTTTTGACAATTTGGGCGAATGAGGTGTTGAAGCAGAATTCTCCGACCTCGGGGTGCTATTGCCCGAAGCAATTCAAGGACTTGTTGAGCGGTGAAAGAAGAAATGTCATTTTTCTAAAAATACATTTCTATCGCAAGCCAGGGTAGAATGTCATTTCTACAAAAAATGACATTTCTTTGCAACTCAATGCAATACTATGGGAACAACCTCGACCGCCTCGACCCGGGATATTTCTACCATGTTTTCAACCGAACCAACAACCGGGAACCGCTTTTTACAAGCCAGAAAACTATCGTTATTTCCCTCCGGAAATCTATAAGGAATACCTTTCACCCTACCTCGACACCTACGCTTACTGTTTGATTGTCAACCACTTTCACTGGTTGCTTCGCATCAAGGAAGAACAAGATTTGTTGCCATTTATCAAAGTTGAAGACCGACAATCGCCTGATTTTCACGAATTGGTTCGGCAGCAATTCCGAAAGCTATTTATTGCTTACGCTAAGGCATTCAACAAACAAGAAAACCGCTATGGCAACTTGTTCCAACGCCCATTCAAACGCAAAGCCATCAAAAACGACGGGCATTTTACCCATGCTGTTTTTTACATTCATTCCAACTCGGCGAAGCATAATATCATGGAAGATTTTCAGAACTATCCGCATAGCTCATACCATTCGATATTATCCGATAAACCGACGCTCCTTCGGCGACAGGAAATTTTGGAATGGTTTGGTGGCAGACAAGGATTTATCCAGTTTCACCAACAACCGCCACCTTTTGACCAAAGTCAACTCGGATTCGAGGATTGAAGAGTGGTGGTGTTGAAAAGCGTCATTTTCGAAAAATGACATTTCTTTCTCACCCCCTCACCCCTTTATCAACGCCAACAACTCCTCCGCATTCAATTTCCCGCTCACTTCCGTACCGTCCAGCAGGCTATCGGCCAGTTCCCGCTTGTCGGCGTGGAGCTTCACGATTTTTTCCTCGATGGTATCCTCGGCCACGAGACGGTAGATGGTCACCGGACGAAGCTGCCCGATGCGGTGGGCACGGTCGCTGGCCTGGTCCTCCACGGCGGGGTTCCACCAGGGGTCGAGGTGCACGACGTAGTCGGCGGCGGTGAGGTTGAGGCCGAAGCCGCCCGCCTTGAGGCTGATGAGGAAAAGGTCGCCCTCGCCCGACTGGAAGGCCCGGATGGCCTTGTCACGCATGGGCAGCGGGGTGCTGCCGTCGAGGTACTGGTAGCTGATGCCCTGCTTTTGCGCCCATTCCTCCACGATTTTAAGGTGCCGCACGAACTGGCTGAACACCAGCGCCTTGTGGCCGCCCTCCAGCAGTTCCTCCACCGTTTCGGCGAAGAGGTTCAGCTTGCTGCTCGACAAGGTGCTTTCCGGCGACACCAGCCGTGGGTGGCAGGCCGCTTGGCGCAGCCGCATGAGTTCCGCCAAGATTTTGAAGCGGCGGTCGCCGCCATCGGCGCTGCCGCCCTCGATGTTTTCGATGGCCTTGCGGCGCAGCGCCTCGTAAAATGCCCGCTCCTCCTGCGACAGCTCCACAGTGAGCGTGATTTCTGTTTTTTCCGGGCAGCTCGTCTAGCACGTCGTTTTTTCCTCCTTCGGAGAATGAACGGCTGAATGTGCCGCCTGAGTTGGTTGCGCCGCTCCCGGTCTTGCAGTTTTTCGATGGGCACGGCGTAGGTCTCGTTGAAGCGGTCGAGGGAACCGAGCAGGCCGGGGTTCAGGAAGTTGAACAGGTTCCAAAGCTCGCCGAGGTGGTTTTCCACGGGCGTACCGGTGGTGATGATTCGGAAATCGCCCTGCAACTGCATGGCCGTCTGTGAGCGCTTCGTCGCCCGGTTCTTGATGGCCTGCGCCTCGTCCAGCACGATGGTCGTGAAATGCGTTCCGGTCAGTAGTTCGGCCTCCTGTTGCATCAGTCCGTAGCTGCACAGCAGCAGGTCGAAGGGTTGGAGGTTGTCGAGCGTTTCCTTTCGGTCGGCTTCGCCAAAAACCAGTGGACGCAGCGTTGGGGCAAACTTCACGGCCTCGTGGTACCAGTTGCGCACTACGGAGGCGGGGGCGCAAACGAGCGCCGGGCCTTGCTTCGCCCGGTCGAGGAGGAGGGCCAGCGCCTGAACGGTTTTGCCGAGGCCCATGTCGTCGGCGAGGCAGGCGCCCACGCCCCAGTAGGCCAATTGCGACAGCCAACGGAAGCCGTCTTCTTGGTAGGGGCGCAGCTCGGCCTTGAGCGTGGACGGCACTTTTGGGTTGATTTCACGGGACTCCCGCAGTCTCGAAAGCTGTTTCGTCCAGGCGGCGTCCAGCGTCACGTCGTGGAGCAACCCGGTGAAGTCCTCCAGCGAGTGCGCCGCCAGCGGGTGGAAGCGCAGGTCGTTTTTGGTTTTGTTGAAAATATTGTTCAGCTCCTCCAGCTTGCGCTGCAACTGCGCCGTGATGGCCACGAACTGCCCGTCGCTCAGTTCCACGAAGCGCCCCTTGGCGTTCTGCGACAGGTCGAGCAGTTGGCGGAAGTCCATGACCAGGTTCTCGTTCACCTGCACCTTGCCCGTCATCGAGAACCAGTCCCGCTCCTTTTGGATGCCGATGGAAAGCTGGTCGAAACCGACCTGGCCACTGATGCGCAGTTTTTCGCCCTTGGGGTACTCCATCACCACCTCGCCCGCCGCCCGCAACGGGTCGAGTTCGAGCAGGGCGTTCAGGCAGTCCTCGGTGTCCTCGAAGTACCATTCCCGGTTTTCGTTGGGAATTTTTTGGAAAGTGGGGCAGGCGTTTTCCACCCGTCGGGCATTCTCTTTTTCCAGTTTCAAGTCCCGAATGGCCTTGGTCGGCAGGCCGTTCACCTCGGCCATCACGTTCTCCCGCCCGACGCCCGGCTTGAAGTAGGGCGGCTCGGTGGTGAATGGTTTTGCAAAAAACTCAATCTTGAAGCCGTCGCCGACGGGCAGCAGGTGTGCGAACACGGTGGCGTCGCCCTCGATGGTCGGGATGTTGACGGACTCACCGCCCACCTCCGACTGCACGGTGACGATGCTGGACAAATTGCCCACCGCTTCGATGAGCTTTCCTTTTGCCTTGGCTGGCAAGTGCAACATGCCGTAGTCGAGCAGGCGGTTGATTTCGGCGGCCTGTTCCGTCACGTTCAGCAGGTTGTAGCGGGTGGGCGTCTCTCGCACGAGCTGCAAGCCAGCAGCTTTGAAGTCATGGGAGAACTTGACTTCGTATCCGTCCATTTTTTCCTCCACCAAGAGTTGTGGTTTTTTCTCCACCAGTTCCATGTTGATGTTGGGGTTTTCGAGGAGGAAAAGCAGCGGATGGCCGACCAGCGCTGGCATCAGTTTTTCCCATTCAAAATAATACTCCACGCCGCCGTAGTACCCGTGGTTGGAGACTTTGATGGCCCGGGCGGCAGCTTTGTCCTGGTCGGTCATGTTTTCTACCTGCATCTCCTTGAGGCGCTTGAGTGCCACGTTTCGCCCCTTCGACCAGCCGCCCTTGCCGAGGGTCTGCTCCACGGGCTGCACCTGGCTGTGCTGAAAATTGACCCACCAGACGAGGCGGGTGAGCTTTTCGTCCTTGGCGCCAGCGGCCTTTTTGCCCTTGGTGGCTTGCAAGTGCAGCAGGGCGTCCAGCGAGCGCTCCCATTTTTCTGTTTTTGGGAACAGGTGGACGATGCTTTCCGTGCCGAGCGACTTTTCGAGCGAGGCAGCCAACTCAGCGTATTCCTCCTTGCTTTTTTCCAAAAAGTCAATTTTCGAGAGCACGGCGGCCAGTTCCATTTCTATCCAACGGTAGCCGTTCTTGGTGGCGAGGTGCAGCTTGTCCTTCAACATTGGTAGGTATCCGGGCATGAACGGATGGTCGCACCATTGGTGGGCTGCGCCAAAGAAAATCCAGCCCAGCGGCGAGTCTGGCAACGTGTTCAGGATGGAAGTGGCCTCTTGGATGCGGTTCAGTTGGTAGTAAATGCCGGATTTTAGGTAGTGGAACAGCGGCGTATGTAGATTGAGCGGCGTTTCTTCGGCCAGTCTCTCCGCAGTTTTGAGGTATTCTTTTTCCTTTTCCTTCAAAATGGCGAGGATGTGTACCACGCCGAGCAGGTTGGGGAAAGTGCCTTTGCGAAGCCCCAAATCCTTCCTGAACGCTTTCAGCGCCTCCTCAAAATGGCGCAGTGCCAAGCTGTTTTCCCCCTTAAAAAACAGGGCAGCGCCGATGCGGGACTGCCTGCCAAAGCTCTCTGGTTCTTGCTCGGCCTTCTTCAGTGCCTCATCGAAGCGGCCCTGCCGCAGCAACAGCCCCGACAGCATGGAGAGTCCCAACCTTTTCCTTTCCTTGTCGGTCAGCCACCCGTTTTTTTCGAGGAATTCAACGTATTCTCCAACGGGTTCGAGGAGGAGCAAGCTGTCGTCAATCAGTTGGCCGAGGGCCATGCCCTGAATGCTTTCGGGGAAGGTGGCCAGCCATTCGGGATCGAACGGGGAGAAGAATTTTTTGAAGAAATTGCTCTCTATCCATTTTGCCTGGAAGAAGCGAAGCAGGTCGCCGGTGATTTCTTCCACCCGTTTCAGGTTGCCCTCGTACAGCGCAATGCGCAGCTCCCGTATGCACACCTCGAAGTTGCGAGGCCCCCACATCCACTCCCGGTAGGGCAGCAACTGCTGGATTTGCCGAACGTAGCCCTTGAACTTCTTGTCCACCACGGCCATGCGCATGACCAGCTCCCGGTACTTCTCGGCCACCATCATCTCGCCCTTTGGGCCATGCGTCAACCAGCCACCGGCATCGAGCAGCTCCCGGTACTCCTTTACCTGCGGGCCATTAACTTGCGTGCCCCGTTCGGTTCGGATGTCGAACTCCTTCAGCAGGTGGACCAAGTTGGTTTGGGTGATAGGTTCGTAGGCTATCGCAAGTAGTTTAAGGATGATTTGCTCGGTGTCCGTGAGTTCTTTGTACCGTTGCCGAAAGGTGTTGATGTCCATTGAAAGATGGGTATTTCCAGATTTTGATTGATACCCGTTCGGAAAACGGGCGGACAAAGGTACGGCAAAGGCAGGGTAGGTTTTTTATTTTATCGCAAAGTCTTTTGAACATTGTCCTTGGACAAGTCCAGATGGTGTGGCGCCTGGGCACATTAAATTCCATACTCCTAGCATGTCCCAGCAAGCACTAAATTTTGATAAAAAAAGGGCATCTAGTAAAAATTATTAAATTTACAACCGATTCCCCCAATCGCATACTGTGACATATTAAAGAAACAAACACCAACACCTGTTATGCTGGACATTGCCAAACTGAAACAAACACTAAGGGAATTACTCGCCGACCAAGGCATAGACGATGTCTTGAAGGAGCTGGAGGCGCAACTCCCACCTGATGTACCCAAGTTCAATACCCTGGTACAATTCAAGGCCCGGAACAATGAAATCAAGAACCAACTCAGCAATCGCATCATCACCCTGGAGCAGCAATTGCACCAGCAGAACCTGCTCCAATACGACGTACTTGCCTTCGTCAGCAACCTCGTGGAAAGCGATTTTTCGCTCGAAGCGGCCAAGAAGGCCAACATGGGTGGCGTACTCTACCGCATCCCCGACAAGATGCAGCACCTCAAAAAGTCGAAGTGCATCGTGCGGGTGGCCTACGACGAGGCATTCCTCAAAGACACCCTCGACACGACCGTGGACGTGGTCATCGAAGCCCTGAAAGTGTCCAAAAACATGGAGGTAAAACTCGTGGACGAGGAAGGCGACGGCGAGTATTTTGAAATCACCAGCCGCTCCACCCCGGAGCAGTTCCTCGTGCAGGACGAATACACCGAGTGGACTTTTTTCGTAAAACCGCTCGACATCGGCACATACCCGTTGGCCTTGATAATCTCCCTCATCGTTTACGAAGACGGCAAAGACCGCAAAAAGGACATCACCCTCGAACGAACCATCCTTGTTACCAGCGAACCCGTGCCGGAAGAGGCGGGCGACCACACGCTGCGCAAGGCGGGCATCCTGTTCGCCCTCACCGACCGACCCGCACCATCTACCGACGGCGACAAATCGGGCAAGCGCCCACCCAAAAAACTGCTCACCTGGGCAGCCATTTTGGCGCTGCTCGCCATTTTGATTTGGTTTTTGTGGCCAAAAGCAGACCTCGGTGTTTTCAACCTGAATGCCGATGGTGCTGGCGATGCAATCGCAGCGCAAGAGGCGCAGGAATACGAGGACGCCATCAATAAAAGCTCGCCTGAACTGTTGATTGCTTTTTTGGCAAAATACAAGAACAGCAAATTTGAGGTAAACGCAAGGCAATTGGCCGCCAAAAAAATCCCAAAAGTCAACTTGGATTCGGTCATTACCGATTATCGGACGAAGCACAAAATCGAACCAATTGACAGGTGGGTCACGAAGGACCGGGACGGGGGCAATTCAAACGTTTCCGACCCCCCCAATACGAGCGTGAAGAAATTGCCGCAGGGCGACTCAACTTTAAATCCGACTGAAGGGAACCCAGCGACAACAGTCACCGACCCAGCCATCACTAAGACCACTGACCCGGCTGGAACCAACCCAACGACAAATGCGGGTGGCGGCAACCCAGACCCCAATACCGGCAAGCCTGGCCCAACCCCCACTCCACCAGCTGGGGATGACCCGTCGAAGCCGAAGGTCATCAAATATGACGATCGATTGAGTGCCAAAGAAGACCCCATCAATTGGCTGCCCACGACCATGGTGAAGGTAAAAGGCGGGCGCTTCAAGATGGGCTGCAACCTCAAAATGGAGATAGGCTGTGCGGCCTTCGCCGAACCTTCTCACGAGGTAAAAATCGAGGACTTCAACATCAGCCGTTTCGAGGTGACGCAGGCATTGTGGAAAGCCGTGATGGGCCAGCGGGACAACCCCAGCAAGTTCAACGACTGCGACCTTTGCCCGGTGGAAAGGGTGAGTTGGAACGATGCACATGATTTCATCAAAAAGCTGAACAAGCTAACGGGCGGGAAATACCGACTGCCCACCGAGGCCGAGTGGGAATATGCCGCTCGGCAGGGTGGCAAGGACATTCGATTTGGTGACGGTAGTAGCACGGCAAAAACGGGCAATATCAACTTCAACTCGGATGACATGCCGAACAGGAGGTTCGTGGAGGCTGGCGTGTTCCGGAGTCGGACGATTGATGTTTTTAACCTCAAGGCCAACACGCTTGGCCTCGTCCACATGTCCGGCAACGTGGCCGAATGGTGCGAGGACCTCTGGCACACCAACTACGAGGGCGCCCCCACCGATGGTTCCGCCTGGATAGATGGCGATGAAAACCGTCGGGTAGTCCGTGGCGGGGGTTGGGACACGGAACCCTACGCCACCCGCACCTACGACCGGGACGCCAAAAAGCAAGTACGGAGGACGATGAGGTGGGGTTTCGGTTGGTGTGGTAGTAGCTTTTACATACTATCATGGCATGGGAAGGAACAGTGCCATCATCAAAAATATGAAGCTGTTTTAGACGAGCTTAAATAAAAGCCATTAGTTGTTGAGTCAATTTGTTGATTGTCAAAACCAAACAGTAGTCAAAAAGACAACCTATTTGTTTGGCCGCATTACAACATTACACCGACATGTCATTTCAAAAAGGTTTCATTTGCATCATATTGTCGTTCCATGTTGCAGGATGCTTGTTCTCTCAATCACAGGCATTGTTCCCTGACTACAAAGGGCAAACCTTAACCACCGCCGACGGCCTTCCCGACGACCAAGTCTTTGACTTGATTGAACACCAAAGCGGTTTTGGTTACCTACTGACTCGCTCCGGGATTACTCGTTGGGATGGGTTCGAGTTCATCACATTTCCCGCCGATGACCCCAGCGTTACCTGGAACACCAACTCGCTGAAGCTCACTCCTTGGGGCGACCATCAATTGGCTATTCTGCTGGGGGGAGCCAATTATTATCTTGTTTTCGATACCCGGACGGGCAAGTTTGAGCAACATAAATTTCCGGCACCAAAAGCAATACATGACCCAATCACATGGGATGAACAGCGAATCCTTTACGCTACGGGCAATTCTAACCAAACCGCAATTTGGGAAATGACCCATGCTGGTTCAGAAAAGCTGATGACACTTCCGTTTTCTCCAAAGGAATTGACGGGTTTTGAAATCATAGGCAACAACGTTTGGTGGAATATATATGGGCAATTTCGCAGGTTGGACTTGACCACCCGTGTAATAACAAGCGTGGAGTTCTGTGACGAACGGGAGCGAACAGGATTGTTCACCCCAGGTGCAAAGCATTTCCTTTTCAAAATAGCTACCGATACTGTGATTTGGTGTGAACAAAGTGTAAAACAAGGTCTGGCTAAATTCTATATGTGGAACCAAACTGACAACTGCTTCAAGTTCTCAGGTACATACTCCAATCCTTTTCCCGATTATGACTTTTACGGATTAAAAGGGTCTGCCGACAGCAGCGGCCATATAATGTTCACCAATTACTTCCTAGGGCAGGCTTCTGACAGTGGCTACAAAAATGTGCTCTATGAAATCAGGGATGAGAAATTAGTCAAACTGTGGGAAGGGGAGCTTACGCCCAATGTCAATTACCCAGTCTCGGTGCCCCCTACAAGGGATTTCAGGCAAAGATTTTTTAGCTTATCCAGCAACGGCATCACCAAACAAGTCGGCAATGGTTCGTCATTCAGACTATTGTTCCACAACGAACGAGATGCTGTCCCCATGCGGGGAATTACCGACGACGGCTGCGGCAATTTCTGGTTCGCCACCGATTTGAAAGGCTTGTTTCACTGGGATAGCCGTAGCGACCGGGTACGGGAAATACGTATCAATCAACCCGGATTGCAGAAACTGGGTTATCAGAAAAACTTGTTGCTCGACGAGAAAAGGCTACCTGTGGTCTTGCATCTCAGATTCCAAATTTTTGAAAATTGACACAGCGAGCCTTGAGGTTGAGGAAATCCCTATCAGCCGCGTGCGCAATTTCCTTTACCACAAAGGGTTGATTTGGTACACCAACGAAACCGACTTGTTGCTGAACCTCGACCCGGAAACAGGGAAAAGCACGTCCGTTTTCAAGCAGTTTTTCCCGAAGGGGACATACGGGACCACCTACCTGCACGACCTGAAACTGGGAAAAAAAAGTGGCAACCTGCTCATTTGCTCCTCCGAGGGATTGCACGAATATAACTCCGAAACCGGAAAACTCCGCACCTTCAGAACGGACAATCCGCTGGGGGAAAACTTGCCAACCCATCACATCCTGACCGTTTTTGAAGACGAATCGGGCACCTGGTGGCTTGGCACCAATGACCACGGGCTTGTCAAGTTCAACGCAGCAACTGGTGAAACGCAAGCTTATGACACGAAGTCCGGACTTTGCAACAACCGGGTGGTGAGTATCCTCCCCGACGCCCAGGGGCGGCTCTGGCTCGGCACTTTCAACGGGTTGTCCTGTTTTAACCCGAAGGAACAATTGTTTGAAAATTTTTATAAAAGCGATGGCTTGTTCGACACGGAATTCAACCGACTTTCTGCTTACCAGAGTTATGACGGGCGGATGTTTTTCGGCACGGTGAACGGGGTGAACATTTTCCATCCAGATGATGCTTTGAGTGCGAGGGCCAATAAAGGTACGTTCCCCGTGGTGTCAACGGTGGAATTTTTTGACAAAAAGCAGGGCGCGGTAACCATTAATTGCTGGGATGGGAGCCCCATCCGGCTTGGTGCGGACAACCGCCGCATCAGGGTGAAAATTGCTGCTGCCTATCCGTCCTTTGGCAAACAAGTAAATTTTGCCTACTTGCTGGAAGGGTTTACCGACAATTGGGTGCATCTGCCAGATGGCCAACACCAAATCCAGTTCGAGTACCTTCCGGCTGGTCATTTTATGCTTCGGGTGAAATGCACCAATGGCATGGGAGAATGGAGTAAGAAAGAACTGGTCGTCCCCATCCGAGTCCAAGCGTTTTTTTACCAAACTTGGTGGTTTTTTCTGCTGGTGTTGGGGATATTGTCATTTTCGGTTTTTTGGTTTTACCGCTTGCATTCCAAACAAAAACTGGCCAGCCAGCGAGCAGCCGATTTGGAAGAACTCGACACCCTGAAATCACGCCTTTACACCAGTATCACGCACGAATTCCGCACTCCGCTCACCCTCATCCTTGGCCCTGTGCAGGCTCTACTGCGGCGGGCAGGTACGGTCTCCACCGGCGAACTTGTCTCCAACCTGACCCATGTTCAAAACAACGGCCAGCGGTTGTTGGGGCTTATCAACCAAATCCTCGATTTGCAGAAACTTGAAGCAGGGCAAATGCAGCCCCATTACGAGCAGGGCGACATCATGACCCTGCTGCAATACCTGACCGACAGCTTTCATTCCATGGCAGCATCAAAGCACCTGCATCTCGGTTTCACAGGTCATCCCAAACCCTTTCTGATGGATTTTGACAAAGACAAACTGACGAAAATTGTCGTCAACCTGTTGACCAATGCCATCAAGTTTACGCCAGAAGGAGGCGAGGTGCGGCTAACGGCGAAGGGGGAAGCATCATTTTGGCTGGAAGTCCGGGACAAGGGGATAGGCATCCGTCAGGAAAACCTGGACAACATTTTCGACCTATTTTATCAGGTGGACAACTCCAGTACCCGCCGGGGCGAGGGCACAGGCATCGGGCTTACGCTTGTGAAAGAACTGACCGAACTCATGGGCGGCCACATTTCCGTGAGTAGTGAGGAGGGGAAGGGCACATGTTTTCGGATTGAGCTTCCGGTGAGGAACGAGGCCCCGTTGAATGTTACCCTGGTGCCTGGTATTGAAATGCAAAACTTGGAGGCAACAGCCACTTCTTCATTTTTGCCTTCGGAAAACACCCTTTCCGGCACCGCTCCCCTCGTGCTGGTGGTCGAAGACAATCCCGATGTGTCGGCTTACATCGGTTCATGCCTCGGCAGCGAATACCGCATCGAGTACGCATCCGACGGAAAGGCGGGCATGGGGAAAGCCGTCGAACTGGTGCCGGACCTCGTCATCAGCGACGTGATGATGCCCGAAGCGGACGGTTTCGAGGTATGCCGTTTTTTGAAAAATGATGACCGTACCAGCCACATCCCGGTTATCCTACTGACAGCCCGTGCTGAGATTCAGGACAAACTCGAAGGACTACGCCAGGGTGCAGATGCCTACTTAGCCAAGCCATTTTACGAAGAAGAACTGCTCATCACCGTTGAAAAACTCCTTCGCCTGCGGCAAACATTGTGGGAGCGTTTTGGGAATCTAAGTGCCAACCTGATGGATGGGACTCAAAATCATTCGACCAGTCAAGTCAATGACAGCAGTTTCGACCTCCCGAAGGAAGATGCCTTCATGGAACAGGTGATGGAAGTCATACGCCACAACCTTGAACACTCGGCTTTTTCCGTTGAGCAACTCACCCGTGAGATGGGCATGAGCAACACCCAGTTGTTCCGCAAACTGAAGGCACTGACCGACCTTTCAGCCAATCAGCTTATCCGACGGGTACGACTCGAACGGGCAAAGGAACTGCTAAAACACACCGACCTCACTGTAGCTGAAATCGCCTACCAAACTGGATTCACCGACCCTTCCTATTTCACCCGAATTTTCGTCCGGGAAGTTGGCGTACAGCCTTCGGAGTTCCGCAGGGTATAGTTTTTTTCTTTCCAACTACTTGAAAATCAGCCTGTTTGAAAGGCTGGAAGATTTGTCCTGTGTTTTGGAAGATTTGTCCAAGCCTGAATCTTGTCTTACCCGGCATATTCGCCCAGTCAGGCATACACAGGGCTACCATACTGTTTGCTCTGGTATTCTGTCCTAAAAAATTTCGCCATGAAGAAAATCTTATTGCCCTGCTTTTACCGTGCGGCGCTTCACGCCACCATGCTGTTGACCGCTGCTCTTTTCCTGTTGCCGTTTGCTGGCAAAACCCAATGCCCCAACGATGAATGCAGCAATGCCATCGTGCTGACCATGCACCAGGATGATTGCACCATGCAATCGTTTCCCAGGAAGATTGCACCAGTTCAGGCGGGCCAGCCTGCGGCAATGGCATCGCAGACATGTGGTTTGAGGTCACTTCTACCCAGGCTGCATTCGTTCTCATGGTGGATATGAACGGATGGAGTTGCCAGGGTGCGGTCGGTGTTTTTGATGTTTGTGGTGGTAGCTTGCTTCAATGTTCAGTGATTCCACCATTTACCGGAGCATGGGACGTACCTGTGATACTTCCGGCAGGTACCTATAAAATAAGAATCCAAACGCAAGACTATAGTGGGCCTGGTTCTGTCTATTGCGGTCCAGATGGTCCCCTGGAAATCTGTGCCTGGGAAGGCATTTGTGCCGACATGCAGGTTTCGCTTGCACATACGGCTCCGTCCTGTGGAGAGATAAACGGCAGCGTCACGGTCAACCCTTCCGGCGGAGGGACTGCCTATACTTACAACTGGTCAAATGGTGGAAACACCCAAACCATCCAAAACATTGGTTCTGGCACTTACACCGTCACTGTCACCAGCAATATTGGATGCACAAAAAGCGGTTCCAGATATGTTCCCACAGCAATAGATTTCACACTTATTCTTGATTCAACACCTCCCATGTGCGGACTAAACAACGGAATTGCGTCAGTAATACTTAATGATGAAGGAGGTACTCCTGGCCTTCCGGCTATTTCTTACAATTTTGAATGGTCGAATGGGAGCAACATGCAGTACATCACAGGATTAGCGCCTGGCACTTATCATGTCACCGTCACAGGTACAGCATTTAACCATCCCCCTTGCGTAAAGCATGACAGTATAATCGTGCCTGAACAACCCACGCTGTCACTCACCACCTCCGATTTCAACGGCTTTGGAATCAGTTGCTCCGGCGCCCTCGACGGCTCCGTTTCTGCTTCCGCACCGGGCAGCACGCCAGGCTACTTCTACATCTGGAGCACAGGCGAGACCACGCCCACCATCTCCAGCCTTGCTTCAGGCACCTACAGCGTGACCCTCACCGACGAGCTTGGATGCACCCAAACACAAAGTGCCACGCTGACCGAGCCGCCCGCCCTGGTGGTGGATGATATCGCATCCGGCGGACAATCCAACGGCAGCATCGAAGTGTCTGCGAGCGGCGGTGTTTTGCCTTACCAGTACAATTGGACAAATTCAGCAGGCGTCGAAATCGGCGAGCAGCCAGCGATTTGGGGGCTGCCCGCGGGCACTTACAATTTGCTTCTCACCGATGCCAACGGCTGCAAGTTATTAACCACCTACACCATCGAATCGGTCAGCAAAACGAAAGACCACGATTTGGAAAACCGCATCCAACTATTCCCCAACCCCACGAGCGGGCAGGTGACGTTGCTGCTGGAGAACCCAACGGTGAGTTACCTGTCGGTGGAGGTTTTTGATGCCTTGGGAAAGAGGGTTGCAAGCCATCCCAAAGTTGAAATCGTCCATGGCAGCGGTGGGCTTGATTTTTCAGGCTATGCGCCAGGCTATTATTTGGTGAGAATGGTCATCGGCGACCAGGCAGTCGTCAAGCGGCTGGCAGTGAGCCGGTAGAAATATCCGGCGGTGTGGTGGCAACGTGCCATCGCATCGCTGTCCCATCTTTTTCATTTTCAAAAATCAAACTGATGAAAAATACATTTATCCTCCTCCTTGCACTTTTTCCTTTTTGGCTGAACGCACAATCCCAACATCCAGCAATCCGTCAGCGTGAACAGCACCGTTGCAGCCCCGGACGCCAGCGCCCAACTCGACGTGAGCAGCACCGACAAGGGTATGCTCGTGCCCCGAATGGCCACTGCTAAAATTAATCTGCCCCAAGGATTAATACTTCATAGAACAATCCGTGGTCGCTGGTGAAACCTGCGGCTGCCTTTTCATTAATACTTTTCAACCGCAGGCCGAAAGACCCGCACTGACAGTACCTCCCGGCGCTGACCCTGCCCGTGTTTTGCCTGCAACAACCTTCCATTTTTTATGAAAAACTTTACGAAACTTTTGCTCCTACTGTTTGCCACTGTTTGGCTGGCAGACCTTCAAGCCCAAGCCTTCGTCCACGCCGGTGCCTCCGGCAACAATGACGGCTCCTCCTGGACAAATGCCTATGTTGACCTGCAAAGCGCCATTGCCGCCGCCCAGCCCGGCGACCACATCTGGGTAGCCGAAGGCACCTACCTGCCCGGCAATGCAGCCAGTTCAACCTTCCTCATCGAAAAGGACATCCAACTCTACGGCGGCTTCGCAGGCACGGAAATCAACCTATTGCAACGGGACTGGGCAGCACATCCCACCATCCTCTCCGGCGACGTGAACGGAGATGACATCGCAGATAATTTCACCGACAACCGCTCCGACAATGTGAACAACATCCTCCACCTGACCACCGCCGTGACGAATGAAATGGTGCTGGACGGCTTCGTCGTGCAAGGCGGTCATGCGGACGACAACTCGTCCGGCGCACCGGAAGCCTTGCGGGGCGGTGGCTTGTGGTCGGTGGGGTCGCCAGCTTTGCGCAACTGCACATTTCGTCAAAACTATGCGAATGAAGGGGGCGCTGGGGCATTTTTCAATGAAACACCAGCCGCCGTCTCCGTACAGGATTGTATTTTCGAGGCGAACAAAGTGAAGGAATCGAATTTTTTTGGCGGTGCATTGGTGATGGACGGTTCAGCCGGTGTGCAACAGATGAAAGGTTGCATTTTTCAAAACAACTTCACCGGAAGCTTGGCTCTCGTGGCTGCCAGCGGCGAGATTTCGGAATGCCAATTCCTCAACAATAACAACTATGGGGAAGGAGCAGGCTTGCTGGTCATTCAAACCGATGGCGGTAATGTTCAGGTGAAAGATTGCCAGTTTATCGGCAACGTTTCGGGCCAATTGGGAGCTGGCATCCTGGCAGTGTGCCTTGAAGAGAACAACCATCTGCAGGTTATAGGCTGCACTTTTGAGGAGAATATTGTCGGTGGTTTGTCCATCGGTGGCGGAATGGCTGCTATAGCGGCTGGCGAAAACGACAATATTGAGATTTCACGCTGTGTTTTTAGGGGCAATCAGGCGGATGAGGGAGGAGGATTATTGTTGCAGGCAACCTTCCTCGGGCAACCGGCGCCTGGCGCTACCAACCTGAATGTGGGCATTGAACAATGTACCTTTGAAGAAAACCATGCGCCTGACCTAAACCAAAATATCATTACCGGGGGCGGGGGGATTTGCTTTCTAAACATACCCGGCTCGCAAAATATCCACATAGATATTGAAAACAGCCAATTCCTTAGTAATACCTCCGATAATTTGGGCGGTGGGTTGGCGATATACGATGAAGTTGGCAATGCCACTTATTCCATATCCAATTGTTTATTCAATCAGAATTTAGCCCAAAACGCTGGTGGCATCACTTTCATCAATACAGGGCAAGAAATGGCAAAGCTGAACATCCGCTCCTCCATTTTGGAAAGCAACGGAGGCGTCATGACTGGCGGCCTATTTATTCAAAATGAGCGCCCTGCAGCCAGCTTTATCAAAGACAGCATTTTAATTGAAAACTGCCTTTTAGCAAATAATCTCGGCGGAACGTATGCGGGCGGCATTTCCGTTGAGGCCGCATCGGAAGTTATTATTTCTGAAAGCACGATTGCAGACAATGAAAACGGGGGCTTGAAATTGATTACGGCAGGCAATGCTCACCTACGCAACACCATTCTCCACAACCCAGGCCATGACAACTACTCCTCAACCGGATTTGGAACCACCATTTCCTCATTAGGTGGCAATTTATCGGGTGACCAGACCCTTGAAATCATCTTTGGTGCTTCTGACAAGTCTGGCCTGGATCCGATGTTTTTGGGTACTGGCGACCATCCCTATCAGCTTTCCAGCAGCAGCCCTGCCATTGATGCTGCCGTGCCCGTAGTGAACCTGCAATCGCTTGACTTGGCCAATAATGCACGGGTACAAGGACTGGGAATGGACATCGGAGCTTACGAAAGCTCTTACACCACCACTTCTGTCAAGGCAAAAGCCCAGCATTTGACAGCATCGCTTTCTTTGTCGCCGAACCCGGCAAGTAGCACTGTTTGTATAGGATTGGACGGCGAATTTAGCGGTGATGTGTTCATCAATATTTTGGACTTCAATGGCCGAATAGTACAACAGAGGAAACTGCAAAGGGTGCAAGCTAATACACATACGGTGTTCAACATTGCCCAATACAGTGCAGGATGGTACCAAGTTCAGGTTATTAATGGAAAACATATTGAACCCAAGTGGTTTGCCAAATATTAGTGCCTAAGATTTCGGAAAACTAGGTCGAGCTGACCTCCACCAGCCTTATTTGCCCTAAAAAACCACCCGGTGGGTTTCAATAAATTGCTTTGAATACACCTGCAAGAAATACATGCCCTTTGGCATCCCGTTCATTTTCCACTTAAACTCAGAAGGATTTCCCTCCGCCTCCGCCACCGCCCTCCCCGTCACGTCCAGCAGCCGGAAAGTCGCCTCGACTGCGGGGCAATTCGGGCAGGTCACGTTCAACTCGCCATCCACCACCGGATTCGGGTACACACTCAGCTTCATTTCAAGTTGGGCAAAATGCGTAGCGCTCACGCAAGTATTCACCGCCGGGTCGTTGCCGTTGGCAGCGATGATGGGGGCGAAGAAGCCGCTCAAGTTTTCGCAGCGCAGCGGAATGTTGTCAATGCTGTGGCCGGGTGGGGCATCGAAGCAGTCGTCGCCATCGGCGGGGCCGTAGCTGGTGAGTATGTCGTTGAAAAATGGCGGTGCGCTGCTGCCCATGCCCTGCAATTTTGAGAGGATGGAAGCGCTACCATGGATGACTGGCCGAGTGCCAAGCGGCTGGCAAAGGTTGACGGGATTGAGGCAGTAGGGGTAGAGTAAAAACAGTCGGTCGGTGGCGCTGGGCACCACCAGGTCGTCGGTGCGGTGGTAGCCGTAGATGGCCGGGGTGTCGGGGCCAGCGAGCAAGCCGAGGTCGAACATGCCACCCATGAAGTCGGCCACGCCCTGCACCGTGGCATCGTGGCCGTTGAGGTTTTGGTCGCCTTCGATGCCGCCGAGGTCGGGGCGGGAGCGGTTGGCGGGGGCTGGGACGCAACTTGCGAGGTCGGCGTCGGGGAGAGGAGCTTCGGTCTGCGCATCAGTGAACGGCAGTTTTTCCGAAGGCAAATCCATGAAAGCGACATTGAGGGCGGTGATGGCCCCGGCACTGGAGCCGCCCACGAAAACATTGTGTACATCGGTGGAGTCCAGTCCATGCCTGCCCTTGAGGAAGCGGATAGCGCCCTTCACGTCCTGCGTGGCCCGGTAAAGCGCCCGTGATATTTCCAGTGTGTCGGAGGCGTAGATGCACTTGTTCATCCCGATGGGGTTGAGCCAGTCGTTGCAAAAAGCGTAGGGTACGTAGAAGTTGGTGGGGTGCATGCCCAGCCGATATTGAACGGAGGCGGTGACGTAGCCCCGAGCGGCCATTTCCTGGCAGATTTGCACCACGTCAACGTCGTTTTTTGTGCCAGCGATGAAGCCCCCACCGTGCACCATTACGAGCAGCGGTCGTTGACAGTTGTCGTCGCCGATGGGCTTGTAGAGGTCGAGTACGAGGTTTTCGGTGCCTCCGGCAAAGGTGGTGGCCGTGCCGTAGGGGATGTCTTTTTCAACGGAAAAGGTGAACTGCTTTTGGGTGTAGGGCATTTGCGCCAGCAAAACCTGTTGGCAAAAAGCTGAGCATGAGGAGCAGCAGGAAGGTGGCTTTGTTTTTCACGGTAAAAATTTATCTTAGTGAAAGTAGGTTTCGTTACCGGACTTGCTGGCATGAAGCTGACTTTCCGTTTTATCGAAAGGATAGCCATTAAGGTCACTTGTGCTTCCAAGGGTTGAAAGTAAACCCGATGGAAAAGTGGGTGTTGGCATCAGCGGAAACATCGTAATAGGCTGAATTGTCGCCACCAAAGGGGAGAATGGCACCTACTTGCACAAAGACTTTGCCCCGACGGTAGCCCAAAGCAGTGGTCAGTACCGGCTCCATCGTTGCGAAGTTGTAGGTGCCGGTTTCCGTCAACATCCCATTGGTAAAATGTTTGGTGTCGGAAAAATAGACATAGGAAAACCGGGTGGCAAATGAAACATCTACGATTTTTGACTTGATGCCCACCGCAGGCTGCAAAAACAAGCGCTGGTAATTTCCTGTGTAGCGATGGCGAACGTCATCGTTGTTTGTGTAATTGGTGTCATGGTCGTTGTCCTCCGACCAACCGATGCCGCCCCCACCGAAAATCTCGGCCCTGCCAACGTTCAGCCCTTGTTTGTTGTCCCAAAAGGAGGTGTAATAGCCCACGCCCGCCTCGACCAGGTCATGCTTGATTTGGTTTCCCTGTTTGTCGGCTGAACCAGCCATGTGTGCTACATTGCTCATCACTGCCACCTTATCGTTGATGGCATAAGCACCTTGCATGTTAAGGTCGTTTTTAGGTGCTGATTTGTTGACACCAATGCTGGCTTTGAAGTCGCCCTTTTCTTCAAGCAAAGGGGCATTTACAGTGTTTGGAACGTAAAGGGTAGGGCCACAACTGGCCAACGTCGCTGCTAAAAGGCTGATTATCAGAAGATTTTTCATTTTTTTAAAATTTAAAGGTTCAAAATCTATTGTCTAAAGTCTATTGTCTAAAATTTAAAACCACATTCCCAACTTCACAGTCGGCTCCAGTTTAAAAATGGAAGTGTTTGACTTACCAAACAATTTGCCACGAAAAGTAGCTTGGCCGCCCAGGTCGAGCGAAAAGCGGTCTGCTATCGGCAACTGTAGGCCCATTTTCAGGTGCGGTTGGAGATAGGTTTTCGAGTATTGCTTTATTTCGAGGCGGGTAAAGTCGTAAATGTCTTCCTGCACCACCTTCACATTGCCCACGAAGCCGACGATTGGTCCCCATTCGCCACCGTCCGACCAGTTCTCGTCCAATTCCGTCATGTAGCCCTTCTGACCTTCGGCATAGATGTATTCGGAGATGCCCCGGTTGCCGATGGTCAAGCCCGGCGTGAGGTACAAGCCCCCCGGAACATGGCGGTTTGGCGTAGGCACAAGGTAGAATTTGTAGCCTCCTGAAAGCGTACACGTTGTGGTTGGTGTAGAATTCCCGGTGCACGGTTTTTCCGTCCAGTCATCGTCTCTTTCAAGGACTGGAATTGGGAGGAAAAGGAAAAATTGCACGCCCCGGTGAACCTGTGCCACGGAGGAACTTACCAGTGTTTGGTTGAAATATGGGTCAAGTTTCGGGTCATCCGAACCTTTGAAACGGAAGCCGAGGTTCAGTTCCAACGCCCCCATCTTCGATTCCTGTTTTTCGTAGCCGAATTGGATTTCGCCTTTTTGGGTAAATGCCCGGTAGGGGGCGACCGTGATGGCATTCCTTTTCATGCTGGTAAAATTGGCGGGTTGTGCGTTCAAGCTGATGATACTGACCAAAGTTGTGATGATGGCGATTGATAAGTTTTTCATGATTCGTCTTTTTAAAAGTTTGGAAGCGAGGCTTTGAAAATGTTGTTTTTAAAAAACCCGTACTTCGTTTTGCTTGATGCAAAGATGGGGTCGCCACTGCCCCGCCTGAAACACCCGATCGGGTGATTCGGCTAAAATGCCCCGAACGGGTGAGTGCTCACGTGCATCGGTGAGTGCTATTAAAATTCAAGTTCCAAACGGCTGTTTTCCTCACGGAAAAAGGTGAGAGCGGCTCACACCATCCCGGCATTTTGATTTGCCAATGTGTATGGCCGGACTTTTTTGTCGTTACTTTGGAGATAATCAGATTTGGCTAAATGTCTATTTTAAAAACAGCAATCTCCATCGCAATGACCGTTTTGCTGGCGCAAACCGTCCTCGCAAACGACAGCCTGCGCACCGTGCAGCTCAGTGGCAATGCCCTCGTGCTGGGCAAGGGCGGCGAAGTGGGCATCTTCAAAGACGACCTCAGCGACCACGACACTTTCGACATCGGCGAGATGATGTTTGCACCAGCCAACCTGTTCCAGCCCTGGCAAAAGGAGCGCTTCCGGTTCGGCTTCTCGCAGCTCTCCTACTGGCTGCGCCTTGACCTTACCGACACCACCGACCGCAAGCTCATCCTCGAAATCGCCAACCCCTACCTCAGCGAAGTCCGTTTCTACCAAGTTCACGACGGCGAGGTGCTCGACACGGTGACGGTGGGCAGCGACCACCCCTTCGATGGCCGCAAGCACTGGAATCTCCGGGACACCATCCGCATCGGTGCAGGCGACACCGTGCACTGCTTCATCAACATCCCCTACAACCGCTCGCTCACCGACTTCAACCTATTCCTTTCCGATGCCCAAGCGAGAATCAAGACCGACCGCACCGAGCGGCTCATCCTGATCGTGTTTTTCTGCTTAATCATCGTGTACCTCCTCATGCTGGGCCTTGCCATCAACCTCACCCGCTTCCGTTATTACTGGTTCTATTTCGGGTACGTGCTGCTGGTGAGCGGCTACATCTTCGCCGACATCGGCTTGGGCTACCAAACCCTCTGGCCAAATTGGCCCTACGTGCAGCAAATCTCCCTGCCCATTTTTGCCAACGCCTACCTCATCGCTGGTGCCATGTTCGTGATGGCGCATTTCCACACCCGGCGCACGTATCCAATTCATCACGTGGCATTGCGGGTGGCGGCTTTTGTTGCTGGCGCAATGATACCCGTGGCCTTGTTCCTGCCACTGCTTCCGCCGTTTGCGGCGCATCTGTTCTCCTATTTTCACAGCGTGATGTACATCGTCACCGTGCTGTTGTTCTTTTGGCTGGCAGGCACCGCCTTCTTCCGCAACGACCGCATGTTCCCCGGCTGGCTGATGGTCGGCTTCCTCATCCACGGCTTCAACGTCATTTACGCCAGCCTCGAAAACTTCAAGCTGGTGCCTCCGCTCTCGCTCCAGACGGCGCTGGCGGAAAACGACCTGCTCATCACCTTCCACACGCCACTCGTGCTCATGGCTGGGCTGTTGGTGGAAATGGCCATCGTGCTGGCCATCGGCATGAAGCGCTTCAAGAACATGCTCGCCGAGCGGCAGCGCATGAGCCGGGAGCTGGTGGAGCAGCGCAAAAAAACCTCAACGCCCTCGGCCTCGGCATGGAGACGGAGCAGCGCCGCATCGCACAGGAACTGCACGACGGGCTGGGCGGCAGCATTGCGGCAGCAAAATTCAAGCTGGAAAGAATAGCGGGGGAAAAAGGCAACAACGACCCCGCCCTCGGCGATGTGGTGCAGGAACTCGCCGACCTGCACCAGGAACTGCGTGAAATCGCCCACAACCTCATGCCCAAACACCTGCACAAACAGGGGCTGCTGGCCGCCATTGAGCAACTCGTGCGCCGCATGGAGGCCGCCGATCCCAAGCTCAAAATCAGCTTCTACAACAACTCCGACCTCGACCACCTGAACGAACTGGCACGGGTCTATCTCTACCGCATCACCCAGGAATTGCTCGGAAACCTGTTCAAGCACAGCGCTGCCACCGAAGCATATTTACAGTTCGTGCGGCAGGATCAGGACCTGCTCATCACGCTTGAGGACAACGGGAAAGGTTTTGATTTGACGCAAGCCCAAGCCTCCGACGGCATCGGCCTCGCCAATATCCGCTACCGGGTGGAGGATGCCCTCGGCGGCAGGTTCAGCATGGAGACCGCACCGGGGCGAGGGTGCTTGACGACGATTGAGATTCCGTGGAGGAGTTTGGAAGGATGAATTGGGTGCTGGGAAAACTCAATTGGTGCGACAGCGTCGCACCAATTGGATATTGGGAATAAAACTGCCTCATCCGCTTGACGTTGCTCAGGCCGAACCCCTCACACCAGCCCCCTTCCACGCAGCCAGTTCATCAGCTCCGCAACATTGTGTACGTCCAGCTTGCTGAAGATGTTTTTCCGGTGGGTGTCAATGGTATTCACGCTGCGGAACAGCCGCTCGGACATGGCTTGGGTGCTCAGTCCCTCGGCCACCAGTAATGCGATTTCCAACTCACGAGGGGTGAGCGGGGCGGCTTTGTCGGAATTGGGCTCGGCGTCGGTGCGGGGCCTCGATGGGCCTTTTTCCATGATTTTGCGGAGCACACCTGTCTCCACCAACTCGAACCCAGCGGCCACTGCCTCGATGGCCGTCTTGATTTCGGAGCGGCTGCGGGCCTTGAGCAGGTAGCCGCTCAGTCCCTTGCTCAAAGCGGCCTGCACGATGGGGATGTCGTCGTAGCTGGTGAGCAGGATGATTTTCAGTTGCGGGAATTCGAGCAGCAACTGCTCGGCAGTTTCGATGCCGTCCGGTTGGCCTTCCCCGAAGCTGTAATCCATCAGCACGACCTGCGGCTGGTGGGTGTGCACTGCCTCTGCTACCTCGCCAGGCACGTGCACATGGCCACAAAACCGAATTCGGTCGTCGTCACGAAACAGCGCCGTCAGCCCCTCCACGTAGCTGCGGTGGTCGTCGGCAAGCACGATTTTGATTTTGTCTGGCATGGTGGGGAAGGATTGGTTGGCGTCAAAGGTATGAAATGAGGTTCAAGTTTAGGGTTTCATAGTTTCAGGTTTTGCGCACCTAAAATAGGCCGCCCCAAAAGAGTAACCCATCAACCGAAATTGGAATTTTGATTGCCATTGTTTTGGTCGCAAACCGTGTAAATTTGGCGGTTAAGTTTTGACCCCGTACCCAAATTTCTAACAAACCATGATTTTCAACCAGACTCAAAACATTTTCACTGGCAGCGCCCCTGGGCGCTTGGATGTGATGGGCGGCATCGCCGACTACTCCGGCTCGTGGGTGTTGCAAATGCCCATCGCCGAGCAGGCAACGGTGCAAGTAGCGCTCCGCAACGACGACCTGCTGCGGGTGGCCAGTGCCGATGCTGCCGAAGTTGTCGAATTGAAAATCAATGACTTACCGTTGGACCTAGCTGCTGCAAGGCATTTTTTCAAACAAAAAAAAGCTGGCGAATGGGCGGCCTACGTGCTGGGCTGCGTGGTGGTGTTGGCAAAAACGAAGGGCTTGCAACTCCAGCAGGGTCTCGATTTTTGGGTAACATCGGACGTGCCTATCGGCAAGGGCGTGTCCTCGTCGGCGGCGCTGGAGGTGGCCACGATGCGGGCGCTGGCGCAGCTTTTTGACCTACAATTTCACGGCACGGAGATGGCCTTGTTGGCGCAAATGGTTGAGAACCAAGTGGTTGGCGCACCCTGCGGCCTGATGGACCAATTGGCTTCCTGCCATGGGTTGCCCGGCCACCTGCTACCCATCAAATGCCAGCCCGACTACCTGCAAGCACCGCTGCCACTGCCGCCGGGCATCCGGTTTGTGGGCATTGACAGCGGCATCCGGCACGCCGTGAGCGGGGCCAGCTACGGCGAGGTGCGCACGGCGGCGTTCATGGGCGTGCGCATCATCGAGGCGGAGCTTGGACGGGAATTTGGTGGCTACCTGTGCAACCTTTCCCCCGCCGATTTTGAGCAAAACTGCGCCCCCATTTTGCCAGAAACTATGGGAGGTAGCCAGTTTTTGGAGAAATACGGAGGTACGGGCGACCGCATGACGAGGGTTGAACCCGACAAAGTTTATTGGGTGAAATCCTGCGCCCGACATCCCGTGCATGAAAACTTCCGAGTCAGAAGCTTCGGCAAGATTATTTCGCAAGAAGTTGACAATGAATCACTTAGCTTGCTTGGCGAATTGATGTTCCAGTCACACGCCAGCTACACGTCCGTCGGCCTCGGCAATGCACACACCGATGAACTGGTGGAGATGGTGCGGGAGTATGGCCTTGACAGCGGCGTTTTCGGCGCAAAAATCACGGGTGGCGGCAGCGGTGGCACGGTCTGCGTGGGCTGCTTCGGCGAGGAGGGGCTGGAAACTGTGCGGGATATTTTCGGGACGTACCAACGCAAGCACGGTTTTGATATCCGGTTGATTGGCGGTGGCCAGTAATTCAGAAAAATTCGTTTATTCGTGGCAAAAAACAAAGCAAAATGGACCAACTAAAAATCCTTGACCACCCTGACCTTGGCAAATTGACATTGCGAATTGGGGTCGGACTTGTCCTTTTCCTGCATGGCCTTGGCCGCATTGAAGGCGGCGCCGCTGGCACCATCAGCCTTGTCGAAGGTGCGGGGCTGCCCGGTTGGCTGGCTTACGGTGCCCACATCGGGGAGTTTGTGGCGCCCCTGCTCATCCTCATTGGCAAATTCACGAGACCAGCAGGATTGGTCTTGGCCTTCAACATGTTGATGACCATCTTGGTGGCGCACCGTGACATCGCCTTCCAGCGCAACGAGTTTGGGGGCTGGCTTATCGAACTGAACGTCCTTTTGATGCTTGGCGGGTTGGCCGTAGCGTTATTGGGAGCTGGCAGGTTGAGCCTATCGGGTGGGGTGGGCAAGTTTGACTAGACAGGCCAGCATCTGACACCTCACTTCCTTCTCCCTCAACAACACCAGCACCGTGTAAAACATGATTTTCAAGTCCAGCACCAGCGACATGTTTTCGATGTAGAGGATGTCGAAGCGGAGGCGCTGGAGCATCTCGTTGAGGTTGGAGGCGTAGCCGTACTTCACTTGGCCCCAACTGGTGATGCCGGGCCGCACCTTGAGCAAGTGGCGGTAATGGGGCGCTTTTTCCACTATCTGGTTGATGAAGAACTGCCGCTCCGGGCGTGGCCCCACGAGCGACATATCGCCCACAAGCACGTTCCAGAAGTTGGGCAGCTCATCGAGGCGGTACTTTCGCATGGTGGCGCCCCAGGCGGTCACCCGCGGGTCATCGTCCTGCGAGAGCTGTGGGCCTTCCTGCTCGGCATCGGTGCGCATCGAGCGGAACTTCACGAGGTGGAACGGACGCCCATTCAGCCCGACCCGCTCTTGCCGGAAAAACACCGGACCGTGCGAACTCAGCCGCACCCGCAGCGCCACGTAGGCGTAGAGCCACGATAGCCCCACCATTACTGCGAGCGACACCGCCACGTCCATCATGCGCTTCACGAGGCGCTCCCATTTGGGCATCAGTTCCTGCCTGATTTGCAGCAGCACGGCACCGTAAACCTCGTTCATGCGCACGTTGCCCAGCAGGTTGTCGTACATGTCAGGAATGATTTTGATGTGGATTTTTTCACCAAAATCAAACAATCGGTCGAGCGTGTCGGTGAGGCGCACGTGCTCCTCCGGCTCCATGGCAATCAGCACGTCTTCGATTTGGTGCTCCGCAATGACCTTCGACAGCTCCGGCAGGGTGCCAAGGCGGGGCAGGTGGCCGAAGGGTGGCCTGTTTTCCGTGAGACCGACATACCCTACGAAACGGTAGCCGGGGCGTTTTTTCATGGAAATCAGTTCCTGGTAAAGCTCGGCGGCCCGTTCGCCATCGCCGACGAGCAGGGTCGGGAAGGAGACCAGCCCCGCCTGCAAGCGCCAATGCGCACGGGTCAGCAACACCATGCGAAGCGTGGCTGTGAGCAAGAAATGCAACCCAAACAGCACCCCAAACGAAGTGTAGTACGTGGTGTAGTCCCGCACGAAATCATCGAGCATGAGCGTAAAAAACACGAACACCACTCCGAAAAATGTGAGGAAAAACGTGCGTGACAAGGTAGCCAGGCGTGACATCCGGTACACGTCCCGATAGTCGTCGAACAACGAGTAAAATAGGTGCCAGCCGACCGGGATGATGAAAATGCCGTAGAAAAAATTCAGGTCGTTCATCGCCGCCCAACTCGGTGCGATGCCTTCCAGCCATTTGCGGTAGAGGAAAAACAATGCCCAAGCCAGCATGGCTGCAAGGAAATCGAAAAGCTGGTAGGTGCGGGTAGCGGGCATGGAGACGATAGATGATAGACATTAGACCTTAGACGATAGACTTTAGACCAGTCTTCAAGGTATGCCAAAATGAGCAGTCCCATCTAAAGTCTAATGTCTACCGTCCAAAGTCTTTTTTTAAAAATGCACCATTTTCACGTTGTCCATCAATATTTCGGCGGTGTTGAGGGTGTATTTGCCAGCCTCGATGGGGATGCCGCCACGGAAGATGAGGGCGAACCGACTGGTAGTCGCAGTGCTGACCAGTTCGGTGAGGTCGAAGTAGATTTTGTTCCACTCAGGTTTTGCCAGCACCACGAACTCAAAGTTGATGTCGCCCTCCGAGCCGTTGTCCTCAACGGCCACGACGCCAAATTCGAGCGGCACATCGGTTTTGTAGTTCAGTTCCAAGTAAACCTTGCCAGCCGTGCTGAATTCAATACTGTACAGGTCTGCCGTTTGCGCCACGATGACCGGATGGGCAGTGTCGAGCGTCACCAAACCGGAGTACTGCCCCTCAAAGACGTCTTGGTTTGTGTGGGAGAGGGCGGTGAGGTCGTCGTTGTCACGGTCTACGCTGAACAGAACGCCGTTTTCTTCAAAGTCCTCGACGAACTCAAATACGGCCTCATCTCGATATTCCGTGGTGGGTTTCACGGTCTCGTCTGTGTTCGGGGCGAGGTTGATGGGCGTCGAGAACCGCTTGTAAAACGGGTAGGGTTGGAGGTAAAACGAGTTGCCATTGGCCTTGATGACAGCGTCCACGTTCAAACTGAACTTGCCGGTGTTCAGCACGGGAATGGTGGTCGGCAGCTCGAAAGTACCCAGTTGGATGCTCCTGTTTTCGGTGCTGTCGAACATGAACATGTCGGCGTGGGTAATTTTGTGCGACACGCTGCCGTGCATGCCAGGGTTGGTGGAAAGCAGTTCGAACGGCTCTACCGTCAGGTAGGCTGGGGTGGGTTCCACTTCCCGGTCACAAGCGATTACGAGTGTGGCAACGGCCAGTATCGCCACCGCATTTTTTATAAAAAATCGCATTCTACGTGGTTCTTTCATCAAAAAGATAAGGTTGAAATTCATGCTTTGTTGTTTAGTTTTAGTTTCAAAAAGCTTTTAAAGTTTGTAGTTTGTTAAGGTCGTCATTTATTCGCCGCCCGTTGTACCCGGTATTTTTTGTTTCAAGAAACGCCCGTCGCAACCTAGGCGTTGCCCGAGCGGCAAACAAAACAACACGCCGCACTGCGCCCGACATTTCGGGCTGCAAAGCTAAGACCTAAAAATAAAACCGCCACATTTCGTGGTTTTGGGGAATTTCGCCCCTTCTGTGGGGTTGATAAGGGTTGATGAAAGTTGATAAGGGTTGATTTCTCGCACAACGACAGCCCCATCAACCTTCATCAACTTTATTATCAACCCTTATCAACCAAAGAATATCCGTGCAAAAAAAAGACCCATTTCTTGCCTTTCGTTTCGCAGAGTTTCGGTACTACATGGCCGCCAACTTCTTGTTCACAGTCGCCTTCCTCATCCAGGAGGTCATCATCGGCTACCAGTTGTATAAGCTGACGGGCGACCCCAAATCCATCGCCTTCGTGGGGCTTTCGTATGCGCTGCCGTTCATGGGGCTGTCGCTGCTGGGCGGCCACCTCGCCGACAAGTTGAGCAAGAAAAAAATCCTGCTCCTGAGCGTCAGCGGCATTGCGGCCTGCTCGCTCACCTTGTTTTTTGTGTCAAAAAACCTGACCGATGCCGCTTCAGCCCGCAGTTTGCAGTATGTGATTTATGCTGTGGTGGCAGCCACGGGTGGTTTTTACGCCTTTTTTTCGCCAACCGCCTCCTCGCTCAAGCCGTTGCTGGTGCCACGCCACGCCTACGAGAACGCTGCCACCTGGGGCAGCGCCGGATGGCAAACGGGCACTATCGTTGGGCCGGGGGTGAGTGGGTTCATTTACAGTTTGGGCGGGTTCAGCAACACCATCCTCGTGGTGATTGGCCTGTTTGGACTGGTTTTTTTCTTTCTGTTGCTCATCCGGGACCGCCGGGTGGAGAACCCAGAGGCGGGCAATATTTTGCAAAAAGTAAAAGAGGGCATTGCCTTCGTGGGGCGCACCCGCATGTTGCTCTACTCCATCTCCCTCGACTTGTTTGCCGTGTTGTTTGGCGGCGTGGTGGCCATCCTCTCCGTCTTCGCCCACGACATCCTGAAGGTGGGGCCGGAGTGGCTCGGCGTGCTGCGGGCTGCCCCGTCGGTGGGGGCGGTGCTGACCCTGTTTGTGCTCACCCGCACCACCGTCATGGACAAGGCTTGGCGCAACATGCTGCTGGCAGTGGCCGGTTTTGGCGTAGCCACCATCGTTTTTGCGCTCTCAAAAAACTTGTGGCTGTCCATCGTAGCACTGTTCTTCACGGGGGCATTTGATGCGGTGAGCGTGGTCATTCGTCACACGATTCTGCAATTGGTGGTGCCCGATGAGATGCGGGGAAGGGTGGGAGCTGTAAACGGCATCTTCCTCAGCGCCAGCAACGAACTGGGGGCGTTCGAATCGGGAATGGCGGCCAGTTGGCTCGGCACAGTGCGTTCGGTGGTGGCGGGTGGGATGCTTTCCCTGGCCATCGTCAGCGTGGTCTGGTGGAAGTCGAGGGACTTGTTTGAGGTGGATTTAAGGGCGTGATTTTCAATCAAATACTACATTTGCTTAAACGAATTAGCAATGAGCCAAGCAAAGTATCCGAGTAGAAAAGTAAGTTGGGAAGCATTTGAACGCCGTTACGGCAGTAGGGAAGACCGCTTTAAATATGAATGGGTAGATGGCATAGTGGTTAAAACAATAAGGACATTTATCCAAAGTAACTTATACATTTTTGTCAACCTGAAAAAATGTCTTGAAGCACACCAAGGAGTGTCTAGAAGATATGGGGATCTTTATGGAGAGGTGGAATCTTGGTTCGGCAATTCATACAGAAGCCCCAACATTTCCTTCTTTTCCAACGAACAAAGTCAATTATTTGGGGAAGTCAACCAACTACCGCTGCTGGTGATTGAGGTAATTTCTGACAATTGTAATATGAACACATTTAACGAAAAACTTGTGGACTACCGCAATGCCAAAGTCGCCATTGTTTGGTTTGTTTGCCCAAAAGCAAAAGAGGTACACGTCTATCGTGGTAAGCAAATGACCATTTGCACAGGCGATGATATTTGCTCGGCAGAGCCTGTGATTCCTGGGTTTTTGATAAAAGCAGACGAAGTGTTTAAATAAATCAAATCCACACCCGCACCCCTTCCACTGTCGCCCCCTTTTTCGCATCGCCGCTGCCCACCCAAGCGCCATTTTCCGCTTCCACCCACTTGGCTTTACCCTTCAGCTTCACGGCATATTTCACCTTTAATTTCGAGGCAAGCGGGCCATCCAGCGAGATAGAAATGCCCACCACGGAACGTCGCTTGTCCGCCGTTTTTGCCACTGCACCATCTGTGGCGGGAGCGGTTTCGCCCATGTTTTTCACCATCAATTTGTAGGAAACGTGCAGGTCTGGGTGGAACGGCTCCAAGCTTAGTTGAAGCCCCAGTAGGCGCTCCGGCACAGCAAATTCGCCAACGGGGGCATCGTTCGTCAGCGGCGCATTGGCGGTCTTGTTGAAACTTGCCAAGCCATTTACCTTGAAAACTGGCGCATCGGACTTCGGCTGCCCGGCAGCGATGGCGTTCTGCACGGCCTTCTGTGCATTGAGGCGACCGTAGCCGTAGAAGGGGCTGTGGCCATTGGCATCGTAAGCGCCCATCGTCTCGTCAATGCGGTCGCAGGAGTTGCGCATGATGGTTTTCACCTGCTCCCAAGTGAGGTCGGGATTGGCAGCGAGCATGAGCGCCACCGTGCCTGCCACGCCGGGGCAGGCGCTTGACGTGCCGCCGAAAGTGGCCGTGTAGTAGCCGTCCAAGTCGCCGACGAGGTGCTCGGCATTGATGCCGCCGCTGTTGTATCCGTTCTTCCCGGTGCGGTCGGTCGTCCAGATGCCGGGGGTTTTTGGTCGGTCGGGGTTGAGCCTCGGCTCAAAAAAATCGTTGCTGGGGAAGCAGCACCAGACCGCATCGCCGAAATCGGAATAGACGCTGCGGCGGCCAGCATCGTTGCAGGCGGCCACGGCGATGACCTTCGGGTAACTGGCGTATTCGTCGAACTTCACGTCCTCGTTGCCGTTGCCGGCGGCCCAAGTGATAACGCAGCCCTTGCCGCCCCGCCCCTTTTCCACGGCGTAGTCAATGGCGGCCTTGGCGCTGTCGGGCAGGCGGGCCTGCTTGGTGTGGAGCGGGTCGTTGGCGTTCCACCACGCGCCGTCCTCCGGCCCCCAACTGCACGAAATCACGTCCGCCCCGTTGTCGGCGGCCCATTTGAACGACTTGGCCTCGCTCACCGAGCCGATGCTTCCGAGGCGGATGGGCATGAGCTTGGCATCGGGCGCCACGCCACTGGCCTTGCCGCTGCCACTGGCGCAGGCCACCCCGGCGCAGGCAGTTCCGTGGCGTTCGCTGGGGTGCTTTGGCTGGGCGTCGTCGGTGTTGGTGACGGTATCACGGGGGAATGCAACCTTGTCCTTGAACTCCGGGTGCGAGGTGTCCACCCCGTCGTCGAGCACGGCGATGGTGATGCCAGCGCCCCGGCTGAGTTCCCAAGCGGCCTCCACATTGGCGTGCTGGCTGATGGAGACGCCGTTGACCTGTGTCTCCCGCAAATGCCATTGCATCGGGTGTACGGACTTGAACCTTCGCTCCCGCACCAGCTCTGGGTGGCAGGCTTCGACTTGGGGCAGTGCGAGCAGGTTTTGCGCCAGCTCAAAAACCCCAAGTCCCGTACCCTCCGGGGCTTCCACGAAGTAGGAGTTGGGGGTGATGCCGAGGTCTTCTTTGACCTTGAGGTCGTATTTTTTCATGATTGCTGCGCAATCTTTTTTGGGCAAATCGGGCTTGAATTGGAGGTAAATGTTTTCAGTGTAAACGACGATGCTGCCCGTGGCTGGGTCTTTAAGTACCCGCCCTGCGAAGCGGACACCCTCCTCTTGCGAGAGGATTTTACGGGCGGCGTTGCGCATGGCCGTGGCCGTTTTTTCCTCCGTGGCGATGCAGCGATAGACCATCACGCTGGCCTCCGGGAAGGCAGCGATGGGCAGCAGGCTCGGCACGATGTCACGGGACTGGGAGGAGAGGGAAAGTGTTTCAAGCGGTGCGTCGCCGACGGTGCGCACCACGACGAGGTCTTTGGCTTCGGCGAGCTGGAAGGTTTCGCCGTTTTTGCCGCCGTAGGTGAATGAGTACATGCTTTCAGTGGTTAATGATGAATGGTAAATGGCCATTTGTGGTGTAGGCCAAATGTAGGTGAAACCGATTAAAAGCGGAGGAGTTTTTTGGGTTAAGTGAACCTGACTTGTGTTTTTTTTTGCGTCAATACTTCGCAAACTTCCCCCACCCCACCCGCTCACCGGATACGATTTGGAGGAAATAAGCACCATCGGTGAGGTAACTCAAATCAAGGTTTTGAAACTGGTCAGTGATGGGTTCAGCGTACACCATTTGCCCGGCAACATTAAAGATGGTGGCCTTAGCGACGGAGTAATCCACGTCGGTCTGCATTTCGAGGTAAAGCACGTCGGCCACAGGGTTGAAGGCATGGGAGAAACTGATGGGAAACGGCTCGTGGGCAGCCACCAGCACCTCCGTACAGCTTACATCGTTGTCGTTGTTGGTTTCGAGTTGGTGGTCGGGGAGGGAGGTCCACATGCAGAGTTCGATATCCTTGCCAGCAGGGTTTTCATTGAAAAGTAGGGATTGGTCGCCCCAGTCCAGCACCATTGAAGCGCCGGGCTGAAGGTTGAGGTCGTCGAATGACTTAGAAAAAGTTTGCAACTCCGCACACTCCCACAAGAAAACCGTCGTATTGTGGTGAAAATTGACATTCAGCTGGTTGATAGTGGTAGTTCCTGCATTTTCAACGGTCACCTGTAAACCATGTACGATAGCCTCGTAATAGAATCCCCACAAGTTGATAACAGTTGTTGGCGAACCGACCAGTTGCACACTCGTCAATGCAGCATCTTTGGCCGTGTTCGCCGTGGAGCCGTTCAAGGCAAGCTGTTTGATGAAGGCCGATTCGTTTTGGGGGTCATCGTTGCCGTATTGTTCGCCGCCACCCACCATATATCCATTATCGGCGAATGCTACTGACGAAAAACTTTGGTTTTGCCCAGTCAGCACCGTCATGTCGGTTTGGTTCAATCCGATATCAAGCCGGACGATTTTCAAGGCCGATGTCAATACTGCTATTTCATTTTGGCCGATGGCAAGGTCCACGATGGCTTCTCCTTGCTGTTGAAAAAAGGAGAGCTGCGTTAAATCTTGGTCGTACAGGTAAAGCACATCGTTGAATTGTGCAAGAAAATTGCCGTTGGAAAGGATTTCGAGGCGGTCAAAAACTAGGTTGGGCAGGGATTCTACAAAGGCGCCTGATGCACTTAGCTTTATCAACCCCTGTTCGGAAGCTATCAGTAGCGTGTCGTCAGCAGTAATTACCAAGTCATTGATGTTGTTCCCGTTAAGATTGGTCTCCCATTGTTGGGCACCAGAATTGTCCAATTTGACGAGGCGGTTATATCCTTTTTCACTAAAAATAACGGCATCATCGCTGAATCTTGCAGCAGGGCCTTCGGCGTCGTAAAGATAGAAGGAGGCCAATTCATTCCATGATTTGTCAAACTTGTAAAAATTGGAAATAAAAACATCGCAATCCACCACACTGGAAGTAAAGACGATGGAGGAATCTGACAATTCAATGATATCAGAAATCCGCTGATAATTATCGTTTTGGTAAACATTCAACAGTTTTTCGAAGACAATAACCCCATTGTTATCCAACACGGTGAGGCCACTTCCGTTGCCATGCACCAAGATGTACTGCCCCTGAGAGGTGCGCACGATGTCGGTGGCCGCTTCCGAGAAGTCGTGGTTGCCCACCCACTCAATTTGCCCAAAAACAAAATTGGAAACCAACAGGAAAAGAAAGGAAGCGATGAGGGTTTTCATGATGCAGGTTTAAAGGTTGAGAAGAATTGCCGCAATTTACCCCAAATGCAAAACCCCTGCCCACAAAATGGCCTTAAATTCGCAAGCCACGCAACAAAACCAAGATTCACACTGTCTATCTGGCGATTGGGTTTAGAAAGTTTAGCAGGTTTAGGTGGTTTAGTACGAACCTTTCTAAACCCCCTAAACCCTCTAAACCCCCTAAACCTTCTTCAATGAAAAAATACCTGCTCGCCACGGCATTGTCCGTTTTTGCATCCTTTGTTTTGCTGGCGCAACTGTCGCCCGAACTGGCCACCACACCACCCGACCATCCACTGCTCACTGCGACTGCAAACGCAGCCCCCTACGCTGCCACCATCACTGCTGAGGACATGAGGAGCTACCTCAATGTGCTTGCCTCCGACGAGTTCGAGGGGCGGGAAACCGGGCAGGAGGGACAGCGCAAGGCCGCTGAGTTCATCGCAGCGCATTTTGAGAAGCTCGGCTTTCCGACTATCGGGAACCCCACAGGGGCAGGCAACGGCACGTATTTCCAAAACATCGCCTTCACCGCCGAAAGCTGGGACAACGGCCAAATCGAGCTGACCATCAACGGTGAAAGCCATCGCCACCTGAGCGACTTTGTATCTTTCCCCAGCGCTAATTCTAACCGGGAGCGCTTCGCCACTGGTCAGGTCATCTTCCTCGGCTATGGCATTGACGACCCAAAATACAGCGACTACAAGGGCAAGGACCTCACGGACAAGACCATCCTCATCTACATGGACGAACCCGTGGACAAGGACGGCAACTCCTGGCTCACTGGCACACCGGAGCTTTCGCCTTGGTCAACCGACTGGCGCAAAAAGCTCGAAGTGGCGCACCAGCACGACGTCGCCACGGTGTTGCTCATTGATGCGGACATCAAAAAGACGGTGGGCGAAGCCCGGAAGACCCTCCTCAACAGCGAAATGCGAATGGGCGAGGGCGGCAACCCAGAGGGGCGTTACGCCAACAACATGTTCATTTCCAGCACGTTGGCAAAGGAGATTGTGGGCAAAAAGATGAAGAAATTCGCAAAGCTGCGGGACGGCATCAAGAAGTCCGGCAAGCCCGCACACATGGATTTTCCCTGTCGCCTGAGCATGGTTCAGAAGAAGAACAAGCGCCAACTGCTCGGCTCCAACGTGCTCGGCTATATCGAAGGCAACGACCCACGATTGAAAAAAGAGGTCGTCGTCGTATCCGCCCACTACGACCACCTGGGCAAAAAAGGCCCCGCCATCTACCACGGTGCCGACGACAACGGCTCTGGCAGCAGCACGGTCATGGACATCGCACAGGCGTTTGCGCAAGCGAAAAAAGACGGCCAAGGCCCACGCCGCAGCATCCTATTCCTGCTGGTGAGCGGCGAGGAGAAGGGGCTGCTCGGCTCTGAATACTACTCGGAGCATCCGATTTTTCCGCTCGAAAACACGGTGGCCGATGTGAACGTGGACATGATTGGCCGCACCGACCCCAAACATGATGGCAACCCAAACTACATCTACGTCATCGGCTCGAACCGACTCAGCACCGAGCTGCACGACATCAACGAGGCGGCCAACGCCGAGTACGCACATCTTGACCTCGACTACACCTTCAACGCCAAGAACGACCCCAACCGCTTCTACTACCGCAGCGACCACTACAATTTTGCGAGGAAGGGCATCCCGTCCATTTTCTACTTTTCTGGTACGCACAAGGACTACCACCAGCCGAGCGACACGGTGGACAAAATCATGTTCGAGAAAATGGAGCAAATCGGTAAGTTGATTTTTTACACGACTTGGGAATTGGCAAACCGAGAGGATAGGATTCGGGTGAACGTGAAGGAGGATTAAAAAATGGCAGTTTGACAGGGGTAGTTGGCAGTCGGGGCTCAAATACTACCAATTTTCTGAGTCCTTGATAAGGTCTTCATGCGAAATGACCTCACCCCTTTCAGCTTGGGCTATCAAGAATTCGGTAGTTTCCTTAAAGCTTAATTTAAATCCATTTCGCCACTTGTCATGGCCTTAGTTGCTCGGCTATGGGCAAATCTTTACTTTATTGTAGCCTTTTCTTGCCATTTCCAGACTTCCAGTTGGGCTTTCGAAACTTTTAGTTTCTCCATAAGTTTCTTTCTCCACGCCCTTGCAAATGGAATGCCCATGGTCTGTTTAAAAAATCCTCTCCAAGTTAATTTTGACAAGTTGAAATTCCAGTCGTAGAAAATCTAGTTGTCAAGCACAAAGTTTTCAGCAGCCATCAAATCGTTCATGCTGGCATCACCCTCTCCAAAAGTTTGGCGCTTGCTCAATTGATTTTTGCATGTCAACTTCGAACTCCGGTTAATTATTGGTTCTCCATTTGGTTTTACGCGACGGCGTTTGGTTTGATTGTTTTCTTGAATTTGGGAGCAATAGTTGACGCACCTTTTCCAGCAAAAGTACGGTTCATCTTTTTCCGCAACATTTTTAGCAGAGCCAATTTGATGTTTGTGCATCCAGCTAATAGTTATTTTGTTTTCATAAAGCAAATTTAGGATAAATGCAAAAGCTGAATATTTTAGAAAAACAATTTGTGTTTTAAAAACAAATTGTTTATATTTGTGGCTCATTGATTTCAAACCGATGTAGCCATGAAAAATACAAACGCCCTTCGCCCGATTCTTGGTTTCGTAAAAAACAACTGGTTCAAACTGTCCATCACGGCTTTGATGTTACTGGCTTGGTTCCGCAAAGACCTCAGCTTGCAAGTCCGCATGGACGAGCCGCCCTACCGCCTCGAAAAGGCAGCCAAACCCAAGGAAAAAATCACCGACGCCGAGCCGCTGGCCGCTGGCCTACCGCCCAAAATGGGCCGCATGGAAGCTCCCGCCATCAACCTGCCGGGCTTTTCAAGCAACCGCCGCACAGCGCTTTCGAGCATTGACGAAGCCACCCAGCACGCCTACCTGACCCGCTTCGCAAAGGTGGCACGAGAGGAGCAAAAGCGTTACGGCATCCCGGCCAGCATCATCCTCGCCGTGTCGCTGTACCAGAGTGCCGCCGGGAAGCGGGACATCGCCCTCGATGTCCACAACTATTTCGCCATGCCCTGCAACGCCAACTGGAACGGTGCCTGTCGGGAGTTTCAGGGCCATACCTACCGTAAGTACAGCTCGGCCTGGGCCAGTTTCCGGGATTTCAGTCTTTTTGCAAAGGAGAACTTCGCCCGCCTGAAAGGTGCGGACTACGAGGCTTGGGCACTCGCCCTCGAAGCCGACGGCTTCGCCGAGACGGACGATTTTGCGAAGGAAATAATTAGCGCTCATCGAAGGCTACCGGTTGGATTCAATTGACGAGTAATTGGGAATCGGGCGACCAATTCCCAGTTACTACTACCTGATTCCCAATCATTTCTTCACATCCCCGCTTCCAGTATTTATTATCACCTGCGCTTCCACTGGTACCGCTCGGCATCGAGCCGGTGCTTTGTATGGTGATTATTTTTTTCAAAACATCGAACCAAAACGGCGCACCAAGTGAAATGGCCAAGGCCGATATGAACCAACCCAGCAACCGCAGCAGCCAGGTTCTGGGAGCCACGAAAAAGTCGCTCCGGCTCCAGCCGAGGCCAAGTATGTTGGACGCCTCCTTGAATTCTGGCTGGTTCACGAAGTTTTTCAGTTCATTCTTTATTTCGCTGCCGCTTAATGAATCAGACGGGACGGTTGGCATGGGCAGCGTTTCGTTTTCATTGGCGAATGCCGTGGCCAGCAGCGAAAGCTGCTGGCGGTTGGCAGCGTTGTTGGTCAGGTGCGAGTAAATCTGGAAACTGTCGGCGTTCAGCACGATGGCGATGCCAAGCCCCACGAAAAAGGTCACGAACTGCAAGTGCCGCTTGTACCAGCCGCTGGATTGGTACATCACATCGTCGAACCAAGCCTGCAGCCTGGACTTGAAAGCGTCCACGGACGTGTGGCCCTCCTCTTTGAACTGTTCCAATACCTGTCGAAGTTGGCTGTCTTCGGGCAGTCCGTGCATGAAATCGTCAACGGATTGCACCAATTCGTTTTTCTTTTTCAGTACGTTGGCGAGGATGGAGGAAAAATTGGTTGCGCTCAGGTAGGCCGGTGCCTGCGAAACCCGCAACGGCGCCTTGTGCTGCATTAACTGCCGGAACATCGCATTCTGCTTGAATTTGTTGAACACCTCCGGGTTGTCCTTGTACTCCAGCAGCCGCTTGAGGGCCTCTTCGAGGTAGAAGCCCCGCCAACCTCGCCAGGCCGACACCAGTTCGTTGAAAGTGGTGCCCAACAGGCTGAGGAGCATGAAAGTGAAAATCATTCCGGCGATTACTTCGAGCATTGCCATTTTTGCAGTCTATTTTGTGGTGAAACAGGCAGGAAAGGTAGGAAAATACAAATGCTTCTGCTGAATGGCGACCAAAAAAAAATCAGGACGTTGGCCGAGGCCAAGCCCTGATTTTGACCAATTCTAATGGTAGGTTTGGGTAACCTACGCGCTATTGGTCTGGGGGATGTGTTTGTTCGCCAGCATGTTTAGACGAGCCAGATATAACCGCCATCGTTGTTTTTCGTAGAATTTGCCTCAATTTTTGGGTTTTCAACGGACGGCTTCGCAACGATTTGTTCTTTATCCTGCTGCTTCTTTTTCATAAACGGGGGAGTTTTTACTTTGAAATAACCAGCGACTTCATTTGGTTTCTTGGACAAAGAGCCAAATACAATGCGTTGATTATCTCGATAGGTTCAATTAACGTTTTGTTCGCTTAGATTAATCTTTTTTCGTTCCGATGAATAATTTAGACGCCTTGCTCAACCATCCGCCCTCGCCGCTGCAAACGGTGGAACAGAAGGTATTTGCGTTTCGTGGCCTTCGCCTTTTGGTGAAACGGGACGACCTGCTGCACCCGCACGTCTCCGGCAACAAGTGGCGCAAGCTCAAGCACAACCTGCTCGAAGCAAGACGACTCGGCTTGACCAAGCTCATCACCTTCGGCGGGGCATACAGCAATCACCTCGCAGCAGTGGCAGCGGCTGGCTTGGAATTCGGATTTTCAACCTTGGGTGTGGTCGGTGGTGAAGAAATCGGACTGCGGAATCCGACATTGGGCTTCGCTAAGGAGTGTGGAATGGACTTGATTTTTACAAGCAGGGCAAATCTGAGAAATAAACCCGAAAACGAACTGCTAAAACTCCTGAAAATTGACCCAGCGGGCGCATTTGTTTTGCCGCAAGGCGGCGCAAACTGCCTCGCCCTGCCCGGCTGCCGGGAAATCGTGGAAGAAACTACTGCCCAGCTCGGGCACCTTCCCGACTTTTTCATTACTGCCTGTGGCACGGGCGCAACGCTGGCGGGCATCTCGACTGGCTTGCGGGGCAGCACGGCGATCGGAGTCTCTGTTTTGAAAGGCGATTTTATGCAAAATGAGGTGGAAAAACTGTTGACCAAATGCCTACCCTCCCAATCCGCAATCCCCAATCCGAAATCCGCAATCGTCGTGGACGATTTCCATTTCGGCGGCTACGCCAAATGGAAGCCCGAACTGATTGACTTCATCAACGATTTCAAGGAAAAAACGGGCATCCCACTCGACCCAATTTACACGGGAAAAGCGTTTTTTGCTGCCGTGGAATTAGCCGAACAGGGCTTTTTCCCCGAAGGAGCGAGCATCGTGCTGGTTCACACGGGTGGGTTGCAGGGCATCGCCGGCTTCAACGAACGGTTTGGCAATATCGTGAGCTGAATCGTCAATCGTCAGTCGTCAATCGTCAATCCAAAATCACCTCACCAGCGTCACATCCCCCTCCAACAGTAGCACCTCGCCGTCCACAAACTCAACCTCTGCAAACCAGACGAACACCGCCGGGTCGAGCGCTTCGCCACGGTGCTCGCCGTTCCAGCCGTATGCGGGGTCGTTGGTCTGGAAGTTGAAGTATTGAAACACCGTTTCCCCCCAGCGGGAGAACACCAGGAACGACTTCACCCGCTTCACCGACTCCACGTCCGAGAAAATCATGAACTGGTCGTTCACCCCGTCGCCGTTGGGCGAGAAGGCGTTTGGCACGTAGACATGGCGAGTTCGGTCCACGTAAACCGTCACTTGGTCGCTGTCCGAGCAGCCGTTTTCGGCGGTGATGGTCACAGCGTAAGTGGTGGTGAAAAGCGGTGCAATCGGCTGCGCCAAACACCCGGGGCACTCCACCGAGTCAAGCCCCTGCCACACAACGTTGGCCACCGAATCGAACGGCAAGCTGACGATGGCGTTCAGCACCGCCTGGTCACCCAACTCGATGAAAAGGTCGTCGCCCAGTTCCACATCAAATGGAAGCGGGGCATTTATGCCAATGAATTCAGCCGTTTCGCAGCCGTTGGCGTCCGTCGCCTGTACCTCGAAAGTGCCAGCCGTCAACCCAGTGAACGTGCTCGCCGATTGCGGAGCACCCCCGTCCAGTGAGTAGGCGTAGGGCAGTGTGCCGCCGCTCGGCTGTACCGAAACTGTTCCGTCATTCTGCCCAAAACAATCCAAGTCGTTCACGCTGAACGTAATTTCAAGTGCCGCGGGGCCGTTGAGCGTCACACTGTTGGAGGCCGTGCAGCCGTTGGCGTCCGTCACTGTTACCGAGTAGTTGCCAGTGCCGAGGCCGGTCGCTGCTGCGCTGCTCGCCCCCGTTTGACCAAACAAAACCAAACGGTGCTTGCCCGCCAACGGGCGAGGCCGAAGCGCTACCGTCCGTTTCCCCAAAACAGCTCACGTCGAAGCCGTTGTAGTCCGAGGTGACCTGAGCGGTCAGCGTTGGTGGGAAAATTTGGCCAATCACCGCCGTCGCCGTGGTGGTCAGTCCATTGGCCGCCGTCACCGTCACCGAGTAGGTGCCGGGCGGCAAATTGCCGATGACCTGCGGCACGTTCACCTGTGCTGCCGTGCCGGAGCCGCTTTGCGGCCCTGTCCATGCGTAGTTGAACGGTGGCTCGCCGAGCGTGACGGTTAGCGTGAGTGGTCCGGTCGTTTCGCCGCAGGGGATGGTGCTTCCGGTGAGCGAGGCCACTACACCGCATTGCGAAGGTGGCACCAGCGTGGTGATGGTGACTATCGTGCTGTCGCAGCCGAATTGGTTGGAGAAAATTTGCACGACCACTCCCGTGTCTTGTGGGCTGCAACTGCTGTCTAACAGCGTCGTCGTGTCGCTCGGCAACAGCGTTACGGTGGTGGTGACTGTGCTGTCGCAACCAAACTGGTTGGTCAAGTTTTGTACAAAAACGCCCACGTTGGCGGGGTCGCAGGAGGTGTTGTTGAGGTTGATGACATTGCTTTGCAGCAGTGCCACCGTTTCGATCACGGTGCTGTCGCAGCCCTCCGGCGTAGTGAGGTTCTGGATGAAAACGCCCGCCGCCGTTGGGTCGCAGGTGGTCGAACTGACGAGCGTGGTGTCTGTCAGCGAGAAGCTCACGGTGCGAACCACGGTACTGTCGCAACCGAACTGGTTTGTCAAATTTTGCACAAAAACACCGACGCTGGCCGGGTTGCAGCTCGACCCGAAAAGCAACGTCGTGTCGCTCGGAAGCAGCGCCACGGTTTCAATCACGGTGCTGTCGCAGCCTTCCGGCGTGGTGAGGTTTTGAATGAAAACGCCCGCCGCCGCTGGGTCGCAGGTGGTCGAACTGACGAGCGTTGTATCCGTCAGCGAGAAGCTAACGGTCAAAATCACGGTGCTGTCGCAACCGTTTTGATTTGTCAAATTTTCCACAAAACTGCCCACGTTAGCTGGGTTGCAGCTTGTATCAAAAAGCAGCGTCGTGTCGCTTGGAAGCAGCACCACGGTTTCTATCACGGTGCTGTCGCAGCCTTCCGGGGTGGTTAGTATTTGGGTGAAAACGCCCGCTGCCACTGGGTCGCAGGTGGTCGAGCTGACGAGGGTGGTATCCGTAAGCGAGAAACTTACCGTTAAAATCACGGTGCTGTCGCAGCCGTTTTGGTTCGTCAAATTTTGTGTGAAAGTGCCCACATTGGCGGGGTTGCAACTGGCGTCGGTTAGGTAGGTTGTATCCAAGTCGTTGACGATCAACGTGCTGACGATGATGCTGTCGCAGCCGTGAACGGTGGTCAGCGAGTCAGTGTAGTTGCCGGGCATCGTTTGCGGAGCGCCACCCAATACTATGGACTCGCCGTCGCAGATATTCAGCGTCTGCGTTGTGAGCGCATGGGGCCACACCGTCACGGTCACACTGCCACCGCCGTTGGTGGAGCAGGCCGGGGTGTTGTTGTCGGTGGTGGAAACGAGCGAATAGGTCGTTGTAGCGCTTGGCGAGACGCTCATCGTATGCCCCGTCAGGATATTGGTGAGGGTGAAATTTTGCGAACCATCCGAGTACACCACATCAAACGGGGCATTGCCCGTGAGGGCAAACGCAATGGTCGCAGCCTCGCCCATGCAGATTTCTTGGTTGCTGGAAATGCTGGCCTGTGGCAATGCATTGAACACCACCGGCTGCCCAAATGCCACCGAAAGACAGGGGTCGAGGAGGTCAACGTTGCCATTGGCCAACCCGTTGCCAGCTACGGCGGAGATGTAGTAGGTAGTGCCAGCCACCATCGGCGGCACTAGCCCAAACTGTCCCGTGGCATTGCTCCCGTACACGGTGCCGAGGCTGTTCCCATTGCTGCTGTGCAGCACAAAAATAAGGCTGTCGTTGCCGTCAAGCACTTCGTCGTCGTTGTGGGTGGCAGTTACAGTGCTGCCTACACAGGCCGAAAGCGTATTGCTGCTCATCGTTCCGGCATCGGTGGTACACTGGCAAGAGAAACTGCCGGACAGCGTCACGGGATTGCAATTGTTGGTGTCGTTCACCACCCAACTGTAATTGGCGCCGTTGGGGATGGGGCCGCTGTTGAAGGTGTACGGCGGGCTATTCGTGAAGACGCCCGGCACGATCCCGGTGATGGTGTACGTGGACGGGTCGCCGTTGCTCACGACGAAGGTGACTGAGTAGGCGGTGTTGTCGCCGTTGCAGGTGAAATCAAGCCCGGAAACGGTCGGTGAACCTACCACCTGCACTTGTGCCGAACCACTGGCCGTGCCATGACAGCCGTTTGCGTCCACCACGTCCGTGATGGTGTAGGTGCCGGGCGTTGAAACGGGAATCGCAGTGCTGCCGACGGGGAGCGTCAGGGTTACGGGGTTCTGGTTGTTGACAACGTAGGTGACAGAGAATGGCCCAGTGCCAGTGGTCGCGATGGTCAGGTTGACGCTCTGGCCGCTGCCTTGGCAGATGGTGCCGCTGCCGCTGATGATGGCGGTGGGCGGGGTGAAAATTTGAACAGCAATCGTGTCCATGCCAGGACAAGCTCCGCCGATACTGAACAAGTAATAAACCTCGTGTATGCCAGGGCCAAGTACAGCCGGGTTGATTTGTCCGTTGCTGTTTGCGGCACCGCTCCAAATACCGCCAACCGGGTTGGCGGTGAGCGTCTGCACAGGTGCATCGGGGCAAAACGGCCCGGCTGGCTGGATGGTTACAGGCGTGCTGGGCTGAATTTCAATAAGAATTTCATCCTCGTCGGTGCAACCGTAAAAGTCGGAGAAGCTGTAATGAACTACGTGAAGTCCTGGAGGCAGCGACGACGGCGTCACAAGGCCTTGCGGGTCGGCAACCCCCGTCCAAAAACCACCAGACGGGTTGGCCAGCATGTAGGTGGGCGGGTCGGTTGGGCAAAACGGCCCCGCCGGGAATATCTGCACAACCGGAGCTTGAACCACCTCAATGGTTGTCTCGGTATCCGAAGTGCAGCCGTTGGCATTGGTGTAGGTATAGGTGACGGTGTGCAGGCCAGGACTAAGGGTAGTGGGATCCACCTGTCCGAGCGGATTGGCTGCGCCACCCCAAACACCGCCTGCGGGGATGCCCTGCATGGTGACGATTGGCCCGTTGGAACAAAGTGGTGCATTGATCGCCACGATGCCCACGATTGGATTTGGGTTAATGACGACTTGTGTGGTGGCGGATGCGGTGCATCCATCCACGTCCGTCACGGTGACGGTGTAGGTGCCTGCGTTGGCGGTCACGACGTTGTCAATGCTCGGGTTTTGGAGGCCCGAACCAAAACCCAACGGCCCCGACCAATTGTAACCAACCCCACCGGAGGCGTTGAGCAGTAGGGTTTCGCCCTCACAGAGCGGCGTGTTACTGGTGGCCAAGGCATTGGGTGGCGTGGCGACCATCACGGTTACGTCGTCGGTGTTGGAGAATCCACAAGCGTAGTTGATGGTGACGTAGTAGGTCGTGGTGGTGTTTGGCGTGGCGGTTGGGTTTGAGATGTTGGTTGCGCTGAGGGTTGGATTCGCTTGCCATGTCCAGGAGGAACCGCTAGGGTCGGCCTGGAGGGTGGTGCTTTGGCCGGGGCAAATGGTCACGTCGTCCATCGGGATGACTGCCGGTGCATTGAAGCACACGGCGTGAATGTTTGATAACGACCCCGTGCCGGACGAAAAGCCGAAGTATGCCGAGCTGCCAACGATGGCAGTGATGTCGCCTGAGTAGCTTATGGTCGTAGCGTCCAGGGTAGCAGTTAGGTTGTTGGTAGCAGGGTTCCAGTTCACGGTAAAGCAATGGTAGCCACAGTCTTCGATGTTGGGGAGCGGGACGGGACCCACAAGGTCGTGAGACACGCTCCCGTTGGAATTGATGCCCATGTGGTCGGAAGCTGGGTCGCCGAAGCCGCCGTTCTGGTAGTCGTCCATCTCGATGCCAACGGATTGGGGCAGTCCTTGGTAGCCCATGCCGCCACCGCCGACGCCAAGCCCTGGCGTTGCGGCGAATATGAAAACGATGCCATCCGCCCCGTTTGCGTCCTTGCACCCAAAATTCAAGCTGACGGAGAGGCTGAACGCCATGGTGAGGTCAACGGTGGAGGTGGAGAAGAAGGCCCCGGCTTGCCCGCTCTGGTCTTGCGTAAGCTCGCAACATGTACCGTTGCAACTGGCGCTGCCGAAGGAGGTGTATTGCGCACGCAGGGCGTTTGGCCCAAATAAAAAAGTCAAGACAAAAAAGGCAAGGCAATGAAGTGTTTGTACTAGTGTTTGATGCATGGCTGAATATTAGTGTGGCGAAAGGTATTGCTTTTCACATGAAAAATGCCCAGCCAAGTATCGTAGTGGCAAAAAATTGGCATTTGCCGCAGGCAAAAAACAAAAAGCGACGGTATGTCGTCTCCGATATACCGCCGCTTTTGCGCTAAATTCTTTCAATGGCTGGAACTCAATCTATCCACCAACGGATGCCAAAATACGCCCTGGCCCCCACCAGCGGCCCCCATACCTGCATGGCGTCGAAGTACTCACCGAATGGATTTTGCCAGTCAACAATGGCGCTTTCCTGGCGGTAGTCGGTCAAGTTCTCGCCGCCGAGGTACATCTCCATGTTTTTGAATCGGCGGGTCACTTGAGCGTTCAGCACGGCGTAGGCCGGAGCTTCGCCCGTGAAGTCTTTTATCAGTTCGGAAGGTACGCCGTGGCTGTGCGCAAACCGCTGTTTGCCAGTGATTTGCGTGTATGAGTTGAACATCCATTTCTCGTTTGGCGTCTCGTAGTTCAGGGTCACGAGGCCCCGGTGACGGGCCATCAATGGCCGCTGGATGGGGTCGTTTTCACCATTGCTGGATGGTGGGTTGTAGGTCACTTTCACGTCGTTGAGCTTGTAAGCCAGCTTCATATCGAAACCTTTGAACGGTGCCCAAGTGCCCAACACCAGCAGCGAGTTGGCGTAGCTTTTTCCATCCAAATTGTAAAAAAGCACCTTGCCTTGCTCGCTCTCCATGTCCATTACCACTTGGTTCACGAACTCCGTGCGGTAGAGGTCGACCACGAGGCTGGCGCTCTTGCCGCCGATTTTGAAGCGGTTGGTGAAATTGAGGCCGACGTTCCAGGCGTCTTCGATACCGAGCTGCGACTGGTCCACCACGAACTGGCGGTTACTGGCCATCACGGCCATGTTTTCGGACAAAACTTGTGCCGTGCGCACGCCTCGTCCGCCGCTCAGGCGCAGGATGGTGTTGTCGTTGAAATTGTACTTGAGGTTGACCCTCGGCACAGCGAAGAGTCCGTAGCGGTTGTGGTGGTCGAAGCGCAGTCCCGCAATCACCCCAAACTTGTCACGGGTGAAATTGTACTCCCCAAAAACGCCCGGCATCACTTCTGTGCGACTGAAATCCGCCTCATCGAGGTACTCGTCGTAGTCGTCGTACTGGAAACTGGCGCCAGCGTTCAGCTTGTGGTCTGTGGTGCCGATGAAGCTGGCGTAAATCAGGTTTGCGTAAAAATTTCGCTGTTTGCCGTTGTAGCGGGTATTGCCGAACACGTTCTTCATGTCGTGCAGCGAGCCAGCGTAGATAAAGCCCATCGAGGTTTCCGGCTTCGTGAACCCGATGAAACCGAACTTCCCGAACACGTCCACCCGGCGGTTTTGTTGGTCAATTCGATAAGCATCAGTTGAGCCATTGAAGGCGGTGAGTTGACCGCTCTGGCGCTGATCGTCCAGTACCTGCACATTGAACTGAGTGCTGTAATTTTCCCTCACATAATAGTTGCGCCACAGCGCCACGAGGCTTGTCTTCTTGGGTTGGTCAATGAAGCCGTCGTTGTTTTTGTCAAACTCGCCTTGGGTCGTACTGCCGTGCAACAGCAGGCCGCTGCTCAGTTGTTCGTTCCATTTTTTGTTCAAATGGACGTTCAGTTCACCCCGCCCAACTGTTGAGCCGAAGGCGTTCACAAAAACCCGTTTGTCCTGAAATGGCTTGACGAGTTCGGTGTTGATTTGCCCGGTCATGGCCTGTAGGCGGAGGTGATGGCGTCCTGGCGCATCACGTCCACGCTGCCACTCGTCTCAAAGCTTTCGGAGAGGTTGCAGCAGGCGGCTTTTTTGAGTTCGCAGGACGTGATTTGCTCCATGTTGTGGGTGCCCAGCGTGGAGGTGAAGGCGTCGCCCCGGTGCTCGGAGACCACCACGGTCTCCAATTCGGCGATGCCCTCTATTTTTATCAGCGCCGTGTCCTCGTGCGGGTACATTTCCACGCTCACTGGGTTGTAGCCAACATATTGAATGACGAGGTGAGCCGTGTCGGGCCGTTTTTCAATCCAGAAATCGCCTTTTCATCGGTCACGGTGCCGATGCTGGTGTCTTCCCAAAGCACGGTGGCGCCGATGAGCACCTCGCCGTTTTCGTTGAAGACATTGCCATAAAGCTGACGGTTGGTCTGGCTTTGAAGGCTTGAAAATGCAATGAATGTCAGGATTATGATCGTTGTCAGTGCTTTCATTGTTGAAATTTGTGCGTCCAGATTTGATTGGATGGAACGCAGGTTTTGCTGATTAAACGCTTACCTGTCGGCAAGCGGGGATTCGGACAGGTTTAATTCAGCAGCACTAACACAGGTAGGATTGGATCCAGGGTAAAAGCTCCTTTCCCGCAGGCGGTGGTGGCAGGTCTTGCTGCCAGCGGAGGGCATTTTTTACAAGAACAATAAAGCTGGGTTGGGTAAAATTCGCCGTTTGCGGAGCAAAAAATGCTTGAAGTTTCAAGTCAAAAAAGCTGGGCAGGTACTTGGCGTCCAGCTTCACGAATATGGAGGTACAGTCGGCGCAATTATGCTTTTTCTCACCATCCATTTTGCCGCAGGAACTGCCCGTGCAGCAGTTTGTGGCTGGCGATTGTTTCTCAGACAACTCGCACGGCTCGTCCGGACGGAAGAGGGACGTGACCATCTCGCCCTTGCAGTAGCAGTACAGGTGGTGTACGCTAAGTCCCGTGGTGGCTACAAAAACAGTTGAAGCCAACAGGTAAATCGTGATATGTCGAAGTATTTTTTTCAATTTTTTCAAATCCACTGCAAAAATAAGGGCAAAAACGATGGGTTGCACGATTGTCCATGAATTTGAACGCCTTGTAGAATATTAAGTTGGGATTTCGGTCTGTTTGCGGCTAAAAACCTAACTTGGTGGTCAAATTTTTTGAGTGATGAAGAACAAAACCACGGCTGGAATTTATGCGCTCTTGTTTGGCCCAATCGGACTGCACCGCTTTTATCTTGGGGAGCGAAAGCTTGGTAAATTTTACCTGATTGCTACTATCTTGCTCTTTATGTTTTCAATTAGAGTTGATGGCCCAGTAGTGATGATAATGGGCATCGTGTCCTTTATTGACGCCGTCCTGCTCTTTTCCATGGGACAGGAGGAGTTCAATGAAAAATACAACCAACGTTACCTCAACCGCCCCCGGCAAGTGGCCGAAGCCGCTCCCCGCTACCAAGCCAAACCTGCGGCTGTACCTGCCGAAACCCCTAATCCCTGGAAGGCCGCTGGCATCGAAAAGTTCAAGGATTATGACTACGACGGGGCATTGGAGGACTTCAAGAAATCGCTCACCATCAAGTACGACGACCCCGCCGTCCACTTCAACCTGGCTTGCTGCTACTCCCTGAACGAACGCCCCGACCCTGCATTTTTTCATTTGACAAAGGCCGTGCATTTCGGGTTCGTGGACTTCGACAAAATCGAGCGGCACGAGGGCCTTGCCTACCTCCGCACCCAGCCGGAGTTTCGGGATTTTGTGAAAAAAGGTTATCAACTCCACAGCGCCCAACCAGAGCAGGCGCCCGATTTGCTTACGCAAACGCCTACCGCAAAGCCCTCCCTCCTTGATCAAATCAAGCGCTTGAGCGACCTGCGGGAGCAAGGAATCTTAACCGAAGAAGAATACAAGGGAATGAAGGAACATGTGCTGAGGGGGTGAGCGGGTGAGAAGCGTAGGCCGCTCACTCGCTCACTTCTCTCACCTGCTCACGCTCTACTAACCGCCAGTTTTTTCGCCACCGTGACGGTAGCGTGGAGTGCCACGCCCAGTAGTGCCCAGAAGATGACGCTGGCACGGCGCACGACGCTGAAAGAGATGATAAGTGCGGCTGGGTAGCCGAGGATGGTCAGTGCGGAGGCAATGCCCAATTCGTTGACTCCAAGGCCCGCTGGCATGAAGAAAACCGATGCACTGACGGCAATTGCGCCAGCAATCGTAATTATGTCGGCCATGGAGGGGTCGTAGCCAAGGATGGCGAAGATAGCGTACATCTCCACGAGGCTGAAAATACGGCTGAGGAACTTCCATCCCGTGGCGGCGAAAAAGCGACCAGCCGGAATCGGCTCGCTGCGGTACTCCTCCACCATTTTGAATTTTTCAAAACGAATGTGACAACCTTCGACGGGGCTTGGGACAACGACAGCCATACGATGCCGAGGCTGACGGCATAATGAACCGCTGCCAAAATTGCCACTGTGGTGAACACGGCACTGCTCATGTCAACAAATGCCAACGTAAACGTGAGGCAGGCCGCCCCAAACAGCATCCCCGTGATGGCCCGGATAAGCCGCTCGACCACTACCGCCCGGCTTGCCGTGTGCAAGTCGAGCCAGTTGGTCATGTGTTGGATGCGGTAAGGCTCGCCGCCCACCGAGGCCAATGGCAAGATGGTGTTGTAAGCCTCACCTGTTATATTATTGTATAGCAAATCCAAGAACGGCACCTTGTTGCGCACTAGAGTGCTGGTGGCTAGCGTGTTGGTCACAATCCAGAGGATGGCCACCGAGAAGACAAGAAACACCTTCCCGCCAATAAGTGCCAGTGAGTTGCCGACGAGCTCAATTGGCACATAAAAAAGCAGCGCAGCAATGATGCCAACCCCCAATAAGTAGGGCAGTGTTTTTTTGACCGTTTTTACCATTTGAACGGTAGTACCGACAGTGAGCAATGAGGCGGCTTCCGGCGTTGGGAACATCAGCTTGAGGCGGCGTTCAGCTTCCCGCTTCATGTTCGGGTCGTCCACGTCCTGCCACTGTGCGTTGTCGAGCACCACGGCCCGAACGCCGTCGCCATCAATGAAGTGCTGGATGATGCCGCTGACAGAGTGCGCCCCTGTCGGGCCTTTTCAGCAATTTGACTGCCGAAGCCCTTCGGGAAATAAAAAAGCCCGGTATCCACCAGGTCGTATTCCTTGATTTCCTTGCCAATGTTGTGGATGAAGCCGTTGCGGCTGGCCACCTTGGTGGCGTCGTCCATGTCGAAGACGTTGGGGAGGTCGGCATCGCAGGCGAGGGCCGGCAGTTGGGGAGCCTGTTTTGTTTTTTGGATAAAGTCACGTACCGTGCCCGGTGAGAAGATGTGGTCGGACATGGTGAGCAGAAACGCCTCGCTGAATCCCGCTGCGCCTGCGGCAAAACTGACGCCGTTGCCCAGTTCGTAGTCCTCGCATTCGATGTACTCAATGTCAATGCCTTGAAGGCGCTCAATACTTTTCATCTCGGCGACCACCTGCTCCCGATAGGCGCCCACGGTGATGCGGAAGTGTTCAACACCCGTTTCGTGTAGTGTGAGGATGGCTCGCTCAAGCAAACGAAGGCCACCAACTTTCATCAGTACTTTGGGCTTCAGCACGCCCTGTTCTCTGAAACGGGAGCTTTTGCCTGCTGCTAGAATCACGGCATTTTTGACCGGAATGAAGCCAGGGATAGGTGTCTTTTCGGCGATGGAAGCCTCTGGTTGAAGCGAAATTAAGTCCATTTAACGTTGCTTGGTGCGGTCAGGGAGTGATTGTTTTTGTTCCAATGTTGCGGTGTGGAAAATGTCGCTAACAAAACGAAAAGGAATCATTGACCCAATGTCCGTAATTTTTATTTTTGATGCTCACCAAATTGTCGGCGGCACTTTATTTTTGTTTTGAAAAAAGCAATCCACTAAAAGTACATGAAAGTGGAAATAGTTCACGGAAAGCAGCTAGAATTTTACCTTTTTCAACACATACGAAGTTTATCGGTTTTCAGACCACCCTACTAACCGGATTTTCAGGAATAACGCTGCGTGTAAGTTTCTTTTTTTTTGGCACAAATTTAAAGTGTTAGCACTCTAACAAGTACCCAGTGGTTGGTTGAATTACTCCAGTTTTAGATGAGCTGCCTAATTTGAAGTATGAATTGAAGGGTTGCCTGATAGTCGTCCATTCGAATGGTGAACTTTTCGTGGATTGTGTAACTTTTTGTGGATTGTGTAGATGGCTTGCTCGCTGCCACCTAGATTTCATGAATTTTCCCTTTGCGGAAAGGTTGATAGCGCATTCAAGTGTTCAAAATTTCTTGCAGTGAAAATAACTGGGAAACAACTCAACCAATAAAACATGACGAACCTGATTTTTTGACAAGCAGTTGAATTCCAAATAATTGTTCAAGCACATCCATAAATTATATCTTCGTTGCAATGTTTTGGTATTAGATATTCATACCTAACTTTATGAATATCAGCATATTGCAAGGGGTTTAGCATAATAATGTAAAATTTACACGGATTCAATTTTGTATTTTGAATGTTTGTCGTAACTTTGTCTTGTTAAGTTACAGAAACAGTTGTTCTCACCAGGGGTTACTAAATTTTTAAGTATTACAGAGTACTATTCAAATTGGCCGTTTTTTTTGTCCATCTACGAAATGGCTTACAATAAACTCGCTACTGTAAACATTGGTAGCGTTTTTCATATTGAAGGTGCTTATTTTACTGGAACTTCATCTAATTTCTCAAATACCGACTTCTTAAAACAACCAATTTTTCAGTCATCCTGAATAATTGGGTCGTAGTTTATGAAGTTGGGCAACAACATTCAGCATGAAAGCAATTATTACCTCTTTGGCACTTACCCTGTGCCTAACATCCTTCAGTTACAGAGCAAATGCACAGGTGGATCTGCTATCTGACTTGTTCGGCCAATTGGATTCAGGAACTCATGGTTTTTTCTTCAACAACTTGGACTCATTGAATGAGAATTGGACGCCGAATCAACAAGGGTATGATGACCTTTTCAACCAATTGAATAATAACCTACTCGATTCCATTCCTCCCGGCAATTTTGATTCCTCCTACTTGAATGGTCTTGGCTCAGGCTTGGACTCTTTGATTGCCCATTTGCCGGGCTTCAACCTTCCTGGGCCGGACGAGGACACCCTCCTGGGCGAACTTGATTGGATAGGCGATATATTAGGCAATAATTTTGATTCTCTGGGTGGCTTGTTTGGGCAATACCACGACAGCCTTTCTTTCGATTCCATGAATTGGGATGTCACCATTATTGGTTTTGATTCCCTAAACAACGAGAGCTACCTATACCTCGAAGATTCAGTCAACATCGCAGGCGGTAGTCTCAACAACCCGAATGGGAATGGGAATGGGAATTTTGCCAACATCTTGGACCAGCTATTCGATGTAAACCTTTTCCCTGACCTTGAACTCGCATTCGGCACTCAAAGCGCAGACCTTAAGTATTACGAAGACCGTTACAGCGCAAATGCCAAGGTTGCCCGAATTGGTTCTGTTCCCCGTTTTGACCAAGATGTGCTTAATTGCAACGGCCATGCACCAATCTTCCCGGTTGAAGCACGCTGGCATGTGGAGGTTAGCTGGATGGACGGCGGTGTTAGGCCAATTGTTGCTGATGCAACAGGCAGTCGTGCAGATGAGGGCAAAGTATTCAACCCGCTGCTATTTTATGGCGATTATGCCCTGATGGCCACACCAAGAATCGGTAAATTGGGCAACACTTCCTTCCGCCTGATTACCAGCCTCGGCACGGAGTTCGGTACCTACGCACCTGCACACCGCGAATATTTACCGCCCTTCACCAGCCACAACAAAGGCTATATGACTGGCCTTGGAGCACAGGCTGGAGCTGGTTTTGCCTTTACCACTGGTTCGCTTACGGTTTACAACATCGCTACCTTTGCTCAAGGGCAAGCCCTTCGTTCCGCAATGGCTTACCCATATACCAGCCGCCGTTACGAAGTGGGCATGCGCTACGGCAATATTGTCAACGTTCGCTACTCAACTGGCTACACTTCTTGGCAACCAGATGAAAACCGTACAGCAAACGTGAAAAACCAATTCACGTTAGGCATCATCTTGGCAGAGCTTCATCATTGATATATTTATTTCATAGGGTATTATTCCTCTTTGAAAGCTTACAATAATAATTGGCCGATGGTCGGTTTGAACCGACCATCGGCTTTTTTTATCTCCTCAACACCATGATGATATACAGTCTATTAAAAACGTAACTGCCTTTGCCCCATAGCTAATTAGTTGCTATATGGGCAATATCCACCCACCTATCCATCCCTATGAAAGCTTAAAACCTTAAACTTCTGTTAAGAAAGAAACCTTTGCAAGTTGCCACAGTCTTAGGATGCAACCCGAAATACTCAACCCTGTACCTTGAACTTTGGAAAAGAAAATTGACTTGGTTCCAATCGCTTTTATTGTTTTTGTTGTTGACAAAAAATCTAAAAGCATTGAAAATCAGCACTTTGAATAATTTTGTCAAAAACTTTCTTAAAAATGAAATTTAAAACCCTGATAGCAGCGCTCTTGCTAATCTTGGCAATGACAGCCAAAGCCCAAGGCGGAGGTGGCCGTGGCGGCGACCCCACCCAACGTGCCGAAATGCAGAGCAAAATGATGGTGGACAGCCTTTCGCTATCCACCAAACAGGCCGAAAAGGTCAAGGAAATAAACCTGAAGTATGCCAATAAGCAGAAGGAAGCCCGCAGTGCCAACGCTGATGGCGACTGGGAAAAAATGCGGGCCAGCATGGATGCGCTCCGCACCGAGCAAAACGCCGAGCTGAAAACCGTGCTTACCCAAGAGCAGTACGATCGCTGGCAAAAAATTGCCGCTGCACAATGGAAGAACCGAGGGTCAGGCGGCAACGAAAAGTCTGGCCAAAATGGCAACGACGACAAAGCACCAGTGGACAAAAAGGAAAAGGGCAAGGGCAGCAAGGACAAAAAGGGTAATCCAGCACCTCCTCTTCCCCCTCCGCCACCAGTACCAATTCCAGAGGACGGAAATGGTTGATAACATCAATATTTGGGCAAATCAAAATAAGGGCAGCGAAATTGGCTGCCCTTATTTTATTTAAAAAAGCCCGTCATGTCCGCTCCGAGTCGTCTACCTATTTTGGGGTGTCGTCTACCAATTGCCAGGGGCACTTAACGGGCAGGTTGAATTAGGATAACTTTGCCGCATGAAAAAATTACCTATCACCTTGCTGTTCCTGGCAGCAGCTATTTGCGCCAGCGCCCAAAGCTTTACCATCAAGGGCAAGGTCGTTGACGACAAAAACGTCTCCTTACCTGGAGCGAACGTTGTACTCCAATACCCTTGGGGCGAAATGGTCACTGCCACAGCCACCGAATCGAACGGCAGTTTTGAACTGAAAAACGTCGAAAAGGGCGGCTATTCCCTCGTGGTAACATTCCTTGGTTACGAGGACCTGAAAAGAGAGGTGACCGTGAGCACCAAGGACATGGACTTAGGCACGTTGACCCTCAACCCAGGTGCCACCATGCTCGGCGAGGTGACTGTGAAAGAGCAAGTGGTGATGGGCAAAGTAGGCGGCGACACCGTGCAGTACAACGCCGACGCCTTTAAGGTGATGAAAGACGCCAGCGCACAGGACTTGATTGAAAAAATGCCCACCGTGACCAACGAGGGCGGCACAGTGAAAGCCCAAGGCGAGAACATCCAGCAGGTACTGGTGGACGGCAAACCGTTTTTTGGCAATGACCCAACGGCTGCTTTAAAAAACCTGCCCGCAGAGTTGATTGAAAAAATACAAATCTTTGACCAGCAGAGCGAGCAGTCGCAATTCACAGGAGTGCAGGACGGCAACACGACCAAGACCATCAACATCGTGACCCGGAAGGGCATGAACAACGGGCAGTTTGGCAAGGTGTACGCTGGCTACGGCTGGGAAGACAAGTACCAAGCTGGCGGAAACACCAATATTTTCAAGGGCAATCGCCGCATCTCGCTCATCGGCATGTCGAACAACATCAACGTACAGAACTTCAGCATGGACGATATCCTTGGCGTGACGGGCAGCAGCGGTGGCGGTGGAAACCGCGGTGGCGGAAGAGGCGGTGGCGGCAGGGGCGGCGCTTCCGATTTTTTGGTGCAATCCTCCGGTGGCATTTCAACCACCCACGCCTTCGGCGTAAACTACACGGACAAATGGGGCGAAAAACTGGACGTAACGGGAAGCTATTTTTTCAACAAAAGCAACAACGAGTCAATCAAGAACCTCACCCGTCAATTCGTGAGCGAGGAAGGTTTGGGCGATGTTTACGAAGAAAACAACACCGCCGAGACGGACAACACCAACCACCGCCTGAACTTTCGGGCAACCTGGCAAATTGACAGCGCCAACTCCATCCTCATCCGCCCAAGGGCCACCTGGCAGGTGAACGACGGGCTTTCTTCGACCTTCGGTCAAACGGCGAATGCCACCGAGCTACAAAACCAGACCGACAACAATTTCAAATCAAAATACGACGGCCTCAGCTTCAACAACAGCATCCTCTGGCGGCACAAGTTCAGCAAAGCAAGCCGTACATTTTCAGTGGACGTGAGCAATGGCTACAACCCCAAAACGGGCAGCAGCACCAAGCGGTCGTTTGATAGTTTCTACTTCCCGACGGCCAAGTTCGACACACTCGACCAGCGGTCCTCACTTTCAGCGAGCACCTGGAACATGGCCGCCAACTTTGAGTACACCGAGCCACTGACGCAATATTCCCAGCTGCTCCTGAACTATCGGGCCAGCTACCAACAGGAGGAATCGGACAAGCAGACCTACGATTTTTGGCCCATTACCCAAACTTACAGCCTGATAAATTCGACGTTGAGCAACGTTTTTTCAAACGACTACATCACGCAGTCGGGAGGGGTAGGGTACAATTACAGCAAGGGGCGTGACCTCAACTGGAACGTGCGGGCCAACTACCAATGGGCCGAGTTGGCCAACCAACCGGAGTTCCCGACTGGGCCAAAAACAACCATCACGTTCAGCAACGTGCTGCCCTCGGCCAGCCTGCGCTACAACCTCGACAAGCAGCGCAGTATCCGTTTCAACTACCGAACGAACACCCAACTGCCCTCGGTCAGCCAACTCCAAAACGTGGTGGACAACTCCAATTCGCTGCAACTTAGCACTGGCAACCCCGCCCTCGTACAGAGCTACCAGCACAACCTGTTCATGCGCTACCAAGCCACCAACACGGAGAAGTCAACCGTGCTGTTTGCCATGCTCGGCGGCGGCCTGACGGGCAACTACATTGGCAACAGCACCTGGTACGCTGGCAGCGACACCCCACTTTTCGACAGCCTCGACGTGGCACCAGGCGCCCAAATCCGGCAGCCCGTGAACCTCGACGGCTACCGCAACATGCGCTCGTTCGTCAGCTACGGCTTCCCGCTCAAGTTCTTCAAGTCGAACCTGAGCTTCAACATTTCCTACAACTACGGCCGCACCCCCGGCCTCGTGAACGGTTCCGAAAATATTTCCGACAACCACAGCATCAGCACGGGCGTGACGCTGGCCAGCAACATCAGCCCAAAGCTCGACTTCAACATCAGCCTGCGGCCCGGCTGGAACAAGGCCACCAACTCGCTCCAAACCGCCAGCAACACGGAGTATTTCAGCCAAAACAGCAGCCTGCGCTTCAATTGGATAATTTATGAAGGGCTTGTGTTCCGGACCGATATTGCGCACCAATATTACAACGGACTTTCGGCTGGTTTTGACCAAAACTATGTGCTCTGGAACCTGGCCATCGGCAAGAAACTCTTCAAAAACGAGCGTGGCGAAATTGCCCTTGCCCTCAACGACGTGCTTAACGAAAACCGCAATATCAGCCGCAACGTGACGGAAACCTACATCGAGGACAGCCGCACGAACGCCCTCCAACGCTTTGTGATGTTGAGCTTCACCTACAATATCCGTGTTTTTGGCACCGCTCCGCAAACGGGTCCCAGCGATGAGCGGCGGTGGGAGGGTAGACCGCCGGGGATGTGAAAAGTTTGGGTTTTAGTTTTTGAGTTGGGTGATCAGGAAACAACTTGCCTTGCGCTTGCACAATAAATGAGCAATGTCGTCTCAAGATTCATTGGTGAGTTCGTACCTTTGAACTCAATTTGGAATTGGCTGTTTCGGCTAGCAAAAATGATTTGGCCAATTTAAACTAATCAAGTAAAACAAAATGGGTACGCAAGCAGAAGCAACACCACGTGAGGATTTCTATTGGGTAGATGAGCGTGAGCCTCACTTTCAGCGCAGAAAAGATATTTTAAAATCGCACCCGGAGGTGACGAAGCTGTTTGGGGTAAACCCCAAATTGAAGTACGTGACGGTAGCACTGGTGGTTGTACAATTGACCATCGCCGTGTTTGCCCACAACCTTCCTTGGTGGGCATTTTTGTTGGTGACGTTTGTGGTGGGAGCCACCATCGCCCAGGCGCTGTTCTTGGCTATCCACGAAATCACCCACGACCTTGCCTTCCAGCGCAAGCTGCACAACACCCTACTGGCCTATTTTGCAAACCTCCCCATTGTATTCCCCTTCGCCATGTCCTTCAAAACCTACCACGCCATCCACCACTGGGACCAAGGCAAGGACGGCGAGGACATGGACATCCCTCCCATTTTGAAACGAAAATCTTCCGTGGGTTCATTGGCAAAGTCATGTGGTTCTTCAACCAGATTGTGTTCTACGCCGTGCGCCCGGTATTTGGCAAGCCCATAAAACCGGACAAATGGCAGGTGTACAACATCATTTTTCAGGTAGCTGCAATGGCCGTTTTCTTGCCGTTTGCAGGGTGGGAAGGAACCCTGTACCTGTTGCTTTCGCTGGTATTTGCGGGTGGGCTGCACCCAACTTCTGGCCATTTCATCTCAGAGCACTACGTGTTCCAGGAAGGCCAGGAGACCTACTCCTACTATGGCCCGCTGAATGCCATTACCTTCAATGTCGGCTACCACAACGAGCACCACGACTTCCCGACCATCCCGGGTAGCCGTTTGCCAGCACTAAAAAAAATGGCGCCAGAGTACTACAACAACCTTCACTCTTACACTTCCTGGACGGGTGTAATCAAGGATTTTCTTTTCAGGAAAGACATTACGCTGTACTCCCGCACGAAACGGAAGTAGGGAGCAAGGCCCCCTTCCGTTGCTACCAAAAGAAGTTTATTCTGAAAACTACAACTTGTGTGCTATCTTCGTCTCCATCAACTTTATGGTCAAGCGCATTTTAGCATATCATCTTGTCTTTCTGGTATTGCTCACCAATATCGGATTGCCCGTTTTCACCCATGTCTGCAATGGGCAAGGGAAGGAATGGTCGTCCGTGCTGTTGCCTGTGCGGTCGTGTTGCAGTAAAAAAGCAGAAGCAACCAAGTCATGCAATTCCCCAAAAAGTGGGCATTGCAAAAAGGGCATCAAATCCAAGCCCTGCTGTGAGAACCACACTTCGTTGGTTCAATTGAATGGCAGTTTTCTCGCAAATTTTCAAACTTGGTCGGTCAAAAAACTGGACATTGCACTTCCCGTATTTGCCCTTGCCAACCAAGCAATCGTTTTTCCTTTCTCCACCTCCACCTTTTCTTCATTCCAACCACACGCACCGCCCGTACAGCTTCATGGGCGTAGTCTGCTCATTTTCGAGCAAGTTTTCCGCTGCTAAATCTCCCTCATCGACGGTATTTCGGTTGCCAAAGGCGCTATGTCTTGGACTTTTTGCTTTTGACAATCGGATAAAACCGTTCCCTACTGCTTGATTTCCGAGACCACCAACCTCGGCCAACTCCTTATTTTTAAACTAAAATTTTTCTACCATGAAAAAGCTATTTCAAGTTGGCTGCATCGCTGCCACTTTGTTCCTCTTCGCCGCTTGCCGGGAAGACCATTCCAAGCAACAGCACGACCAAATGCAACACGACGACCAACATGCCGCCGTGTACCAATGCCCGATGAAAGACGAAGGCGACAAGACCTACGACAAGCCCGGCACCTGCCCAAAATGCGGGATGGACTTGAAAAAAGTGGAGTAGCCCGACTATTGTCCAATTCAAATTCAAACAGGTACGTGGACACAAATACTGGTATCGCCAGCTTTTGTGTCCATGCCTGAGTGACATCCATTTTCAAAATTCAAAACCCAATTTCATGAAGAACAGATTTTTACTCCTTTTTCTCGCAGCCATGTTCAGCCAAGGCGTGAGCGCCCAGATGAACGTGGCGCTGCACATGCACCAGAAGCTGGGCACCCAGCCCTTTGTACTCAACTCGGCAACCAACGTGCCCGGCGACTACCTGGCTAAAGTCACCCGTTTGCAGTACTACGTTTCCGAAATCAAAATCGTCCACGACGGTGGGCTGGTGACACCCGTGACCGACATTCACCTGCTCGTGACGGCACAAGAAGATAGCATCTTCGAGCTGGGCAGCTTCGACGTGACGAACATCGAGGGCATCGAGTTCTCCATTGGCGTGGACCCTGCGTTCAACCACCTCGATCCGGCGAGCTATCCGAACGACCACCCGTTGGCGCCCCAAAACCCCGTCATGCACTGGGGCTGGGCGGCAGGCTACCGCTTCATCGCCTTCGAGGGCAAGTCGAGCAACAACGGCACGACCTTCCCCGATGTGTTCCAAATCCACACGGTGGACGACGCCAACTACCAGACCGTCACGCTCCCCGTGAGCGGTGTCATGGGCGGCGACCACCTTGCCATCAACGTTGACGCCAACTACACCCAATTGCTCATGGACGTCAACGTGCAGGGCGGTTTGATTTCCCATGCCGCCACCGGCCCTTCCGCCAAGCTCGCTGGGAACATGCAAAACTTTGTTTTTTCGCCCTCCGTCGTGAGTGGCGTAACCGAGCCGGGCGTGGCGGGTTCGTTCCAGATTTCGCCAAATCCGGCAAGCGGTAATGCTGTCGTGAAATACGACCTGCCGGGCTTCGAGCAACTGACGCTGACCGTGAGCGACCTCATCGGGCGAACGGTTTTGACGAAGGAACTGAGCGGCTCGCAGCAGTCGGTCTCGTTGGAAACCAATTGGCAGTCAGGCGTTTACGTCGCCCGAATATTTAGCGGGAACAGGTTTTTGGCGATTGAAAAATTAGTGGTGAAGTAGCCGCCAAATTTATTTGGCTGGCTCAAAATGTGTCAGCCAAATAAATTTGGCGACCACAACGAACAACATGAAAAACAGTTTGCTTCTATTCACCTGCCTGCTCTTTTTTTTGTGCAAAAAGGAGCAGACCGAGCCGACCGCCGAGCCATTGCTCGCCGTGCCGAAAGGCTTTCCTGCGCCCGTTTTTCCCGAAGGGAACGAGCTGACGCCGGAGCGTTGGACATTGGGCAAGCGGCTGTTTTTCGACCCCGTGCTATCGAGCGATAGCACGGTTTCCTGCGCCTCCTGCCACCTGCCGGAGCATGCTTTCACGGACGGGAAGCAGTTCAGCGAGGGGGTGGAGGGGAGGCTCGGCACCCGCAATGCGCCCACGCTTGCCAATGTTGCCTACCACCCCTACTACACCAGGGAGGGGGGCGTGCCGACACTGGAAATGCAAATCCTTGTTCCCATCCAGGAACACGCCGAGTTCGACTTCAACATCCTGCTGATTGCGGAGCGGCTGAACCGGGACAGCAGCTATGTTCAACTGAGCCGTCAAGCCTACGACCGAGCGCCGGACGCCTACGTCATCACCCGCTCGATTGGCTGTTTTGAACGGACGATTTTGAGCGGCGGAAGTCGCTACGACGAGTTTTTGAATGGTAAAAGCTCGGCGCTGACGGCTGCCGAAAAGCGTGGCAAGGACTTATTTTTCAGTGAAAAACTCGCCTGTTCCCAGTGCCACGGTGGGTTCAATTTCACCAACTACGCCTTTGAAAACAATGGGCTGTACGAAGACTACCCCGACCCCGGCCGCTTCCGCCTGACGGGCGACGAGGCAGACCGGGCGCTGTTCAAAGTGCCTACGCTGCGCAACGTGGGCGTGACCGCACCCTACATGCACGACGGCTCGCTGCCGACGCTGGAGGCAGTGGTGGAGCATTACAATTCGGGCGGAAAAAACCACCCGCACAAGAGCCAGTTGATAAAACCGCTCAACTTGACCACAAAGGAAAAGTCTGACCTGATTGCGTTCCTCAAAGCCCTGACGGACGATGATTTTTTAAACAATCCTAAATTTAGACAGTAACCGCCAAACTTGTTTGGCAGGTTGATTTCAAAGCAGCCAGTCAAATTTGTTTGGCGGCTACAAATCAGCTATTTATGAAAAAGATTATCCTCACTTTTTTCACGGTCGCAGCCCTCATCGTTGCCTGCGACCCCGACGACGACACGGTAAAAGCCGTCTATGACCCTACGCCCTATGCCCTTGACTACGGCGACTTCCCCAACCCAAGCCTGCCTGCCGACAACAAGCCGACCGTTGCCGGGGTACAATTGGGGCGGATGCTTTTTTACGAAAAAATGCTGTCAAAGGACGGCTCGCAAGCCTGTGCCGACTGCCATTTGCAGCAGGATGCCTTCAGCGACATCCGGCAGTTCAGCATCGGCGTGGAGCAGTTGCCGGGCAAGCGGCAGGCGATGGCAGTGTTCAACCTGGCGTGGCACAAGAACGGGATGTTCTGGGACGGGCGCTCGCCAAAGGTGCGCGACCAGGCACTCAAACCCATCCAAGACCCGCTCGAAATGAACGAGACGCTGGCAAACGCAGTCGCTAAATTGAAGGCAGACCAGCGCTACACCGACCAGTTCATCCGGGCGTTCGGCGACGACATCATCACGTCGGAGCGCATGGGACTGTCCATGGAACAGTTCGAATTCACAATGATTTCAAACCAGTCGAAGTTCGACAAATACCTTGCGGGCACGGCCACTTTGACCGAGAGCGAGGAGCGTGGACGGGTACTTTTCAACACAGAATACGACCCATTTTTTGGCATAAAAGGCGCTGAATGCTTCCACTGCCACGCTGGCTACAACTTCACCAACGACCAGTACATGAACAACGGACTCGATGCCGATGCGGACTTCAAAGACGAAGGCCGTTTCAAAGTGACCAATGACCCAGCCGACAAGGCGAAGTTCAAGGTGCCTTCGCTCCGAAATATAGAGCTGACATCTCCCTACATGCACGACGGTCGTTTCACGACCCTGGAAGAAGTGGTGGAACACTACAATTCGGGGGTGAAGAACTCCTCGACCGTTGACCCGCTGATGCAGTACAATCTCAACCCCGGCTTGCAACTTTCGGCGCAGGACAAGGCTGATTTAATTGCTTTTTGAAGACGCTAACGGACGCGTCGTTCATGACGGACGAGCGGTTTTCGTCACCGTTTTGAGGTTTTTTTGATAAAAACAGTTGACATGAAAATTGAACATTCCCTGCTTGGCGCTGCTTTCGCTTTTATACTGGCGAC
>JADJYH010000036.1 GCA_016719855.1 Saprospiraceae bacterium | reverse complement strand
CCCTTGCCCAAACAAGTGCTTTCTTATCAAGCGCCATCTCTGCGCTGCTTCTTCGGAGCGCTCAATTGGTTATCCATAGGGGCTTCCAGCCAGATTTCCCGGCTGGAAATCAACAACATCAAAACAAATCATCAAATTTAATTTTTGACCTAATCGCTCCTGCAGTACCTGGAGGCTACGTGGCTGCCATCCGTGCAGCCCAATTAAATCTGAAAGTAGCCGTTGTGGAGCGCGAGTCGCTGGGGCATCTGCCTCAACTGGGGCTGCATCCCACCAAAGCTCCGCTCAAGAGCGCCCGTGTATTCGAGTACCTCAAACCACGCCGCCGATTACGGCCTCGAGCGCCGAAAACGGCCACGACTGCGCCGTATTCAGCGACAGTACCGGGAAAAGAGTCGTGCGCTGATGGGAGGAGTAGGGCATCAACTTCCTGTTCAAGAAGAATAAGATTACCGTGATTGATGGCACCGGCAGGCCGCTCCGAGGCCGGTAAAGTGGAGGTTACCAAGGCCGACGGAGCGGCAAGGAAACCGAATGGAGAGCCAAGTCCATATTCTCCTCCGGCGCCCGTTCGCGCGAGCTCCGTTGCCGAATCTGCCCATCGACGGCAAGAAAACCGGTGGCTACCGCAGTGCCATGCGCCCGGAGAAAGCAGCCTAAGCGCCTGGTGGTGGTGGGTTCGGGCGCATCGGCGCCGAGTTTGCGTCTTATTCTACAGCACTAGCAGGTTCGGAGGTGACGGTGGTGGAATACCTGCCCGTATAGGCATCGTGCCCCGGAGGAGAAGAGGTGTCGCGCCAGATGGAAAAGTAACTGTCCCAAAATCTTTAAAAAGGCGTCAAGGTGCTCACCAGCGCCTCGGAAGTAACGGTCGATATTACTGGGACAGCGTCGCCAGTTGAAGACCGGGGACCGCAAAAACGGCCAAGGGACGACCCAGATTGAGTGCGACGTGGGTGTCGAGCGCCGCCGGCGTAGTCACCGGAACACCGAGAAACCTCGGGCCTCGAAGAGCCGCATGGTAGAGAAAGGCCGGCTTGCGAACCGTGGATGATTTCTATCAGACCAATGTGGCCGGTATCTACGCCATCGGCGACATCGTGCCGGGCGCCCTGCGCTGGCCCATGTCGCTCGGGCCGAGGGCATTATCTGCGTCGAGAAATTGCCGGCCACCACCCCGAGCCGCTCGATTACTACCAAAATCCTCGGCTTGCACCTACCTCCTCGCCCGAAATTGCCTCGGTCGGGCATGACGGAGTAAGGCCAGCTGGAGCAGGGCTACGAGGTGATCGTGGGCAAGTTCCCTCCGGTGTCTCCTGGCAAAGCCCCGGCTGCCGGCGGTGAAGGACGGCTTTGTCAAGTTCATCTTCGATGAGAAGTACGGCGAGTGGCTGGGCGCCCACATGATTGGGGCCAACGTGACGGAAATGATTGCCGAAGTGGTGGTAGCGCGCAAGCTCGAAACCACGGGCCATGAAATCATCAAGGCCGTGCACCCGCACCCCACCATGAGCGAGGCCATCATGGAGTGCAGCAGCGGCGGCTTATGGAGAGGTGATTCACCTTGATTTTGGTATCACAATAAGAACAGGGAAAGCCCTGCCAGCTTAACAGCGGCAGGGCTTTTCTTTGCGCAAATTGGGTCTTGGCATCCCCATCAGCTTTCTTTGAACTCAGCATCATCCGGCTTTCACTCCTGACGGGAAAAAGCTCACCAATTCCCCCTTCATTCACGACGTACTTGCAGAAGTTCCATGTAGTCGAAGGCCTGGTCAACCCAGCCGTTGAGCGATTTCAGGGAAAGCCTACTTGTACAACGGATCACCGTCGTCGCCTTTTACGCTGATTTTAAAACAAAAGGTGACGCCGTAGTTTTAGAGCAAAAGCTGGCAATGTCATCGTTGGCGCCGCCCGGCTCCTGCCCCATAAAGTTGTTGGCAGGAAAGCCAGCGCTAATAATCACTTTGTCTCCATGCGCTTTTGTAAAATGCTTCCCAATCGGCATACTGCGGCGTGTAGCCGCACCCTGAGGCCACATGTTGAGTTAAGCAATCTAAAGCTTTTGCCCTTGTATTGGCTGGAAGTCAATGAGCTTGCCGGACTCCAGTTCGGGCATCTAAAGTCATAAAACGAGCTTGACGATTTGGCCGAATCATTGTTTGTTGGCGCTGTCGGGCGGTTTGATTTGCACAGGAAACCAAAGCAATCAAGGAAAGAAAAAGTGAACTTAATTCTTTTCATGTTGCGTTTTTTTGAGTTGAACAGCATCGCCCGCAAAAGCGGTTTGAGCGCTGCGATTTCGTCATAGTTGATACTAAAAAACCAGTTTTAAGGAAATTGGCATTGTGGTTCAACAAAAGTCCGATGTATTGCAGCTAAATTTGTGTTTTCGTAAAAAATCCAGTTCTTACGTGCTCATTCTTAGGCAGTTATAAAAACAGGCATTATTTTAATATTGATGCCAGTCATGCAACAAACATAGTGTCCATGAGGAGGAATCAATCGCCTTCCATTTATTCCATTTATCACAATTCCCCGCCGTTCTACTTCACCGGGCAGACATTTGTGCAGTGGACGAAGAAACACGGACTAAAGCTTTTGCCAGCGTGTTTTTGGACGAACTGCTGACCGGGAAGCTCTCCCGGCAAGTAATAGTGGTGTCTTTGGCTGCGGACAAGTTGCGCCACCTTTACTTTGAATCCAGGAATTTTAAAATTTTGGGCCAAAATCCTTTTGGTTTTGGCTTCCCTGGTCATTGACACCCTTTAATAGTGACTCGTTGTTTCTCCGGTTTTCATCTGGAAGATGTAGCCGAACTAGCGCAGACACGCGTGATTCTGGGTGCTCTAGTCCTTTGAGCAGCGGCATATTCTCCCAAACTACCGCTTGTTCGACCATTTGAAGGATAAATATGGGCTTGACCTTGTCCAGCGAGCTGAGGAGATGGCCTTTTCCAAAAGATAGCCAAAAGCAACTTGCCGAATTTTGCAATGAAATTGCTGCCAGACTGAACTTTTGAAAGCTTTTGGGCGCCCAGATGAGGTGGATCCCGCCGTCGGGAATTGACGAAATAGGTCCGTTCAGCGGCAGCTGGGGCCATGCACTGGTCTGGCGTACTGGGACTCTACCCGCCTCAGAACAGCCGGTGGTCACCCGATGATGCCCGACCGGAGGACCTCTTTGTGCCATCGGAAGCCAGCAAGCCGGATGAGTTTGTCTTCGCTTACCAACCCGACGACCCAGAACAAACAACTGCTTTGTGACCATTGCCCGCCAAAATACATCCGTTGTCGAGGGCGAGGATGCCTCGGTAAGGCGCAGGCGCTCGTAAATTTGTTCATCAACGCTCTCTCTAAGAGGGCAAAAATGCCTTGTCAGTTTCCCGGAACGGACCCAATCGCTGAAATACACGCAAAACTTGCTGTCCAAGGTCCGGCATTTTTCAACCGCATTTTTTGTTGGATGATGCCCTGTAATGATAAAAATGCCGCTTTTGGAACTACTGCGCACGGCTGCAACTGGTGGAGGCAGGGTGTGGTACAAACAGGAGGATTTCAATTCAAAAAGATCCAATACCTCCATGCAAGGACTGTTGTGCAACAGACTTTCAGCGCTGTGGAGGGGAAAATTTTGGTACAAAATTGGACGGAAACCGTTGGTCTTTTCATGGCAAGCAACAGGATAGAGGGAAAAGAGCGCCTGGCAAGCCACTTAAACGTTTTGATTTCAGTTACCTGCTCAATGAGCACGAACAACTCGTGACAGGAATTTGCGGAGCGAACCACTTTTCGAAGCCATAAAAACCCTGACCCATCCGTTGAGCAACCCCAACGACCAAATTTTTGTGGGGAAATGAAGCCAAGAAAAGCCAGCAATCTGTGGAGACTAATCCCAGGCTTTTTCATGGCGAAACCAACGAGTTGCAAAAGCGAGTACATCACCAAAACGGACAGCTACGCCGCCCGGTTCTGGAGTACCACCGTGAATATTTCACACATCTTGACAACCTGGCGAAGCCGCCGGTAGAAGAAATTCAGAAACAGCACGGCGCTGTTAGGTAGCGGATTCGGGCCTCGGCGGGTTCCAGCGCATTTGAGTGCTCCCCGTTTTTTCATCCAAAAGAAAAAATAAAATCAGCACAGGAGGAGGTAAGCAAACGCTACCGGCCTTCCAAAAAGCCTACGAGACCAACCCTTATTTCGACGTTGAATTTTCACCCTGCAAGGACGGCGAGAACATCCTAGTGACTACTGAGAACCTCGTCCATTTCCCCTCGGTGCTGGGCCAGTGGTATGGCAACTCTGACAATCTGGTGCAGGAGGAAGGATGGGATTGAACAGCAAGACCGCCCACCCAAGCCTTGATGTAAAGGAGCAACGATTAGACATTGAGTTTTCCTCGATACGTTGATTGAGTGAGTTGAACCAGAGTCCGGGCTGTAACAAAAGCCGTTGGAGAACAAGACCCTCACCATCCCGCAACGCCAAAAAATACCTTGAGAGCATCATGGAGCAACTGGAATCCACACAGCTCAACATGCGTGATTTCAAGCCATTCCATGCCTGGCAATCCAACTGGCTTGGACTTGGTAGTTTAGGACAAAAAGTGGTTCGTGCGCTGGTGAAGGTAAAACCGGGGGACTGGGTGGCTGCGTTTGAGAGCTGGTATTTCAACAGTTTGTTGGCCAAGGCGCACCGCCTGCTCTGCCCGAAGGCTCAGAGCAAATCGAGCAGTTCAACGCTGCTTAGCATCAACTCAAACCACTGATTTTCAATCAGTTGACGGGGAAGCTGTGGCAGGATAAGCAGTCCACTGAAATCAAGGCTTTGAAAAAAAAAGAACAAGCAGGCTTGGCAATTGATTTTGATAAATCGGGACATATAACAGCGGAAACCCTGCCATTGTCAAAAGTGCTCGAACACAGCTTCGAGGCGGTGACAGCTTATTTGCCTATCCTGTTCGTGACGCCACATGTTGCGCTCAATGAATTGCCCGAAGGCAAGGGCTATTTTGACTATGTGATTTTTGACGAAGCCAACAAGTTTTCAGTAGAATCGGCCACGGCCATCGCCCCGATGGGGCAAAAACTGGTCATCATGGGCAGCAACGACAGCTACGGAAACGAGACCAGCCTACTTCAATACGCCCTCGAAAATGGTGTGCCTTCCGCTGTGATTTCCAACCGCTATGAACCGCCTACACCCACTTCTGGCTTGATAAAGGAAACCCTTGACTTTCCGAAGCACCGGAGCCAGCTACCAGGTGGACAATGTCGAGGGCCGTTTCCATGAATTGGAAGGCACTAACGATACCGAGGCGCAGCACATCATCCGGCTGCTGAACCAAATCAAACAGACGCCCCAGCGATTACCCATCGGTAGGCATCATAACCTTCACGGTGGAGCAGCGGGACCTCATTGCCAACTACTTGCTGAAGCTCAAGCAGCAAAACGTGCTTGGTAGCGAAAAAATCCAGCAATTGGAGCGAAACGGCATGGGAGTATTCCACATGATGAGCTGTTTGGGCAGCATTTTGACATCATCCTTGTTTCCTGCACTTTTTGGGCTGGTAAACTTGAAGGGGAAATGACCAAGAAGCTCGTCTTTCTTAATACCCCGTCCGGAGTTGGCCATTTGCGAATGCTTGTGAACAAGCCCGGCAAACCTATCATATCGTCCACTCGATTCCGGAGAGCCATCTTCAACAGTTTGAGGTTAAAAAATGGGAAGAAGGCGCTTGGCTGTTGGCGCATTTTATCCGGCTGGCAGAAGCGACCAAAACAACAACAAACCTCAGATGATGATTTCGATGGAGGCGCTTGGTAAAGCATGAGCAGCGATGCACCTCCGTCTATTTTTACCGAGGAGGTCATCCATGCGCTGGGGCCGTTTTTGGACTTGAAGCGAATTTCTACGAAAGTGGCCACTGATTCAGTTAATTTTCCAATGACGGTCAAACCGCTTCACGAAGGCGGCAAGCCAGTGGTACTGCATCCTGACGGCTTTTTTTCAGGCACAACCTTTACCTCACCACTTTGGGAGCAAAGCCAGCGTGATGCCATTGAAAAAGCGGGAATGGTGTACCTGCCTTTTTGGTCAGTGAACTGGCTCAAAAATCCAGGTGTGGAGGCAAGGCTTTTGGCTAGCAAAATCATCAAGTTTGATGCAAACCAAAGCAAATCTGAAGAACAAGTTGATGAAATTTCTTTGGAAGATAAACTGAAGGATTAGGGTTTGGTACAAACAATGGCGGCATTAATTTTCTTGTAAATTGCTGTAAATCAGTTGTTTGCGACTCATTTTTTCGATTTGTTTGCCTCCGTATTTTTACTGAAAAAATGACCTCTGGAGCGGGGTTTTCATTTTGGAGTATCTTTGTCGCATTGTTTTGAAATGCTTTCAAGTTTGGTAACGGTTTCGGAAAGATTTCATTACCTCCTTATACCCCCCTCTTTTATTGTTACAAGCGAATCAGTCACGTATCGTCAAAACAGGACCAAAAAGTTTGTTTTGATTTCAATCGTGGGCTTTGGAAACCTGATAGGTGAAACTCGGATTTGAAACCGGATTTTGCGTGAGAACATCCAATAATCAGTCATTGACTTCGTTAACGAAAAGCCCGACGGATGAACCTGTCGGGCTTTTGAATTATATTAGAATCTGTAAATCAGGCAGAAAAAGAAGTTCCGCAACCACAAGTGGAGGTGGCATTGGGGTTGTTGAATGAGAACCCACGGTTGTTTAGGCCGTCCACCCAGTCGATTTCCATTCCAAGCAGGTAGATGGCATGGGCTTTTTGCATAAAGACACGAAGGCCACCAATTTCGAATTCATCGTCTTGGTCGGTTTTGGCGTCGAACCCTAATTGGTAGGAAAAGCCAGAGCATCCGCCGCCTTTCACACCAATACGAAGGCCATGTTCATCGGGGATGTTTTGGCTTTCCATGATGTTGCGGAGTTGTTCAACAGCGCCTTGCGTGAGCGATATGGGCAATGCGGATATGGTAGTTTGCATTTTTCTTATTTTTTTAGGCCACAAATTTAGCAAATCTGAAATTCACAAACCGAAACAAATCTGGATGGACTTCGGTTGAGGCCAATGAAATGATTTTTAAATTTCATGCTTTGGCTTAGTTTTTGCGCCCCAAACAAAAAACTTGTTTCGTTTACAGGCATTTTCGTTAAGAACAAAAACTTGAACTCATGTCAAATTGGTTGATAGCCCTGCTGAAATCATTAAAATCACAGTACCTGCGCTTGTTGTTTTTTCACAGTTTACTACTTGATGAAAACCTACCTGGACAAGCAGTACCATCTCAAGGTGTTGGAATTCAGACAAAATCAAGGCAATACAACAATACCATCACGGCTGCAAGCCTATGAGCGGCTCTCTCTCTTTTGTGAACGTATTGCCATTCCAAGCCTCATGCTCAGGCTGCGGGAGGAGGGCCAAACTAATGCCGCCTTGCGATTGGCCATGCTGCTGAACATTCAACAGGAGTTTGAATACAATATTACACAACAGGTCTATGTTTCCGAACAATTGTGGCAGATAATCAAGATTTCGAGAGATAATACCGTGATGGACATCAATGGTATGTATGAACAAGTTGACCCAAAGGAGCTTCTAAGCAGCTCGCCACCGTGCTTTTATCGCAGACGGATAGCCAATCGGCAAGTTCCTTAAACACCGCCCCTGCTAGCTATTAAAAAGGAGGCTTCTCTGTTGATGTAAAATGCTGTCCATAACTCGTTGATTATCAGTACTTGTAAATATAAATAATTGATTTTCAATGAGTTAGGACTTAGACTGCCTATCTGGCTGATACTGAATGGTTTATGAATATTTAGTCTGTGATTGAAATTTTGCGAGAAAAAAAATCAAAAAAAAGTTAAAAAATCCCTGACCGGATTGATGGAATTTCACCACCTTTGCAACTCTCCAATCAATACCGCAAATTGATGACTGAGTCAACAACAATCTGTCTATTTGCATGCCCAGCGCATTCACTCGAGTAACTTCCTGATTTACTGATACTATAAAAACCCGAAGAGGACGGGAACCGAAACCTTATTTCTTAACTGCCAACTAATTTGGAGAATGGTAAAGGATTGCGTAACAGTATGGGATAGCTGCTTGCATGTTATCCGAAGGAACGTTAACGGTCAAAGCTTCAAGACCTGGTTTGAGCCAATCCGGCCAATCAGGCTTGAAAACAATGCACTAACTATTCAAGTGCCGAACAAGTTCTTCTACGAATGGCTAGAGGAGCATTACGTTTCGCTCCTGAAAATGTCCATCCGCAAGGAGCTTGGTGACAAAGGCCGCTTGGAATATCAAATTCTTTCATCCAACCTGCGCCAACAGCGCAACGAGGAACAGGCAAAGAACGAATCTACCACTGCTCCGAAAAGTGGCTACTCAAACGGCGCAAACCCAGGTAGCATTGACACCAGCAGCATAAAAAATCCTTTTGTAATCCCCGGAATTAAAAAACTGAAGATTGAGTCTCAGCTCAACCCAACTTATACTTTCAACACCTTTATAGAAGGTGATTGCAACCCGCTGGCCTGTTCTGCAGGACATGCTGTGGCCAAAAACCCGGTGGCACAGCCTTCAACCCCTTGGTCATCTTTGGTGATGTGGGCTTAGGTAAGACGCACTTGGCCCATGCTGTCGGAAACGAGGTGCTGAAACTGCATGATAATAAGTCCGTCCTGTACGTTTCCTCCGAAAAATTTACCGGCCAAATCATTGACTCCATCAAGAACAACGCGGTCAACGACTTTGTGAACTTCTACCAGATGGTGGACGTGTTGATTGTTGACGATATCCAGTTCTTGGCCAACAAGCAGAAAACCCAGGAAATTTTCTTCCACATCTTCAACCAACTGCATCAAGGTGGCAAGCAAATCATCCTGACCTCAGACCGCCCACCAAAGGACCTTGACGGGATGGAGGAGCGCTTGATTTCCCGCTTCAAGTGGGGACTTTCCGCCGACCTGCAAGTACCTGATTTCGAAACCCGTGTAGCCATCCTTGAGTCCAAGATGAACCGCGAAGGCGTAGAACTGCCAAACAGTGTCGTGGAATTCATCTGCTACCATATCCAGAACAACATTCGTGAGCTGGAGGGGGTGCTGGTTTCCGTCATCGCCCAATCGTCGCTGAACCGCCGGGAAATAGACGTGGACTTGGCAAAAGAAGTGGTAAAGAATTTTGTTACCCAAATCAACAAGGAAATAACGCTTGAATTCATCAAGAACTTGGTGGCCGACCATTTTGACTTGCCAGTTGAGAAACTTGGCGGCAAGACCCGTAAGCGCCAGATTGTAATTACCGGCAACTTCCATACTTGGCAAAAACCTGACTGACAAATCACTAAAGAACATCGGGGAGATGTTTGGTGGGCGTACCACAGCACTGTTACTTACTCCATCAAAACGGTGCAGGACTTGATGGAAACCGACTTGGTCTTCAAAGATACCGTTTCAGAGCTGGAGAAAAGATACGATTGACGCTGAACGAAAAGTAATTGGTAAGGGGTTTTGCCATTGCCCGAGGAAATTCTGAAAAAGTGCATGGTTTGAATTTGGTTTTCTGAAAACGAAATTTACCTTTGCACCCGCTTCGGCAAAACCCAGTGAGATGGGTGAGTGGCTGAAACCAACAGTTTGCTAAACTGTCGTACTGGGAAACTGGTACCCGGGTTCGAATCCGGTCTCACCGCAACCTTTTTAAAATGCTTGCGTTCTAGGGGGGCAACAAAGTTGAGGATGAAAGTATCCTTAAAAATTCGAAAGGGTCGCCAGTAAAAACTTGCGGACCCCTTCGAGGAGGAGGGTACGGGGTGTAGCGCAGTCCGGTTAGCGCACCTGTTTTGGGAACAGGGGCCGCAGGTTCGAATCCTGCTACCCCGACCGTTTAAAGGGTCATGAAATCATTTCACGGCCCTTTTTATTTCGGCCTGGTGAGGAGCAGTGAGGCCCGAATAGTACATCCCACCATTTTACGCATGTACCACCTTCGTCGTCGAATACTCAAATGGCCCAGCATCCGCCATCACCTTGACACCATTTGGCAAAAACTGACTGGGCGTCATTTGTTTTTCCCAATCAAAATCGCCGTTTTCCTTGTTGCGGCGGCGGTATTCGGCGGGAGTGCAGGAGCGGTATTTCTTGAAAAGGCGGTTGAAATTGGCGGCGTTGTTGAAGCCGGAGCGGTAGGAAATCTGGTTGATGTTTTCGTTGGTGTTCAACAGCAACTTACAGACGTTGCCGAGGCGTACGTCAATGAGGAATTCCGTGAAGTTTTTATTGGTGTATTTTTGAAAAAAATGGCTGAACGTGGAGCTGCTCATGTTGACCAAGGCCGCCAGATCGCCGATTTTTAAGTCAGGGTCATGGAAGTTTGTCAGGATGAAACCATAAGCGATTTGGATGCGGTTGCTGTCTGAGCGGAGCGCCTGTGGGGTAAATCCTTCGCTCGCCAAAAAGGTCATTTCCGTTGTTTGCGAAAGCAAGTCCAGCAATTGCAAAAAACCGATGACGCTTGTAAACCCTTGGTCCTCCGTCAGCGCTACCATTTTTGACTTTGCCGCCTCGAAGGTTTTCCATGAAATTTTATTCCCGTGAGGCGTCTTGTAGCAGTTTCCTGATTTTGTAAAAACGGTCTTTCTGCAACAATTTTGAGCTGAACAAATCCATCCCGAACTGGATGGTGATGACACGGTAAGGCTGCCCACTGTGCAACAATGCCTCATCGCCGTCCCATTTGTGGTAAAGGTTGGAGCCGAGCAACACTAGGTCGTTGTCGAAGTAATGCTCTGTGGAATCGCCCACGATACGCTCACCAGAGATGCCCGAGACGAGGTTCAGCTCAAACTCCGGATGATTATGTATGGGGTAGTTGAAGCCGTTGTTGAACGAGTTCAGGACGACGAACACATCGGGTTCCTGTAGGGGGTGATTTCTCGATAAATGTGCATGTTGAAATATTGTTTTGCCGAGTTTTTAAGTTGCCAAACCATTATTCACAATAGTACCATGATTTTGGCAGAAAAGTATCATTTGCGGTTTGTATAAATTTGGAATTTTGCGAAATAGATAAAATGTAGCACCGATACCCATGTACAATGGTATCGGCGGAACAATCTACCATCTGCAAAATCAACCCGATGACAGGACAAAGACACACCCAACTTTTCAGCTGCTGCATTTTCTTTCTTCTGATTTTTTCCCTGGTGGTGCTTGCTTCAACAAGCCCCATTAAAATCACCGGAACCGTCACCTCCGCTGAGGACGGCCAGACGCTCATCGGCGTGAACATCCTCGAAAAAAGGGACGGACAACGGCACCGTCACAGAAGTAGACGGAACTTACGCCCTCACAGCCGCATCAGATGCCGTGCTGGTTTTCTCTACATCGGCTTTGAAAATCAGGAAATAGCCGTACAGGGCAGGTTAAAATTGACGTATCCTTCGGCGAAGGCGCAAGCTGCTGAGCCAAGTTGTGGTGACGGGTTACAAGCGTGAAATCAAGTCCGACGTGGCAACCTCTATTTCCTCCGTAAAATCAAAGGACATCGAAAAGCTCGTCGTGAACGGCTTGGACCAAGCGCTGCAAGGTCAGGCGGCAAGTGTGCAGGTGACGCAGACCACGGGCGCTCCCGGTGACGACATCGCCGTGCGCATCCGGGGCGCTGGAACCATCGGCAACAACAACCCGCTTTTCGTGATTGACGGGGTGCCCACGACGGGCAACATCAACATGTTTTCCACCAACGACATCGAATCCATCGAGGTGCTGAAAGACGGCGCTTCGGCGGCGATTTACGGCGCACGGGCGGCCAACGGCGTCATCCTCATCACCACTAAAAAGGGCAAGGCCGGCAAGGCTCGCTTCACTTTCGACGCCTCCACGGGCATTCAGGAAGCCAATCGTTTGCCCAGGCTGCTGAACGCCGAAGACTACCTGACCATCCGCAACGAGGCCATCAACAATGCCAACTACCCTGCGCGACCTCCTCCGCTGGATTGAACTGTACGACACCGCCATTTTGGATACGCTGGCCGATACCGATTGGCTGGGAAAGTGTTCAACAATGCGCCCATCCAGCGCTACGCCCTGAGTGCAACGGGCGGCAGCGAGGGCGGCAATTTTTATATTTTAGGAGAATACCAGAACCAGGACGGCGTCTTCCGGGGCCAGGGTTTCAAAAATACTCACTCCGCTTCAACGGCGAAGCCGGAGGCAAGCGCTTCAAAATCGGCAACAATCTGTCCTTTTCCGCTACCGACCGCAAAGTCATCAACTTTTCCGGCGACGGCTTCGGTGGCGGCAACGAGCTGAACGCCATCCGCTACGCTCTCATCGCAGCGCCCGTCGCCGGTTTACAACGCCGATGGCTCCTACGTAAAAGTCACCTCCGAACTCGGCGACCCAACCCTATACGGCGACGGCAACGCCAACCCGCTGGCGCTTGATTGACGCCACCGACTGGACGATAAAACGCTACCGGATTTTTGGGAACGTTTTTGCGGAGCTGAAGCCAATCGAAAGCCTGCGACTGCGCACCACGCTCGGTGCCGACCTGTTGTTTGAAAACGGCAAGCTGTTCAAAGAGCGGCTATCCCAAGCCATTTACGACCCGACTTCGCTGTCGGAAAGCCGGGTTTTCGACCAAAATTTGGTTTGGAACAACACGGCAGATTTTGACCAGCTATGCCAGCCGTTACGTCGTCAATGCGTCCGTGCGGCGGGACGGTTCTTCCCGCTTCGGCGATGGGAATCGCTGGGGCGTTTTCCCCTCCGTTTCAGCGGCCTGGAACGTGTCGAACGAGCGGTTTTTTGAGAGCATTCCCGTCGTTTCGACGCTGAAACTGCGGGCAAGTTGGGGCAAATTGGGAAACCAGGAAATCGGCGTTTACCCGTACAGTTCGCTCGTGGAAACCGGGCGGCGGGTCTATGATTTTGGGGACCAAAGCGTCACGGGCGCAAGGCTTGTGGAAGCTGGCAACAGCAATATCCGCTGGGAAACGACCACTCAAACTGACTTCGGCATTGAGCTGGGCTTCCTGAAAGACCGTCTCTCCGTCGTGGCGGATTATTACAAAAAACTCACGTCGGATGTACTCGTGCGGGTGCCCATTCCGCAGGCGGGCGGCTCGCAAAACCCGCCCTATGTGAACGCCGGGGAGGTGGAAAACAAGGGCTTGGAACTGTCCGTTTCCTTTCGGGGCGGCAAAGAATTTCAATACAGCATCGGCGCAAACATTGCCACGGTACACAACGAGGTGGTCTCCCTCGCCGACAGCGAACCCATAACCGGCGGTTTCGGCCTCTCCGACGGGGCGATTACGAAAACGGAGGTCGGCTATCCCATCGGCTCGTTTTTCCTTTGGAAAATGGAGGGTATTTTCCAAAATCAGGCGGAAATTGATGCCAGCCCTTTCCAAACCGACGATACCCGACCGGGCGATGTGAAGTTCGCCGATTTGAACGGCGACAACGTGATTGACGACAAAGACCGGGCGCACCTCGGCAACCCGTTCCCGGACGTGATGTTTGGCCTGAACGCCAGCATTTCCTACAAAAACTTCGACCTGTCGGCGCTGGCGCAAGGTGTTCGGGGCAACGACGTGTATTTCCTTTTCGGCAATTTTGCCTACGAAGTGCAGGCCCGGGGGCTTCAATTCCTACAAGGGCATCCTCGACCGCTGGACGCCCACGAACACGGACACCGACATCCCGAAAGTCAGCCTTGACGACCGCAACGGCAACCGCCGCATCTCCACCCGCTGGCTGGAGGACGGCTCGTACCTGCGCATCCGAAACATCACGCTGGGCTACAATTTCAAAGATTTGGTCAAAACCGAGGCGATTGGCAACCTGCGCCTGTACCTCACCGTGCAGAACGCTTTCACCTTCACGAAATACCCCGGCCTCGACCCTGAAATCCAGGCGAACACGAACGACACGAGGGGCATTGGCATTTCTTCCGACCTTGGCGGTTGGGATTGACTGGGGGAACGGTGCCTGCGCCGAGGACTTGGATTGGGGGTGGGTGGAGTTTTAGTTTTGGAAATCTCATTTTTGAAAAATGACATTTTCATCGCAGTCATTTCAAAAATGCAAAACATGAAATCATTCTTTTATTTTTTGATAATCAGCTTTTCGCCCTCGCCTCCTGCCAGGCATCCTCGACAAAGACCCGCTCGGCACGCTTGATGTCAACTCCTTTTTCAAGACCGCTGACGATGCGGTGCAGGCGGTCAATGCCGCTTACGAGCCGCTGTTGTTCAACAATCAGAACAACAATTTCTACTGGGCCTTCGGCGTGGTGACTGCCGACGAGGCGATTGCTGGCGGTGACGGCTCCAGGGCGGGCATCGTCGAGCTGGATTTTTGACGCACACGCCCCGCACCTCGGAGTTCAACGACTTTTGGAAATTGCAGTACAACGGCATCAACCAGTGCAACACGGTGCTTGAAAAAGTGCCTGATATTGACATGGACGAAACGCTGAAAAACCGCATCCTCGGCGAGGCGTATTTCCTGCGGGCGTACTACTATTTCCTGCTGACACAGGTGTTTGGCGACGTGCCGCTGCTGCTCAAAATCACGCCGCCCGACGAACTGAAGATTGCGAAAACGCCCAAGTCGGAAATCTACGCCCAAATCGTAGCGGACTGCGACCAAGCCGCTACTTGGCTGCCCGCACAACACACGGGAAGCGATGTGGGCCGGGCGACATCGGGCGCAGCTTATGCCCTTGCTGCCAAGACGTTTATCTATGAAAAAAATTGGGTAAAGGCGCTGGAATACATTGACAAGGTCAAGGCTTTGGGCGTATTTGCCCTTGTGCCAAATTACTTAGATAATTTCACAAAAGAAACCCAAAACAACGCCGAGTCCGTCTGGGAAATTCAACATGCCAACCTCGAACTGAACGTAGGCAATTCCCTGAACCAGTGGTGGCGCTCGAAAAAAGTGGACGGCTACGGCTTCGCCGAGGCAACGCAGGAGTTCGTGGACGCCTTCGAGCCGGACGACCCCCGCCGCAAGTTCACCGTCGCAAAAAACAACGAGGACTATTTCGGCTTTGTCTATAAAAACTCCTATTCCTCCACGCATTTCAGTGTCAAAAAATACTTGCAGGTGGACACCACCGTCACGCAGGCGGCCGACGGTGACATCAATTACACCGCCATCCGCTACGCCGAAGTGTTGCTTTGGGAAGCTGAAGCCTTGGCGGAACTGGATAGGGTAGCGGAGGCGCAGGTGCCGCTGGAAGAAGTGCGGGCAAGGGCAGGGGCGCAGCCAGACAGCATGCCACCGCCTTGCCGATGATTGTAACGACGGATAAAAGCCGAGATGATGAAGCCGTTCGCCACGAACGCCGGGTGGAGCTGGGCTTCGAGATGCACCGCTTTTTCGACCTCGTGCGCTGGGGCATTGCGAAGGAAAAATTGCCAGATTTTCAAGTGGGGAAACATGAGGTTTTTCCGATTCCGCAGACGGAGATAGATTTGAACCCGGCGCTGGAGCAGAATGGGGGGTATTGAGCGGCGTAGGCCCCTGACCCCTAAAGGGGAACCTAATCCATTTATTTCATGGGAACTTCCGATGAATTTGAATTTGAATTTCAAAAGTTGATAGTTACCTCCGGCATTACCGTTTTAGGTTCCCCTTTAGGGGTAATTGAAGCAGCCTGAACGATTGAAAAACAGAGAAAAATTCATGACAATTTACAAATACATCCTGCTGATTTTAACAGCAGCATTTTCCATTTCGCTCCCAAGCCCAAGTCACCCAAATCACCATCCCCCGCATCGCCCAGATGCCTAACGAACCCGCCCCTTTCAACGTGCGGGACTGGCAGCAAGTGGCCATAAAATATGATTCCTTCGTTTACGACATCAATAAAACTGGGCAATACCTGCCTTTGTCACCCTGCAATCCAGTGGGGTAAACTACCCGCAAAACCCGGCCTTTTGGGCTGCACACCTACGTTGGCACGAATAGTCCAAATGGCAAGGAAGCCATCAATATTCTACCATCGCTGGTTGGGGCGACACTTGTTGGAGCGAACAAGTCCAATCAATACGGCAAGAACTGGGTGCTGATGAGCCAGGATTTTTTCAATAAAAACAACGGTGAACTGATTTACGGCAACAATCCCGGCAGCAATAGCGGCGGAGATTGGTGGTACGACCTCATGCCCAATATTTACTTCTACCAACTTTACGACCTTTATCCGAACTTAGGTGGCGACGAGGATTTTCAGTTCACCACCGTTGCCGACCGTTTTGCGGAATCCGTGCGGGCGATGGGCGGCAGCGATGCGCCTTGGCAGCAGGCCGACATGAACCACCGGGCCTGGAGTTTCCTGCAAATGCAGCCCAACGACAACGGCGTGAAAGAACCGGAAGCGGCGGGCGCTTACGCATGGGTTTTGTACAATGCCTGGAAAGAAACGGGCGAACCTGAATACCTCAAAGCTGCCGAATGGAGCATGGAGTTTCTGAACGGGCTGACCTCCAACCCATCCTACGAGCTGCAATTGCCCTACGGCGTGTACATGGCGGCGAAGATGAACGCCGAAATCAACACTAATTATGACCTCGAAAAAATGGTCAATTGGACATTTGACAAAGGACCTTTGCGGGGCTGGGGCTCAATTGTCGGTACTTGGGGCGGCTTCGATGTGGATGGCGTGATTGGCGAGGCAAACGACGGCGGCAACGACTACGCATTCCAAATGAACGGCTTACAGCAGGCGGCCACCTTGGCGCCAATGGTCAGGTACGACAAGCGCTTCGCAAAAGCGATTGGCAAATGGATGCTCAACCTCGCCAATGCGACCCGGCTTTTTTACCCGGCTATTTGCCCGGTTCTTTGCAGGACGCCTCGGCTTGGTCGAATGCGTATGACCCCGACCGGGTGATTGGCTACGAAGCACTTCGGGAGGTTTGGCAGGGAAATTCACCATATTCCACGGGCGATGCACTCGGTGCTGGCTGGGCTGGGACGAACCTGGCATTGTACGGCACATCTTCCATCGGTTATTTGGGCGCTATTTTAGAAAAAACAAATGACCCGAAAATATTGAAAATTGATTTATTGAAAACTGATTTTTTTAATGATGCGGCATATCCGACTTATTTATTGTTTAATCTATATTCCATTTATAATGCCCTTTCAGAAACCTTTGTTCTACAAAATGTCAGCGGCCTAGTAAATATCACCATCCCTGCTAATGAAGCTGTTTTATTGACCATAGCGCCAGCCAATGGAGTTATGAGTTTTGATAAAAACCGGATGCTGATAAATGGCGTAGTCGTGGATTATATGCAAACGGCAAATGCCTTTAAATATGCTCCAAGAATACAAGCTTTGGCAGCAGAGAAATATGAAGTGGAATTAAGCGATTCCATTAATATTTATGCCAAGGCATTTGACAAAGATTATCTCGCCCAGCGGCGCAATTGACGTGACGGCCAATGTTTTCGACGGCAATGGCGACCCACTCACCTACGCTTGGTCGAGCATCGGCGGCAGCATTTCCGGTAACGGCAGCGCCGTGAACTGGACTGCGCCTGCCACAGAAGGCATTTACCAAATCACTGTAACGGTGCAGGACGACGGCGGTTTGTCCGCCACCAAAACGACCACTATTTTGGTGAAAAACTTTGCTCCAACCAGTGGCGACATCATTGCTTGGTATCCATTTTCCGGCAGCGGCAACGACATCAGCGGGAACCAGTTGCACGGCACGGTTTTCGGGGCGATTTATGGCAACGATATTTTCGGGAACGCCGCCAGCGCTCTTTCCACCGACGGTTTCAACGATCGGGTGACGGTGGGAAACGACCCGTTGCTCAATGCTCAAAATGCCATCACGGTCAGTGGTTGGTTCAAGGCGAGCCAGTTGCCCGACAAAGAAGTTTTCCTCCTTTCGCACGGTAGCTGGCAGAACCGCTGGAAAATCTCCATCACCCCTGAAAAGAAACTCCGCTGGACGGTAAACACGATGAACGCCGTTGGCGACCTTGATTCGGATTTCAGCGTTCAAACCGATAGCTTTTACCACCTGACCGCCACCTACGACGGGGCTTGGCAGACGATTTACATCAAAGGCGAACTGAACAGCTACCGCCAACTGGCGGGCAATATCCGCACAACCACCGTGCCTTTTCTCATGGCGCAAATGCTGCCCGACAACACGGAATACAATTTCAAAGGCATTTTGGACGAGGTGAAAATCTTCGACTACGCACTCCTACCTGGAAATGCGGAGAATGGCTGCCCGCATAATTTGCGGGGTACTCAGAAGCAAAACGCCTACCGCCGGAGGTCCGGGCATAGGACTTAAGGGAACGGGCTTTGCAGAAAAATGGCGATTGGGGGTTGCGTTGAACCCGGCGGCTGATTTGCCCTTATATACAGTAATCGATATCAATAACTCTTTGCCTGTAAACTATGTCCCCCTAACTTTTCTTGTAGGAAACGGTTTTATGATTTCTTTCTTTTTTGTATTATCGTTTATTATTTTACGGAATTTTGTAAAACGCGATCCAGAAAGCTCCTTCTTTTTACCTCAGCCGCAGCGCACCTCCTATCGGAAAACTTGGCAAATAGTGCGGATTTGGCCCCGGCCAAGCGTCTTTATGGACCAATGCGCTTGGCTTTCAAGACCTTTTTTGTAATAATTTGTGGATTTGAAGTTATATATTCTTGTTGAATGTAAAAATTTTCCCGAAATTCAGCATTTCTAAAACCGTTTAATCGCCCGGCCCTCTCCATTCCACCATTTCCTGCTCTACCTTTCACCATAATACCACCATTCCACAGCAAAGTACCATTCCCCGCCCCTGCCCAATGCGGAGCTTTGAGCTGGTCAGTGACCGGTTGACGCTCCGTCACCCGGTCACTACCGACCAAATTTATCTAAATCACATTACATGAAAATGATCGTACAAACCCTCCCAATGCTGCTATGCTGTTGGTTGCTGGCCCTCACCGGCTTGCAGGCGCAGACCCCAGTGGCCAAACTACACCTTCGCCGGGAACGCCAACGACCTCTCGGTCAGTGCGAACACGGCGGCGGTACACGGCGCTACTTTGGCGCAAGACCGTTTCGGCTGGGCGAACAACGCCTCTCAGCTTTGACGGAACGCAGAGCTACCTCGAAGCGCCCAATAATCCGGCGCTCAATTCCAATTACACTACGGTGGCTTTTTGGATAAAAGTCAATGCGCTGCCCGTATCCGGCGAAGCCTACCCGCTGTCCTTCGGCGGCTGGCAGGAGCGCTGGAAAATCTCGCTGCCCACCCACGGCAAGCCGGTCTGGACAACCAACAACTCCTCCGGCATTTCCGACATGGACGCTGGTGGCGGCAACGAACTCGTGGCGGGCGCATGGACGCATGTCGTTTTCGTCCACGACGGCACGAACGACCTCATCTACATGGACGGTGTGCAGGTTGCCACAAAAGCAGTGGCCGGCACCATGAACAGCACCACAAAACCGCTCGGCATCGGCTACAATGCGGTGGACGGTGGCAACTTTCTCTGACGGCGTTTTGGACGAGGTGCAGGTTACAACATGGCTTTGTCCGCAGGACAAATAGCTACTTTGTATGCAACAAAAAAACACAACCCCCGACCGTAGCGTCAGGCTTGGTGGCATCCTATTTATTTACCAATAACACCCACGACGCCACGGCCTTTGCCAACCATGCGACAGCCACGGACGTGACTTCTGCCACCGACCGCTTCGGTTTCGGCAACACCGCATACCTTCAACGGTACATCTTCAAGCATCAAAGGCGCAATTCGGCGCAACTGAATTCTGCCAACACGACCATCAGTTTTTGGGTGAAACCCAATTCATTTCCGCCAGCGGCGAGGTTTTCTTGCTGTCGCACGGCGGCTGGCAGGAGCGCTGGAAGATTTCCCTGCCCTCGCACGGCAAGACCGTTTTCACCTCCGGTGGCGTTTGTTGCAGCGACATGGATTCCGGCACCACCACGCTGAACACCGGACGAACGTGGTCAGCGACGCATGACGGAACGAACGACAAAATTTATTTCAACGGTGTGGAAGTGGCCACCAAACTGGTCGCAGGCGCACTGATGCGACGGTCATCCGCTGGCATCGGCTACGACCCGATTGGCAACGGCAGCTTTTTCGACGGGTCAATTGACGATGTGCAGATTGCCAACTTTGCCCTTTCCGGCCTGCAAGTGGCAGCGGCTTACGCTGCGCAAAACACGTTTCCCGGCACCGCAAGCACACTGGTGGCGGGCTACAGCCTGAACGGCAACGGCAACGACGATTCAGATTTGCCAACCATGCCATCCTCGACGCAAGCGTGGTGGCAACCCCAATCGGCATGGTTGGGGTGGCAATGTTTCCTGCAAGGCGCTGCCACGGCAGCCAATTCTGCGGCGCTGCAATCTGATTACACGACCATCAATTTTGGTAAAACCCGGCGCCTTCCCAGCTTCCGGCGAGGTGTTCATTTTGTCGAATGGCGGTTGGCAGGAGCGCTGGAAAATCTCCCTGCCCAACCACGGCAAGACCGTTTTCACCACCCACTCGGGCGGCGCTTGCTGCTCCGACATGGACTCGGGCATCCCGCTTGCCCTCGGTCAATGGACGATGGTCACGATGACACACGACGGCACGACTGACAAAATCTATTTCGATGGAGTAGAGTGGCCACGAATTTGTCGGTGGCGCACTCGACAAGACCAAGTACCCGCTCGGCATCGGCTACGACCCGATTGACAACGGCGGCTTTTCGATGGCTCGCTGACGACGTGCAGATTTGCAACCGTCGCCTCAATGCTGCAGAAATCGCTGCATTGTTCGCTGCAAAACCCTGTCCCGACCATCGGCGGCAACCTCGTGGCGGACTATCCGTTCAGCGGAAACGCCAAAGATGCGACGGCATACCACAACGACGCCACGGCTTCGGGTGCGCAATTGACCACCGACCGTTTTGGCAAAAACAACAAGGCCTACGCCTTCAACGGCACAAGTGACGAAGTCGAAGCGGCCAATTCACCGCAGCAGAACTCAGCCAACACGACCATCGGTTTGCGTAAAACGTGGCAGAACTGCCCGCCAGCGGCGAGGCGTACATCCTCTCGAACGGCGGCCTGGCAAGAGCGCTGGAAAATCTCATGCCCCAGCCACGGCAAGACCGTTTTCACCACCACGCTGGCGGCACTGCCGTAGCGATATGGATTCGGTACGCCGCTGGCGCTGAACACCTGGACAATGGTCACGATGACGCACGATGGCACAAACGACAAAATCTATTTCAACGGAGTGGAGGTCGCCACCAAGCTGGTTGCTGGCGCGCTCGATGCAACCGTCTATCCGCTTGGCATCGGCTTCGACCCGATTGACAACGCCAATTATTTCAATGGCTCATTGGACGAAGTGCAGATTTACAACGTGGCGCTGACTGCTGTGGAAATTGCTGCGCTTTATGTTTTGCAATCCACGCCTCCTGCGGTAACTGATTCGGAAGTGCCTTCGCTCCGCTCAACCTTTCTGCTTCGGTGAGTTTCGCAACGTCAGCCTGAGTTGGCTGCCATCTTCCGATAACGTTGCGGTGACTGGTTGGCATCGTTTACCAAGACGGTGCGCGAAAGTGTTGACCACTGCGAACACCAATGCCTACCTACCCACTTTGACCCCGCGGACCCGAATTCGAATTCAGCGTGACGGCTGTGGACGAAGCAGGCAACGAATCGCCGCAGACTTCCTTGTTGGCAACGACCGCCCAGACCAAACGGCCCGACACGACGCCGCCGACTGCCCCCGGCAACCGGCGCCACGACCGGCTCGGCTTCGGTGCTGCTGACCTGGGATGCCTCAACCGATGACGATTGTGGCTGGTTACGGTGCTGTTGGACGGGCGTCTTTATGACAGCATTCCCGGCACGGCGACCTCGGTTT
>JADJYH010000035.1 GCA_016719855.1 Saprospiraceae bacterium | reverse complement strand
GTTTGTTGAGCGACATCAACACAAACAGTTTTACGATACTGGCGGGAACCATCACCGGCAATTACAATTTGACGGTGAATGGGGATTTGACTTCTAATGGGACTATATCCAACATCGGCAACCTGGCAGTGACCGGTTCAATGATATGGAACGGGGGCTATTTAGGAAACAGCTCAATGACAACCGGCACGGTGACAGTAGCAGGGTTGATAACGATTCAAAACAACCCCCATTATTTGTACAAAAAAGACATTGACAGCCAATGGCGGCGTCAATCACATCGGGAACGTCCTTGAGATAGGGCAAAACGGAACGTTGAATATTCCAGCCGGTCAGACCTTTTTGGCGAACTCAACGGATGGGAGTGGAATTTATGGTGGTGTTGGGGTAATCAACATGATGGGGACATTCAAAAGGACGGTTGACGGTTATTATCAAACGGATGATGATATACCCTTTCACAACTCAGGGACAGTACAAGTGGATGCGGGCACCCTCGAGATTAGGGGCGGAGGTACGCACACCGGAACATTTCATGTAAGGCAAATGGAGCGACCTTGATTTTCAGTGATCGTACCCACAACCTGAACGGGACCACCTTCAGCGGGACGGGCACCGTCAGACAGACCAGTGGGATTCTGAGTTTGTTGAGCAACATCAGCACAAATAGTTTCACGTTACTGGCGGGAACCATCTCCGGCAATTACAATTTGACGGTAAATGGAGATTTGACTACTAATGGGACTATATCCAATATCGGCAACCTGACAGTGACGGGTGCAATGATATGGAACGGCGGCTACCTTGGGGTAAACGCTTCAACGACCGGTACAGTGACAGTAGGCGGGTTGATAACTATTCAAAACAACCCCCATTATTTGTACAAAAAAATATTGACAGCCAATGGCGGCGTCAATCACACTGGGAACGTCCTTGAGATAGAGGAAAACGGAATATTGAATATTCCAAGTGGGCAGACCTTTTTGGCGAATTCTACGGACGGGAATGGAATTTTCGGCTCTGGCGGGATAATCAACATGATGGGAACGTTTCAAAGGACGGTTGCCGGTAATTATTTTCTTGGAGGAAATATTACTTTTATTTCAGCGGTACCATAAAGGCACTGGTTCAATATCTTATAATGGCACTTTTAACAACGCCGGTACCATTGCCCCAGGGAATTCGCCCGGCGAACTCACCATCGCCTTACCCTACGTTTACCAACTACATATTAGACACTGAGTTAGCCTCAGCAGCCGGGCCTGGTACTGGACACGATCGGTTGATCGTCGACGGCAATTTTGTGGCGTCAGGCACTTTGAACGTCACCCTGCTTGGTGGGTACGACCCACTTCCGAACACCAGTTTCCAGATTGTTGCGGCGACGGGTACAGTCACTGGTACTTTTTTCCCTATAAACTATCCACCCGGCGGAAACTGGTCCATCACTTACAACTCCAACAATGTGACTTTGCAATATCTCGGACTCTTGCCTGTGGAGCTGATAGATTTCAATGCCCAGGCTTCGAAGAGAGATGTCCTGCTGAGCTGGCGCACCGCTTCAGAAATTGACAACGACTATTTTGAAGTCGGGCACAGTAGAGACGGGACGAACTTCGAAGCCATTGGCAAGATAGCTGGTCATGGCACTACGCTTGAGGCGAGAGAATACCAGTTTGTACATAGGCAGCCGGAAGTAGGCCCCCACTACTATCGCCTGCGGCAGGTGGACGTGGATGGTAAAAGCAGCCTTTCAAAAATTGTTTTCCTTGAGCATCCAGAGAAGCCAAATTCAGTCATGCAGGTTTATCCGAATCCCACCAATGGAAATTTGACGGTTGAATTTCCCTTCAACGATTTCGACACTGAACTGAGAATCGTTAATGGCTTGGGCATTCTGATACGAGTTGAGCAAGTTTCAGCAGGCACTGAAATCTACTCAATGGACGTGTCCAGCCTCCCCGCAGGTTTCTATTACATCCATTCCAACCTCGGGTATCATCTTCAATTTATCAAAAAGCAATAGACTCACGTTGATATCATTTTGCTAATCCCTTCCAGAAATGAAACTTGGAAGGGATTTTTTATTTGACGAAAAATCACTTTCGATTCAGTGCGCTTCTGCACCCGTTTTGAATCTATTTCCATTGTTTCCTTTTTTACGATTTGCTGCCGGAGGCAAAAACGAACACTGCCTGCCTCAGCAAATCCCATACATATCTGTATTGTATCAGGTGGATATTGCCTTCGCCCGATTAAATGAAAAAATATGGGTGTCGGGGTTCTTTTTGCCAAGTGCCAGGTCTCGGATGATTTCACCAGCGATTTGACTGAACACGATGCCGTTTCCACCAAAACCCAAAGCAAACAAAGTGCGTGGCCGCTCCCGTACCGAACCGATAAAGGGCAGCCCATCGGCAGTTTCGGCGAAAGTGCCAGCCCAATTGAAGTCCACGGGAAGCGGGGCCAGCATCGGAAACCTTTTCTCGACATCTTTTGCCAGCAATTGCGTCTTTTTCGCCAGCAGTTTATCTCGTTTTTCGGGGCTGTAAAAAGGCTCGTCCCTACCCCCCACCAATACTCGATGATCGGGTGTAGTGCGCAGGTACAGATACGGGCGGGCGGTCTCCCAAATCAGGGCATCCCGGAACCAAATTTCGCCGCCGTCAATGGGTTCGCTGACCAACACGTAGGTGGAGTGCAGGCGAGTGACGGGTTGCTTTAAGTATTTTTGTGACTCATACCCGCTTGCTATCACCAACTGTTTTGCCCGAATGGATTGCCCATGATTGGTGCGCAGCACCACCTGCGTTTTTTCATGCTGAATATCTGTGATTTCGGTTTTGTCGAAGACCTGCGCACCGAGTTTCAACGCATCCTGCAAAAGTGCATGAGTGAGCGAGTAGGCGTCTACCTGAGCGCCATCGTGCGGAGAAAATAGGGCGCCCGGCGATTGAAAATGGGGAAACGCACGGGCCACATCGGCTTTGTCCCAACGCTCCACCCAGATGCCATGCTTTTTTCGCATCGCAAATTCGAGGTCGAGCTCTTCCAAATCGGCTTTTCGGCTTGCGCAATAGACGGAAGGCTTGCGCTCGAAGCCAGTCGGGAGGGGCATTTTTTCGCAAATCTGTTCCAGTTTGTCTATCGCCTCAATGCAGAGCCGGTAGCTGCGGGCAGCGTTCTTTTCGCCAACGGTTTTGGCAAGCTGGTACATCGGCACGTCAATTTCGTATTGGAGCAATGCGGTGCTGGCGCAAGTGCTTCCCATGCCGATATGCCTACGATCCACGAGGGCCACAGAGATGCCAGCCTGCGCCAAATACCAAGCCGCCAACGCACCGGTGATGCCACCCCCCATGACCAGATAATCCACTTGCAGCGGGTGGCGCAGGGCTGGATATTCGCAGAGAAACCCATTTTTCAAGAGCCAATATGGGTAAGGCGTGTGCAGGTTCATAGCAAGTTATACTTTTTTTTCTTTCGTGGTCAATACCAGATTCGGCGCCACGATTTCCTTTCTTTCCACGAAGACGGCATACTGGTTGGGGCTAATTTTTCCCCCATATTTATTGGCATAAACCTTCGTGAACTCTGCCCCAAAATAGAGGATAATAGCCGAATAATAGACCCAAAGGATGATAAGCACCGCTGCTCCTGCCGCACCATATACCGAAACGGTACTCGAACGACCGAGGTAAAGGTTGATAAGGTATTTGCCTACTAAGAACAGCACGGCAGTGAAAAGCGACCCAATAAATACGTCCCGCCATTTCAATTTAGCGTCGGGCAACACTTTGAAAATGATCGCAAAAAGTAGCATTACCGTGGCCACCGTTATCGTATTGCTGACAATAAATGCCAGCCAGGCGATTGACCCGATATTATCAGTAATCCAGCTGTCCAACATGCTCAATATCGCACTCAAAACAAGCGAAACCATCAGCAAAAAACCGATACCGACCACCATTGAAAATGAAATAAGACGGGTAAATATGAATCGGAGCCAGCCCCTTTTTGGCTTGGCCTTGATGGACCAAATAATATTGATGGAATCTTGGATTTCAATAAAAACCCCGGTTGCCCCGATAAAAAAGGTGGCTATTCCAATCCCTGTTACCCAGGGTGTGTCGCCCGAAATTTGGACATTGCGAACCATTTCCTGCAATTGCATGGCCCCCAATTCGCCAATCAGCCCTTCGAACTGTAGGTAGAGGTAGCCTTCTGCTGCCTCCTTACCCAATAAAATGCTGCCTATCGAGATAACGATAAGCAGCATGGGGGCCAATGAGAAAAGCGTATAGTATGAAAGAGAGGCGCTTAGTTTTAGTCCGTTGTCGCCATTGAATTCCTTGGCGGCCAAGTGCAGCACCCTCCCGAGGGCGACGATTCTGCGCCACAGGTTCTTGAAGGAAAGGCCGGACAGCAGCGGAATATTCATTGTCAGCTAAGTCTTGATTGATGATGCCTTTAACGCCTAACGAGTTTTTGGGATGAAAAAAGGAAGCTCATCTCACTTATCTCCAAATGGGCATCCATACCATGGCAACGCCTAACTAATTGCACTGCCCGAGCAAAACCCAGATAATGACAAACACAACGATTGTACCCAAGCAGCCACCGCCCAATTTACTTGCGCCATAGCCCGAAATAAGTCCTCTGAATAAGTTGTTCATTTTAGTAGCTTTTATTATTAAAAAATGTGCCCACCGTTTTTGGCAGGAAATGGTTTGAAATCAGCTTTTAGACTTTGCCTCCTCTTCTTCCTCGTGAACAATCAGCTCGGCATGTTCTTTTGCAAGCCCGATTATCTCATGCTCTGTTTTCGTTTCTGCATGTATGACGGCATTGTTTGCTGGCTCATGAGACATCAGTAACTCATTGACTTTAAAATGAAGCAAAGCGGTATGCCGATTGACAGATTTTTGAATGATGAAAACACTCAAAAAGGTAATTGCGTGAACAAGGTCCCTGATGCTTTCATGTTTGCCTTGCGTTAAAAAATCACCTGAGGCAAACCAGTAAATAACTAAGCTGAAGGCAAGGATAAAGGTGATGGAATTGCCAAGTATAACAACAGCAAGATTCGTGATTTTTTCAAAAATTGTTTCTGTATGCCTGTAAATGCTCATTATTAATAGTGGTTTTGCATTGTCAAGAGATAACTGTTCGCATCCAGCGAGCCGACCTTGGAAACTTATCCTTTGGGTTTGGGTTTGGTGAATGGCAATTTTTCAGTGATGTCCTTGATGTTCAATTTTAGCTTTATCATAGGAGGCAGGGTTTCGCCGAGTAAAAAGCCCCAGGGTTTTAAGGAGTCAGTTCGGTCAAGCACAACCTTCAATACCGCAGCAATTGGAATGGAAAGGAACATGCCGGGGATACCCCACAAGGCAGCTCCTACAATTACGGCAAATAGGGATACGAGGGCATTGAGCTGTACTTTTGACCCCACTACTTTAGGCACAATATAATTGTTGTCTATGAACTGGATGGTGGCATATAGCAAAAACACATAGAGTACATAAATTGGCGACTTGGTGACCAACGCAATGAACATGAACAATACCACGGTGATGGCCCCGCCAAGATAGGGGATGACATTGAGCAGCGCCCCGAGAACACCCAGAATAATGGCATATTCGATTCCAAGTATCAGAAGCCCAGTAGAATTAAGGATTGCTAAAATGATAAACTCAATAAAAAGCCCAACAAGGTAGCTTTTAATAATCAGCTTGGTTTCTGTCAATATTTCGGTAACCTTACCGTCATTGTAATAGCCAAAAACCCTATGGGTGAACTCAACCAAATGGGGTTTATAAAACAATAACATGAAGACGTAAACAGGGGTAAGGAAGGCTGTGGCCAAAACGCCGCCCATGGTAGAAATGGTGGAACTAATGGCAGAATTGCTGTTGTCCATTAGTTTCGTTTTTGCATCATCTATCCATTTATCAATCTTTGGCACACTGATGTTGAAATATTCAGAAATCCAAGCAATGCATTGGTCAAGCAGTTCCTGAAATTTATCTACCAACCTTGGCAACGCATCGGTGAACCGGCTCGCCTGTGATGACAACAAGGCGATAAACGCACCTATGATTATAAAAGAAACCAATAAAACAACTGCAATGGAAATTACCCGGTTTAGTTTTTTCTTCACTAAAAAATCAACTATCGGGCTAACCAGAATGGCGATGACGGCGGCATACATAACAGGAAGGATAATCTCCTGCCCTATGGACAGCATGTTCACAAAATAATAAAACCCTATCAACAGCAGCGACGCTTTTAGATAGGTAGGGATTTTATCTGGCGTACTCATTTCAGCTTCGGACAATGGGTTGGAAAGCATTGGGAGCTTCGACGTTTGCCGCTGCGCCAATCTTGCTGTGGATAATATCCATGAATCGCTTGCCCACTGACTTGATGGCTCCTGTCTTTTTGGTTACCATATAGGTTATGCCAAATATCAGGACATTTCCAAGCAATTTTTTTATAGGACTTAGGGATACGCTTGCGTTTAGTTTTCGGGAGAAGTATCCAGCGGTTAAAACAACTGCTGCGTTCAAAATATCGGCTTTTAGTTCAGTGGAGGCGGCAGTATTTTTTGCCTCGCTGAGGGGCATGTCGCTTTCACGAGCTTGACCTGGTTGTTCATTAAGCAAATTATTTACTTCCGCCTGTTTTGATGCCAATGATGGAACAGAATCCCTATTGCCAAAACCTGAATCTGTTTTTTTCATGATAAGAAATATTCTAGCGCCTGTGTATGCTTCAGGCCAACAATAGGTTTTGTGCAAATGAGCTAAATCGTAGCGCATTTACCCTTCCTCGTCGCCTTCCTGCCTACCGCAGGCAGGCGGCGAGGAAGGGAGGTGGCTTTGGGGGGCTTCGCCCCAAACCCCTATTTGCACAAAACCTATTTGTGCGAAGTATAGTTATGTTGAAGCGATAATTTAAGCCACAGCTTTTCCAAGCTTCTCTTTGCCATTTTCCGCCATGCGGGTGACCTCATGTTTCAGGGAGTCAAACTTCTTGGTAAGGTTTTCAATGGCGTCATTGATTTTACCATTCATATCGTCCTTGTATTTTTTTCCTTTTTTGGAGATTTTCATTCTGGTGTATGCGCCTTTATCGGGTGCATACAAGATTCCCAATGTGACACCTACGGCCACGCCTCCTAAAAACCCCAATAACACGTTTTTTATATCTTTCATGATTTTTATTTTTATCGAAGATTCCTTCAAGAATGAGTGGATGATGGAATATGTGAAGGAGAAAATAAATCTTCTCCAAAACATATTCGTACATTCATTCACAGAACTTAGGTTAAGTTCATGACGCAAAGATGCAATTAACCTTTCCGAAAAGCATTACAATATTCCAACTCAGCATTGTAGCATTCACATATTCAGGTGAATGATGCAATGCCTATTTAGATAGGCTTCTTGCCTTGGATAACCCTAAGCAATACCACCACAACTGCAATTACCAGCAAGATGTGAATGATGCCTCCTGCACTGTAACCGATGAAGCCAACGGCCCATACTATAACAAGTATGACTGCGATGATATACAGCAAATTTCCCATGGTGTTTGATTTTATTTATGGTTGAAAATTAGGAGGCAACTTGGAAGTTTACTCCTAATTCGATGTTTAAACTCAAAGCAAAAGAATCAGTAGAATGATGACAATCAACAGCGCACCCACAGAGATGTAAACACCTCCGCTGTCGGCGGCGACACTTTTTTTAATCGAGCGGACTTCCTTGCGCAATTGGCGCTTTTCTGGCGTTGTGAGCTTGGATTTATCCATAGCGTTGATTTCTTCCAACCTAAGGGTTAAAGCTTTGGCCTCTGCCGATTCTGTTTTAGTTGAATCCATGGGTACTGAACTCGGGGCTGTTCCAGCTTGCATTGGCGTTGGAACAAATGCAAACAGCGCAATAGCCGTCATCATACACAGTGTTAATTTTTTCATTATTGATTGATATTTTTTCGTGAAAAACTTTCACCCTGCAAAGGTCAAGAACTACAAATATTTAACCGTTACAAAATTCCAAAGAAGTTTTACATCTTTCCTACATCCTCCAGTTCTATCCGCTTTCTAAATTGCCTGAGTTGCTTGAAGTAAGAAGGTGTCAGCCCGGTGACTTTCTTGAATTGGGTTGACAAATGGGCTACACTGCTGTAGTTCAGCCTGTACGATATTTCGGTAAGGGTAGTTCGTCGTACAGGAGCAGTTCTTTTACTTTTTCAATTTTGTGGGCGATAACAAAATGTTCAATAGTAGTGCCTGTAACCTCTGAAAATTGGTGGGCTAAGTGGTTGTAGTCATGGTGGAGCTTTTCGCTGAGGTAATCCGATAAATTCACATTGGGCCATTCGTCCGCATAGTGTACCATCTCAATGACGATGGCTTTTATTTTTTCAATTAGGGCGGCTTTCTTATCCTGCATCAGCTCTAACCCAAACGCCAACAATGCCACCCTTAATTGTTCCTCCTCCTCGTGCGTGATTACTTCCTTGACTTCCACTTCTCCCAATTCCACCGCTCCGTAGTGCAGTCCAATTTTGTCCAGTGCTGCCTTCACTGCCAGCTTGCAGCGAATGGAGACCATATATTTAATGTGTAGTTTCAATAGTTCATCGTTTTGCCTTTTTTAAACGTTTTGAGAGGTAGTAATGTTCTTGTGATTCTATGCGGATTTTTTGCGAATTAGTGCTGCATTCTGCCACTTCTAATGCGCTACTGCCCGGCAGAAAGCATTTTACGTCATCCTATTTTCAAGTCATTTTGAACCTTACAACGGTTTCGGCCTTCTGCTAGTAGCTTGAAAGCTGCTTGTTCCAGTTTTCCACTATCAAACTTGGACATTTATGCCTTCTGCGCCTTAGAGGTTGTTTAAATTCGGGAAAAGTGCCATTCGAGACAAGGCGAAGCACTTGAACCATTTTCAACGCAGATAAAAGGGGCTTTTTCGCCGCAAGCTGAAATTTAAACAACCTCTTAAATCTACACAGTTAAATACAATGGTTAAACCGTCAAAAAAATGGATGATTGCTGGCACTGTTGTGCTTTGCGCAGTTGTCTTGGCAGTGTTGTTCGGGGAGGCATGGCTGGAGCGAATCATCAGGCATAAGGTGGAAGAAAAAATAGCCGCTTCTCCCAATTTTAAGTGTGGCGAAATAGCACTGGTGCTGCGCCCCGGCAGCCTCATTTTTAAAGACGCCGTGATAGACCTTGATCTCGTGGCCGAAGGCCGGCACCTGGAGGCAAAGTCCACTGAAATTGCGTTGGATGGCATTGACTGGTTCCAAATAATATTTTTTAAAAAACTGAAAATCAACAAGTTGCACGTCGAAAGCCCTTTCGTGATGCTCTCCGATATGCCCAAACCCGACTCATTGTCCATCGAGAAAAAACCTCCCTCCAAGGGAATATCAAGCATCCAAATCGCACACCTGAACTTGGAAAGGGGACGGTTCAAAATCGTAAAGCAACCAAAGGACACATTGTCGTCCATGACGGCGGACACGTTTGACATCAACATTGACGGGCTTTCTTTCAAAATAGACAAAAAAGGCGCTTCCCCAGCCGTGAAGAAGCTCAACCTGGACATCCGGGACCTCACGCTTCACAGCAACGACAATCTCCACGATATCGCACTGAATCGCCTCCTACTCAACAAAGAAGACAATTCAATAACGCTGACCGGCTTGACGGTCAAGCCCAAATTCAGCAAAAAAGATTTTTTCAAGCACGTAAAGAAAAAGCAGGGGCGACTCGACTTCGATTTTCCCGAAATCGTTTTCCGGGATTGGCAATTCAACCAACTCACGCAGGGCAAGTTCGTGGCCCGCACGGTGTTGGTCAATGACATGAAGCTCCAAGTCCTCGCCAACCAAAACATTCCCATTGCCCCCAACCACTACGAACCGCTCCCGCACGAAGCGTTGCTGAAAGCAGCGCTGGGCGTCACGGTTGACAGTATTTTGGTGAAAAACGGGCAGTTGGAATTTGAAAACATCGCCGTTGGGAAGACCAAGCCTGGGTTGATGAATTTCACCGCATTGGGCGCTGTTTTTACCAACGTGACCAACGATACCGCCCGCATCCGCAAGCAGCCAATGATGACCGTCGAAATCGTGGGCGATTTTCAAAATAAGCACCGAATCTACAACAACTTTTGGATGGATTTGAGCAGCCCCGACTATGCATTTTCCTTTAAGGGAGGGGCATCAACGATACCTTTTTCGCAGTTCAATGCCATTCTGACGCCAAGCACCAACATCGTTTTTGACAAAGGCAGGATTACCAAGATGACATTCGAAGCGAACGCGGACAAAAGCGTCGCAAAGGGCAAGCTCAGCCTTGATTATGACGACCTCGGATTTCATTTTTTGAACAAGAAAAAGGAAAAGTCAAAGTTCCTGAGTGAACTGGCGGACATGCTGTTCATAAAGAATCAAAACAACGCCAATGACGCCGATTTCCAGAAGGGCATAATATATATGCGTCGTGAAACCGATCGCCCATTTTTCCGATATTGGTGGTTTGCAATTCAGTCCGGTTTAATGACCTCCATCTTGAGCGATTTTGAGTTGAAAAGCATTCTTAAAATAAAGGAAAGGCAAATGTCCAAATAAGACAGGTATAGCCTGAAAACCCAATGATTATTATCAATTCGTGCAGTTTTCATGAATGAATGGCATCCTGATTTGAACATCTGGAACCATGTCTGGTTAAACTTATAGACATCGTGCCGTCATTGCTTTGATAGCATGCTTTTAAAAGAACTAGCATTCAAAGCAATAACCAAGGGGTGTTTGTCAAAATAAAATCAATTATCATGAAAAAACTAATTTTTTATTTACTGGCTGCCAGTTTGGTATTGGCCAGTTGCAAATCCTGGAACCGAACACAGAAAGGTGCAGCCATTGGTACTGCAAGCGGTGCCGCAGCGGGTGCTGTTATTGGTAAAGCATCGGGTAACACCGCGCTCGGTGCCATCATCGGCGCAGCGGTTGGGGGTGGGGCCGGCGCTGTCATTGGTCGCAAAATGGACAAGCAAGCCGAAGAAATCAAGCAAAAAGTGCCCGATGCGAAAGTAGAACGGGTAGGCGAAGGAATCGTCGTAGAGTTCAGCAGCAAAATCCTTTTTGGCTTTGACCGCTCCGACCTGACGTCCGAAGCGAAAAACAGCCTCGACAAGCTCACCACCGTGCTTAAGGAATATGCTGAAACGGATATCGAAATCCAGGGGCACACAGACAACAAGGGCACGGACACCTACAACCAAGACTTGTCCATGCGCCGGGCGGTTGAGGTACGCAAGTACCTGAGGTCGAGGGGGATTGCCGCTGACCGCATCAGCACAGCGGGCTATGGCGAATCGGCTCCTTCTTACAGTAACTCAAACGAGGATGGTCGCTCAAAAAACCGTCGGGTGGAGTTCCTTATCACTGCGAACGAGCAAATGAAGGAAGAAGCAAAGCAGGAATCAGGCGGTAAATAATTCTATTTAAGGATGAGCAGGTTGAGCGGGGTTGACCTAACCCCGCTCAACCTGCTTGACCTAAACAATTTAAATTCAATAAAATGAAAAATCTAAAAACCATGCTCGCTGCCATTTTCTTTGCAGCGTTCATATTCAGTTCCAACGCACAGGGCGTCGTCATTCGTGGCGGTGTCAATTTCCAGAACATCAATGGTAAGGACGCCAACGGCGACAAGCTGGAGAACAAACTGATACCAGGCTTCAATGTCGGAATCATGGCCGAAGCACCCATTGCACCGCAATTTTTCTTCCAGCCAGGCCTGCTGTTCTCCACCAAAGGGGCGAAGAGCGAAGACGAGATACTTGGTCAAACCGCTACCAGCAAGGTATCGCTCGGCTACTTGGACGTACCGCTCAATCTTTTGTTCAAACCGCTGTTGGGTGATGGGCACTTGATTTTGGCCGTCGGCCCTTATGTTGGTTTTGGACTTACTGGCAATTCCACGTTGGAGGTTGGTGGTGATGAATCTGATATTGACGTGAAGTTCCAGAAATCTGTGGACGAGTCAGACCCGATAGATGTTTATTACTTCAAGCGCTTCGATGCTGGTGCCAACCTGTCGGCGGGGTACGAGTTTGCCAATGGCCTGTCGTTTCAGTTGAACACACAGTTGGGTCTGTTGGACATCAATCCTGAGTACGAGGGCGCCGTAGGCGACGAAACGAAGTGGAACAACACCGGCTTCGGGCTTTCGCTCGGCTACCGTTTTGGCGGATAGCGCAATTCTTTGAAACAAGCACTTATTAAATCATACCCCCAAATTCGAAACTTGAACAAAACCTTTAGCGCAGAGCAATTCAAAAGTAAAAAATTTTGGTCTTTTCATCCTTGCCTTTATGGGCTTTTTTACACTGAGTTCCTGCGGCAACGACGCAAGTTCGGAGAATGCCAAAAAGGAGGTCAATGAAGCCACTGAAGCCGTGGGCGATGCCATGGAAAGCGAAAGAAACGACCTGAAAAGGGAAATCATGGAAGCGCAAAGCAACATTGACCGTCGGCTGGAGAAGCTCAACAACGACATGAAAGAGGCAAAAGACGATGCCAAGGCCGACATCCAAAAAGACATTGACAAGCTGGAGGCCAAGAAAAAACGACTGGCCGAAGACCTCGATAATTTTGGAGAAAAAACTGGTCAGGAATGGGACCAGTTCAAGGCCAATGTCCGTGAAACGTTCAAAGATATTGGAACTGACAACAACTAGATGAATTGGAAAGTGGAGTGCCCGATGGAATATTTGGGCACTCCATAATTTTGTTCGAAGGGCTGTTTATTTCACGCCATTAAGAAGCATAGCGAATCTGTTCGCCATAATGTCCGCTTATCACGTCTCTCAACTTTTTGCGGGCAAAGAATATCCGGCTTTTCACGGTACCCAGGGGAACATCTAGCTGCTCGGCTATTTCCTGATAGCCAAAGCCGTCAACAAATAGCTCAAAAGGTACTCGGTTTAGATCACTTAAGTCATCCAGGATATTGCGCAGCTCTTTCATCATAATGACAGCAGGCCCTTGGTTCCTGACAGATTGATTTAGGACTACCGTCATATTGTCCTCCATGAACTGCATCACATGGCTGCGGTTCCGGTGCTTGCGGTATTCGTTGATAAAGCAATTCTGCATGATGGTATTCACCCATGCCTTGAAGTTGGTGCCTTCGGTGAACTTGTGGCAACTGGCAAAAGCCCGCATTATCGTCTCTTGCATCAGGTCTTTGGCGTTGTGCCGGTTGCCAGTGAGGCGCATGGCATTTCCGAAAAAAAGGCCATTAAGCACTGTCAACTGTTTATTGAATTCTGTAGTAGTCATAAATTTTAAATTGCGAGGGTAATATTTTAAGGACAAAATTCAGCATGTTCACCAGAATAAGTATTACACAATTCCTGTGAAGTTTTATAACATACATACATTGGCCATTGGCGATGAGGCAGCAAAAGGATGCGCTCGGCCACCTGCTGTGAGATGGAAAGCAGGAAGATTTTCGATTTTAAAGCAGCTTTTTTTTGATTCGGCAAAGTGGTCAGAGAGGTGTGGAGGGCTCTTCCGCACCTCTCTTGAGCTTTGCATCATTACCAGTAAATGAAGCCATCTCGGAAAGTAACGGATACCGCCACCCCATAACTCATAACTCCAAACTCATAACTTCCCCAACAGCCACTCCCGCTCCGCCAGCGCCTTGCAGTCGGTGATTTCATTGCGCAATTTTTCCCTCGCCGCCCGCTCCGAGGCAGGCGTTTGCAGCAGTTTTCTGGTGAACCGGATGAGGTTCAGGTAATGCTGGCGGAGGTAGCCCACATCCCGTCGGTCGCCGCAGGAAGATGGTAAAACTGTCCAGCAGCGAGTCCAGTGCCGTCACCTCGCCGAGGTCGAAGTAGATGCGCAGGAGCATCCGGCGGGCGTCGAGGTTGTGCAGCACGTCGTCGAACTCGGCTTGGGTGAGCAGCTCCAGCGCCCGCCCGTAGTCCGGCTTGCGGAAGTGCAGCGAGGCGAGGTTGAAGAGGTAGGCGCTCTCCCGGTGGCGGGGTTCCAGCAGGTCCTTGTACTTCGTCAAAAAACCTTCCACCCAATCGAATGCCTTGAGGCCCAGCCCGGCGTTGGCGATGTTGTTGTAGGTGAAACGGGAGAGCACACCGTTTTCTATAAACACCTGATTGTCAAGTCCTTCCTTGTAGATTTCAAACACCTGCCCCAGCCAGAACGCCTGTTCCCCGGCCTCCCGCCGGGTGTTTATCTGCCGGATGCAACAGTTGACGGCGAGGGTCGTCAACTCCCGCATCTCGGCCTTCGGGAACCGCCCGACCTGCTGTCGCATCGCCTCCCGCAACTGTCCGAACCACGCCCTCGGCTCCGCCTCCGACAGCGCCCGATAGCCGAAGTACCACACACCCACCGCAGGCGTTTGGGTCAAATTTTGGCGCTCGACCTGTGCCAGCACCTCGTCCAAAAGTTCCAGCCGCAGGTCGGCCTCGGACACGGCCTTGTGCATCAGCGCCGTGCAGCTTTGGCGCAGCTTGTTGGCGATGAAAAACAGGTCGCCCGCATCGGCCAGCTCCTGAAAGTGGCGGCTGGCCGTGCGCCGCTCCCGTGCGCCGGACTTCGTAGCGCTCCAAGTGCAGCAGGTGGCTGAGGTAATGATAGTCGAGGTGGCGGTGCGGCTGGGCTTCGAGGGCGTCTTCGGCTCGTTTCAGCGCCGTTTCGTAGTGCCGCTCCAGCCCCCGCCTTCGCAGCGACTTGGCCAGCCGAAGCTGGAAGGCCGCCTCGTTTTCCGTTTCCAATTCATTGATTACCAAGAAGTTTTGCGCCAATTGGTGCAGGAAGGAGCCGGTGTAGGCCAGCCGTTTTTCATCATAGATTTCCTTCGGAAAAATGGCTTTGAACACCGTTTCCTTTTCAAAAACGGATGTCTTTTTCGAATCCTTTTTTTCAAAAAAAAAATCGAAGAGCAGTACCACGTCTTCCCGCAGGTTGTGGTAGGGTGAGCGGAGGTATTTGCCGAAGGCCGTCAGCTCGGCGGGGGAGAAGGTGCGGAGGAGTTCGAGGAGGCGGGTGTTTTCCATTTACGAATGACGATTTTGGATTTACGATTGGTACATCGGCAAACTGAAAAAGTCTGCTTGGTGTGCCCGCGAGGAGGATGGGACCACGGATTAGGCGGATTTGGCGGATGAACACGGATTTAATCAGTTCTAATCCGCCAAATCCGCTCAATCCGTAGTCCAATCCTCCTCGCGTGTTGTGGCCACTGGTAAAACAATCCAAAGTAATAAATAAATCAGCAGCACAAAACAAAGAAAAAATTGAATGAATTTAACTTTAAAAAACTGATATTCAATTGATTACAGTAATTTTTATAAAAATAATCTTGAAAAACCTCGAAAACTGTCCTTGTAAACCACCACCCGCCACACCACTTTTGTACCGTGCCGAAAATCGGACACAAAACCTAAAATTCTCGGAACATGAAAAAGCACGTTTTTTACTTCGATTTTTTAAAAATGCAGGCTATGAAAAGGATGAAAATTTGGTTGGCGATGGTGGGGTTGGTTTGTGCGGTGGGGGTGCAGGGGCAGGGATGGGTGAAGATTAGTGGAGGGGTTGGAGGTCAAGGTGGGAATAGTATTGTTTCAGGATACTGGCAAGTTGGAACTTCAACAGCAGATGGAGGCATAATGGTCGTGGCAAGTAACCATATTGATTCGATTCCCGGAAAAGGGCTTTACCTACTTAAAACAGATATTAATGGAAACACCTTGATTGAAAAAAAATTTAACGAGCAATTCTACTGCACTCCTACTGATGTGGAACTTCTTCCTGATGGGGGCTTTATTGTTTCAGGTGTTTTCGGTTACTCACCCAGTTTAATAAAATTTAATGCTGATTTGGATACTGTGTGGGCAAAATACTATGGATTTAATGTATGGTACCCTTATGGCAGTATTACAACCCCGGATGGAGGTTTTGCTTTAACAGGACAGATTTCCGACTCCAACGGCACTAACTACAAAAGAGTCTTTCTGAAGAAAACAGATAGCGAAGGAAATTTAATATGGGAGAAGGAATTTGAACCCCCATTGGGATTTAAAGAGGCTTGGGGACAAGATATTTTGCTCACGCCTGAAAATGAATATGTCATTCTTGGTTTGGCACGTGATTCTATTTATGCTAGGGCAGCAATATTGATGAAAACTGACAGTCTAGGCCAGCTTATTTGGCAAAAGGAATATAAAGAATTAAATGCGAGTGAACAGAGTTCAAACAATATCATTCTTTCTCCAGATGGAGGATATGTTTTTGGCGGAAGAGTTCCAACATTTGACAGTATAGCTTGCACAAAAGTTAATGCTGACGGAGAAGCAATATGGCAGAACCAATGGAAGGCAACTTCTCAAAATAAATTATCTGACATAATTTCTGCTGATTATGGAGGATACTACTTAATGCACGACTTCGAAGACATTGAATTGATTAAAATTGATGAAGCCGGAAATGAGATGTGGCAAAAATCAATAGATTTTGGCGATGACTATTTACAAGGGACTAATTTCATTCAAAGCGAGAATGGTAATATTGTTGTTTGCGGGTGGGCTAATAAAAATATGGGCGATGTTCTCCTCATCAAAACCGACTCCCTTGGCAATATCTACACCTCCGCCCTCACCGGCACCGTCCACCAAGACCCTGAATCCGACTGCCTCCTCGACCCCACCGAATCCGGCTTCTCCGGCTGGCTCGTCCAAGCCGAAGGCACACTCTCCTTCGCCACGCTGACCGATTCACTCGGCCACTACTTGCTGCCACTCGACATAGGTAGCTACACCGTCACCGTCACACCGCCCGGCCCGTACTGGGAGGTGTGCAATAGCCCCTTCCAAGTGGACGTCACCGAATTTTACGACACACTCTCCCTCGATTTCCCCCCGCCCAAGCCATCGCCGACTGCCCGTACCTGACCGTGGACATCAGCGCCCCGTTCCTCCGCCGCTGTTTCGACAACTACTACTCTGTCCACTAATGCAACGATGGCACGGTAACCGCCAACGATGCAACCGTGGAGGTCACGCTCGACCCCTATTTTACCTACATTTCTTCCACCATACCTCCCGCTTCGCAAAACGGAAACACGCTCACTTTTAACCTCGGCGATGTAGCGGTAGGCGATTGCGGCAGCTTCCAAATCACAGCTCACCTCGATTGCGACTCGACCGTGCTGGGCCAAACCCACTGCACCTCGGCCCACATCTCACCCGATTCGCTCTGCCTCCCGCCCGACCCGCTCTGGGACGGCAGCAGCATCGAGGTGGACGCATCTTGCAGCGGTGATAGCATCGTTTTCACCATCACGAATGTTGGTTCGGAGGGAATGCCCGCACCGCTCGGCTTCATCATCATCGAAGACCAAATCGTGCTGATGACCGGGGACTTCCAGCTTGGGTCGGGGCAGTCCACCACGGTCACTGCGCCAAGCAACGGAACGACGCTGCACCTCGAAGCACAGCAAGCGGCGGCGCACCCCAGCGGATTCGCCAGCACAGGCTCCACCATCGAAGGTTGTGGCGGCTGGATGAGCCTCGGCTTCTTCACGCAGTGGAGCGCCGACGACCCCGACCCCTTCACCGATGTGGACTGCCAAGCCAACATCGGCAGCTACGACCCGAACGACAAACGTGCATTCCCGGCGGGCTTCACCGAGGAGCACCTGATAGAGCCAGGGCAGGAAATCGAGTACCTCATTCGTTTTCAAAACACAGGTACGGACACGGCCTTCAAAGTCACAGTTGTGGATGTTTTGCCAACGGAACTTGACCTCGCCACCGTGCGCCCCGGTGCATCCAGCCACCCGTACACCTACGGCGTGACGCCGGAAGGCTGGCTGACTTTCACTTTTGACGACATCATGCTCCCCGACTCGAATGTCAACGAGGCGGCCTCGCACGGCTTCATCCGCTTTCGGGCTTCGCAACGGCCGGGGCTGGGCTGGGGCAACGTCATTGCCAACACGGCACTGATTTACTTCGACTTCAACGCCCCCGTGCAGACGAACACCTACCAGCACCGAATTGGGCAGATTTTCCTTGGACGGTGGTGGGTACGAAACCGCCCATTTTTCACCCAAAAACACAGGTGCGAATTGTGCCCAATCCGTTGACGGACAGCGCTTTGTTGCAAGTCGAAGGCATCGAACCGGGGCCATTGCGGCTGGTACTGACGGACGTTTCGGGCAAGCTGCTGCGCCATGTGGAGACCGTTGGCACGGGCTTCGAGTTCCAGCGGGGCGATTTACCAGCGGGGATGTACCTCTTCCAGATAGAAAGAAATGGCGAACGGGTGGGGAGCGGAAAGCTGATGGTGAGGTGAGGCTTTCGAGCAATAAGAAATGACATTTTTTTTAAAAATGTCATTTCTCCAACCGCAGCGACTGCCAAGCGGTGAGCCGCCATTTACCTTTTTCTTTGATGTAAAAATCCGTGTAGCGCAGTCGGATGTCGAATGGCTTTTCGTTCAGTATGCCCGTGACTTTGACGATGCCAGTGATGACGGCTGACTTGCCGTGCACCCTCACCTTGATTTCCTCTGGCAGCATAGTGCTGTACACCAATTTGCCCGAGCTGATGTTGGCGAGGTGCTGCTCCTTGTTTTCCAAGAGGCCGTTGGAATGCACGTAAGTAAGGTCATCGGCCAATACATTCCGAAGGAAGGCGAGGTTTTTCGTGGTCATCGCCTCGAAGCGCTGGCGTTCTAGGGCTTCAATTTTAAGCTGTTTCTTTGATTGCGAAAAACCGATGGTGGCTATCAACAGGAGGGAAAAGAGTAAGATTCGGCGCATGTTCGATTAGTTTTTGGAAAAAACGACGGGGCTGGCGGCATGTGCTGCCAGCCCCGTTTTTTTTGTTTTGCCACCGAGCAGCTGCCTTTCCGACAGCTATCGGAAGTCCTACGGAATCAGTGGTTGTGGCCGTCTTTCACGTGTTCTGCCTGCGCCACGTAGTCCATGCCGCATGCAGGGCAGGTGCCCGCTTGGTCGCTACCGCTGCCTTCGCAGTGCATCGGGCAGATATAGGCCGAGGTGTACTCCTTGCTGGAGCCGTGGGCTTTTGCTTCACCTGGGGCAGCGTTGCCCTGGTCGTGCTGGTGGTCGGAGCCGCAGGCAGCGAGGCCGAGTGTGGCGATGGTCAGGATGGAAAAGATGATTTTTTTCATGTTTGAATTTTTGTTTAAAATGCTTTTAAAATCAATGTTTAATCTGTGATGGAATCCGGCAGTTCCGGCGGTTGCTTTGTATTGTCCGCGTCGTTTTTCTTGTTAAAAACCGCCCTGAAATGGGTTGGCAGTAGGCTGAATTTTTGGCCTAGCCATTTTTCGAGCGAAACGGCCAACAGCACGTAGCTCTCGGTGACGCCCGGTATCGGCACGGCGATGAAAATGAAGAACGGCAGGAACTTTGGCAGGTCCTTCAACTGCTCCATGGCCAGCCGGATTTCCTCCTCGGTGGGTGGCTCCGACTGCTTGGAAAGCAACAGTTGACCCCGTCCTTGTTTCACAAAGGTACGAACCATGTTCTTGGTCTCAATACCCTCCATCATGAATGCCCAGAACATCATTCGGGGTATCCTTGCCGCCCGCCGCAGCCTCGATGCAGTGGCCTGCTGGAACTCGGGGCCACGCACGAACAGCACTACCCCGGCCTCCCGCATGCTGCGAAAAGTTCGGAAAACCGAATTGGCTACTATCCTTCTTTTTGCACGGTCAAAATTCATGACGGTTTTTTTAGGTTCAACAAGGTTGAATCAGCATTTACCAAAACAAAATTACAGCAGTTGAAGGTTCAATAGCCAGTGAAGAATTAAGGTGGGCTGGGTTTTCGACAAAATAAGATGGGATGAGCATTGAGGATATTTTTCCGCCAGGACGGGCGTTTTACACTTTGTCCTGGCGGAAAAAACGATTGGGGTTATTTTGATTTAATACCACAACCAATGGCCTTTGTCACGGCGGGGTCTGGCACCTTGCCCACCTCGATGGCCTCGATGGCTTCGGCCACGTAATGGCGGGTAGCATCGGCAGCGTCCTGGGGGTTGTTGTCTATGGCGCCGATGTAACCGACCTTGCGGGTGGCATCGAGCAGGAAGACGTGGGGCGTTTTAGTGGCGCCGTATTTTGGATATACCTCCTGTTGGTCGTCAATCAGGTAGGCGAAGGGGAAGCCCTTGTCCTTTGCCCGCACCTGCATTTCTTCAAAGCTGTCACCGGGTTTCTTGGCCGTGTCGTTGGGTTGGATGGCCACGACAGGCCAGCCCCTCGGGGCGAATTTGTTGTGAAGGTCAATGATGCGGTCTTCGTACATGACAGCGTAGGGGCAGGTGTTGCAGGTAAAAATGACGATGTAGCCTTTCGGTGCATTGCCGTTGGCATCTTTCACATCGGCCAGCGAAATGAGGCGGCCATCCACATTTTTCAGCTTGAAATCAGGTGCGATTTGGCCGATGTCGAGGCCTGATGAGGCACCAGCGCCGGTTTTTTCGCTGGTCGTGAGCTTGGGGACGAGGATAGACCCAGCCACAACGACTGCCACTCCGAGGAATAAAAACAACTTTTTCATGATGACTTTTAATTTAGATAAAGGTACAAAATAGACAATTGTTTTGAAGAATGGCTTCTTTTCAAAGCATTGAATAGCCTAAAACTCGCCAAAAAATGGACTTCGTGTGCTTTTCAACAGTTCCCGGCAGACAATTATCTGTCACAAACTCAATCGAATAAACTGTTCAAACCACTACTGGATTTAGGTTGAATTTGGTGTCTCTCATGGTTGGTTCTTGTTATTCAAATGTACGAAGTGCTGTCACACTTTTACAAAAGTCTTCCAATTTCTAATTCCAAAATTGCTGTGTTTTGGACTCGAAACTGAATTTTTCCCGAGTAATACTGCTTAAAAAAATAGTTATCAAGCCGCTTGAGCAAGCGATTTGGCACGTTTCTTGACAAATTTAAAAAAAAATAAATTATGGATGACCCGATGCTAAAGGGCATGAAAAGTCTCCAAAAATATTTTGAAAAAAATAATCTAAGATGAAACTACGGATTGGAAGTCTCGTTTACCATTCGAGCTTCAAATTCTCAAAGAATATAGGGTGAGTGTTTGTTCATAGTTTTTGTTTTTTATGTAGCCCCCGGCCTAATCGGGGGACTTTTTTTCTTCTTTTTACCTCAAATATTCGCCAAAAGATTAGTGTTTGTTCATAGTGTTTGTTTTTTGTTTTGTCCCTGTCAAGTAGCTTGACAGGGTTTTTTTTTGCCCATTTGTCAAGTCTTATTACTTCCCAGCCTATTTTTTTTGAAAAAAATGCGAATTAGGTTGAAACAGCATTTTCAACCCCTAATTCTATAGCCCTTAAATATCGGAAACCCGCCACACCACCGCACACTTGTCCGCAAATGCTCCGTCCATTTCCGAGCATTGCTCATTGATTTCTGCCACGGGTTCGGGGAAATGGAAGGGCGCCTTGAACAAATTGAGTGGGCGCCAACCGCCTGTCAGGATGTCGGTGTTTTCCGGCTCATCGTGGAAATGGGTAGTGACCAAGTAGGTGATGCCGCTGCGCCTGATATTGGCCAAGGCCGCTTGCACATCGGCAAAACTGAGGTGGACGAGGCAGTCCCGGCAGAAGAGGAGGTCGCAGGCAGGCAGTGGGTCGGTGAGCAGATTGAGGTGCAGGAACTGCCGATTTTCGTTGCCGAATTGGGCGTTATTTCGCTCGACCAGCGCCGCCACGATGTCGCCGCCAAGGTAGCGAATACCTGTGAGGTCAACATGCTGCATCCAGTTGAAGTCACCGCAGGGCAGGTCAAGCAAGGTGCGGACGCCCAGCTTTTTCAGTAAGCCCGGTAGTTCGGCCCGCAGCACCTCCGTTTGTTCCATCGTGGAGCCTTCTCCGGAGACGGACTCGGTGGTGATGACGTTCCACTCGTTGCTGTCGTGTATTCGCTGAAAGATATTGGCGACGGGCTGGCCTTGGTGCTGGTCGCCTTGGGCGTAGTTGTAGAGGGTGGCTCTGGTTGACATGTAATTTATTTTACTGATAAAAGTAAGTCCATTGGGTGGCAAAAATGAATGGTATGAGCGGTAAACTGTCCATTTCATTCGCCGTCAGCATAACGTGATAATACTTTGCGGCTTATGCAATCCAACTCATTGGGGGAGATGTTGCGGAGAATCGCTACTGCAAAGTTTCAGTTGGCAGGAACCACCTCAAATCCCAACCCTTTCAAATCCTCCCAAAATGCCGGGTACGATTTCTCCACCACCTGCGGATGTTCCACCTGTATTTCCCCCAGCATCGCCAGCGGCGCGAAGGCCATGGCCATGCGGTGGTCTTCATAGGTATGAAACAGCGGTGAGCCTTCTACCACGGCCTTGCCCTCCACCATGAAAAACTCCTTGTCCGGTTTTTTGGAAAAACGGTCGGGCAGCTTCGAGAGAAAGACCTGCACCTTGGCCAGTTCGTTTTGGAGGGCGGCGATGCGGTCGGTCTCCTTGATGCGCAGCGTTTCTAGTCCGCTGAAGAGTCCGTGTACGCCGAGGCCGCCACAGACCACGGCCAGCGTCTGTGCCACGTCGGGGCAGGGCAGAAAGTCCCACTCAAAAAATGGCTTCACGCCTGCCAATTTAGTCAGTTGAACCGTGTTTTTGCCCCAAAGCGATTCCACGCCGAAGGTCTGCATCATGTCGCCCAGCACCGAGTCGCCCTGTATGCTTTCCTGAAAAAGCCCGTGCAGCCTTAGGTCGCAGCGGTCGGAGAAGGCCGCCATAGCGTAATAGTACGAGGCTGCCGACCAGTCCGCCTCCACCGTGAACGGCTTCGGCTGGTACTTCCCCGGCTGTACCGTGATAACGTTGGCCTCCCAACTGTGCCCGACGCCGAAATAGGCCATCATGCGCAGTGTCATTTCGAGGTAGGGCCGTGAGACGAGGTTGCCCACCAATTCCAGTTTGAGGCCATTGGGCAACGTGGGCGCTATCATCAGCAGGGCCGAAAGGTACTGACTGCTGGTGTCGGCGGGGATGGCCAATTGGTTGGTAGTACCGAAATTATTGGGCGAGTGGATGCGCAGCGGCGGGTAGCCCTCATTTTCGAGGTACTCGATGTTTGCGCCCAATTTGCGCAACGCATCCACCAGCAGGCGGATGGGGCGTTGCTTCATTCGCTCCGTACCAGTTAGGGTGCGGCTGCCCTCCTGCGTGGCCAAGTAAGCCGTCAGGAATCGGAAGGTCGTCCCAGCAGCGCCAGCGTCCAGCACTTCGGCGTCGGAGGCCAGCAGTTGCTGCATGAGTTGTGTGTCCTTGGAGGTGGAGAGGTTCTTTATCTCAAAATTATCACCGCACAAGGCGTGGATGATGAGCGCCCGGTTGCTAATGCTTTTGGAGCCGTCGAGGTGGATGTCGCCGATGAGGTGGCGGTCGGGTTTGGAGAGTTTGTAGGTCATGTATGGTAGTTATGAGTTAGGAGCTATGAGTTATGCGTGCAAGGTGAACTCAAAACTCATAACTAATAACCTCTTTCAAAACCTCCCCGCCGCCTCCAGATAAATCACCTCCAAAAGCGTTTGCCCAACGGCTCGCAGCGCTCGCACGTCAATGATTTTTAGGTCGTCGTTGTGGGTATGCCAGTGGGCGCCGAAGCCCGTCTGCGTGTCGCCGGACTTGCCGATGATATCAATCATGGGCAGGTGGGCGATGGTGTTCACGAAGTAGTGGTCATCGGTGACTGGGCCGGATTTATCCTCCACGAAATGGTTGGTGTAGCCGAGGTTTTGCGCCGTTTTCCAGACTTTGTTCATCACGTCCGGGGCGAATTTCATGCTGACACCTTCTTTGGTGAAGCGGGCGTTTTTGGCACCCACCATGTCGAGCAGGATGCCGTACTTGGGCCTGTAGCCGGAGGGCACCAAATTGCGGGACCAGTGCTGCGAGCCGAGGCACCAACTGTTCGGGTTGGGGGCCTCGTCGCTGTCGTCGCCGTAGTCCTCGGCATCGAAGAGGACGAAGTCCACGCCCACTTCGACGGGATTTGCTTGCAGCGTCCGAGCGATTTCGAGGAGCACACCAACGCCGCTGCCGCCGTCGTCAGCACCGAGGATAGGCTCCTTCTGGCGGTCGGTGGCTAGTGGCGAGTCGGCGATGTGGCGACTGTCCCAGTGGGCGGCGAGGCAGATGCGCTTAGCCGCTTCCGGCTTGTACTGCGCGATGATATTGACGCCGTTGAGCACCTTGCCAGTGTACGCTTTGGCGCTGAAAGGCTGCTCCGTCACCTTCATGCCATAGGCGGTGAACTGCCCGACGAGCCAGTCCTTGCATCGTTTGTGGGCGTCCGTATTGGGTACACGGGGGCCGTAGCTCACCTGTTTTGCCACAAAAGCAAAAGCGGAGTCCCGCTCGAATTTGGGGACGGCGATGGGCTGTAGTTCAGGCTCGGGCGTTTGGTTGCTTGGAGCGTCATTTTTGCAGCCAAGGGCTGCGAGCATCAGCCCCGCCATTGCCGCAAGGCCAATTCTTTTGATAAAACTCATGCTGATTGAATACTTTTTCTGGTAAACAGTGGAAAAATTAAGCAAAATAGCCCGCCGAACAGGAACGCACTGGTCAAGTTCTCCATCAGGAAGGTGTTGACGGGATCTTTGCCAAACTTGTCGCTGGCAACGAAGGCGCTGTAGCCTGGGTTCAGGTATTCGATGTAAATATAGAGGGCGAAGCAGCTGATGGGGATGAAAATCAGTGTCATGCGGGCAGCCGACCAAAAGCCTTCGCTCCAGGACATTACGCCATTGTAGTCCTTGTCCCGCTTCTCCTTCGTCACCATATAGTAAGTGATGGCGAAGGCCAAGGTGCTTACGATAAGCCCAATCAGCTTCCCAGTAGCAATCTTTTCTGTCGTCAAAAGCCCTAAGGCTTGAGCCAACAACATCCATAGCAAAATGACGACGGTGACAATGATGGCCCATTTTGTTTCTACTCTCATGACATTTGTTTTTTATGGTGAAAAAATGATGGTGAAATGCCCGCTAAAGGTAGGAATAGAATGGAAAATTGAGAAGGGAAAATGGGCATTCTGCTGGCATCGAAATCCGGCAATCCAGTAATTTCAATCTATCCTCGTCACCGTCTCCACAAAATCCAGTTTTTTCAAGGTGCGCATCACTACATTGAGCTGCTCCCGGTTGAGCACCAGCAGGCTGATTTTGCCCTCGTAGTAGCCCTGGTCGCCGCCCTCGATGTGAAAGGAGCGGATGTTGACGCCAAGCCCTCCGATTTCCTTGGTCAGCCGCTCGATGACGCCGATGCCCTCGTCCACGCCCGTGATTTTCAGGTCCACGACGAAGGTCGTGTCCGTGTTGGCCACCCACTCGGCCTTCATCACCCGGTAGCCGTACTTGGCCAGCAGGTTGGTGGCGTTGGAGCAGTTGGTGCGGTGTATTTTCAAGCCCTCTTTTGCCGTCAGGAAAGCGAAGATGTCGTCGCCCTGCACGGGGTTGCAGCAGAGGGCGAGCTTGTAGTGGTACAGTTCGGCTGGTTCGCCGTTGACGAGGATTTTCGTCTTCGCCGAAATCTTGCTCTTGGGGGGCTGCTGTTCCGGCTTCTTGTCCGCCTCGCCAGCCGGTGCCTCCTTGACGATTTCCACCAACTTTTGGTCCTTTACGTCAAAGCTCTTGAAGGTGTCAATCAAGTCAATCTCCTCCGTGGCGATGGCGAAGTAGAGGTCAATATGCGAGTTGAGGTTGAAGTATTTCACCAAGGTCTCCACGCCCTGGTCGAAGTTCACCTTCATGTTGTTGAACTTGCGTTGCAACGCCTCCTTGCCCAGTTCGCCCGTCTTGCGGCGCTCCTCCTTCATGGCATTGCGGATCTTGGAGCGGGCCTTGCCCGTCACCACGAATTTCAGCCAGCCCTCGTTCGGCTTCTGGTTTTTGTCGGTGATGACCTCCACCTTGTCGCCCATGTTGAGCTTGTAGCCCATCGGCACGATGCGGTTGTTGACCTTGACGGCCCTGCACCGGTAGCCGATGTCGGTGTGGATATGGAAGGCGAAGTCGAGCGCAGTGGCGCCTTTCGGCAAATTGATCATGTCGCCACGGGGCGTCACGGCGAAAATCTCCTCGGAATACAGGTTGTTCTTGAAGTCGCTGACGAACTCCAGTGCGTCGGAGTTGGGGTTTTCCATCAACTCCCGCACCTGGTCGAGCCATTTCTCGTACACGTCGGGCTGGTTGTTGATGCCCTTGTATTTCCAGTGGGCGGCGAAGCCCCGCTCGGCGATTTCGTCCATGCGCTCGGAGCGGATCTGCACCTCCACGAACCGACCTTCGGGGCCGATGACCGTCGTGTGCAGCGATTCGTAGCCGTTCGATTTCGGCACCGTCACCCAATCCTTCAGGCGCTCCGGGATGGGTTTGTAAATGTCGGTGACGATGGAATAGGCCGTCCAGCAAAGCGTCTTTTCCCGGCGGCGCTCCACGTCGAGCACGATGCGCACGGCGAAGATGTCGTAGACCTGCTCGAAGGGCGTGTCCTTGCTCTTGATTTTGTTGTAAATGGACGACACCGACTTTGGCCGTCCAAAGCAGCGGTACTTAAAGTCCGCCTCGTCCAGTTCCTGCTTGATGGGCTGCAGGAACTTCTCGATGTACTCCGCCCGCTCCTCCTCCGAAGCATTCAGTTTTTGGTTGATTTCGTCGAAGGTCTCCGGCTCCATGATTTTCAGGCAGAGGTCCTGAAACTCAGAGCGGATGTTGTAGAGGCCAAGGCGGTGGGCCAACGGCGCATAGATGTAACTCGTTTCCGCAGCAATTTTCAACTGCTTGTGGCGGGGCATTGAGCCGAGGGTGCGCAGGTTGTGCATCCGGTCGGCCATCTTGATGAGCACCACCCGGACGTCAATCACCAGCGTGCTGATGACCTTGCGGAAATTCTCGGCTTGCGGACTTTCTGAAGTGGCCGTGCCGTCCAGTTTGGTGAGGCCATCCACGATGAGGGCTACCTTGTCGCCAAACTCCGCCTTGATTTGCTCCAGGGTATAGTCCGTGTCCTCCACCACGTCGTGGAGCAGGGCGCATACGGCGGCGGTAGGCCCCAGCCCAATCTCCTCGATGCAGATGATGGCCACCTCAATGGGGTGCGTGATGTACGGCTCGCCGGACTTGCGCCGCTGCTTGGAGTGCGCTTCTGCCGCCAACTCGAAGGCATGGCGCACTTGGTCGTGGTCTTCCTTGTCCATCTTGCCATCCAACGAGCGCAATAGCCGCCTGTACGCACTGTGTATCAGTGCGGTATCTTCCTGGCTAACTTCTGCGACGAGTGGTGGTGGCATTTTTTTTGAGAATTTGAGAGGGTGAGAGATTGAGCGGGTGAGCGGGTGAGAAAGTGGGGAGGATGCTTCATTTCTGTGCTCACCCCCTCACACTCTCAATCTCTCACCCGCTCACGCTCTCCGCAACGGAATATTATTTTGTCACTATGGCAAAGGTAGGAGATTTCAGATTAAAAATAACTGCTGGGTAAAAATGGGGGAAAGGGGCTGTGGACGTACTGCACTACCGGAGACTTGAACCAGCAGGGGTTGTTATCAGTAGAGAAATCACTTCTTCCCTACATACTTTACAAAATCAAGCATCGGCAATAAATGCCATTGTGTGCCAAATGGGAACCCCCCCCCCCCCCCCCCCGGCCCGGGAATCGACCCCGAAGGGATCACCCCGCCGTGCCTTTCTCGAAACCGCAAGAGACGCGGGAACGCGACCCCACCGCCGACAGGCCCGCGCCCCTTTCAGCCCCCCCGCCGGGTAGTTCTTTCGCTCCCCCCCCACAAAAGAGGCAAGAATTTGTGGTTTCGTTTTCATTATGTTGAAATATTTGACCTTCAAAGCTAGGTCTTTGGGTATTTCAACGACAATGATAGGAGCCATGATTTATGTCACTGGCTGCCCCCCCTCCCTGGGACGGAACGCCCCCAAAGGCCCCAATTCACAACCATTGCCCCGCATAAAAACAACACTGGCTGAAATACTTCCCACATAGTGCTAAAAGCGGAAGGCGCTTGTTTACGTGTGAATTATGTAATTCTTTTCTGTAATTGTATAAGTCTATCAGGACTGATAGTCCTCACCTTTGTTGAGTGAAAATTCCTTCACGAATTAGATGGACATAAAATGAAAACTTTGTTACAAAGTTTATTAGTAGCAATAATGCTGCTTTTAATGCCAACCGTAAATTTTGGACAGGCACCCAACTTAGGCACAACTTCCAGTTTTGCTTTATTTACCGCTGCCGGAGCAATCAACAATGCTGGGCCGTCACTAATAACAGGCGATGTTGGCACCGATGCAGGTGCATTTAATGGATTCCCTCCGGGAATAATAATTGGAGCAATCCATGTGGCAGACGCCGTAACAGCACAGGCTAATATAGATGTAATGATTGCGTACGGTGATTTGGCTGGGCGGTCGTGCGGGATGCCTTTAGGGACTGGATTAGGAAACAATCAGATTCTTGGCCCAAACACGTACTGCTTGGGAGCTGCTTCAACATTAAATGGAGATTTAATCTTGGATGGCCAAGGGAATCCCAATTCGATTTTTATTTTTCAAATAGATGGCGCTTTAGCAACAGGGGTAATATCAAACGTTATCCTAATTAACGGTGCTTCCTTGTGCAATGTGTTTTGGCAAGTAAATGGAGCAGTTGCTTTAGGGGAAAATTCTGTTTTTAGGGGTACAATAATTGCTGCTGGAGCGCTCAATTTATTGCAAAGTTCTACCCTGATGGGCAGGGGGCTTTCAACAGCGGGGGCCATTAACTTGAATACCAATAACGTTTCAGTTACGCAGGGATTGCCGCCAACAGCCTCCATTATTGTAGCACTTGGGCCAACCACGTTTTGTGAAGGTGGTAGTGTTGACCTTACCGGCAATATTGGCGGAACCTGGAATACCGGAGAAATAACAACGTCCATCACCGTCACTACAAGTGGTGATTATTTTGTAACAACTACAAATGAGTGCGGCAGTGCAATTTCAAATATAATTACAGTAACCGTCAATCCGCTGCCAATTTGCTTGATAACCGGTGATGATTTCATCTGTGCGGATGGGCAATCCACCGACCTGTGTGCACCGGCAGGTTATGCCAATTATTTGTGGAGCACGGGTGCATCCACCACTTGTATCACAATAAATACTGGAGGAACCTATTTCGTTACGGTAACAGATGCGAACGGGTGCAGCAGCAGTTGTAGCAAGACAGTTACCGTCAACCCAATGCCAATGTGCATGATTACCGGGAGTGATTTCATTTGCCCTGGGCAAACGACTGAGCTTTGCACACTTCCGGGCAATGCCAGTTATATGTGGAGTACAGGAGGAACTACGAATTGCATTACCGTAAACGCGCCGGGAACCTATTCGGTTACCATTACAAGTGTAAGCGGATGCATCAGCATCTGTAGCAAGACAGTTACCACCAGTAATCCAATACCCACAATTACCTGTCCGGCAGATGTGTCCATCGAATGTGATGAGAGTACGTTGCCGCCAAATACGGGTACCGCTACCGCCACTGATAACTGCTCCCCTCCACCACCAACCGTTAATTACGACGACACTATTACGGGAGGAGCTTGTCCCGAAGAATATACAATTTCACGTGTTTGGACAGCCACGAATAGTGTTGGAAACAGCGTTAGTTGTGTGCAGACCATCACCGTTGAGGACAACACACCGCCTTTGATTACTTGTCCTATGAATGTAACTGTGCAATGCACAGCCGAGATTCCGCCTGTCAACACTACGCTCGTAGTGACCTCAGACAATTGCGGGGGTGCAACCATAGTAACCCATGTGGGGATGTGATCACCAATCAAACCTGTGCGAACCGCTATGACCTGACCAGGGCTTACCGGGCCACTGACGCTTGCGGCAATATCACTAATTGCGCCCAGGTGATTACGGTATTTGACAACACACCACCTTTGATTTCTTGTTCTGGGAATCCAACACCACCACCTGTACAATGTGCAACCCAAGTGCCAGCTGTCAACATTGCGCTTGTTGTGACTTCAGACAATTGTGGTGGCACAGTAACGGTAACCCACGTGGGGGATGTAATCACCAATCAAACTTGTGCGAACAGTTTTACCCTGACCAGGACTTACCGGGCTACCGACGATTGTGGCAACTTTGCTGATTGTGTCCAGGTGTTTACGGTATTTGACAACACACCGCCTTTGATTACCTGTCCTGGGAGTTCAACACCAGCACCTGTACAATGCGCAACCCAAGTGCCAGCTGTCAACATTGCGCTTGTTGTGACCTCAGACAATTGTGGTGGCACAGCAACGGTAACCCATGTGGGGGATGTAATCACCAATCAAACTTGTGCGAACCGTTTTACCCTGACCAGGACTTACCGGGCTACCGACGATTGTGGCAACTTTGCTGATTGTACCCAGGTGTTTACGGTATTTGACAATACGCCACCTGCGATTACATGTCCTGCGAATGCAACCGTGCAATGTGCGAGCCTGGCACCAGTCAACCCTGCGCTTGTGGTGTCAACGGACAATTGTGGTGGCACAGCAACGGTAACCCATGCGGGGGATGTAATCACCAATCAAACCTGTGCGAACCGTTATACCCTGACGAGGACTTACCAGGCCGCCGACGCTTGCGGCAACCTTGCAACCTGTGCCCAGGTGATCACGGTATTTGACAGCACACCACCTACGGTTAGTTGTCCTGCGAATGCAACCGTGCAATGCGCAAGCCTAGTGCCTGCTGTCAACATTGCGCTTGTAGTTGCCTCCGACAATTGTGGTGGCGCAGCAACGGTAATCCACGTGGGAGATGTCATCACCAATCAAACTTGTGCAGACCGTTTTACCCTGACGAGGACTTACCAGGCCGCCGACGCTTGCGGCAACCTTGCAACCTGTGCCCAGGTGATCACGGTATTTGACAGCACACCACCTACGGTTAGTTGTCCTGCGAATGCAACCGTGCAATGCGCAGACCAAGTGCCGGCCATCAACACCGGACTTGTAACAGGCTCCGACAATTGTGGTGGTGCGGCAATAGTAACCCATTTTGGCGATGCAATTTCGAACCAAGTCTGTGCAAATCAATTTGTGCTGACAAGGACTTATCGTGCCACCGACGTTTGCGGCAACGTTGCTAATTGCACCCAAGTGATCACGGTTTTCGACAATATTCCTCCAACCCTTAATTTCACCGACCCCCTAGTTGTGCCTGGTAGCACCATCAACGTTCAGTGTTATGGGCAGGATCCAAATTGGAACCTACCAACATTTAATGCAGGCAGCGTTACTGCATCAGATATATGTGCGGGCAATGTCACCATCACGTTCAACGAGGTACTGGAGAATGCAGGCGACTGCGATGTGGACGGATATATCAACCGGTATCGCCTGACCTGGACTGCTACCGATGTATGCGGGAACAGCAGCAGCACGTTTCTATTCCTTGCATTGATTGATACGATACCACCTGTGATTTTTGGTGTGCCCGCAGATATTACCGTCAACTGCAATGAAATTCCTGAACTCCCTCCACTCGTATATGCTACGGATGAATGTCTGTGTGCTTGTGTTGTTTTTTCTGAACAAACTCAAGTGGAACCGTATTGCCAGAATGGCCAGGTCATCGTGAGAACTTGGACGGCTATGGATGACTGCGGCAATACTTCTGTTGAAACACAGATCATCACGCTTATTGACACAATTGGACCTGATTGGTTTATCCTGCTACCAGAACTTGCAGGCATTACCAATGATACCATTCTCAACTATTCATGCAATGATGGATACCCAGCGTTTTTGGATTTACTGGATGAACAATTCGTGTTGGGCCCGAATTCATGCGGCGCATCATTTGTCCTATCATTCGATACTCACACCACAGTAGCGAACAATTGCGAACTGCTTGGTTATCTGGAGCAGCGGACATTCCATTGGGTGGGTGTTGATGATTGTGGAAACTTGTCAGAATTGACCATCCATGTACGGTTGACGGATGTTGAACCACCTTTACTTATTGGAGTTCCTGACACAACTTGTCTGGGTGACCCACAGCTGGGGCTTGTGTACGCAACCGATGCGTGTGGGACTGCTTCCGTTCAATTCCAGGATTCTAGCATGCCCAATCCTTGCGGAAGTGGTAAAGCCACTAGAAGGATTTATGTGGCCCAAGATGACTGTGGGAATATTGCAAGGGACACCGCAATCATCATCCCGAATGACAATAATGAGCCGACAATCTGGTTTGTAAACCCAGTTTTGGAAGGCATGGAAGTAGGGGAGGTCCTAACGATAGACTGTGCCGCTCAAAATGGACAGTACACGTCGTTTGGCACAGTGGACGTAAATGTCGATGATGGCTGTCCAGCAGGTTTAACAGTGAACTTTACGGAGACACTGATTGGGCTTGGTGTCTGCGGAAATTCCAGTGAGCTTATTGTCACCGCCAATATTGTGGATGAAACAAGCCCAGTGTTTGTAAACTTCTCGCCAGAAGTGACAATAGCCTGCAATGCTGAACTACCTGAATTAACAATAACAGACAATTGTGGAGAAGTATTCACTTCGACATGGGATACAATTATCTATGGTGATTGCATTTTTGAATATGATATGCAACGCATCATCACAGCAACAGACGTCTGTGGTAATACCACTACCCAACAGCAAACCATTCATGTTGGTGATGGAAGTGGCCCTGTCTTTTCCGGGATAGAAGAAGTGATTTGTGACGATGTTTCCATACCGGATGTAACTGCGTATGATTCATGTGCTCAAGAATTTGTTGACGTCACCATGCAAGAAGACACGTTGGACCTCCCATGCAATGGATTGGTCATAGAAAGGACGTGGACAGCCGTTGATATTTGTGGCAATGTGACCATCAGTCACCAAACAATAATCATCAATGATGAGACGCCACCAGTGATTGAAGTTCCTTTGAATTCGATTATCCAAGCATTTCTCGACAGCACCTACCATCTGGTATATACCTCGCAAAACGACATGATTGCGCAATTAAATACATTGGATTCGAGCAGTGTTTTCATTGCAGATGACTGTGACCAATCTGTTGTTATAGTGTTTACCGTGGAAATCAGTTATTCAGACAATTGTCTGGAAGATGGATATTTCGAGCGGAGAAAATACACGTGGGTGGCAACTGATGTATGTGGCAACTCAACCACATTTACTTTCAGTGTTGATATTGCGGATAATACTCCCCCAGTGTTTGGCATATATCCAAGTGACATTACGATTGTTTGTGAAGAACTACCAGCTATACCGGTAATAATCGCAGATGATGGTGCGCAATCAGTGACCATTGTCTTTACAGAAGTAATCGAACCAGGTGTTGGCATCGGCGTATTTATCGTAACAAGGACATGGACTGCAACAGATGCATGTGGCAATGTAACGATCCATGTTCAGCGCATTAAATGGATTCCTGACACATTTTTGGAATGCAATATAATACTGCCTCCTATTGTGGATTGCAATACGCATGGGATTGTTATCAACAGCAGTTATACCGGCGGCAATGGCCCACTAACCTACAATTGGGAAATAGTAGGCGAAGATTGCTTTATCCAGAGGGGACAAGGAACACCGAAAATTACCGTTTATGTGGGATGGTCGGATGTGAAGATAATCCTCACAGTGACTGATGAGTTTGGTTGTGTATCCATGTGCATGGTTACCCAGAGCTGCGAATTTTCCGTGGATAACCTAAACCCCGGATTGCCTCCAACCACAAATGCAGCGACAGATGCCAATAGCTCGCCAAACCAAGCCCCTGAGAATCACCTGAAGCCGATCAGCCTCTGGCCGAACCCTGCCGATGGAAGTGTAAATCTTGGCTTTGAATCTCCTTTAGAAGAGGAAGTTGAGTTCAGCTTTACAAACTTTTTGGGACAGGTTGTATTGAGTGAAAAAATTAATGTTCAAAAAGGCTTCAATGCACACAAAATTGATGTGTCGCAAGTCCGTGATGGAAGCTACTTGGTACAGGTTAAGACAGCAAATGAGGTACATACGAAAATTGTAGTTATCATGCATAGTAACTAAAGATGTCCGCTATTTAAAGGGCCTTTCCTTAAGTAGGGAAGGCCCTTTTTTTATGTTGTATACACATCATCAGAGCCAGCAAAGCGACTAAAGGACACATCCTTAAAACAGCTTGACTAGGCAATTTTCGTTTGAAAATACAGCGATCTTAGCATCATTTTGGTGCAAAATAATGATGCTATTATTCCCAGCTATACCTTCGCACCAAATTTTATGCAAAGGGGGCTTGGGGGCGCTCGTTGCCAGCCCAGCCCAAAGGCACTCTCCCCCGACGGGCCGCCGAAGAACCTGTCCCGCCATTCGGGACGGCGAGGAGGTGCAACGGCCAATTTGCACAATGCCTAATTGCGCTGAGGATACATTGTATAGGAGGTACTACGCTTGAAATTACATCAATTTGAAACTATCATCGCAAACATGTAACTCTTTCAATGAATTATGTAAGACATGGTGCTATTTAATAGCTCAACTTTATGCCATGAAAATTATTTCATAAAATAAATTATCTACAATGAATACCACAATAGTGAAAGGCAGCTGGAACGAACAAAAAGGAAAGCTCAAACAGAAGTTTGCAACCTTAACGAACAATGACCTAATGTTTGATGAAGGCAAAAAAGTGGAAATGATGGGCAAGCTGCAAATCAAACTTGGCAAGACCAAAGAAGAATTGGAGAGCATTTTTTCTTCCATTTAATCGTCTTCATTAATATAAATTGTTAACCTTTTGCTTATTGGGTTTCAACACTTAAATCATTAAAGAAAATGAAAACGCAAAATTCTATTGCCATTTCAAAAAGTATCTTTCTAGGTATTTTGGCCACAATGATGGTTGTTCTACTTGCTTCCTGTGCAAAGAAGGTGTCTTTCTTGACGTCATCGGTAGTACCCGCTGCTCGAGGTGCTGTGAAGGTTGATCAGGACAGGAACAAAAATTATGTCATCCACCTTGAGTTAGAAAATTTAGCGGAAGCGAGCCGTCTCACTCCCCCCAAGAAAACCTATGTTGTCTGGATGACTGCTGACCAGAACGAAACCAAAAACATAGGACAAATTGATACTTCTACCAAAGCCTTTTCAAAAAACTTAAAGGCTTCTTTTGAGTCAACATCTGCTGCCAAGCCAACCAAAGTATTTATTACCGCAGAAGACGATGCAAGCATTCAGTATCCAAGTGGGCAAACGGTATTGACAACGAGTAATTTTTAGCATCAATCTTCAGGCTATCCATTGGCATCAATTGTCATTGAGAGCGATAACATTTGGTAAATCAGGAAGCGTTATGGCAAATCTATTTTATGCAATTGTTGCAAACCTAATTACCCTCTGGGTAATTGGTTTTTTAGTGTGTTTAGTTGCTAAAGCGGTTTCAATTTTTAAAGGAGCTAGCCGAGGTAAATATTCCGTAGAAATTACCCAACCATAAGTTATTTGGTTGGGTAAATAGTTTAGAGTCTGCAATTTTTATAGCTTAAAAAAATATTTTTTGAGCAGCTTTCGATAACAATGGTTCGTGAGGTTTTAGTGAAAGAAATTTAATTAAATAGACCAGTCTGTCACATAACTCCTGCCCCTCCTCGCCGCCTTCGGCGGCTCGTCGGGGGGAGAGGGTCTTTTGGCTGGGCTGGCTTGAAGCGCCCCAAACCCCTATTTGCACAAAACCTATTAGTGCGAAGTATAGCAGGAAACCCCGTGAAACCTGAAACTTGAAACCTTCACGAACCATTGAAATAAACAGTAAGCCAATAATGCGTGAATGTTGAAACACTTCTGCAAAGTTATGTAATAATAGCCAGTGAAAAAGGGTGCAACTTTGCAGTATAATTTTTAAACATCATAATTATGAAAATTTCAAATGACAAGTTTAAGCTGTGCATCACAGTTGTTGCACTATTGTTTGCAGGTGCATTTAATGCAGTTGCGCAAAAAGCAGAATTCGGCGTTAGATTTATGCCTACCTTCTCATCATTGGATTTGAACACATCTTCTGGTGGTAAAGTGTCGGGGGATTTAACATTGGGTTATGGCTTCGGTGCCATATTGGGATTTAACTTCACAGATCATGTTGGGATACAAGTGGAGGGAATATATAATAACATCACACAGAAGTACAAAGAGAATGACGAAGAAAGAGAAGTTGAGTTACGGTACTTCAATGTCCCACTGCTGCTTTCTTATAATACAGGCAAGCTCAACCCTGTAAATTTCAACATCGTAGCTGGGCCACAAATGGGCCTAAGTGTTGGGAGTAGCATCTCTGGTGTTGGAACTGATAGTTCAAACGCCGTAGTTTCGGTAAAGAAGGGAGACGTTGGTTTTGCCTATGGTGCTGGTGTTGATTTCGGACTAAATGACATGAAAACATTTCGCCTGGGCATCGGATTTCGTGGTGTTTATGGTTTGTTCGATGTCAGCGACAACAACAACAACAACTCGAATGATTCTTACTATGTACTCGACCGGACACACATCAAGACCTATTCGGGTTATATTGGACTCTCCTATTTGTTCTGACATCGTGTAAGAAAAGGTGAAAAACTGTGGTAATCCATGCAGCAAAAACCCGTTCCATTTTGGAACGGGTTTTGCATTGGGGGGGGGAACACTCTAAAAAAGGACAACAAATCAATGGGGCGTGAGGTTTTTAGGGTTCAGGGTTCATGGAGGGGCCATCGTCTGCCGTAGCATTGTGTGAAACTGAAATAAATTTGTTAGGTTTTAAACTGACACTGTGCCTATAAAATTACCTGGATTCCGTAAAACCCCCTATTTTTAACGCTAGAATGTCATGGGCCAAATAAATTTGTTTGGGTGCAATTGAAAACCTGCCAAATGGGTAATCTGAGACTGAACTTCTACTTATTTGGTAGAAACAGGTTTGAAATGGAAACGAGTTAAGCTGTCTTCATGGGAACATGGGAATTGTGTAACTTTTTTCTGGAATGATACAACGCCTCTCAAATTAATTGCACCTATCTTGTTTTTTTTAGTCAAAATATTTATTTATTTGAAAATATTCATAAAATACATGGTAAGCAATCGCTGCAAAACGGTGGTAAAAGCAGCGCTGAAGGAACTTGGCCTACATTTCATCGTCGTTGACCTGGGCGAAGTTGAAATCATGGAAGACCTTACTTTGGAACAACGAGAGCTGCTAAAATCAGCTTTGCTTGCGAATGGGCTTGAAGTGATGGACGACAAAAAGGCCATTTTGATTGAACGGATAAAAGGCATCATCGTGGAAATGGTCCACAACGCTGAGGAGCCAATCAAAATAAATTTCTCTGACTACTTGAGTGAAAAATTGCACCACAATTATACCTACTTGGCCAACCTTTTTTCTGAGGTACAAGGAACCACCATCGAGCGCTATATCATTACCCACAAAATAGAGCGGATAAAGGAACTAATTATTTATGGGGAACTCAACATGACAGAGATTGCTTACAAGATGAATTACAGCAGCGTGGCGCACTTGTCCAACCAATTCAAAAAAATGACAGGGGTCACGCCATCTTACTTTAAACAGTTGAAGGATAAAAGGAGAAGCCCGATTGATGATATTGGAATACCTACTGAAAGTATTCATAGGGATGAAAGCAATTACCAAAAATAATTTAACCTGTTGTACTCCAAAATTACTTGCTAACTAAATTTCATGAAGGCAAAGAAAGAAATATCAAAAATAGAGGACCTCACGTCCTTGCCACAGCAGGAAAGGCTCATCAAATCCTCGAACTTGTTCCCCGTAGTGGGCATTGGTGCCTCGGCAGGTGGGTTGGATGCTTTTAAAAAACTACTGAAAGCGATTCCCGAAGATTCTGGAATGGCTTATGTCCTTGTACAACATTTAGACCCTACTCATGAAAGCATGTTGCCAGAGCTGCTGCAAAAAGTGACCAAAATACCCGTATTGGAAATTGCTGATGATATTAAAGTGTTGCCCAATCATATTTACGTTATCCCCAGCAACAAAATGATGGTGGCCACGGATGGTGTTTTACTGCTTGCGCCACGACCTGCAAAAAACAAAAACGAGCGCAATTTGCCCATTGACCTTTTTTTCACCTCGCTGGCAGAAGTACACCAGTCACATGCTATCGGGGTGGTATTGTCGGGCACTGCATCCGATGGCACATTGGGGCTGAAAGCCATTAAAGACCACGGCGGCATCACTTTTGCGCAAGACGAAGAATCGGCAGCTTATGACAGCATGCCCCATAGTGCGGCACAGGCAGGAGTGGTTGACTTTATTCTTCCGCCTGAAAAAATCCCTCAAAAACTCTTGGAAATTATCGGCATTATCAATGGCAATGGCAATGGCGATGATGATGAGAACCTGCCGTTACAGGATGAGGAGGTGTTCAAACAAATCATTTCGCTACTTCGCATCCGCAAGGGAACCGATTTCACGTATTACAAACAATCCACCATACGCCGGAGGATACTGCGTAGGATGGTGCTTAACAAAAACGAAGAGCCTACCGCCTATCTTAAACATTTAAGAGAAAATAAAACAGAGCAGGATTTGTTGTACCAGGACCTGTTGATCCCGGTTACGTCTTTTTTCAGGGACCAAAAGAGCTTTGATAATTTATGCGAAACGGTGTTTCCTTTCATTGCTAAAAACAAGCCAGCAGGAGAACCCATCAGGATATGGGTGGCGGGGTGCAGCACGGGCGAAGAGGCATACTCCATTGCCATCTGCTTGAAAGAATATTTTGGCGACAATCAACGCTTTGTGCAAATTTTTGCCACCGACCTCAGCGAACCCGCTATCACAAAAGCGCGGCACGGCATCTATACAAAAACCGAACTGAATGGCTTAACCCAACAGCGCCTCAATGAGTTTTTTACAAAAACCAATGGCAGTTACCAAGTAAATAAAAACGTGAGGGACATGTGCGTGTTTGCCCTTCACAATTTTTTAAAAGACCCGCCTTTTGGAAAAATGGATTTAATAAGCTGCCGAAATGTGCTTATATACATGGAGCCATACCTGCAAAAAAAGGCGCTTACGACGTTTCATTATTCCCTAAACCCCAAGGGTTTTTTGTTGCTCGGAAAATCAGAAACCACCAGCGGGGTCCCCGACCTTTTTGCTTCCGCAGCTAAAAACGATAAATTGTATTCACGCAAAGATACGCCAGGCAGGTTTGTGCATGTGGCAACCCAGCGAAGTGAACAAAATTTCAGCTACGCCAATGCCAACCTCCACAACGAAAATATACGCACCGACTTTCAAAAAACGGCTGATGATATTTTGCTCCGCAAATACACGCCTGCCGGTGTGGTCGTAAATGATACCTTGGACATTGTGCATTTCAGGGGAAATACGAGCAGCTACCTGGAACAATCGCCCGGCAAGCCTACGCACAATTTAATACAAATGGCAAAAAACGGCTTGGCTTTCGAGCTGCGCAATATTTTGCACAAAGCGAAAAAAGAAAAAGCCCCAGTTATAAAAGAAAGTATTCCAATAGAAATAAATGGCAGCCTGCGCTATATAACTATTGAAGCCATGCCGCTGCCCAACACCATTGAGCCGCATTATTTAGTGCTCTTTCACGATACATCCTTCAGCAGTCAACAGTCGTTAGTCATAAATAAGAAATCCCACGGCAAAACCACAAAAGATGAGAGGGATTTACGCATAAAACAATTGGAGCAGGAGCTTGCGCAAACCCGTGAAGACATGCGCAGCATTACCGAAGACCAGGAGGCAGCCAACGAAGAACTGCAAAGCGCCAACGAAGAACTGTTGAGCAGCAGCGAAGAATTGCAGAGCCTGAACGAAGAACTGGAAACCGGCAAAGAAGAACTGCAAAGCACCAATGAAGAGCTAACAGTCGTAAACCAAGAGATGATCGGTTTGAATGAGTTGGCAACTGCCTCACGGGACTATGCCGAAGCCATTATTGTAAACTTACGGGAACCACTGCTGGTGCTGGACAAAAACCTGCGGATAAAATCGGCCAACAACGCTTTCTATAAAACATTCCGGGTAAATGAACCCGAGACAGAAGATGTTTTAATTTATGATATTGGCAACAAGCAATTGGATATTCCAGCATTGCGAGCGCTGCTTGGAAAAAGCCGCCCTGAAAAATCCGTGTTCAATGATTTTGAAGTAACGCATACTTTTTCGTCCATTGGTGAGCGGGTAATGCTGTTGAATGCCCGTGAGGTAATAAACAAAAACAGTTCAGAAAAATTGATTCTGCTGTCCATTGAGGATATTACGGAACGGAAAAAGGCACAAGAAGTCATAAATAAAAGTGGCGAGCATTTTAGGTATCTTGTAAAGGAGTTGCCTGCCGCAGTGTATTCCTGCGATGCACAAGGCCGAATAAATTTTTACAACGACGCTGCAATAAAAATATGGGGCCGTGAGCCTGAAATAGGAAAGGAGTTCTGGTGTGGTTCCTTTAAAATGTTTAAACTGGATGGCTCGCCGCTCCCTTTGGACAGCAGCCCACTGGCTCTAGTACTTAAAGAAGGCCGTGCCATAACAACAGGTGAAGAAATTATTATTGAGCGGCCTGATGGCAGCCGTTCTATTGTACAGGAATATCCTCAACTCGAATTCGGTTTGTCGGGCGAAATAACAGGGGCAATAAATATGGGCTTTGATGTTACTGATAGGGTAATTGCAAAGAATAAAATTGAGGAAAGCGAAAAACAATTCCGCCAATTGGCTGAATTAATGCCGCAAAAAGTCTGGACTGCCGATGCTGAGGGCAACAAAAACTATTTTAATCAAACATTGCTCGACTATGCAGGAATGTCATTTGAAGAACTAAGAGACCGTGGATGGGAAAAAATCATTCATCCCGAAGATTTGGAAAAGAACAAAAGGCAATGGGAGGAGTCCATCAGCACGGGAAAGGACTATGAGTCGGAAAACAGGTTCCTCCGTAAAGATGGCAAGTATTTATGGCATCTTACCCTAGCAGTGCCTTTAAAAGATGAGGATGGTAAAATTAAAATGTGGTTAGGTTCTAAAACTGAAATACAAGAGCAGAAAGAGCAAAAAGAAGAATTGGAAAAATCCGTCTTGAGAAGAACACTTGAATTGCAGGAAGCCAACAAAGAATTGGAGAAAAACCACCGGGAATTATGGCTCGCTAAAGAGAAATTATTGACCGAATATTCCCGCAGCCTGATTGAAGCCAGCCTCGACCCATTGATAACCATCAATGCCGATGGCAAGATTACGGACATGAATAAAGCATTTGCAACCATAACCGATGTTACCCAACAAAAACTAATTGGCACCGACTTTTGCATTTATTTTACAGACCCACAAAAGGCACGTGAAATTCAAGAAGAAGTATTTGCAAAAGGTTTCGTAACAAATTTTCCGTTAACCATCATAGATGGTGAACCGACAGACGTATTATTTAATGGCTCGGTTTATAAAGATGAAAATGGAAAGGTATTGGGTGCTGTGCTGGTGGCAAGGGACATTACCGAACAAAAAAGAACTGAAAAAGAATTTACAGAAGCAAGGATATTTGCCGAGCTGGCAACCTCAATTGCAGAAGACGCAAAAATAAAAGCCGAAAATGCTACCAAGTTTGCAAATGAAGCGGTGCATGCAAAGCAGCAGTTTCTGTCGAATATGAGCCATGAGATACGCACTCCTATGAATGCGATTATCGGGTTTACAAAAGTGATTCTGAAAACAGAATTATCTGCAAAGCAAAAAGAATATTTGACCGCCATAAAAATGAGCGGCGATGCGCTGATTGTGCTCATCAACGACATACTTGACTTGGCAAAGGTGGATGCAGGAAAAATGACATTTGAGCAGATACCATTCAAAATGGCTTCGTCCATTACCTCCATGCTCCATTTGTTTGAGGTAAAAGCGCAAGAAAAGAACTTAACGCTGGCAAAAGAATATGACAACAAAATCCCGGAGGTGCTGGTTGGTGACCCGGTACGCTTGCACCAGATTATTTTAAACCTGCTGAGCAATGCCGTAAAGTTTACAGCAAATGGGGGAATAAAAGTATCTGTCCGTTTGCTGCATGAAGATGAAGAGCAAGCAACTATTGAGTTTGCGGTTTCGGACACCGGCATTGGAATCCCGGCAGAAAAAATTGAAAATATTTTTGACAACTTCCATCAGGCATCCAGCAGCACAGCCAGGTTGTTTGGGGGTACGGGATTGGGTCTCGCCATTGCTAAACAATTGGTGGAACAGCAAGGTGGTAGCATCCACGTAAACAGTACAGTTGACGAGGGTTCTACTTTTAGCTTTATACTGAACTTTAAGAAAACAAAAGCGGAAGCCGAACTAACAACAGAAATATTGGAATTGGATACGGAAATAAGGAACATCAAAGTATTGGTGGTAGAAGACATGGCACTCAACCAACTATTGATGAAGACATTATTGGACGATTTTGGATTCGAACGTGACATTGCTGCCAATGGGAAAATTGCGATTGAAAAGTTGCAAAATAAATCGTACGATATTATTTTAATGGATTTGCAGATGCCGGAGATGAACGGGTTTGAGGCAACCGAGTATATTCGCAACACCCTGAATTCCAAAATCCCAATCATCGCCCTGACAGCTGATGTAACCACCGTTGACTTGGCCAAATGCAGGGCTGTTGGCATGAACGACTATATCTCAAAGCCAGTTGACGAACGATTGTTGTACAGCAAAATAATTGGGTTGGTAAAGAAACCGTCAACAACAGAATATCCGGAACCCAATCGCAATGAAAGTGCCGAAGGCAAACAAGTCAAATGCATTGACCTGGCGTACCTAACCCAGCGCACAAAATCCAATCCAGCACTGATGTTGGAAATGATTTCTATCTATTTGGAACAAACGCCACCTTTAATTAACACCTTGCGGCAAAGTTCTCAAGACAAGGATTGGGATATGCTGTACGCCGCTGTACATAAATTAATTCCCTCCTTTTCAATCATGGGTATCAACAACGATTTTGAACAAATGGCAAGAAAAGTGCAGGAATATGCTGGTACACGACAACAAACCGAAAAAATACCTGACTTGGTCTTGCAGCTCGAAAATGTTTGCACACAAGCTTGTACAGAATTAACAGTGGAGTTTCACAGAATTAAAACATCAAGCGATGAATAGTAAAAATAAGATAAAGCTTTTTCTGGTGGATGACGATGCGTTGTTCCTGAAAACATTGGAAATCGAATTTCTCCTACATGGCGATTTTGCTATTGAAACTTACCCAACTGGCGAGCTTTGTATAGAGCATCTATCGCATAGTCCAGATGTCATAATCTTAGATTACCATCTTGACGGCATTAATAAAGATGCCATGAACGGAATAGAGACCTTGGATAGAATAAAAGCTTATAATCCGGATATTCCTATCGTGATGCTCTCCTCTCAAGACAAAATTGATGTGGCGATTGAGTGCATGCACCACAGGGCTTTTGATTATGTCGTGAAAAGCGAAACTGCCTTCATGCGCTTGCAAAAAATAATTACCACCATTTTCAAATACCGGAAAATGGAAAAGGAGTTGAGTTGGTACATGGAGCGGGCGTGAGCCTCTAATACTTTTTTGTTGATACTTTTTTTAATAGCTATTGCATAATGTTTGAATCAATGATGATGAATACTAATCCACAAATTACCCCGCTGAACATCCTGTTTGCCGATGACGATGTTGATGACCGCTTTTTCTTTGAGAAAGCACTGAGGGAAATACCCATTGCAAGCAATCTTACGACCGTGATTGACGGTGAGCACCTAATGGATTACCTTTCAGAAAATATAGAGCAGCTTCCCGATGTGCTTTTCCTCGACTTGAGCATGCCCCGCAAAAGTGGGTTCGAATGTTTATCTGAGATTAGAGAAAATATAAAACTGAATGACATGCCCGTGGTCATGTATTCAACATCCTATACGAGCGACAAAAATTACGAAGAAAGCATGATAGATGTGCTCTTCAAAATGGGGGCGCAAGGATTCATTCGCAAGCCGGGTGATTTCGCAAAACTCAAACAGGTCATTCATGATGAGCTTGTCATGATGTTTGAAAAAAAATCAATCAATCAAAACTGAAAACCCCTGATTTATTATTTGAATGCAGCTATACTTCACGCTGATAGGTTTTGAGCAAATAGGGGTTTGGGGCAAGCCCCAAAACCCCTCCCCACGCCCCCCATTTATTGACAAAACCTTTCGCCAAGTATAGCAACACATTTTCAACCCTTTCATTTTCAACGAATCCTTAACGCATGGTTCTAGAGCAACTGAATATCCTTCTTGCAGATGACGACAAAGATGACCGATTTTTCTTTAAGATGGCATTGGATGCGTTGACCATACCTACCCAGTTTACCGCTGTGGAAGATGGAGAAAAATTGATGGAATACCTTGCTGGAAATGCCCACCAGCTTCCTGATGTACTTTTCTTGGACCTGAACATGCCCCGTAAAAATGGCTTTGAATGTTTGTCGGAAATAAAGCGCAACGCTGACCTTAAACTGCTCCCTGTAATCATATTTTCCACCTCCATCGAACAAGAGGTTGTGAACCGTCTTTACATAAATGGAGCGCAATATTTCATGCGAAAGCCTGCCGAATTCTCACAGCTCAAAAATATAATTCGACACACAGTTCAACTTATCATGCAAGGAAATATTTCGCAGCCAGCAAAAGAAAACTTTGTACTCACCATACAAAACAGTTTAGCAATTTAATGCGCATTCTCGAACTCAACTTTTAGATAAAATAATTAACGAAACAGAATATGATCGCAATAAAAAAATCGGACGAGGACGAGTTAACCGTTGCTTACAAAGAAATTGCCATTCAAAAAGAGGAGAACGAAAAATTGTTGGCAGCATTGAAGATTGCTAAAAATGAACTTGCCTTTCAAATAGAAGAGAAAGGAAAACGGGCTGAGGAGTTGTCCATTGCCAACAAAGAACTGGTCTTCCAAAATGATGAGAAAGAAAAACGGGCAGCGGAGTTGACCATCGCCAACAAAGAACTGGCCTTCCAAAACAATGAGAAAGAAAAACGGGCAGCGGAGTTGACCATCGCCAACAAAGAACTGGCCTTCCAAAACGATGAGAAAGAAAAACGGGCAGCGGAGTTGACCATCGCCAACAAGGAACTGGCCTTCCAGAACGAAGAGAAAGAGAAACGAGCAGCAGAGTTGGGCATCGCCAACAAGGAACTGGCCTTCCAGAACGAAGAGAAAGAAAAACGGGCAGCAGAGTTGATCATAGCCAATAAAGAGTTGCTCGCCTTCACTTATATATCAAGCCACGATTTGCAAGAACCACTGCGCAAAATACAAACCTTCGTTACGATACTGCTTGAAAATGAAAATGAAAACCTCTCTGAAAGCGGTAAGAACAATTTCCAGCGCATGCAATTGGCAGCGGGGAGAATGCAACAGCTTATTGATGATTTGCTTGCTTTTTCCCGCATCAGTACCACCGAACTCACGCTTGAAAAAACCGACCTCAATAAAATCATAGAAGAAGTAAAAACCGAACTAAGGGATACCATTCAGGAAAAACAAGCAACCATCGAAGCAACCGAACTCTGTCCAGCCAACATCATCGTTTTCCAATTTCGCCAGCTCATGTACAACCTCATCAGCAACGCACTAAAGTTTTCAAATCCCGCTATACCAGCGCATATCATAGTAAAGAGCAGAATCGTAAAAGTAAGCAAACTAAATAACGAAAATCTTTCGCCCGAAAAAAACTATTGCTATATCACCGTTAAAGACAATGGCATCGGCTTTGAACCCCATTTCAGCGAACGCATTTTTGAAGTGTTCCAAAAACTTCACGGCAAAGACGAATACGCCGGCACGGGCATCGGGCTTGCCATCGTAAAAAAGATAGCCGAAAACCACAACGGCACTATCACGGCAACAAGCGAATTGAACAAAGGCGCACAGTTTGATATTTATATTCCAGCCTAAATATAACCGTTTCACTAAGCATACAAAATTATGGAAAACGACAATCAATAAAAGTCTTCTTGGTAGATGACGATGCGCTGTTCTTAAAGCTATTGGAAATTGAATACCTACAACATGATGATTTTACCATCGAGACATACTCCACTGGTGAACTTTGCATCGAAAATTTGCCACGAAACCCTGACATAATTGTTTTGGATTATCACCTTGACGGTATTGATAAAAACGCCATGAACGGCATGGAAACTTTGGATAAAATCAAAGCATACAATCCAGATATTCCCGTGGTGATATTATCTTCTCAAGATAAAATTGACGTGGCCATAAAGTGCGTAGCCCACCGGGCAATTGATTATGTTGTAAAAAGCGAATCCGCAATAAAGCATTTACAAACACTCATCATGGACATTCTCAATTACAAGAGGGTGGAAAAGGAATTGAGTTTGGCTCATGTAGGTTTAGCGTAAAAGGGTTTGGCGCGCCCCAGCCCCTCGAAGAGCGCCGAGCGGCGTGAGGGGTGAAAATGTTTTTTTTATCTTTTTTTTAAGCAGTTTCACTGTAACCCGACATGAGGCTTGAGTTTGTCAATGGAGCGACAGTAAATATGTCAAGATTGCTTGGAGCATTGAAGTGTTTGGCTTTGCATGACTGCTCAATTGTTTGAATGATATAACTTATTTGGAAAATAGTGTAACGACTATTATCGAAAACCAGCCCACCTTTACAGCGAAATGGTACAGTTGCAAAATAGACTTGGTAACTTTCAAAAAATAAAACGACCATGAAATCCATATTGCTGATTGAAGATACCCCTGAAATCCTTGAGAATTTTACAGAGTACCTGGAAATAAAAGGCTACAGGATTTATTCAGCAAGCAATGGGATTGCGGGTTTGAAATAGCCAAGGAATTGGTACCCGATTTAATAATATGTGATGCCTTAATGCCCGAAATGAATGGCCACGAAGTTTTGCGTTTTACTGTTGGGCGATGCCAAAACATCTCAAATACCCTTTATCTTCAGCACCTCAATGTCAGAGGTAATTGACAAAGCAGCTGCATTGAAAATGGGCGCCGATGATTATCTGATCAAGCCATTTGATATGAAATCGTTGTTGGCTGTCGTAGAATCGAGGATGTTGGCTGGGAAAAGGCAAGTTCATGAAATAGAAGCTTCTTTTCGTTGAACTTCAAGAAATCCGCCGATGTGCAGCAATAATGTAACTATTATCCAATATTTTGTAAATAACCAATATTTTTGTCTACGCATCTTTGCTGAAAGATAATCCATTCACAAAAAATCAAGCGAATGTATTAAGTGTGGTATACTCCGCGCTAATAGCACTTGTGCAAATAGGGGTTTGGGGGCGAAGCCCCCAAAAGCCCCCTCCCCCGACGAGCCGCCGTAGGCGGCGAGGAGGGGCAAGTGGGCTTATGCTTTATCATCTGCACAAATCCTATTAGAATGAAGTATAATAACAAATTTGCCATTCAAGGTTCGCCAAAAGAACGAGATTGCCAGATGAGCATTAAATAATGCATGCCGAAACGAGTGTAATAATGAACAGCGTTGCTTAATTTGTATAGACTTGCATTTTTATGAAATTAGCATTTCAAAATTTCCAAAAGATAAGAACAATGGTAGACAACATTGAGTTTGAAAAAGCGAAAACGTACATCACCGTGGAAGTAGTGGAGTATGTGCCCAATGCTGTTGTAATCAAAACAATACTGAAAAAAACAACAGGAAATGTCAGTGTTATGTCTTTTGACAGTGGTGAGGGATTGACAGAAAAGACTACGCCATTAGATACTTTTGTCCAAATTATAGATGGGAAAGCTGAAATCGTCATCAATGGTATTTCTAATCAATTAACTACTGGCGATTCTATTGTCATCCCTGCCCACGCAGCCAATTTTGTAAAACCAAATGGGCGCTTCAAGATGATTCAAACAGTGATAAAAAGTGGGTACGAATGATATTGCCCAAGCAAGAAAAGTTGGCTGGCGAAATTTTTGCCGTGACGGCATTGATTCAACAAGCCTACCCGGCACAATATCGCCTCTTGGACGAAACCCTGCTGTTCCTTTTTGATGGTGGGTGAAATCAACCGCATTGATTTTGAGCATTATTTGGAGTCGCTCAAGGCCCAGTTGGCTTCCTTTGAGGGGGTAGCCATTTTTTCGAAAACCTGTGAATAATGAAACCTTATTACTGAATTGTGCAATACTTCCATGCAAGATTAAGCCCATCTTTGCAATGTGGAAATTCATCCACCCATTAAATTCAATCAAATGAGCAAAGACAAAGGCGGAAAGAACGCCAAAAAAGCACCTGCTGGCAAAGCAACCGGCAAAACAAAGATCGTATCGGACTACAAGGCAGAAAGCAAAACTGGCTATGGTAAAGATCCCGCACCCAATGTATTTGCCCCAAAACCCGCAACCAAGGGAGCTGGAAGCCCCAAGTCGAAATAATATGGGTTACTTCATATTGTTTGTATCCCAAGCTGCGCCTAGTTTTTTGATGCCGCCTACCTGATAAACCCTTATCAACCCTATTTGTGCCATGCACTACTCGTCACGTAAAAGGTCGGGAAAAACTTGGCTATTTGCAGTATAAAACGTTTGCATTTAAAACGTTTGCATTTAAGAACAATTTTAATTCCAAAAAAAGGTGACACTTTGAGCATGATGGCTGAGTTATCGCTTGGCGTCATGCTTGATGTTCACCCATTTTTTCTTCCAAAAAAAGCAGGTTGCGCCATTGTAGGTTATCCTGCATCAGACACGAATAAAAGCTTATGGTAGCAGTAAATAAACATGGAGTCATACTCGACAAAACAACGCTTGGTTTTGAAAATGAAGGTGTTTTGAACCCAGCGGCAATAAGGGATGGCGAGACCGTTCATTTGTTTTACAGGGCAGTCAGGAAGGGCAATTTTTCCAGCATTGGCTATTGCAGTTTGCAAGGGCCACTTACCGTGAAAGAACGATCGGATATGCCCGTGCTTTTCCCGCAATTTGATTATGAGTCACATGGTGTAGAAGACCCTCGTATTACCAAGATTGATGGGGCTTATTATCTCACCTACACAGCTTACGATAACGTCAATGCGTTAGGCGCATTGGCAACTTCATCGGATTTGCAGCATTTTGAAAAACAGGGCATTATCGTGCCACAGTTCACCTACGACGAATTCATACACCTTGCTGAATGTAAAGGCCATATCAACGAGAAATATACCCGATTTAACGACCCCAGCCGCCAAAGGTCGGTTGTAGATAAAACAGTACTGCTATGGGACAAAAACGTAGTCTTTTTTCCAAGAAGAATAAATGGCAAGCTGCACTTCCTGCACCGCATAAAACCTGATATTCAAATCGTCGCTGTAAATGAATTGCAGGAGCTGAACAAAGCATTTTGGGAGGATTATTTTATGCACTTAACGGACAATATCGTGCTGTCGCCAAAGCACGACCATGAAGTGAGTTATATCGGTGGTGGCTGTCCGCCCATTGAGACGAAAGATGGTTGGTTGTTGATTTATCATGGTGTATATGACACGACGAAGGGTTATGTATACACAGCATGTGCAGCCTTGCTGGACTTGGAAAACCCGCAACGGGAAATAGCCAGGCTTCCTTACCCCTTGTTTGTGCCTGAGCATGCTTGGGAACTCAAAGGCGAAGTTAACAATGTCTGCTTTCCCACGGGTGCGGCCTTGTTTGATGACGAACTATATATTTATTACGGGGCTGCCGACGAACATATCGCATGTGCTTCTGTCAGCCTATCGGCGCTCTTAATGGAGCTGCTATTAAATGCCAATAACAATGAAAAATGAAGCCATGTTAAGTTTCGATGAGGCTGTGACCAAGATATTTACCCCATTAACCTTTTTGAACGGGGCGGCACAATACCCAGCGGATAAACTGCCGGAGATATTGTTCATGACCTCCTATCCTCCGAGGGAATGTGGCATCGCCACCTATTCGCAGGATTTGTTAAAAGCATTGGACAATAAGTTCAATGATTCTTTCTCGCTCAAAGTCTGTGCGCTGGAAGCTGGGCCTTCAAATCATGCCTACCCAGATGAGGTAGAATACGTCCTCGACACAGAAGATGCCGCCGAATTTATTGACTTGGCCAATGCCATCATGATGGACCAGCAAGTCAAACTTGTTGTGGTGGAGCATGAGTTTGGTCTTTTTCGACATGCCGGCGAAGATGCCTTTCTCCAATTTTTATACAGCCTGACCAAGCCCGTCATCGTTGCATTTCATACGGTATTGCCGCAGCCGGGCAATGCAATGAAAATAAACGTCCAGCGCATCGTAGCGGCTAGTGCATCCATCATTGTGATGACCAAACATGCTGCAACAATATTGAAACAAGACTATGATGTAGCGCACGATAAAATAGTAGTCATTGCACATGGGACGCACCTAGTGCCGCATTTGGACAAAGACCTTTTAAAGGACAAATACGGTTTGTCGGGCCGGAAGGTGCTGTCCACTTTTGGGCTGTTGAGTTCAGGTAAAAGCATCGAGACGACCTTGGATGCCCTGCCAGCCATTGTGGAACAAAGCCCCGATGCGTTATTCCTGGTCATCGGCAAGACGCACCCCGGCGTGGTACAATCCGAGGGCGAAACCTACCGCAATATGCTGAAGGCGAAGGTCGAGGAACTGTCGCTCCAATCGCATGTCAAATTCATCAACCAATACCTGCCCTTGCAGGATTTGCTGGAGTATTTGCAGTTGACGGATATTTACCTGTTTACCTCCAAAGACCGCAACCAAGCGGTGAGCGGCACTTTTTCCTATGCCATGAGCTGCGGCTGCCCGGTCATTTCCACGCCCATTCCCCATGCCAAGGAAGTGCTTCGGACGGACACCGGCATCCTCTTTGATTTTCAAGATTCCGGGCAATTGGCGGCGGGCGTGAACCGCTTGATGAACGATGAGCCATTGAGAAGCGCATTTAGTTCGAGCACCTTGCAGCGCATCGTGCCAACGGCTTGGGAAAACTCGGCTATTGCACATGCCCTGCTGCTGCAACGCACGGTGGAGCAGGTAACCGATGCCGAAACTCCGACAAATAAGACCCTCCTGGCCAAACACCTAAGCAACAATATCCACTTACAATACCGCCTGCCAGCCATCAACTTGGCGCATTTAAAGAAAATGACTACCGAGGTTGGCATGATTCAGTTTTCCAAAATAAACCAGCCCGATATAGACTCCGGTTATACCCTCGACGACAATGCCCGAGCATTAATTGCCGTATGTATGCACTATGAGCTGACAGGCGATGAGGGCGATATAATCTATATCCGAACCTATCTTCATTTTATAGAAAACTGCCAACTGCCCGAGGGCAACTTCTTGAACTATAAAGACGCTGCGCAAAACTTCACCGACCAAAACTTCGAGACTAACCTCTCCGACGCCAATGGTAGGGCCTTGTGGGCATTGGGATTTTTGGTAGCAAAAAGCGCTTTCTTGCCAGCAGATATAATCGCAACGGCAGTAGGGATTGTGGAGCGGGCATTGCTGCAAATAACAACCATGCGCTCCACAAGGGCCATGGCATTTGCCATCAAAGGATTGTATTATTACAACCTTGAAAACAGATCGTATAAAACCACCGAACTCTTGAAAACACTGGCAGACAGGCTCGTTCAGATGTACCGCCACGAATCGGAACCGCACTGGCGATGGTTCGAAAGTTACCTGACCTATGCCAATAGCATCCTGCCGGAAGCCATGCTTTGCGCTTGGCAAGAAACCGGGGATATAGTATATAAATCAGTGGCCAAATCCACCTTTGATTTTTTATTGTCCCTCACTTTTAATGATAAGGAAATAAAGGTAATATCCAACAAAAGCTGGCTGCAAAAAGGGCAGGAACCCGCACAGCACGGCGAACAACCCATTGATGTGGCCTATACCATATTGGCCATGAAACGATTTTACGAAGTATTCAAAACGGAAAGCTATGCCCACAAAATGACCACGGCCTTTAATTGGTTCCTCGGCAACAACCACCTGCGCCAAATCATCTACAACCCCTGCACGGGCGGCTGCTACGATGGCCTCGAAATGGAGCAAGTAAACCTCAACCAAGGCGCAGAATCTACCCTGAGCTACCTCATGGCGAGGATGACCATCGAAAGGCAGCGGCTTGCCAATGCAGCTTTTACCTCCAAATAATAAACAACACTGCTTGGTTGCTCCTACTTCAGCACCTGTAAATTCCTGAGAAGTTTGCTTTGTCCGGCACGCAGTGGCACTGCATGGCAGCAACTCCTGCAACAATTCTTCTCACACACCGGAAATGCTTCTTCTCACACTAACATAGGTGCTTTCAAAATTATGTCGGGACACTTTGACAACGCTTAAGCAAACTTCAAGATAAAACATTTCCCTCATCGCCGGCGGCTCTCGGGAGAGAGACTTGGGGCTGCAGCAGCCCCAACCCCTTGCTTTTCACGCTAAACCTACATGATCCCAAAACTTAGATTCAAATTTGAAGTGCAACTTCTAGGGGTAAAAAGTAGGTTCGGTAAAAATGCCGTACCTTTCACTGCTTCAAAAAGTTGAAAACGGAACGAGCATAACCAACTGACCTGCAATCCAACTAAAGGCTATGAAAGATGGACTTTGCGCCTGCTCGCCGAGAAAGCCGTGCAGCCCTACCAGGATGAAAGTATTTCCTGAGAAGGAGTCAGGCAGGTGCCAAAAAAATACGAAATTAAGCTGGGCAATATCCCGTGCGACAGTTAATCAACCCTTAATCAAAAGCATTATTGGTTGCCTTCCGAATTTTTCTCCGAACTTTGCGAAGCAAACAAAATTGGAAAAACATGAAGCAGGCATTACTCATTTTAATCTCAACCCTACTCTGTGGCCAATACCTCCGGGCACAGTCAGACCTTGAGGTGACTCCTGCCCAGTGGGAAAGTACCATTGAATTCGACCTCAGCAATACCTACGAGTACACCGCCTGCCATGCCCGAATAAAGAACAATGGCCGCCAAACCCTCAATCTGCGCTGGGAAATCATCGTGGATGAAGCCCCAGATGGGTGGCGGTTCTCCGTCTGTGACCAGAACACCTGCTACTTCACGACCAATACCACCAACGTTGATTTTTACGACCGCATTCCCTACGCCCCAGTTATCATGCTGCCCGGTGACACCGCCAAACTGAACCTGAACGTCTTCCCCATCGGGCAGGCTGGCACGGCCAATATCAGGATAAACCTCTACGACCTTGCCAATCCAAAAGTCCTGCTCAATACCGCCTATTATTTTGTGACAATTGAAGGGGTAACACCCGTCACCGAGGTGGACAAAGGGCGGCTCCGCATATACCCAAACCCCGTCACCGACTACCTGACCATCACCCGCAATACTTTCGTCAAGCAGCTTTGGATATCAAATGTACTGGGCAAAGCGGGTGCGCACCTTCGACACCAGCTTCGGCAACAAGTACGATATCGGCGACCTCCCCGACGGCATCTATCTCGTGAGCATGGTGGATGCCAACCTCAGGGTGGTGAAAACGGTGAGGGTGAGCAAGCGAAGCATCCGGCCGTAATGCATTGTTGAATTGCTTCATTGTTGAATTGCTTCACAGCGCCGCTGAACCATGCAACCATGAAACCATGAATTCACTTCGAGAAGAAATATTGCGGGAGCACTCCAAGGCACAGACCATGCGCATCGTCCACCAAATCGGCGACGACCGAGCGGCTTTCGACGAACTGATGCAGCTTTTCCTAAATGATGAGCGAATAGTGGTTCAACGGGCAGCTTGGGCAGTCAGCTACTGCCTCGAAGCCCACCCCGAATGGGCGCACGACTACCTGCCCGACCTGCTGAAAAACTTGCACAATCCCTTCCACGACGCCGTCAAGCGCAACACGGTGAAGTGCCTGGAGTTCGTCGCCATCCCCGAGGAACTGGTGGGCGAGGCAGTCAACATCCTCTTCCAGTTCGTGACTGACCCACGGGAAACCATCGCCGTGCGCTGTTACGCCATGACTGCCCTGTTCAATATTTGCAAAAACGAACCCGACTTGCTCGAAGAGCTGCGCCTTACCATCGAGGATATGCTGCCACAGGCAACGGCAGGTCTGCGGGCAAGGGGTAGCAGGGTGCTGAAGGAGATTTCCCAGCTTATCCCGAAGTCATTTTCCGGCTGAAAACAAGGCGATAAACGCCGCCACGAAAGGCACAAAACCCAACAGCACCCATTTGATGGCACCACCATGATTACCTTTCGCAAACTGAATCCAAGCTACAATGTCCGTAATGATGAACGCTACCGGCGAAGCAAACATCAGGTAAACAAACGCCCAAAGTGCGGTGGATTTTTCGCTGCCCGGCGCATCCATCGCCATCGGCGAAAACATGGCCATGAATCCCGAAACGACCGCCATGCCAGCGCCAGCTAGGCAAAGTAGGAGTGCAAGAATTTTCATTAGTTGAAAGTTGGTTGAACGATTTTGGGCAAAAATAATCCGAATTTGTGGTCGCCCAATTTATTGAGCAGACCGAAATGAACACATCCGGTCTGCCCAATAAATTGGGCGACCACAACTCCCAACACTTTTGCCTTTTTACTTTCTACTTTTGCCTTTAATGACCATCCAGACCTACAACGAGACCTTCCTTCACGAACTCGCTCGCCTCAACCCGGCGCAGCGGGAGGCCGTCGAGCACATCGAAGGGCCGGTGCTGGTCATCGCCGGGCCGGGTACGGGCAAGACGCACATCCTCGCCGCCCGCATCGGCAATATCCTGCTGCGCACCGACACACAGCCGCACAATATCCTCTGCCTCACCTTCACCGACGCCGGGGTGCAGGCCATGCGGCAGCGGCTGCTCTCGCTCATCGGGCCGGATGCCCACAAGGTGCACATCTTCACCTTCCACTCGTTTTGCAACACCATCATCCAGGACAACCTCGACCTGTTTGGCCGCCGGGAACTGGAGCCATTGAGCGACCTCGAACGGGTCGAAATCATCCGGCAATTGATGGACGAACTGCCCTGGCAGCACCCGCTCCGCCGGGGCCGGGCCGACGGTTATTTCTACGAAAGCCACCTCCAAAACCTATTCCGCCGCATGAAATCGGAGAATTGGACGGCGGCTTTTGTGCTGAAAAAAATGGAGGAATACCTCGCTGACCTGCCCAATCGGGAGGAGTTCATTTACAAGCAAAACCGGGGCAGCGTAAAAAAAGGCGACCTAAAAACCGCCAAATTAGAGGAGGAGCAACAGAAAATGGAGCGCCTGCACAGCGCCGTCCAGCTTTTTGAACGCTACGAAAAACTGATGCACGACAGCCGCCGCTACGACTACGAGGACATGATTCTCTGGGTGCTGCGGGCCTTCCGGGACTACCCCAACCTGCTCGCCCGCTACCAGGAGCAGTACCTCTACTTCCTCCTCGACGAGTACCAGGACACCAACGGCGCACAGAACGAAATCCTCCACCGCCTCACCGAGTTTTGGGACACCCCAAACATCTTCATTGTCGGCGACGACGACCAGAGCATCTACGAGTTTCAGGGGGCGAGGCTGAAGAACATCTCCGATTTTTACCACACCTACCACGGCGAGTTGAAGGTGGTGGTGCTTACGGAAAACTACCGTTCCTCACAGCATATCCTGGACACGTCGGGGTCACTGATTGGGCAAAACAAAATCCGCATCCTCAACAACCTCAAGGATTTAGGCATTGAAAAAATCCTCACGGCCCGCCATGCCGACTTCGCCGGACTGCCCCTGCGCCCCGTCGTGACATGCTACCCGAACCGCTTGCAGGAGGAGGTGGCCATTGCGGAGCAGCTCGAAAAACTGATGGACGAGGGCTTCCCGCTCGACGAGGTGGCGGTCATTTTTGCGAAGCACAAACAGGCGAAGCGGCTGATGGCGATTTTGGGCAAAAAGGGCATCCCGTTCCAGACCCGCCAGTCCGTGAACGCCCTCGACCTGCCGCTGGTGCAGAACCTCCGGCTGTTGCTCGGCTATTTCCACGATGAGTTCCACAAGCCGTTCAGCGGCGAAAATGGGCTGTTCCGCATCCTGCACTTTGATTTTTTTGGGATAAAACCGCAAGACCTCGCCCACCTCAGCATGTGGCTGGCTGCCGAGGGCGAGGGCTGGACAGGCATGGAAACGCTGCCACCCAAGCCCGGTGTCCGCCCCGTATCGCTGTACCTGCGGAGCGCCATTTCCAATAAAAAACTGTTGAAAGAAGCTGGTCTCGAAAGCCGGAAAAATTGCTGCAAGTAGCTGATTTTCTAGAATTTATGCTCAGTCAGTATGCCAACCTTGGCCTCCCGGCCTTCGTGGAGCGGGTCATCAACCGTAGCGGTTTGCTGCGCAATATCCTGGACGGGGAGCAACGGCAGGAGCAGTTACAGGTGCTTTTCGCCTTCACCAGTTTCATCGAAAAAGAGACCGAACGCAATCCCCGCCTCGGACTCAGCCGCCTGCTGGAGATTCTGAAAAGCATGGACGCAAACCGGATTGGATTGCGGATTGCGGATTTAGGATTGCGGACAGCCCTGGCCTACCCGCCCATTCCTTGCCGATTGGCAGCCTGGCAGCCCCCAATCCGCAGCAGCCGCCAATCCGCAATCCCCGAATCCCTGCCCCCAATCGTCAATCGTCAATCGTCAATCGTCAATCCAACTCCTCACCGCCCACAGTGCCAAGGGCCTCGAATTCCGCCGGGTCTTCCTGCTCGACTGCGTGAAGGAGCAGTGGGAGCCCAACAAGCGCAGCGGCGGGCAGCAGTTTTCGTTCCCTGACACGCTGACCCTGAGCGGGGAGGCGGATGCGGAGGAGGCTCGTCGTAGGCTGTTTTACGTCGGCATGACGAGGGCGAAGGAGTCCCTGCAAATCAGTTATGCCGAACAGGGCGACGACGGCAAGGCGCTGAACCCGGCCATTTTTGTGGAGGAAATATTGCAGGGGACGGGCCTGGACGTGCAGCCCGGCAGCGCCACGATGGAGGCCATGCTGGACGTGCAGGCGGCGCTTTTGTTAGAAAACAAGCCCAAGGGCATCGAGCCACACGACCGGGAGGCGGTGCAGTCGCTGCTCGAAAAATTCACCCTGAGTGTTTCCACGCTGAACAAGTTCCTGCGCTGCCCGCTGAGTTTTTACTACGAAAACGTGCTGCGGGCACCTGCGGTGGCGACCGAGGCGGCGTTTTACGGCACGGCCATGCACGACGCCTTGCGGCGGGGCTTTGAGAAGATGCTGCGGGCTGCGCCGAGCAATCGGCAATTTCCTTTTGTGGGAGAATTTGTGCAGTTTTTTGAAGCGGAAATGAAACGCCAGCAGGGGTTTTTGAGTAAAAAGGATTTCGAGCGAAGGCTCGACCTGGGTAGGCAATACTTGGCAGATTACGTACGGCACCACCAAGCCAACTGGCCCAAAAACTGCAAGGTGGAGCAGGAGTTCAAGTACGTGGTGGTGGAGGGCGTGCCGATGATGGGCGTCATTGACCGGATTGATTATGTGGACAAGGCGGGCCTGGAAGCGCATATCGTGGACTATAAAACGGGCAGTGCAGACCCTGCCAAGCTGAAAAGGCCGGAGATGGAGTTGGCAGTCGGCAGTCCACAGTCGGCAGTCCACAGTCCACAGTCCACAGACAGCAGCCAGTTGCAGGGCCCCAATCCGCAATCCGCAATCCGCAATCCGCAATCGGAGGCACTTACTGGCGGCAACTTGTTTTCTACAAAATCCTGTTTGAAAACTGGCGGAACAACCCCGCCTTGGCCGTCAGCGCCGAAATCAGCTACCTCGAACCCGATTCAAAAGGGGCGTTCGCCGACAAGCGCATCCAATTTGAGCCGGGCGATGTGGCCTTCGTCAAAAACCTCATCGTGGACACCTACGGCAAAATCATGCGGCAGGAGTTCTACGAGGGCTGCGGTGAGCCCACTTGCTCGTGGTGCAATTTCTTGAAGAACCAGCAGCAGGTGGACAGTTTTGCGGAGGTGGAGATTGAGGAGTTGGATGATTGACAATGGAGTGAATGAATGATAAGGGAATGAGGTGAATATTCCGCAACCCGTCTTCCTGATTTGCTCCCTGAAGTCTCACTCATTCACTCATGCTCTCATGTCACCGTGAATATGAAATACGAATACTACGAGCCGGTCATCGGCCTCGAAATCCACCTGCAACTCTCCACGCAGAGCAAGGCGTTTTGCAGCGACGACGCAAGTTTTGGCGGCGAGCCGAACACGCATGTTAGCGCCATCTCGCTGGGGCATCCCGGCACCTTACCCCGGCTGAACAAGCGGCAGGTGGAGTACGCCGTGCGGCTGGGCCTGGCGCTCGGCAGCCGCATCAACCTGCGCAACTGCTTCGACCGGAAGAACTATTTCTACACCGATTTGCCAAAAGGCTACCAAATCACGCAGGACCGCCTGCCGGTCTGTGTCGGCGGCTCGATGGAGCTGCAAATGGACGGCTACCGCCGCACGGTGCGCATCCACCACATCCACATGGAGGAGGACGCCGGGAAGAGCATCCACGACCTCAGCCCCCGCCACTCGATGATTGACCTGAACCGGGCGGGCGTACCGCTCCTCGAAATCGTGAGCGAGCCCGACCTGCGCAGTGGCGAGGAGGTGGACGCCTTCATGACCGCCATGCGCCAACTGGCCCGCTACCTCGGCATCTCCGACGGCAACATGCAGGAAGGCTCCATGCGCTGCGACGTGAACGTTTCCGTGCGCAAAAAGGGCGAAACACTGCTCGGCGAGCGCTGCGAAATCAAGAACGTGAACTCGATGCGCTTCGCAAGGCAGGCCATCGAATTTGAGGTAAAACGGCAAGTGGACTTGCTGGAAAACGGCGAGGAAATCGTGCGCTCCACGCTGAATTTCAACCCCGCCACTGGCGAAACATCGCCCATGCGGGACAAGGAGAGCGCCCACGACTACCGCTACTTCCCCGACCCCGACCTGCCGCCCGTGGTGTTCACGCAGCAGTGGGTGGACGAGGTGGCCGACAGCCTACCGGAACTCCCACAGACGATTTTCAACCGCTTCGTCAACAAATTTGAGCTACCTGAATACGACACCCGGCTGCTGACGCAGGAGCGGGAGACGGCAGCGTTTTTTTGAAAAACAGCCAGGGTCTGCGCCTCGCAAGGGTGGCGGGCAAGGCCGTTGCCAATCTTTTATCAACAAAATAAGCCCGTGGCTGGCGGAAACGGGAAGCAGCATTGAAGATTTTCCAGTTTCATCGGAGCAGTTGGCGGCCTACCTCCAGCTCATCGAATCGGGGCAGGTGAGCGCCTCCATCGCCAACCAGCGCATTTTCCCCGAACTGGTGAAGTCGCCCCATACGCCGCCACTGGAGCTGGCGCAAAAGCTGAACCTGCTGCAAAGCTCGGACTCGGATTTCCTCGAAAAAATCGTGGACGAGGTGCTGGCCGCCAACCCCGACAAAGTGGCTGAATACCGCAAGGGGAAGAAGGGGCTTATCGGCTTTTTCATGGGCGAGGTGATGCGGGCCTCGAAGGGGAAGGCCGAGCCGAAAGCGACGAATGAGTTGGTGGCAAGGAAATTGGGTTGAGTTTTTATACAAAAAATAGGTTTGCTGCGTTTGCCAACATTGACCCGCCAACTGCGTATTTTTGCGCCAATTTTTTTCAAAAAAGTCAAACTCAAACATGAAATATCGCATTACGTGTTGGTTGTTGCTGCTGGTTTTTGGCCTCTCGGCGCAAACGCCAAGTGCCGACAACCTCATTCCCCGGACGCTATTTTTCAAGGAAAAAACCAAGTCGAACGTGCGCCTCTCGCTCGACGGCAGCACCGTTTTTTACCAAAAAAAGGCTGATGGTTCGGACAGCACGCTCTACTACGTCCAAGGGAATTTTCCGCTGCACGAAAAGAAAAGGCACTTCGACGGCAAGCTGACCAACTGGCACCTGCTCTACGAAGGCGGCCTGATGGTCGTGTTGCAACGGGATACCAGCTTCGAACTTTACAGCACCTCACTGACGTCCAACAAGCTGCGCAAAGTCAATTTTTTCCCTTCAAAAGCCTGAGCGTAACACACATGAGCACCCGTTTCCCGAACAAGATTGCCGCCAATATTGTGGCAGTTGACCCCTCGCAGAGCGGCCTCTACATCCTCGACCTCTTGAGCGGCAGCACCAAACGCCTCGGCCTGATGGATGGTCTGGAACAGGTGTTTTTGGATGAAAACTTTGGCTTGGTGGCGGCGCTCCGCAATGATTCCAACATGGTGCGAACCCTCCTGCGACGCCAAGGCGGGCAGTGGTTAGAGGTCATCAAATACCCATTTACGCCAGATTTCTTCATCGGCGGCGTGTCGAGAATCGTGTCGGTGAGCCATGACGGGAAGACCATTTACGCCACCGACAACACCGGGAAGGACAAGGCCAGCCTCGTGGCCATCAGCACCGAGACAGGCGAAGTGACCGAACTTGCCAGCGACCCCGACGCCGATATTTTCCCCGCAGCATTTACGCTGGACTTGACGGGCAAGCCGACCTCCGTGGTGGCGCTCTTCGCCAGCACCCGCCGCCACATCGTGGATGAGGGCGTCCGGGCGGACTTCGAGTTTTTGGACAAAGAACTGAAAAACAGTACCAGCTTCGTTGGCGCCAGCCAAGACCACAACAACTGGCTCGTGCGGCGGCTCGACGGCGGCCCCATGTTTTACTACCTCTACGACCGCAAGGCAAAGAAGCTCACCCCGCTCTTCAACGACTACAGCTACTTCGACGGATATGACCTTCCCACCCGTACTGCCTTCACCGTCACCACCCGTGACGGCCTGAAATTGCCCGTACACCTCTACGTGCCATACGGAATGAGCCGTGCGGACGGGATGCCCAAGACGCCGCTACCGACCGTCGTTTACATTCACGGCGGGCCGTGGGCGGGCGTCACGCACTGGAACAGTTGGTTCCACAACCGTTGCTTCCAACTACTGGCCAACCGGGGCTACGCCGTCATCAACATGGAGTTCCGTGGCACCACGGGCTTGGGCAAAAAAATGACCGACGCAGGCGACAAGCAGTGGGGCGAGGCCATGCACTACGACATCGTGGACGTGGCCACTTGGGCCATCAAACAGGGCATTGCCAACCGCAGCAGGCTTGGAATTTGGGGCTGGTCGTATGGCGGCTACGCCGCAAATTTTGCGATGGCCGCTGCACCCGACCTGTTCAAGTGCGGCGTTTCGATGTATGGCATCGGCGACCTGCCCGCCTTCTGCCAAATGCCCGAAGTCGCTGCCGACGGCCTCGTCTGGCTGCCCCGTGTCGGCGACCCGAACACGGAGGAGGGTCTTGAACTTTTGAAAAAACATTCTCCCAATACCTACCTCAAAAGCATCGCCAACCCCATCCTGCTCACGCACGGCAGCCTTGACGACCGGGTGCCGCAGGAGCAGTCGGACAAGTTCGCCTCCGAGCTGAACGCCGCCAAAAAGGAAGTGGTGTACTTTTTTTACCCAGAAGAAGGCCACGACTATCGGAAGCCGGAAAGTTGGGTTTCGTTTTGGGCCATCACTGAGTATTTTTTGCACAAAACCCTTGGTGGCCGCAAAGAAGCCCGTGGCAATGACATCGAGGCTGGTGATTTTGAAATAATGTTCGGGAAGGAATATATTGAGAAGATTGATTAAAATGGTGAAGTTGAAGTTCGCCCAAGTAACAGGTTTAAATTAAACTTTCGAGCGCAAGGTTTTGTCCATCTGCAATTTACTTTTGGCTTCTAGCCAAAAGCCAATGCTAACAGCAGTATAAAAGACGATACGCTTGCACCATTCGAGTGGGGCAAAATGCTGCTCAAGTTGATTTTCAAGAATGGTTTTTGATCAGCCCCAGCATCTCCCCAAACACTCCCGGCGCAGTCGCCAGCAACCTGCCACCAAAAACATAGTCATCTCCACCGTCAAAATCGCTGACTTTTCCACCAGCCTCCTGCACCAGTAATACGCCCGCTGCAACGTCCCAGGAGCTTAGGCCATATTCAAAAAACGAGTCGAAGCGCCCGCAGGAAACATAGGCGAGGTCAACGGCGGCGGCCCCGTAGCGGCGCAGTCCCCTCGTGCTTTTCATCAAATCCTGCAAGATGGCGATGTAACGGTGCATGGTGCCAAAATCCCGGTACGGGAAGCCCGTCGCCACCAGTGAATCGGCGAGGCTGGCCGTGGCCGAGGTGCGAATGCGCTGCCCGTTCAGCCAAGCGCCACCCCCCTTCCAGGCACAGAAGCACTCCCGACGGTTTACTTCGTACACGATGCCGAGCACGATTTCCTCGTGCTGGCGCAAGGCCACGCTCACGGCGAAGCAGGGCAGTTGGTGCAAAAAATTCGTTGTGCCGTCCAGCGGGTCAATGATCCACTGGAACTCGCCAGCAGCTTGTTCGACGGTCTCTTCCTCCGTGAGGAAGGTTGAGCCGGGCAGCAGTTCGCTCAAGCCTGCCACGAGCTGGCGCTCGGCGGTCTTGTCCACGTAGCTGACGAGGCTGTTGAGGCTTTTTACCTCGATTTTTTCACCAGATACTTTGCCCACTTCACCCCGGATAAAGTCGGCGACTGATTCCACAAGCTGGCAGGTTTGTTGGCAAAGTTGTTCCAATTGGGTAGTGTTCATTTAGGAAGGTTGAGATAGTTGAGGGGAGTTGAGATGGTTGAGGGTGGTTTGCGCTAAACCATCTCAACTGTCTCGTCCTGAAAAAACTTTACAGGTTAATAGATAGTCCGGCTGCGGTTTTACAGTCACAAAAGTAGTCCTAAAAAAGCCTTACAGCCGAAAATTGAATCCTTAAATTCCTTTACGGCCAAAAACCCCCGGGGCGGGGGCCCCCCAACCCAGCTTTACCGGGACATCCTGCACCTCGCCACCACCAAGGAACAGGAGGAAAAAGAGCAACTCATTATGAACTTCGTGACGCCTGACCGAAATCAGACCGTGCCCGATCCATATTGGGATGACAACGGTTTGAGCAGGTGTTTGGGATGCTGGAGGAGGCTTGTGGAAGGGTCGTGGAAAGGTACTCGGTTACCATTTGATTTTGTAGATTTCACAACTTGTATTTTTTTTTCAACCACAGATATTCTTTTGTATGGAAAGAGATAACGGCCCTCCTCTTCAAACTTTTTATGCCCTGTTTTGTCATAGATGACAGTATAGTTCCCCTGCGTCCCAATAAAACCTGTTAAATATTCTGACTCATCTTTCGATAGATTTTTATTAGAGAAAGTAGAATAAGGCCATCCAAGTTCACTTTGCACAATCCATTTGCCTTCAATATTTAAAATGCCGAATTTTCCTTTAGTTTCTTCAACCCAAATAAATGGTGAATCTTCAATTAAGGTTGCAGAAGTGAAAGCCTCATTTGTCAACATTTTGCCAATCTTGTCATACAAATATATTTCATTAGAGTTTAGTGCCTTGATTGGAAGGACTTCAGCTATTGCATTTTCCCTATAAACCCAGTTAGGCCAATTAATCGCAAACGGAAGAACCAAACTTCCTTTTTCATTATACCAATACCATTCTTTTACTTTTTTGCTTGTCATTAAAGCATTTGATCCCAAAAATTGTGTGGTTAAGTTGAATGAATCATACAAAATAGTATCGCCGAACATGTTGATAATTGCAACCATTTTTGAACAATTACCTGGAGACATTAAACTGCAATCCGTCCCCATCGCATAATAATCGTCAGACATTAACAGTGTCCTATATTTTGCTGGTACAACAATGTTATAATTACTGTCAATAATGCCACACTTCATTCCATAACTATCTGACAAGTGATATACACCATATCCTTTTGCATCACCGAAATACGAAAAGGCAAATCCGAAGTCTTAAACGGAATATTAAATTCAATGGTTTTATCAGGGTTCAGAATGCCACTCTTTTGCCTTTCCAATAAACAAATGACTTTTTGTTGCCTTATATGAATTTTCATTTGAAAATGGAAGCACTAAGTTTCCTTCTCCATCGATTAACCCAAGGTTATGATTAGAATCATGCACTAAAGCTACCCCAAAATCTTCTTTTTCTAAATTACTTACAATGGATATGTCCTTATATTTATAATCAACTATAAGGGTTCCTTTTTTGTCTTTCAAGCCGTATTTTCCATATTTATTCTTACACGCAGCTATTCCAGTCATTACAATTCTGGCGCTTTGAACTTCATCACCTAGTGGAAACACATTTCCACTAGTATCAACCATAAATAAAATTTTATCTTTTTTTGCGATTGTATAACCAAATTCCCACGAATTGATAGCATCATACTCGCAAGGAATGAGATATTGCCCTTTTCGACCTATCAATCCATATTTTTCTCCGTTGGGAGTTCTTTTTGCTACCTTTAACGGCATGGAATGGTCTGACATGGCAATACTAAACTCATCTGGATTGACGCTTTGCCCGGTCAGTGAGTAAATAATTTTATTTCCATACTGTGGACCTGATACTACCAAGTCATTCGCTGTGTAAATTATAGTTTCGTTATTTAATTTTAAGTCCACAGATTTTACAAATTCAAATTGCTGTGCGTTGATAGCAATTGGTACAATCAATAATGAGAAAATTAAAAAGCGCAAAAGATAGCAGGTCATCGTAAATAATTTTACAAAAGTAATTTGATTTCAAAAAACCTCATTTCCGCATCACCTCCCCAACCCCGTAATCCGCTTCACCGCCTTGTCGTTCTTCACCGCCATCGCCACCGCCTTTTTCGAGCCGACGAGTATGACCAGCTTTTTACCCCGCGTGATGCCCGTGTAAATCAGGTTGCGGTAGAGCATCATATAGTGGCCCATCACCAGCGGCATCACCACGCAGGGGCACTCGCTGCCTTGGTATTTATGGATGCTCACGGCGTATGCCAGCGTCAGTTCGTCCAGTTCGGTGAAGTCGTAGAAGACCTCCCGGCCATCGAATAAAACCACCACTTCCTGCTCCACCTTGTCAATCTTCTTGATGCGGCCGACGTCGCCGTTGTACACGTCCTTGTCGTAGTTGTTCTTGATTTGCATCACCTTGTCGTCGTCGTGGAAGCTGCGGCCCATCTTCACCAGCGGGTCGTAGCTGGGGTTCAGTTTTTTCTGCAAAACATCGTTCAGGTTGCGGTTGCCGATGGTGCCCCGGTTCATGGGGGCCAGCACCTGAATGTCGTCGAAGGAATCGAAGCCATAAGCCTTGGGCAGGCGGCTGTCCACGAGGTTCACGACGAGGTCAATGAGCTTGTCGGGGTCTTCTTCTTCCATGAAAAAAAAGTCGCCGCCCTTATCGTTGCTCAGGTCGGGGAACATGCCCGCATTGATGCGGTGGGCGTTCACGATGATTTTTGAGGACTGCGCCTGCCGGAAAATCTCGGTCAGGCGGGTCGTCGGGATTTTTTCACTCAAAATCAAATCCTGCAACACGCTGCCCGCACCCACGCTCGGCAACTGGTCCACATCGCCGACCAGCACCAGCCTCGCCGTGGTCGGCACGGCCTTCAGCAGGTTGAACATCAGCACCGTGTCAATCATGCTCGCCTCATCCACGATGAGCAGGTCGCAGTCGAGCGGGTTCTCCCGGTTGCGCTTGAAGCCATTGATGCTGAAATCGAATTCCAGCAAGCTGTGGATGGTGCTCGCCTTCAAGCCCGTTATCTCGGACATGCGCTTGGCGGCCCGGCCCGTTGGCGCAGCCAGCATGATTTTCTGTGTCAATTGGTGGCTCACCAACAGGATGACCTTCGTAATGGTACTCTTGCCGGTGCCAGGGCCGCCCGTGATGATGTGGACTTTTTCGGTCAAACTTTTCGCTACCGCAATACGCTGGTTATCAGCCAATTGGATGTTCAACTTTTGCTCCGCCCAGGCTACGGCTTTGGTGGTATTGATGCTCCGCAATGGAGGCCTCCCCCCGGCCCCCTCCAAAGGAGGGGGAGCAGTCCCGACACCCCCTCCTTTGGAGGGGGCCGGGGGGAGGCCCTGCAAACGCCTCATTTCGTTGCCGATTCCCTGCTCGCAAACATGAAAACCCTTGAGCCAGACGCAGGCCGTCAGCGTACCGTCAATCGTCAGCGGGGCGGTCACGATGCGCTCCTCCTGCTCGATGGCGGCGAGGCGGGCGGCCACGAGGTTGGCCTCCACTTCCAGCAGTTGCTGCGCCTGTTCGAGGAACTTGTCCACGGGGTAGCAGGTGTGGCCGTCGTTGCTGAGTTCGTTCAGCACGTACTCAACCCCGGCGTCAATGCGCATGTCGCTCGTGTGCGGAATGCCGAGTTTGAGGGCCGTCTTGTCGGCGGTCTTGAAGCCGATGCCCCAGATGTCACGGGCGAGGCGGTAGGGGTTTTCTTGCAGCACGGCGATGCTCTCCTCGCCGTAGGTCTTGAACACTTTTTGGGCGTAGGTCGGGCTGATTTCGTACTGCATCAGGAACGACATCACCTCCCTGATGGCTTTCTGCTCCGCCCAGCCCGCCGTGATTTTTGCGAATCGCTTCGGCCCAATGCCATCAATTTCCATCAGCAAATCAGGCGTCTGGTCAATCACGTCAAGCGTCTTTTCGCCGTAGCGCAGCACGATTTGCTCCGCAAAATGGTCGCCGATTCCCTTTATCATGCCGCTGGCGAGGTACTTCTGGATGCCCCGTATGGTGGCGGGCTGCGTGACTTCGTAGGTCTGCACCACGAACTGGAAGCCGAAGTTGGTGTCGTTTTTCCAATTCCCCTCGCAGCGCAGGCTCTCGCCCACCTGCACCGAGGTCATCGTCCCGACGACGGTGGTCAGGTCGAGCTTGCCCGGCTCCTGCAAGCGGGCCACCGTCCAGCCGTTGTCCGGGTTCTGGAAGGTGATGCGTTCGATATGGCCGGTGATGGTGTCCAAAAATGTGTTTTGCAAAAACTACTAAAAGTTGTCAAAATTAGTAAAAACCACGGTAAGGACTCAATCCCAACACTCACCCCATATCCACCGCTGTCATCATCGGGTATTTCGGGCCGTACTCATGCGGATGGTAGAACCGCCAATAAAAATGCCTGTCACGCCATACATCTACCTTGGAAATCTCGACAGGGTGTTTGAAGTTTTTATTTCCAAAGTTTTGCAGGAGGAACTCAGCGACCACCGGCTCATAATTGGCAACGAGGTCGTAAAACAGGTCAATTTCCTCTTCTTTGGTGAGTTTTGCTTTTTTAAGGCTAATCAATGTATCCTGCAAGTCCACAAGCGAAGTGATTCCGATGCCTTCGACGAAGAGCATGCCGTAGCCGTGCCCCTTGGGAAGGTCACTGAAATCCATTGACTTAGCATCTCCAAACCGTTCCTGGTACGCTTGTCGGCGCTGCTCGAATTCGGCATCCGTGCTACCAAGCTTGCGGTTGTAGAAGTTGAAATAATCCTTGGTGCCCTGCTCCATTTCCTTTTGGTTGTTGAACAGTGCCAGCGGGCTGCCAAAGAACTCAACGAAGGACTTGAACATCAGGTCGGTGGTCTCCCGCATGTGTTGGAGCTTTGCGTCTGTGAAAATCCAGGGGGTGTACACTGGCTTGTGCTTAGCCTTTTCTATGTCGTCGGGCTTCAAGTCCCAACCTGTCATCATGCCCGTCATCATCCATTCACCATCCCATTGCACCAAGGTCATCATGAACACAGTCTTTCCAGCTTTGCCCATTTCGCCACTATTCTTGATGGAATCTTTCAAAACCTTGTAGTCACGGTCTGTCGTCAGGTGTTTGAACAAGAAATGCAGCTTATCTTCCCCTTCGTACAAGTATTCCCCTTGATGACGAAACTGCAAGTTGCTGATTTCCAATCTTTTAGCATCGGCACATCGGGCTACCCTTGAGAACCATTCCGGGGCGTTCATAGCGGCAAAGGAACAGCGCTTGGAGTACATAAAATCGTCCCGAAGGGCATAAACTAGCAGAGGTGCTAGCTCGGAACGAGGGTCAAACCCTTTGGAGTCAACCAATTCTTGCAATTCTTCTTTGAAGTCTTTGCCTTTTTCCCAGCCCATCAGGTACGATTTGGTCGCGAACCATTCCAGCTTCGCTTTTAGCTCAAACAAATCGAACCCTGGCGGAACCGTGAAATAATCATCGTAAAAATCGGTAGCATACACGTTTTCGATTTGCGGTTCGAGCAGTTCATAGATTTCCTCCGCCAAATCCCATACATACGGGTGGTCGGGGGCATAAATACGTATGTCAAGGCACTTGGTCATGAAGTGCCAAATCAGGTAGGCGAAGTCCTCCACGTTGAGGTAGTCGGGGTCGTACTCCGAAAGGTCGTAGTAAGGCAAGTAGTAGTCGTGCAGTTCCTTGTTTTTTTCAATAAACGCATTCCAAATGCCTATCTCACTGACGAAATCTTCAAAATAGGACACCAACATGCAGGCAAGTTCCTTCCTCAGTTCCCGGTCCACCTCTCCCTGGTCAAACCAAGCCTTCTGTTTGCTCAAAATATCAAAAACCCCTCGGCATAGCTTGAGGTAGGGGATATCGTAGGCATCGTCGGAAACCGGATAGGGTTTGCTCTTCATCCAGTCCAAAATGGTGATACTGTCTGTGATTGTTCGTTTTTTCATGGTGTGTTTGTTATTGCTTAAATGATACGTTCGATATGGTTGGTGATGGTTGGCGAACTCAATATTCAAGTGCAACTATGGCATCACCTATGGAACGGAGAAAATTGATTCAAATAAAAGTCAGTTATCGCCATCCCAATTCCCTCCTGCGCTTGCCCCCATCAATACCTTACCACCTTTTCCTCAAACACCCGTTTCCCTTCCTTTCCATCACGCCCAACCACGACGTACATGCCGGAATTCAAGTCCATGAGGTCCAGCAGGGCACGGTTGTCGCTGAAGTCCAGGCTGGTGGATTTTACGAGCCGACCGTCCGTGGCATAGATGTCCACGGGGAGCAAGCCCTCGTGCTTGTACTCCACTTGCACCAGGCAGTTTGCAGGGTTCGGGTACAGGTTGAAGCCGCTCACGAAAGTGGTCGTGGTATCTGTTTTGGTAAAATATTGCTCCGCAAAAGCAAGTGCCGCCGGGCCGATTTCCATGCCGATGAGGCGACCGGGTATGTCGTCCATCGGTGGGTGGATGCCGCCCCAGATGCGGCTGAGGCTGCACTGGTCGGAAGCGTCACGGTAGGTGGCCCATTGCAGGGTCAAGCCCTCGCTCGGCCCGTCCTCGAAGATGAGGTACTGGTCTTTTGGGCAATTGAAAACGCCCATTCCGCCAGGAAAATACTCGTCGCCAGTGAGCGACGTCAACAACTCGGCTGCTGCTCGGCTGTAGGTGGAGTGACCTGAGATGAAGCCCGCAAACGGCGGCGTCACGAACGTGGGCCGCTGGTACGACCACCAGAACTTCGCCCGAATCCAGCCCACGCCCGCCTCGTCAATGGTCGGGTTGGAGATGTAGTTCGGGCCACGCCACGCCAGCAGTTTTACCTCACCGATGTACTCGCCCTGTTGGCCTTGCAGCGTGTCGCCGGGCTGTATCAGTTCCACGAAACCGGGGATGAGCGTCAGGCCGCCGGGATGGTAGTTCGGCAGCAGGGGGTCACTGCTCTGGCCAAGCTCGGCCATGCCCCGCAGGGCGGTGACGGGGCGGCTGCTGTCGTACCAACCCTTGATGCCCCAAGCCGTAATGGCCACGTCGTGCATGGCGCCGCCGAGGGCGAAGTAGGACTTCACGTCCCATTCCAGCGCAGGGAGCACGGGGCCTTGGCCGTGCCATTTGCGCTCAAAACTGGGCTGGTCGTTCACGTAGTTCAATATCTCGAACCAGTGGCCTGGTGGCGTCACCGAAGCAGGCCCGTCCGCCCAGAACTCTGCCAGCACCCTTGCGTAATCGCCACGGGGCACTATTTGCGGGGCGTAGGGTTGCCCAGTCTTTGGGTTCAGCGGGCGGCCAGTGCTGTTGTCGCCGCCGCCCTCCAGGTCATAGAAGTTTTGGTAACCAGCGAAGTCGGTGGGGTAGCTCTGGTTGTTGCCGATGGCAGCTGGGGAGACATCCCACATCACGCCGTCCGTGGGGTCGAGGTGCGACGACCAGACGGAAACCAGTTCGTGGTTCCACTTGAACTCCTCGGACTCGGCACCAATCGCCGATGTGTCCAACAGTGCAGGCGGGCCGGGGTCGTGGTAAACGATATAGTCGTGGCCGTCCCGGTTGTAGATGGTGGCGTCACTGGGCTGGAGCGAGGGCAGCACGTTGCCCCATTCGGGGCTGAGGAAACTTTGGGTATTGCCGGGAATCGGGTTGCCGCTCTGGTCAATTATCTGAGCGATTTGCAGCGGCTGCCAGCGGTTCAAGTCAACGACGGTGACGTTGCCTGTATCAGCCACGGGCATGGGCGGGTTCACGGGTGCGTAATATTTGCTCTTGTAGGTATCCGCCTCGTTAGAGCCGTCTTGCAGGCCGTACTCGATGATGGTCTGGGCGATGTAGTTGCCCATTGCGGCGGGGCCGCAAGCATAGTTCGTGGAGGTATAGTTGGGGTCGTAGCCCAATGAAATCATGAAGTAGTCGAGGTCTTCGAAAAGCAGCTCGGCACGGGGCGACTTCACGAAGCGGTGCTTCATGAGCCGATAGACGGCGTAGCTGATGGCTGCCTCTTGCGCTGCATTCACATCAGTGGCGTGCGGCACGACGGCCAGCGAGCTTTTGAATCCGTGAACGGTCTTGCCGAGCAGGTAGGTGTCGGCAGTGCCACTGTACACGGCCCAGGCATCGTACATGGCCACGCTGGTGTGGAAGAGGTTGCGGGCGTGTACCGTCGGGCGGGCGAAGTCGCCGCTGATGGCCTCCAGCACTTTCTCGTTCCACTGGCGGGCGATGGAGTGCTGGGCCTGGCCGAGGAAATGGCCAGCAACCAAGAAAAATGCGAGTAAAAAGGTGGATTTTTTGATCATGCCAATGTTCTTTTAGGTAAAGATACAGGCACGGTTTGCTTAGTAGTTGGGTCGGTTCGCTTAAATATTCGTTAGAAATAGGAACGGGCAACTTTGGTTACCTCAATGCTGCACCACGAGCCGCCGCACTATCGGCACTTCGCCAATTTGTAGGCGGACAAAATAGAGGCCGTTGGGAAGGTCTGAAACGTCGAGCGGATATGCGTGTTCCCCAGATACCAATGCTTGCAGCACCAACTGGCCAGTTGGCGTGAACAGCGTCAGTTGGTAGTCAAGCGGCACATTGGTGTGAACAACTGCTTCGGTGGCAGCGGGCACCGGCACAAGATGGATGAAACGCTCCAGTTCCTCCTTATCAAAGGTATGCGTAAAATTGGCACAGGTGCCCAAGGCGCTTTTGAACTCACCGTAAGGCTGCATCTCGTATTTGTCCAAGATGAATCCGCTGACGGTGTCATTTTTAGGCTCAAAAACGATTGCTTGCAAGCATTGTCAAATTCAAATTTGTACCAATCGGTCGGCCCATCTGTCAGTTCTTCGTCCACCTGTACGACGAGGTTGTCGCCCGCATGAAATGCCGAAAAATCAGGGTCGCAGCTTGTTCCGTAGCTGGCAAGTATGGACATCGTGTCATGCTCAATGCTGCCTTGCAGGGCTTCCTCCACCACCACGTCGAGCCAAAGTACTTCTGAAAACTGGGTGGCCACCACGTATGTGTTGATGATTCGCACATTGGCCACGTTCGACGACGGCGTTATCAGTTCGCAGAACGACAGGCCGTAGAGGCAGGAGCATGAAAACGCCAAGCTTGGCAGCAGGAACAATGCGAAGACGGGTAGCATTTTTTTCATGGACGTGTTTTTTTGGTAAACATAGCTCAAATGCTGCATTCCCGTTCCAAGTTTTATGTCGGTTTTAGGCGAAAATGGCAGATTTTCTGAAAAGTGGGGTGGGTTGGTACGGCGCATC
>JADJYH010000034.1 GCA_016719855.1 Saprospiraceae bacterium | reverse complement strand
CGCCGCTGTTCACGATGGACAAAGCGAACACGCCCGTGCTCATCATGTCCAACGACGCCGACGGCCACGTGCCCTGGTACCAGGGGCATCGAATACTTCACGGCCCTGCGCCGCCTCGGCAAGCCCGCTTGGCTGCTGAACTACAACGACGAGCCTCACTGGCCGCTCAAGCTCCAAAACCGCAAGGATTTCCAACTGCGCATGAGCCAGTATTTCGACCATTACCTGATGGACAAGCCGATGCCGCAGTGGATGCTGCGGGGCGTGCCGGCAGTGGAGAAGGGGATTCGGTTGGGGGTGGATTGAGGGGGCAGTTCGACAGTGGGCAGTTGGCAGTCGGGGGCGTTGTTTAATTCGAGGAATCACTTATTTTACCACTATGAAATCAACCATCAAAGAATTTGACCGGGTTATTTTGACCGAAAATATTGACAAGTTTGGCTTGAAGGTTGGCGACATCGGCTCCATCGTACATGTTTACGACAAAGACAAGTGCTTTGAAGTAGAATTTGCCACGCTATTGGGTGAAACGGTGGCAGTTTGTACCATATTCCCGAATCAAATCCGGCCGATTGGTAAGCGGGAGATTGCGCATGTGCGGGAGTTGGCGGCGGCGTGATATAGTTTGCAAGAGATGCTGTCGGTATTTTTATAGTCTGCGGTGGAAACAGCAACTTGAAACCTGCGTCCTTATTTGTCTTTTTTGAAGGCAAAAAGCCAAGCACCTTTAGGAAAAGAAAGTCCGGCTACAATGAAGACTTCTGAATCAATTTTTTCGATTGCGACTCCAGTCGAGATTTTTCCTATTCCGTCAAATCTTCTTGCCCATTTTATTTTTCCATTCCAGTTTATGTCGAAGACAACTACTTTACCCTCACCTTTTGCAGTGGCAAAATCGCCATCTTCTGAACTTGATTTAGCAAGTATCAATATACCCTTCTCGGTCTTAATGCAATCCTTAAAAGCATCATAATCTGAACCTCCATATCTTTTAATCCATTCAATTTCAAGCTGCCGATTTAATTTACAGATGGATATATCATCATTGACTTTTTCTCCCTCTTGAGGTTTGCGCTTTCTGAAATCCTTGGAATAATTGAATCCCAAAAGCAGATAACCATTATCTGGAGTTTGAATTATTCTGTCTGCATTCTCAAGCCCACTGCCACAGATAGTCTTTGAACCTATGATATTGCCATCACTGGTAAGTTGAATCAGTGTTGTTTGACAGTTTTCTTCATCCTCGAATTTTTTGCTCTGTATGATATTAAATCCTATTGCCAACAATTGTCCATTCCTCAATTGAATAACATCCTTTATGCTATTATCTTTTGATCCTTCAATGATTTTTTCCCATAATATCTCCCCATTTATATCTACTCGTACCATCCAAGAGTCATAGTTCCTGTGCTCATGAGAAATCTCCTTTCCCGAATTGTATAAGCCAAAAAGCAAATAACCATTATCTCTGATTTTTATTAGCCTATCTAAATTGCTATAAATTTCCCTTGAATACGATTTCTGCCATAATATTTCCCCGTTTTTGTCAAATTTAATTAGCTTGGATTTGCCTGTTAGAATTGGCTGCTCTATTTTTCCATTCCATGAGCCAAGCACCAAAAAACTACCATTCTCATCGGGAACGACACTCAAAGCATAACTAACTCTTTCGAGTTCAATATTTTTTTGCCAAGCGACATTACCATTTTGGTCTACATTGGCTACCAACCAATCATCCTTTTCTGATTTGCGCCCCACAGCAATGAATTTACCATCCGGCATCCGGGTCATGTCATAGAAGGCTCCGTTAGGGAAATAGTTTGACCACAAGGTAGTTTGGCCGATGCAATTTGATAGTATGGCAAAGAACAAAGTGGTCAGCAAGATTAGGTTGTTTAGTTTCATTAGCTTTATTTTGAGAAGTTCACAAACAAGAACGAGCGCAAGATAAGTTTCGTTGGTGGCTTGAAGTAAGGTTATTATTTCAAGTGACCGAGTACAAAATCGCTTCCCTTGCCTTCTTGCTCATTTCTTTTTTCTCAAACCTCATTTTTTCATCTTTTGTAACTGCCGCCAGAAAATAAAATAACTGCACATGTGCCAATACTTCGACCATTATTCGATGGACAAGCCCATGCCGCAGTGTGGTGAGGGGCGTTTCCTGGTCCAACTTTCACGAAATCCCCATCCGCACCCCCCTTCCCATCTCCAGCAGCGCCTTTGGCAAATTGGCAATTATTTCCTGCCGCAGCGCCTCCAGCAGGCTGCGCTTCACTGCGTCCCGGTGCGTCACGAGGCTCACCTCCCTCACGGGCACGGGGTCAGCGAAGGGGCGCAGTCGCTTGCGCTGCTCCCAGGTGAGCGTGAAGGTGGCGAGTTCCGGCACGATGGTCACGCCGCTCTGGTGGTCCACCATTTTTATCAGCGTATCAATGCTGCCCGCTTCGAACTCCAGTTGGGCGTTCGATTTTTTGCGCAGCTCGCAGAGGTTGAGGATTTGCGAGCGCAGGCAGTGGCCCTCTTCGAGCAGCCAAAGTTCGTCGGGGTTGATGTCCTCAGGCAGGAGGTAGTTTTTCTCGTACTCATCGTGGGCATAGACGTAGAACGGCTCGTAGAACAGCGGCACTTCCTTCAGCGAAGCCTGCGGTATTGGCGTCGCCAGCAACCCGGCATCGAGCTGGCCCTTGCGCAGCCGCTCGACGAGTGCCCCAGTGGTGTGCTGCCTCGTGGTTATCTTCCTACAAGGCGCCGCCCTGCCGGGGTATTTTCCGCAAAAATTTTAGGTTTGTCTTTGTGCTATAGATAAAGGGGCGGCGGCTAGGAAGTGCCGCTCCACGGCGAGGATGATTCGGTTGCTGGAGGTTCTTGAATGAGATTTTTTTTCCCTTTTAATTTTCCCCCCAACGCATTTCGCGCTTGTCCGAAGGGTTGATCCCTCGTGCAGTTCACTGGAGACCTCGTTTGCAAGGATTTGGAACCCTTGCCTGGGACCGGGCGTCCCCTTTCCCCCCCCACCCCCGGGCCCCCCGTCTTTTTTTTCTTTCCCCCCCCTTTTCTCCCGCTTTCTTTGGGCCTCCTAAAGCGTGTCCCGTCGAAATCCGTGGCGAGGATTTGCTTCGTTTTTGCATCCAGGATGAAGAGTGTTTTAAGGTCTGGCGCTTCTTTTGCCAGTTTTTGCGCGGGGCGGGCGGCGGGGCCGGGGCGCGCCGGGGCCCCCCGGGGCCGGGCCGGCCCCCGGGGCGGGGGGCCCGCGCGGGGGGGGGGGGCCCGCCCCTTTTTTGGGGGGTCTCCCGCCCCCCGGGGGGTCGGCCAACATCATGCTCAATGCCAAAAAGGGCTGCGAGACATCACGGAGCGGCTTGGCTTCAGGACCGGGCTGCTGACCCTGCTCGGGCTCTTCGCTTATGGGCCTGGACCCCCCCCCCCCCCCCCCCCCCCCCGGGGGGGCCGGGGGCGGGGGTTTTCCGGGGGGCTTTTTTTTACCCCTTTGGGGCGGGGGGGGCCCCAAATTTCCCCCAATAAAAAATCACTAACCGTTGGTTGTCAATAATTTGAGCATCTAATTTTTAATTCTGCATATCATCTAATGGTAAACGCGTAACGGTCAATTCATAATCAAAACTTATTCAAAGGTAATATCAATCAGGTTTTCTTATGCCCTAAAATGTCTTTTTGCATCGGATCGGGAGGTGACCCGGGAGGGTCGCTTTTTTTATTTAAGCCCAAGCTTTTCAATGCGGTTCCCTATTGTAAAATCCTTCATTTCCTGCTCCAATTTCCCGAAATCAGTTTTATGGACTTTTTTCACTAAAATTCCTTCTTTCAGCAAGTATATCTCGTCACAAGTATCGTTCAGGGTAGAAAAAATATGCGATGAAATAACGATGGTCTTGTTCAGTTGGTGAAGTTTATGGATAATTTCGGTAATGATGATATTGCTTTGAATATCAACGCCATTATAAGGTTCGTCCAAAATGAAGAAGTCGTTTTGTTGCAGGAGTATTGCCGTGAGCGCCAGCTTTTTCTTCATGCCCGTGGAATAGGTGGCGGCATATTGGTTGAGTGGCAGGTCGAAAATATTCTTTGCCTCGAAATTGCTTTCCGTGAGGTTCCTGGCGTTGCAAAATAGTTGCAGATACTCACCCCCTGTCATTTTTGAAAAAAAATAGGGGTCTGTTTGGAGAAAGCCCAAATGGTTTTTCAGGTTGTCGTAGTCGCTGGCAATCGTGCCTTCGTGTTTTTCAAGTCCCGCAACACACTTGAACAAGGTAGTCTTGCCAGCGCCATTTTCCCCAACGATGCCATAGACCTTGCCCTTCTCGAAAGAAAGGTTAATGTCGTTGAGCGCTTGCTTGGCTCCATAGGTTTTGGATAAATGTTCTATGTTGATCATTGCAGGATTTCTTTGAGGCTTTTAATGGATTGGATATAAAAATAGGGGATAATTGCCAATAATGCCGGAGGGAACACAATGCCAAAAGCGAATAAAAAAGCTTGCGGCAAACTGACCTCCGCAGGAAATGCTGAATATTTTGCCAAAACTGCGGCTAACAAATACATATAACCAAGGCATTGCAAGCCGAGTATAATATTGAATTTGTCCGTGTAAAAAAAGAGGTGGCCAATCATTATGGGCAAGCTTAGTATTGTCGAAAACAGCAATGCTGTTTTTATTTTATCAACTAGGAACCGCTTGGGGCTAGCCTTGAATATCCATACATAATAAGCATTTTCTGGGTAGGCATAAAAATACATGCAGTTAAAAAAGACCAGCATCAGCGAGAACAGTCCGAGGTTGAAATTGCCAACCACAATACCCATATATGCCATAATATAGGCAATTAAAACCAACCAAAACGTTTTCCGAAAACCAACAATAAACTCGAATGGCCGTCTATAGAAAGGGGTTGGTATCGTATAATTAAATTTATTCCCGAAGGTCATAAAGGCTAGTATCCCAGCTAATAACAGCAGTATAGTTGTAGAAATAATGCAGCCTTTGAACAGCAGAAAAGCCACAAAAGGAATGACCAAGATGACATTTTCCAACACCCTTATCCGACGGTAATCTTTGTCTGAAAAACAGGTTTTTATAAAATCGTTCCTACCGGCCTCGCTCAAGTTCGACAACAGGCTGGCGCACAAAAAGACATAGAGGTATTCCGCAAATTCCGTCTTGGCAAATAGGTAATACGAAAGCCCAAGGAATAAAATGGGCAAGAGCGCTATACCGACGGCAGGGTTTAGCCCGAAATCGGAGATATGCCTGTTGAGCATTTTGTATTGTAGGTTGAAATAGTATTTCATTGGTATGGTGAAAAGCTGGCCAAAACTGCCAGTGCCAAAAGTAACCCAATCTAGGTTACACTTCCAAATACACGAGCTAACCACCCAACTCCCCAAAATCCCGTAATCTTGCCCTTCAAAACCGCCGCCACATGGCCACCACCGACTACCAAATTTTTTTCACCAAAAACCTCCTCGACTGGCATGCTGGCCACCACCGCCCAATGCCGTGGAAGGGCGAGCGAAACCCCTACCTCGTCTGGCTCTCCGAAATCATCTTGCAGCAGACGAGGGTGGAGCAGGGGCTGCCCTATTTCGAACGCTTCAAGATGGCCTACCCAACCGTCACTGACTTGGCCAATGCCCCCGAGGACGAAGTGATGAAACTGTGGGAGGGCCTCGGCTACTACTCCCGTGCGAGAAACCTCCACGCAACGGCCAAGCACATCGCCAATGAATTAAACGGCATATTTCCAGCTACTTACGAAGGCCTCCGCTCACTAAAGGGCGTGGGCGACTACACGGCGGCGGCCATCGCCTCCTTCGCCTACGACCTGCCTCATGCCGTGGTGGACGGCAATGTGTACCGAGTTCTTTCCCGGTACTTTGGCATCGCCACGCCGATTGACACGACGGAGGGGAAGAAGCTTTTTGCTGCGCTCGCGCAGGGGCTCCTTGAAATTGCGGATTGCGGATTGCGGATTGCGGAAGGCCCCAATCCGCAATCCGCAATCGTAAATCCGCAATATAACCAGGCCATCATGGACTTCGGCGCATCGCAATGCACACCGGCTGCGCCACGTTGCCATTCTTGTCCGTTGCAGGCGCATTGCGAAGCGTTCAAACAAAAGAAAACGGCGGAATTGCCCGTGAAATCAAAGAAGCTGGAGCGGCGGCAGCGTTTTTTCAACTACTTGATTATCAATTGGAAAGGCCAGGTATTTATAAAAAAACGCAGCGAAAAGGACATCTGGCAAAACCTCTACGACTTCCCGCTGATTGAGACCGATGCCTTGCAAGAAGGCCGACTTTTTTTGACGAAAAACAAAACCTGCCAAACTTGGCTAGGCGAATCGGACTGGCGGCTGCTGCGAGCATCGCCGCCACAGCGGCAGGAGTTGACGCATCAGCGCATCGTGGCCACGTTCTGGGAGCTGGAAGTGCTGGACAATTTTTCAACAAAAGAAAAAAACTGGGTGGCGGTGGAACGGGAAAAACTTGCCAACTTTGCTTTTCCCAAGGTCATTGATTTGTACATCAAACAGAAGTTTTTACCTTTAGAACTCTTTTGAACAAGCATACACCCCCCCGGCGATAGACGGGAAGTATGAGAAACTTTAACCTAAACAAAACTGCATTGCCATGTTAAATCGAGTTACACTCATCGGCCGCCTCGGCAAAGACCCCGAAGTTCGGAGGCTTGAATCCGGCGCAGCAGTCGCCAAGTTTACACTAGCCACCTCCGAAAGCTACAAAGACAAGGACGGCAACAAAGTTGACACCACCGAATGGCACAATGTTGTCGTTTGGCGCTCACTGGCCGAAATTGCCGAAAAATTCCTGAAGAAGGGCATGCTCATCTATGTTGAAGGTAAGCTGACTTACCGGGAGTACACCGATAAGGACAACGTCAAAAAGTTTTTCACCGAGATAGTTGCCAACGACTTCCGGATGTTGGAGCGCAAAGAAGGCGGCGGCTCATTCCCAAGTGCTGCTGACGAGCCAGCCTTCTCGAACAGGGGCGGCGGCACTTCCGTGCCAGAACCCGCTGGTGTCATGGGCGATGTGGGCGATTCCCCAGCCGATGACCTGCCGTTTTAGGTAGGGGCGACTTACGGTCGCCCATGACTGGAGAGCGACCGCAAGGGTCGCCCCTACGAGCCGCTTTTGACAAAAAACGGCTCGTTTTAGTTTCATAAACTATTGAAAATGAGATTTTTAGCATTTTTTTTCATTGCACTCTTCTTGGCTTCCTGCGAAGACCCCATCCTCACGCCCAAGCCTCGTGCCTACCCAAAGGTGGTGTACCCAGAGAAGGCATACCAACCGTTCACGGAGGGATACTGCGGCTTCACGTTCGAGTACCCGAAGTATGCCGTCATCCAAAAGGACACGACCTTTTTTGACGAAAAACCGGAGCATCCATGCTGGTTCAACGTCTTCGTCAAGGACTTCGACTGCCGTTTACATTGCAGCTATGCCTCCATCACCAAGCAAAAAACCGCCGACCAGCTCAAGTCCGATGCCTTCAAGATGACTGACTGGCACAACAAAAAAGCGACCTACATCCAAGAAACGCCCTTGCTCAACAAGGAACACAACGTGAAGGGGATGCTTTTCACCGTGGAAGGGCCGGTGGCTTCGCAGTTGCAGTTTTTCCTTACAGACACGTTGGAGCAGCAACACTTTTTTCGGGGGGCGCTGTATTTTTACACGCAGGCCAACACGGACAGCCTCGCACCCGTTTACGACTTCATGCGAAAGGACGTGGAGCGGATGATTGAGACTTTTGAATGGAAAAAATGAACACCTACAGCGGAAATCTTTTCTGTTGAGACAACCCACCGGAAAAGATTTCCGGTGTACTTTTAGCAAAATGAAAAATAAATACGTCTGCATACACGGCCATTTTTACCAGCCACCACGGGAGAGCGCATGGCTGGAGGTCATTGAGTTGCAAGAGAGTGCAGCGCCATTCCACGACTGGAACGAGCGCATCAACGACGAATGCTACGCCCGCAACACTGCCGCCCGTATCAATGGTGGGCGTGATTTTATCCGAAAAATAGTCAACAACTATGGCCAAATCAGCTTCAACTTCGGGCCGACCCTGCTCTCTTGGCTCGAAAGCGCCGACCCGGCCACTTACCACGCCATCCTGGATGCCGACCGAAAAAGCTGGGACAGGTTTGGTGGGCATGGCAACGCAATGGCGCAAGCCTACAACCACACCATCCTGCCCCTGTCCAATGAGCGGGACCAAGTGACTCAGGTGCGCTGGGGCATTGCCGACTTCGAGCACCGATTTGGCCGCAAGCCCGAGGGCATGTGGCTGCCCGAAGCCGCTGTGGTCACAGCCACGTTGGAGGTATTGGCCACGCACGACATCCGCTTCACGGTACTGGCGCCGAGGCAGGCGAAGGCTGTGCGCAAAATCGGCAGTGCGGACTGGACGCCATTGCCCACCGACAACGTGGATACCCGCCAAGCTTACCTATGCAACCTCCCTTCTGGCAAGCAGATAGAGCTGTTTTTTTACGATGGAAATGTGGCGAAGGACGTTGCCTTCCAAGGGCTGCTGAACGATGGGAGCGGCTTCGCAAAGCGCATGGTCAGCGCGTTCGACCAAGATGACGCTCCGCAACTCTCGCACATCGCCACGGACGGCGAGAGCTACGGCCACCACCACAAATTCGGTGAAATGGCACTGGCGTTTTGCCTCGATTTTATCGAAGAAAAAACCACTGCGAATCTCACGAACTACGGCGAGTTTTTGGAGAAGCACCCACCCGTTTACGAAGTAGAAATCCATGAGAACAGCTCGTGGAGCTGTGTCCACGGCGTGGAGCGCTGGCGCTCCGACTGCGGCTGCAACACGGGCAGCCAGCCTGGCTGGAACCAACAGTGGCGTGGGCCGCTGCGGGAGGAACTTGACTGGTTGCGAGACGAGCTGACGAAGGAGTTTGAGATTTCGGCGAGCCAGTGGGTCACGGACATCTGGGAGACGAGGAATGAGTACATCGGTGTGATGCTCGACCGCTCACAGAAGAACGTGGAGCGTTTTATAAAAAAACACGCACGCCGGGAGCTATCGAAGCTGGAAAAAATAAACCTGCTTCGCCTGCTGGAAATACAGCGGCAGTGCCAGTTGATGTACACGAGTTGCGCCTGGTTTTTTGCGGAGGTATCAGGCATCGAGACGAGCCAAGTGCTGCAGTATGCGCTTCGGGCAACGTACCACCACTACAACGCCACGGGGGTGAGCCTTGCACCGGTCTTCATCGAACGGCTCGAAAAAGTGCCGAGCAACGTCTTCCCCAGTGCAGCCGACAGCTTTCGGGCCAATGTGTTGCCCTCACAGCTCACGCTGACTGGGGTTGCCATGCACTACGCCGCCTCGTCCATTTTTGAGGACTACGAAGACACTGCCAACTTTCTGCATTTTTTGGTAATAAACGAGGTGTTCGAGCGTATCCCGGCAGGTGGGCAACGACTGGCGATGGGGCGCACCACGGTCGTTTCAAAACTAACGTATTCCGAAAAAAGCTTCAGTTTCGCCGTGCTGTACATCGGCCAGCAAAACATGGTCGGCAGCATCGCACTCGACATGGATCGAGCGGCGTTCGACCAGCTCCAGGAGAAGTTGTCGGCTGCATTCCTCAACGCAAACTTTGGCGATGTCATCAACTTGATTCAAACTTTCGGCCCGGAAAAATTTTCCTTCAAACACCTGTTCAAGGACGAAAAGCTAAAGATTTATAAGGAGATTTTGGCCCGTAGCTACCCCGCTGTGGAGTCGGCCATCCAGGACTACTACGAGGACAACTATCAGTTGATGAATGGCATGTTGAAGGACGATATTCCCGTGCCGGATAACTGGAAGGGCGTCACGCAGTTTGTGGTGGAACTGGCGCTGCACCGATTTTTTGAAAATGGAAAACTGAGTGTCCGGGAACTGCGTTACTTGGCAGGAGAACATCAGCTTTGGAAGGTGCAATTCATTGATTTACAACGACTTGAATTTGTTTCTGGCGAACGGATATTTGCGGAGCTAAAAAAAATAAAACTCACTGCCGATGGTGCCGAAACCCTTCGCCGCCTGGCTGGTACGCTGGAGGTGTTGGTGCAATTGGGCATTTTGCCGGAGCTATGGAAAAGCCAAAACCATTATTTCCACTTGGCGCAAAGCCATGTTGAAGCTGGCTGGCTAGACGTGGACGAGGGTTGGAAAACCAACTTTTTGGAACTGGGAAAGTGGCTGAAAGTGGCAGTCTGATGGAATTTACGATTTACGATTGACGATTGACGATTGGCCCCCCAATCGTCAATCGTCAATCCAAAATCGTCAATCCATTTCAGCTTTCTACGATTGCATCGTCAATCAAATCATCGGTTTTTTTGTCCTTGTCATCCGATGGAGTGTCTTTCTTTTCGGTAATCTTGAGTTCACCAAGCTCCAGATGATCTTCGCCCTTCATGTGGTAGTCGCCCTTGGCAAAACGGTCAGCTTTTTCCCAGAAGCTGTCGTGCTTCTCAAATTCGCTGCCGCCCGTGGTGAGCGGCGTGTCGGCAAATTTGGTGTTGTTGCCACTGATTTTATCTTCCAGTTTTTGGTTCAGTTCCTTGGCCTTGTCAATCAGGCTGCTCGTGGTTTCCCCCGATTTTTCGGCTTCGGCCTGTGCCTTGGCCATGAGGTCGTCCTTGGCTTGCATGATTTTTGAGCCGAGGCCAGCAGCCATGTCTTTTGCACGGTCGAGCGCTTCGCCACCTTTTTCGAAGATGGCCTCGCCCACGTTCTCGGCGGTCTCGCCAAATTTTTCGGTGAGCTTTCCACCTGTTTCCATCACTTTTTCGCCCACTTTGCTGGCGAAGTCACCTGCTTTTTCCATCGCAGCCCCGCCTTTTTCAAAAATGGCCTCACCCACATTTTCGGCGGTCTCACCAAACTTTTCGGTGAGCTTGCTTCCCCTATCCATCACTTTTTTGCCTACTTCGCTGGCAAAGTCACCTGCTTTGTGGAGTGCCTCGCCGCCCTTGTCCATGACGGCGGCACCAGTGGTGGTAGCGGTGGATTTCAGGGAATCGAGGAAGTCAGGTTCGTAGGCCTGGTCATTGGTCGGGTCGCCGTCGTCAAGCAGTTTTGGTGCATCGGTAGCGACCTTGAGCGGTGGCAGTTCGAGGGTTTCTTCCGGCTCGGTGGCGGCGGGTGCCGCAGCGGCTTCGCGCTCGGCGATGATAGCCTCCATCACATCGTCGGTGTCGGGTTTTTCAGCAGGCGCAGGGGTGTCGTTGACGAAGTCGCTGACTTTTTCCTTGGCGGCTTCAGCTAGGTCGGCGGCCTTGTCCATGGCGAGGTCGGCTTTTTCGGCGACGGTCTTGCCGAGGTCGGCGGCGGTGTCCTGCACTTTGTCCCAGAGGTCGCTGCTGGCTTCCTTAGTAGCATCCACAGCTTTTTCGGCGGCGGATTTGGTGACGGCTTTGGCACCGAAGAGGAGTTTTTTCAAATCATTGAAGAATGCCATGATGTTGTTTTTTAGACTTTAGACTGGAGACATTAGATGATAGACTTGAAAGACGGGGTACTTTCTGATTTTTAATTTTCCCCACAGACCAAATCTAAGGTCTAATGTCTCCAGTCTAATGTCTCTTAAAAATGCAGGTGAAAGGTAGGTATTTTTAGAAAACAGCCTCAAAAATTATGGGTAAATGTTGTCGAAGTTTGGATGAACGGCCATTTGCCTACTTTCGCATTCTTTTACATAAAACAGTTCCGAGCATGGACGAAGCAATGTTTCAGCAATTTATGAAGATGGCCGGCCTGCGCTTCCAAGCGCATCCTTGGCATGGCATCGAAATCGGCCCCCATGCACCAGAGGTCGTGACGGCTTATATCGAAATCATACCTTCAGATACCGTAAAATATGAGATAGACAAGCCTTCCGGCCACCTCAAGGTTGACCGCCCGCAAAAGTTCTCGAACATCGTGCCGGCGCTGTATGGTTTTATCCCGCAGACTTACTGCAAGGAGGAGGTGGGCAAGTTTTGCATGGAAAAACTGGGCGAACGGGCATCATTGGCGACAACGACCCGCTCGACATCTGTGTGCTGACCGAGCGGGAAATCACACACGGCGACATCATCGTGCAGGCTTATGTCGTCGGGGGCTTCCGCCTGATTGACAACAACGAGGCGGACGATAAAATCATCGCCGTGCTGAAGCAGGATGAACTGTACCGGCAGTGGTCGGACATCAAGGAAATGCCTTCCAGTATCGTCAACCGGTTGGGGCATTATTTTTTGACCTACAAACAGTTTCCCGGTACTACCCAGCAAATTGAAATCACCGATGTGTATGGTAGGGAGGAGGCTTACGAGGTGATTGCGGCCAGCCAACGGGATTACATCAATAAGTTTGGCAGTTCCTTTTAGTTTGGCAGTTCGACAGTTGGCAGTTGGCAGTCAGTTCGACAGTCGGTTAGTCTGTGACTGCCTCAAATGAGAGAGGTGGTATCCTTGAAAGATACCACCTCTCTTTTTTTTCAAACTGGGCATGGACTGTTGGACTGCCAACTGACTGCCAACTGCCAACTGTCTAACTGTCGAACTTTTAAAAATCCATTCCAATGGAAAAATACAGCCTCGGGTCTTGCACCACTCTAGTCTCCACGCCCCAGGCATAATCGAGGCGGATCATGTAACCGAAGAGCAGGGTGCGGATGCCCGCTCCGTAGCCAAAGATGATAGGATCCCGGAAATAGTTGACCTTGATGCTCACGTTGTTTCCCTTTCCCTCCCACGTGTTCAGCGGGCTTTGTTCGTTGAAAGGGTTTAGCCCCTGCCATGCCGTGCCAACGTCGAAGAAGCCCACCACCTGAAAGTTGCGGACGAAGTTGGACTGGCTTCGCTGAAACAGGTAGCGCAACACGGGCATCCGTAGCTCACTGTTGAAAACGGCGTAGGAGTTGCCATTGCGGGCGTTCAGCTTGAAGCCACGTGCATTGGTGGCGACGGTGCGGTAGGCAAAATCCTCACCCGATGGCAGGGAGATGTTGTCGTCAAACTGCGGGAACATCCAGTTGTCCGTGCCGCCAAGCATGTAAAGGATTTTCTGCTGCCCGAAGGAGGTGGCGCCAGCCAACCTGCCCGCCAGCACCGACCATTTGAGCAGCCGCTGGTAGTGCCTGAAATCCGCCCCGAGTACGCCCATGAATCCTTCGTTGACCTTGAACTGGGGGCTTTCGCCAAGCTCAACTTGCAAGCCCTTCAGCACCTCGCCAAAAATCTTGTAGCGGGTCCCGTTTTTCACGTTCAGCGCCACGTCAAGCGTGTTGTCGAAGACGTATTCACCTTTGATACCGATACGCTGCTCCTCAGAGTTTGGCGTGTTGAGTGTGGCGGCATCCGTGGAGAGCAGGGTAGAATTGTCCAAACGCACCGTGGCCGTGGCACGTAGGCTGGTGAAAATGTCGAGCGGGTAGCGCAGTTGGTACTGTGTCAGGAAGATGCGGTTGTCATATTTGATGGGCGGTGGCGTGTTGTCGAGCGTAAAGCGCAGGCGGCGGTAGTAGGCAGCCCAGCGCTTGTCGAGGCGTTTTTTCTTGTCGTGGTAGGTAAGGAAATACTCGGCACCATTGAAGGAGGTCGGCACCCTGACGCCGCCCTCGAACTCGTAGTCTTCGAGCAAATCCTTAAAATTGGCCTTGAGCAGGATGCCCGGCGGTGGGTAGCCAAAGTCTTGTGGGACGCCGGAGTAAGAGTTCAACCCATCGAAAAGGACGCCGTTGTCGAGCTGCGTAGTCACGTAGTCCGTGCGGAACTTGAGGCGGTACGGGATGATGCGGCTGGGGCGGAACTCCTGTAATGTTTGCTGAATGCCATCTTCCTGACCGATAGGACTGTACACCAGTGGCTGCACCACTTCGGGCGAAATTTCGGGTTGGTTTGCTGATGGCTTCTGTGCGGGGGTGGTGCGGGTGGGCACCTCGTCGTCGTCGAACTCGCTCTGGAACAGGTAGTTGTCGAGGTCAATCTTACCAGTGTCCTGCTTTTCCTTCGGCAATTTTGAAACATCAATCGGCTCGTTGCCAGCTTCGTCCAGCACGTTTTTCTTGGGTGGTTCGGGCTTGATGGGCGTGGGACTTGCCACCACTTGCACCCGGCGTTTTTGGTGATTGCTCAGGCTAGGAATCGCCAAAGTTTCGGGCATCATTTCACCCAAAAAAACATGAAGCCGCCCTTCCCGATACTGCATCTCCACGAAGCGGGACGACCTGCGAGCCTTGCTCTGCTCCAAGATATTGCGGTCGTAGTTGGTGGTGAAATGGCTCACTGCTCGCTGCTTGACGATGGTATCCGTCCAAACGGAATCCAACTGCGCAAGTGCCACGCTGTCGAGTTTAGTGGAAATGATGGAGTCGGCATGGAGGCGCATCTCGGTGCCATCCTTGAAGACAATGACGTTTTCGAGGTGGTGGACATAGTCCTCCAGGTAGCCCGTTTTGCGGTTGTACACGCCCGTTTCATCGGAAACAAAACCGAACCAAGTCGAATCAATGGCGACGGGTTGGCGCTCGCTGGCGTGTGGCGTTTGGGTCACTTGCACCAGTTCGCCTGTGCTGTTGAAGCCGATGGAATCGAGGTTTAGGTAAAAAATGTCGAAACTTTGGATGGGCAGCACCGAGTCGAGCACCACGTTGGTATTGAGCGAGTCGGGGCGGTTGGAAGCGAAGAGGATGCCCCGTTGCCCCCGCACCTGCACAAAGCTGGCATCGAGGTCGTCCCAGATGTCGGTGGTCAGGCGCTGTGCCTGCCGGTTCAGGGCAAAATAGAGGAACAGGTCGGATTGTCCACGCACCGCAGCGGACAACACAAAATCGTTGGGGCTGATATAATCCATGCTGTAAATCCGCTGGAACTGCGTGGACATCGGTTCTGTGATTCTTTCTTTGGTCAAAACATTGTACCTCAACAACTTGACGATGTCACGCCGTTCGTACATAACGGCCAGTTCCATGTTCGTTGGGCTCCATGCGAGCAGTGGGTAATTGTAATCGGTGGCTTGAATGGGATTGCGGGAGCCACTCTTGAAAACAAGCTTTCGCTCGCCGGTGGCAATGTCCTGAATCCAGACGCAAGCCTTACCAATTTCGTTGCTCACGTAAGCGATTTTCAGGCCATCGGGGCTGATTTTCAGCTGGCTGATGGGCAGCTTACGCTTGTTTTTAATGACGATTTCCTTTCCAGTTGACTGCACAAATTCCTTTGCCTCAGCCTCATAGCGTTTTTGAAAAAAACTGTACCAGTTCCCGGATGTCTTGAAATAAGTATTGCCAAGCACGTACAAAAATCCGCTCTCGATGCTGCGGTTGATGCGGGTGAGGTAGAGCAGGTTGGAGACGGTGGAGTGCCCGTAGTGTTGGCTGATGTAGTACCAAAGCGCATGGCCCGCCAGCTTGGGGTTCGCCTCGGCCATCGCCTCAAAGTCGGCGTATTTGCCTGATAAAAACAGGTCACGCAACTGGTTGTCCAGCTCCGTGCTCCACTCCTCGCCGACGTAGGAGATGAGGCCATCCTTGAACCATTCCGGCAGGTTCATCATCACGGCGTTCTGCACGATTTCCTGGAGGTTGGAGCCGAAGAGCATGGCGTTGAGATAGACCGAGGCCACGCCTTCCCGCACCTGTCTGCGCAGGTCGTTGTGGTCGCCATTGAAATAGACGAACATTTTGTTGCCAACGATTTTCGTTTGGCCACCGGAGTTCACGAAGGCCTCCTCGCTGCCGATGTTGCTCTGCTTCAGGTCGGTGATGTCGGTGTAGACGATGATTTCAATCTTGTCGTTCATCCGGTGCTCCAGGATGCCCTGTATTTCGAAGAAATCGTACTCGGCCATCTGCACCACGGCCTGCCCGATGAGGCGCCCCTCGCCGTACCAGTAGGTGATGAAATTGCGGCTCTCGTATTGCGACCACTCGGCGAAGTCGTTGTTGAACTGCACCCGGTTTTTGCCAAACTCGGTCTGGGTCGTTTGGCCGAAGGCCGCTGAGGCCAGTGCCAAAAGGAGGAGAAGTGGGTAAATTATTCGCATGTTGAGCAAGTAAAAAGTACAAAATCGAAGGAAAAAGTGGGGCAGCCCCGCCCACTGGATTAAACGCAAACAGCGGCGTTGGAATATATTTTTTGTGAAAAATGGTCAGCTTCTCAGAAATGTTGCCAAGGCTCATCAAATCCCACTAATCATTCAAACACCTCGAACCTTTCCAACGCTCTCCCCAAATTACTACCTTCGCAGCCAATTGTTTTAAAAAAAGGCAATTTAAGATAGTCAGCAGACAAAAACCTGTTGCTTCGCAAAAATTTACAGCAAATGCCCGCCACCATCGTCATTTTTACCTTCAACCCATTTCAGGAAAACACCTACGTCGTTTTTGACGAAACGAACGAGTGTGTCATCATTGACCCCGGCTGCTTCGAGGCGCACGAGCGCATTGAACTGGACAAGTTCATCCGTGAAAACAACCTAAAACCGGTTAGGTTGCTCAATACCCATTGCCATATTGACCATGTGTTCGGCAATGCCTTCGTCAACCGGACTTGGGGGCTGGAGCTGGAAATCCACCGCGGCGAGCTGCCCGTGCTGGAGGCCGTGCCGCAGGTCAGCAAGTTTTACGGTGTGCCTATGGGCGAGCCGTCGCCCATGCCCGGCAGGTTCATCGAGGAGGGGGAGGTAATCGCCTTCGGCAACACGAAACTGGAAGCAATTCTGACGCCCGGCCACTCGCCAGCCAGCCTGTCGTTTTTTGACCGGGAAGATGGGCTGCTCATCGCTGGGGACGTGCTTTTCCAAGGTAGCATTGGCCGCAGCGACCTGCCCGGCGGCGACCACGATACGCTCATTGCCAGCATAAAAAACAAGCTGCTGCCCTTGGGCGACGACGTGAAGGTATTCCCTGGGCACGGGCCTTCCACCACGATTGGTTTTGAGCGGGAGAATAACCCATTTTTATAGACGCGAGGTTATAGGAAGCAGGGATTAGAAACGGGATTGGTTGAATGAGTTTGGCAAAAAAGAAAGCCGCTTCATTTGCAGAAGCGGCTCCTTAGAAATTTGAATTAGTATGAAATTTCAGTTCTCGTAGCAGCAGGTGCTGCACGTTCTCATTGTTTTACTTTCAGCCCTCCGTAGTTTAGGCTGGCCCGAATAGCACTTCGTGCATTTTGCGTGCCTGCATGGCCCTTCACTTCGTGCGATGTTCCCTTTTCCTTTTCGTAAGTGACGACCAGCCCATCGGGGTAGGCGATGCCCGCAAAGCTGGCGTTGGCGTCGAGGGTATAACTTGCCCCGTCATCCACGCCGATTTTGAAGTCGGAGTATTTTCCCACCAGGTTAATTTTTGAAAAACCTTTGGATACGTGTTCGATACGCAGGCCGCCGTATTGGAGGTCGAAGTTGCCGTTGTCCCTCAGGCGGTCTACCTTGATGTCGGTGTACTGCCCAGTGGCGCTGATGCTTTCGGCACTACCGACGGTCATGTTGCCATATTTGCTGGTGCACTCCAAGTTTTCCACTTTTACAAGGTCAAACTCGTCGTAGCGGGACTCTGCGCTCAGGTTTGCCCCGTTGTCAACGGTCAGTTTTGAGTATTTTGAGGTCAAGTTGACGTTGCGCACATCGTTGAAATTCAGCTTGCTGTACGAGACATTGACGGTGGCGTCGCCCGATTTCACGACCGTTCCGTTGCCGTAGTCGAGGTTGAGCGTGAGGCCAGTTCCAACGCCTTCCAAGCGGAAGTTGCCGTATTTCACGTCCACTTTTACCTTGCTGGTAAGGGGGGCCACTTGTGAATCGCCGTATCGGTTGCTCAGGTCGAGGGAGGCCGAGGCGGGCATGTACACTTGGTAGTTGATTTGAAATTCGGTGCGATCGCTGCTTCCCCAATCGAACCACGAGCCTTTGTTCGATTGGATGATGGTTTCGGCCTTCACGAAGCTGTCGTCATTGGCGAAGTCAATGCGGATGCGGTCGAACACCGTCTGCGCCTGTGACTCGCTGCCTGCTTTCACCACGATGGTCACGTCAATTTTCGCACGGCTTTTGTCCCAGGTTTTCACGTCAATTTTGCCGTATTTGTTGACAAGGTTCACGGTACCATTGGTGTTCAGCGTGAATTCCTTTTTGATGGTCTTGGTGTATTCCTGTGCATCTTGTTCGGGCTGAGCCGGGGTGGGTTGCTCTTGCTTGGGCTTGGGCTGATTCTCCCCTTGGGGCACCGGGTCGGTCGCCGAGGCAAGGCCGGGCAGCAGTAGGCCAAAGCACCACAGGGCGGCTACCAATAGCGGTTGATTTTTAAAGACTAACTTCATTTTCTGATTTATTTATTGTTGTAGGATTAACGTTTTCGACTTTCTCCAGCACTTGTTCAAGGATGTTGATTTTGGTTTGGTAGGTCTCTACCATCGCCTGGATGATTTTCTCTTCAGCACCGTCAGGGGCATTTTCGAGTTCCTTCTTCAACTGTTCATAAGCTTCGTCCAGTTCTTGAATATCAGCCTTCACGATACCATCTTGCTTGTAGCTGGCGAGTTTTGCCAGTTTTTCCTCTACCTGCGTGCTGAAGTAGCGCTCCATCTCGGCATGTTCTGGCGATACGTCGGCTAACGAGCCAACCGTCTTATTGGAATTGGTCAAGTATGCCCCCCCCACGCCTCCTGCCGTCAGCAGTACCAGCACGGCAGCCGCTACCCGCAGCCGTTTCATCCAGACCAAGCGAGCACTTGGCCGCTGGCGGTCGAGGTGCTGGTCGAGGTTCGCCCAGACGTTCAGGCTGGGCACTCTGGTGTCGAAGTCGGCCCTGTTTTCTCGAATGAATTTTTCTAAATTTTCCATTTTATCTCTTCGTTTTCAATGCCCGCCATCCACCACCAATTGTTGCCCTTCGAGCAGTTCCCGGAGCTTTTTCCTGGCCCGGCTGAACTGTGATTTGGAGGTAGCTTCCGTGATGTCCAAGATTTCACCGATTTCCTTGTGGTCGTAGCCCTCCAGCATGTAGAGGCTGAAAACCACTCTATATCCATCTGGCAAATTGGACATCGCAGCATTGATGGCTTTTGTGTTCAGGTGCATTTCGCCAACCGGCTCACAGTCTGGCACATGGTGGAAGCGGTCATCCAGTGTTTCAATCTTTAACTTTCGTTTTTTTAAAAAATTGATGCAATTGTTGACAACAATCCGCTTGATCCAAGCTCCGATGGTGGATTCGTAGCGGAAGCTGTCCATTTTTGAATAAACGTCAACGAACGATTGTTGCAGCAAGTCCTCGGCATCAAGGCTGTTGTTCACCATCCGCAGACATACGTTGTACATCGCCTGTGAATACAGCCTGTACAGCTCAAACTGCGCTTTTCGGTCACCCCGCATGCAGTTCTCGACGATGTCCCGGTGGGTACTGCCGTAGTCCAAATTCAGTTAGTTTTCAGTTACAAATGACAGGAGCTTTACAGCATGGTTGCATTAAATGGAAGGATTTTGAACGGCGAAAGCAAAGATTCTTTCGTAAAATGCTTCATCAGTGCGTTGATTTTCAACAAAATAGGGTTTTGGTAGAAAGTTTGGCGTTCGATTATTCCTCCTCGTCCTTGGCGGTCATGCGGTCACGGAGCTTGATGTCGTCCACTTTTTCGTTCAAAAACTGGTTCAGCCGTTCGATGTTCAGGTTCGAGCTAAGTTCGCCGAAGGCGTTAATTTTGATGTCGAAGCCCTTGAGTTCGTCGTGAACTTTGGGCTGTTTTGCGGTGGGTTTGGATTTTTTGCCATTGTAATTGTGGTCGCCCAATTTATTGGGCAGACCGATTGTTGATGATATTGTTTTGGTCAGCCCAATAAATTGGGCGACCACAAGCCTCATGCCATTTGAGCATCAAAATACCCGAACGCCTTCTCCAACCTGTCCATTGTCCGGTCATTGCCCAACAATTCCATCATCTCGTACACCCCAGGCCCCTGCATCGTGCCCGCCAAGGAGAGGCGCAGCACGGGCATCACCTCGCCCGGCTTCAGCCCTCGGTCGGCCATGAACGCCTTCACGGCCTCCTCCAGCGGGGCTGCGACGAACGCTGGTTGCGCCTTCAAATGTTCGGCCAGTGCCTCGAATACGGGGCGGCTTTCCGGCTTCCAGCGCTTCGCAATGTTTTCATTGTCAAACACTTGCACATCGCCGAAGAGGTAGGCGGACTGCTCCACGAGGTCGGGCAGGAAGGTGGCACGACCCTTCATCAGGTGGCAGACTTTCGCCAAATATTCGTCCGAAACTTGGTAGCCCTTCGCCTCTGCCAGCGGTCGCACATGCGCAGCCAAGTCCGCATCAGCGGCGGCGTGGAGGTACTGCTGGTTGTACCATTTGGCCTTGTCGTAGTCGAAGCGGGCACCGCTCTTGCTTATTTTTTCGAGGGAAAACGCTTCGCAAAGCTCCTCCAAACTGAAAATTTCCTGCTCCGTGCCAGGGTTCCAGCCTAAGAAAGCGAGGAAGTTGATAACTGCCTGCGGCAAAAAACCGAACTCCCGGAAGCCCTCGAAACTGTCCTCAGCCGTCTCTGTTTTCTTGCCCCCTTGGGGCCATGAAAGCGGGAACACGGGCATGCCGAACTTGGCACCGTCCCGCTTGCTGAGTTTGCCCTTGCCGTCCGGCCTCAAAATCAGCGGCAGGTGCGAGAACTGCGGCATGGTGGCCTCCCAACCGAAGGCCCGGTACAGCAGCACGTGGTGGCCCGTGCTGGGCAGCCACTCCTCGCCCCGGATGACGTGCGTGATTTCCATCAAATGGTCGTCCACGATGTTGGCGAGGTGGTAGGTTGGCATCCCGTCCGACTTCATCAGCACCTTGTCGTCCAGCTCGCTGGTGTGGAAGCTCACCTCGCCCCGAATCAGGTCGGTGAACGTAACCACCTCATTTTCAGGCACTTTCAAGCGGATGACGTAGTGCTCGCCAGCATCAAGGAGGCGCTGCACTTCGTCGGCAGACAGGGTGAGGCTAGTCTTCATCACCTGTCGGCAGGTGGCGTCATACTTGAAGTTGTGGTTGCCAGCGGCGGCAGCTTCCGAGCGGGCAGCCTCCAGTTCCTCTGGGGTATCGAAGGCGTAGTAGGCGCTGCCGTTGGCCACGAGTTCGAGGGCATGTTTTAGGTAGGTTTCCTTGCGTTCCGACTGGCGGTACGGTGCATGTGGGCCGCCAATGCCCTGCCCTTCCGTGGGCATGATGCCGCACCAGCCCAGCGATTCAAGGATGTACTCCTCGGCCCCTGGCACATAGCGCCCTTGGTCGGTGTCCTCAATGCGGAGGACGAAGGTGCCTCCATGTTTTTTTGCAAACAAATAATTGTAAAGTGCCGTGCGCACACCACCGATGTGCAGCGCCCCGGTTGGGCTTGGCGCAAAACGTACCCTGATGTTGCTCATGTTTATTTAATGTAAAAAAGCGTTGAATTTTGATGTTTCTGGCAGCATTTTTTCTTCGTAAATCGTTGATTTACAAATCACAATAGCCGTGAAGTTGCTTTGTGCCATTCCCATAACGGGCTGCAAAAGTAAGCCATCGCACGGTTACTTTTTAACCAAATTGCGGCCAAAGCACCGAACCGATTGAACATATCCAAAACTTTGAAGCACTTATGTATTTGGTAAAAACACCCCAGTTTATCCAGAAGCTCTTCCCGAACTTCACTTGGCGGATCCCAACGGAAGAAAAAGTGATCCACCTCACCTTCGACGATGGCCCCATCCCCGAAGTGACGCCTTGGGTGCTCGACCAGTTGGCGCAGCACGACGCAAAGGCCACGTTTTTTTGCGTCGGCGAAAACTTGGCAAATACCCTGATGTGCTGGAATTGGTGAAAAAGCAGGTCACGCCCTCGGCACCCACACCTACACCTACCTCCACGGCTGGCTAACGGACAACGTCCAATACTTTCTCAACGTGCGCCGCTGCGCCCATGCGCTGCGGTCGAGCCTCTTCCGCCCGTCCTATGGCCGGATGAAGCCCCGTCAAGGCGATTTCTTGCAACGGCACTACCGAATCGTGATGTGGGACGTGCTTAGCGGTGACTTCGACCCAGAAATCAGCGCCGAACAATGCCTAGAAAATGTGTTGAACAATGCAAGGAAAGGCTCCATCATCGTCTTTCACGACAGTCTGAAGGCTTGGGAAAAATTGCAGTATGTGCTGCCTCGGGTACTGTCGCATTTCTCGGCGCAAGGCTTCCGTTTCAATCATTTGGAAGAACATGATTCAGACGAGTTGCTGCTTGCGTCGGTGGCTTGATTGTGGCCGCCCATTTTATTGGGCAGGCCAAGGGAAACGCCAACGCCTCGTTCGGAAATCACAACTGGTCTTAACGGCCTGCCCAATAAATTGGGCGGCCACAATCCCTACCTGATGATTTATCCCGTCAAATTTTTTTGTGAACCTTTTTTTTTGATATTTGCGTCCCATTCAACCCACCGAAAATCAATTTTAAGACCTGTCCTCTAAATTTCCGTCATGGACTCAATGCTTGTAAAATATGCGCAATTGCTCGTCCGGTACTGCCTCAGTATCCAGGAAGGGGAGCGGCTGTACGTGGCATCCACCACGCTGGCCGAGCCGCTGGTGCGGGAAGTTTGGCGGGAGGCGCTGCGGGCAGGGGCGATTGTAGAGGTGGACATGTCCTTCCGGGAAAAGGGCCGCATCATGTATGCAGAGGCCAGCGAAGCGCAACTAAAATACGTTTCCCCGGTCTATAAGATGGCGATGGAGGAGTTTGACGCCTACCTCAACATTATGGCGCCGTTCAACCTACGGGAAGACCAAAACGTGGACGCAAGCAGGACGGCCATCCGACGGGAGGCCACGAAGGACCTGAACAAAATCTATTTCGAGCGTACGGCGACCCGCTCACTGAAGCGAAACCTTTGCCAGTACCCGACATTAGGAAATGCTCAGGAAGCGGGCATGTCGCTGGAGGAATACGAGCAGTTCGTGTTCGGTGCTTGTCGGCTTTACGAAGAAGATCCTGCCGCTGCTTGGCTCGAAGTGCGCAGGTCGCAGCAGCACATCGTTGATTTTTTGAACAAAAAAACGACGGTGCGCTACTTGGGAGAAGGCATTGACATCAGCTTTTCGACCAAGGGCCGTACCTGGATCAACTCCGACGGCCAGACGAACATGCCCAGCGGCGAAGTTTACACATCGCCCGTGGAGGACAGCGTGAACGGCACGGTGCATTTCACCTACCCCATCGTGTACGCTGGTCGGCTGGTAGAGGGCGTGACGCTCTGGGTGAAGGATGGACGGGTAGAGAAATGGGAAGCCAAGCAGGGAAAGGAACTGCTCGACGACGTGTTCACCAATGTGGCAGGCGCCCGGCATTTTGGTGAAGCGGCGATAGGAACAAATTACAAGATTGACCGTTTCACAAAAAATATCCTGTTCGATGAAAAAATCGGCGGGACGGTACACATGGCCATCGGGCAATCGTACCTTCAGACGGGCGGCAAGAACCAGTCGTCCATCCACTGGGACATGATTGCCGACATGAAGAATGGCGGACAGATTTTCGCCGATGGCGAAAAGATATACGAAGGAGGAAAGTTTCTCCTTTGAAAACTAAGCTGGAAAAAAAGGGCAGATTAATCAGGCTGTTAAAATTTGTAATACAAAAAAGGGCTTGTTTGTTTGCATTTTTCATAAATTTGGCCGTGCTTTTAAAAAAACCAAACCACTTAACTATTTCTAAAACCTTTTTCCCAAAACAACACTATCAACGTGGATAACAACATTGCATTTCTAGAGTTAAAATACGGCAACATCTACGGAGGGTTCCTCAACTTCTTTGTCATCGCTGAAGTAGCACTTCTGGTATTTGAGGGCCGCACCAAGAAAATCTTCCTTGACACTTGGGTCAACAACGCCGATGTGGACTACGTGAGCGTTTACTCCAAGACCAACGAACTTGGGCACACCGTCGGGCGCAACAAAGTCGTCGTGAACATGCGCACAGGGCGCACTAGACCTTTCTTGGAGGAATTTCACGTTGACAAGCGGGCGTTGCAGTTCTCCTTCAAACAGCTCAGACCTGTACACAGTCGGGTGAAGAAGTTCATGTTTGACTCCATGCGCAAGTACCAGATTGACACTATCATCACTTTCGACGGTCGCCGCGACATTTTCCTTTGCGTAAGGGCCGGTGTGCGCTTCAGACGAATCGAGATTGTTGACCTACAGAAAGAACTGAACAAGGAGACAGACTATCTTTTTTCCTTGAACAAGCTTTCCGTCATCACTGGGTTCGACATGGACGGCTCGTACCTTCGTTCCAATAACTTGGAATATTGGCTGCACCCTATCGCTGCCAAGCAGCTCCACCCAATGTCAGCAGCTTGGGATGCCGCCCGTCTGTTGATGATTCACAACGAATTTTACGACTTCCGTGCCGACTTCCTTTTGCGGGCACAGCAGTTGCTCAATAAAATACAGACTTTGAAAGAAGTAGAAGGTGGAGACGAGGGTGGGGAATAATGGCTACCGCTAATTTTCTACAACAATAAAGGCAATGGGGCATCCGCTTCGTTGCCTTTTTTGTTTAGGGCAATTCATCTCCTTTCTTTTTGACAACCAAATCAAGATTGGGCGAAATTTTTTAAAACAGTTTTTTAGGCAAGCCTAAAAATGAAATAGCTTTGCCCTAAATTTAAAATGCACACATGGAAGTCCTTACGCAAGCAGAGGAAAACTACTTGAAAGCGGTTTTCAAAATCACCGAAAACGACGACAAGGCGGCCAGCACCAACGCCATCGCAGCAATGATGAGCACTTCGGCTGCCTCCGTGACGGACATGCTGAAACGCCTGGCAGGTAAGGGCCTCTTGCACTATGAAAAACACCGGGGCGTAGTGCTGAGCGAACGGGGAGGCGAACTGGCCACCAACCTCGTGCGCAAGCATCGGCTCTGGGAGGTTTTCCTGGTAAAAATGCTCGACTTCTCTTGGGACAAAGTCCACGACATCGCCGAGCAACTGGAACACGTCCAGTCTGACGAACTGGTGGAGCGCCTTGACGGGTTCCTAGACCGCCCGCAGTTCGACCCGCACGGCGACCCGATACCAGATGCCAACGGCAAAATGGCTATGCGCAAGCAGATTTTGCTATCGTCGCTAGACCCCAAAGACCAGGCCGTGCTAGTTGGGGTGCAGGAGTCCACCAATACTTTTCTCCAGTACCTCGACAAATTGAAACTATCGCTTGGCACCAAGCTCCAAGTTGTGGAACGGTTCGAATACGACGGCTCCATGAAAATAGTGCTCATCGGAGGGGAAGAAATCACCCTTTCACATAAAGTCTGCGAAAATTTGTTTGTACAGAAGACCAAATGAAGCGGGCAGTTTCCGCTGGGCCATGCCTAAAGGTTGCTTTGTAGTTTGACGTTACCCTCTCAAAATGAAACCTGACCCTCTCATTTTGAGAGGGTTTTTCTTTTTTATGAATTTAGGATAAAAAATATTTTAACCACAAATCGCTGATAATCAATTATTTGAAAAAAAAATTGAAAAAATATCTCCTCGGGGTACAGCATTTGGCATACTGGGTTTCATAACCGCGGATGAGCGGAAACAACAGCGAAATAAAGAAACTCAAATTCATCCCAAAATGGCAGTTGCTATCTTTTTCTTGACCATGTTCTTGGCTTTTCTGGTGCTGATGGTGCTAACCACCATCAGCGAGCAGAAAGCTTGAAATAACGACCCCAAATGAAGGCCATTCCAAAAACAGTTTTATAATTCCTAAATTCAGATTATGACAACCATCGAATTTAATTGCCACTTCAACAGCCTCCAACACAAACTGTTGCCCTTTGCTTACAGACTGACCAACAATGTAGAGGACGCCAAGGACCTCATTCAGGAGACTGCCATGCGTGCCTACACCAACAAAGAGAAATTCGAGACAGGAACCAACTTCAAGGCATGGGTGACCACCATCATGCGCAACACGTTCATCAATATTTACCGCAAAAAAAAGAACAGGGCCACCAGCTCCGAACCAGCTGACAGCTATATTTTCGTCAACGAAAACCACGCGGTGGACAACACTGCCCACTCCAACATGACGATGGTAGAACTCGACGGTATCATGCGCACCCTCGACAACATCTACCGGACACCGTTCCAGCTTTTCTTCGAGGGCTACAAGTACGAAGAAATCGCCGAGAACATGAACCTGCCTATTGGCACGGTGAAAAGCCGCATCTTCTTCGCTAGGCAAAAATTGATGGAAACCATCAACTTCAGCTACGCCTACGATACTACCATGCTAAATTAAAACCAAGCCGCGGGGCAAAACTGTTTCCTAGTTCCCAAACCGAGTTTTCCCACAAGCCCCCCAAAACCTCATCTTCCCCGCAAACCCAATTTGCCAATTTTCAATCCGGCGATGTGCGGTGCAACGAATTTGGAATAGATTCATACATTTGAATCTAAGAATTTCCAATTCGGCACTTCACATCGCTTTTTTTGTTTTGGATGAAACAACCTTTTCAAACTCCTTTTGCTGAGGAAATAAAGCCCAACATCCGACAGGATGTCAATGGAGATGGGAGTTTTTTGCCCAAAAGGAAAGCAACAGGCTTGCGAAAGCTAATGGCGGGGATAAAGGAAAAGTTACCTTCATTGTCAAGGCTTGTTAGGATAAAATCTACCCATTTCCTCAAATCCCTCTCAGGCTTGACCAGAACAGGAGCGGGGGAACTGTTGCAAAACCTCCGACTCAAAACAAAAATAAAACTGGTGCTCCTGGTCCTGTTCGGGGTCGTCACCCTTCTGGGTATGCTCGGCGGCTACTACGTGCAGCGCACCTCCACCGACTCCCTCCTGATGATGCAGGAGAACTATCAAGCCATCAACTACACCAGAGGCATGTCGAAGGCCGTCAACGAAATGCTGGTGACAATGACGCTCGAAAAAACCGCACCATCTTACCGTAGCCAAGAACTTAGGAAGGCATCAGACGAATTTGAGCTTTATTTAAACATGCAGCTCAAGAAGGTCACTGCCAAGGAGGAACAGGATCTCACGGAACAACTAAAGCGAGATTTTGAAAGCTTTAGGGAAAACCTGAAGCAGGTGGCGGCCACGAACGAGGTTTCCATTGACATCTACATGCAGAAAAGGTACATTGACGAAATACTGGAATCCGTGCACGACCTGAACGACAAAATGATACGCCAGCGAACGGACGAAGCCACTAGGATTGCCAACCAAGTGACCTTGGGCATGGTCATTTTGGGAACGCTGTTCTTCGTGTTTGCCATTTTTGCCATGTTCTATTTCCCCAGCTACGTGGCCAACCCCATACAGTCCATGACGCAGAGCATCCGGCAAATCGCACGGAAGAACTACCGCGAGCGCATCGCCATCGAGTCAGGCGACGAGATTGGCGAGATGGCCAAGTCCTTCAACCTAATGGCCGAAAAGCTGGAGGAGTACGAGAACATCAACATGTCGCAGGTATTGAGCGAAAAAAGGCGTACCGAGACCATTGTAAGTCGCATGAACGAAGCCATTATTGGTCTTGACGACAACAAGAACATCCTCTTCGCCAACCCGCCCGCACTCGAATTGATTGGCTTGCAAGAGGAAGACCTCATTGGCCAAAGTGCCCGACAACTGGCCCGACAACACCAACTGCTCCAAAACCTCCTCAAAGAAGTGCTGAACAACGAAGTGAAAGAAAACCGCACCTTCCCCGCCATCAGCAGTGACAAGGACGGTAAGCGGCATTATTTTAACAAAGACGTGCTACGGATAGAAAGCCCTGGCGACGATGTGGACACCCCTACCAGCGTAGGTTTTGTCATCATTCTGAAAAACGTGACCGAACTGAAGGAACAGGACCTGGCCAAAACCAATTTCATGGCCACGCTCTCTCACGAGTTAAAAACGCCCATCGCTGCCATTGACATGAGCGTGAAACTGCTCGAAGATGAGCGCATCGGGCAGTTGAACGGAGAGCAGTGGGACCTCACCGGCACCATCCGCCTCAACACCTCCCGCATCCTGAAAATGGTGAACGAAATACTCGACATCTCCCGAATCGAGACCGGGCAGTTGCAATTGGAACTGGAGCACGTGCTTCCCGATACCATCGTGCTGCGCTCCTTGGACAATGTCAAGACTTTTATTGCAGAGAAAAAAATGGGCGTCATACAGCACATCGAGCAGAACCTGCCAGCCCTGAACGTTGACCTTCACAAAACCACCGCCGTACTCGTCAACCTGCTGACCAACGCCGTCCGCTACTCCCCCGAAAACGAGGCCATCGAAATCAACGTGCAGCGCCAGAACGGCTCCGTGCAGTTCTCGGTGACGGACAAAGGCCCCGGCATCAGTGAGGACGAGCAGCGCAAGCTGTTCCAGCCGTACCGCCGGGCTGCGGGCGACAAAACCAAGGGCACTGGTCTCGGCCTCGCCATTTCAAAAGAATTCGTTGAGGCGCAGGGTGGGCGTATTTGGGTAAAAAGCAAGGTGGGCAAGGGGAGTACTTTCGGTTTTGCATTGCCCGTGGCTTAGTTTTTTTCCTTCGGAAAAATCATTCCTCCAAAATATTGATTCGGATATTTTCCGCTCTCAAATCCACCGTCAACAATTTCTTGATGCCCACGCTTGCAGCCGTGGCCCAAACATCGGCGGCCATGCAGGTGGGTGCAGTGACGGTAACCACCCTGCGATTGGTCAGGCCATATCCCGTGCGAGGGTCAATGATATGCGAGTAGCGCTTGCCCTCGTGTTCGAGGTAGCGGTAGGTATCGCCGGAGGTGGCGATGGCGGTGTTTTTGTAAAACGCTTTTTTGAAGGTCAATTCACCATTCATAAACTTGTCCGGCACTTCGATTTCCCAGCCTTGCTTGCCTGGCGGGGCTATCCCGACGAGTATGTCGCCGCCGCCGTCCACTAAGAACATGTTGATGCCAGACACCTTGAGCCAAGCCATCGCCTCATCAACAGCGTAGCCTTTGGCAATTCCCCCGAAGTCGAGCCGCATACCTTCTCTGTCCAGCTTAACGGTTTTGTTTTTCGCCTTCATCACAATACCCTCGTACCCAACCGTTCCGGCAGTACGGCTGATATCAGAGTCAGTAGGGAATTCCTTTAACCGAAAGGCTTTCCGCCAAAGCTTGGTCAAAGCACCCACCGAAACATCGAAAGCGCCTTCCGACCGCCGGGCCACCTCCTGCGAATAGTCCAGTACGTCCCAAAGTTCATCGCTGACATCGCTTTTCCCATCATCGCAAAGCATGCTCACCTCGCTGTTTTCCATGTAATCACTAAAAACCTTTTCGAGCACGGCCACCCGCAAAAAGGCTTTTTCGGCAGCCTGTTTTGCCACAGAAGCGTCGGTATGGTATATCACGATGCGGAAGTCGGTGCCCATGAGCGGGCGGGTGAATTCGTAGCGATTTAAATCTTTGTAGTATGATGTATCAACTACCGGAGGGGTTGGATTTCGTTTTGGGGCTGGCCTGTTATTCGGATTTACCAATAGCTTTTCCTTGCTTTCTTTTTTGAACTCACTCGGTTCTTTATAATGTTCCTTTGCTTGCAAATAAACAGCCGCTTGTTCTTCCCATAATTTACTTTTATTCGTCCTTATAGCATCCGCATTTTCGTTTTCTATTAGAATAAAATCTGAAGCAAAGTCTATTAAAATATTGCCATTATATGGGGCTGGTGTTGGAGTTTTAAAAAATGCTTCCAATACTATAAAGTCAAAGTTTTCTGATGGAGAAATTTCGAACTCATAGTCCTTCCAATCTGTATTATCCACTGATTCAGTTTCCGCTAATAATTCCTTCCTAGCGCAATAATTGCCGCCTCCCCAAATACGTAATGTGGCGGGTGCCGCATAATTTGCCGGTTTATTCGAAACTCGGCTTGCACTCAAGAATATTTCGGAACGGCACAGAGAAATACTAAAACTATATTTAACTCCAGCCTTTAAGGGCTGTGAAAGCCTTTGGCCTATTAATTCCCAAGTATCATTTTCCCTCACCACAAATCCAAGATAGGTCTCTCCATGAAATGCCCTTGTCGTTACTTGAAAAGCACCACCGCCCGGCTTTGGATGTACATCCGGAGGAGTCTCTCTAGGAAAACCGCAGTCGTACCAGCCTTCCGGCAACTTTGAACCGCTTCCCCCCTCTCCCGGCGTGCCCTCAAAAGATGGGTTGGTGAATTTGATAACGCCGTTTTGCGCAAGCAAAAACTGGCCAAAAAGAAGAAAAATAAGCAGACAATAAAAGTAGCGCATCTTCATCGTGTTTGATTTTTTGTAAAAAAAAAGTCCTGTTAGCGCTTCAAGCGCTAACAGGGCTAGGAGAGGCATTAAATAACCTTCGTAACACCCGGCACAGCGCAGGCGTACATGCCATCCGCGCCAGGCAGCACTGGCGGTGGTGCGTTCCAATCGAACTTCTGCGGCATCAGGCTTATGTTGCTGGCCATGGCATCCTTCCACTCAACCACTTGGCCGGAGTAGGTGGCCATGCGGCCCAAGATGGAGGTCATCGTGGCCTTTGCGCCGTTTTCGGTGTCAGCGTAGCGGTATTCGCCTTTGGAAATGGCTTCGAACAGTTCATCGTGCTCCACTTGGTAGGGATTGGCTGCATTGCGCTCGTCGTGCTTGAACAGCTCGTGGCCGCTGCGGGTGAGCAGCAGTCCTGGGCGTGGTGCCGAGCCGTTGGTGCCCTGGAAAACCTCGGTCACCCGGCTCATGGTGCCCGGCTGGTGGCGGCACTGGCTGAACATCCGGCTGCCGTCCTCGTACTCGTATTCCACAAAGTGGTGGTCGAAAATCTCCCCGAAATCCTTGCCGACCCGCACTTGGCGGCCACCCATGCCATGCGCCCGCACGGGGTAGGCGTTCTTCACCCAGTTGCTCACGTCAAGGTTGTGGATGTGCTGCTCGGTGATATGGTCGCCGCAAAGCCAGTTGAAGTAGTACCAATTGCGCATCTGGTATTCCATCTCGGTGAGCGGGCGTCCTGCTTTTTTGGAAAACTCCTCTCGGCCACGCACCCAAACGCCGTCGTTGTTCCAATAGACGTGTGAGGTGACTATCTCGCCAATGGCACCTGCCTGCATCATATCCACCCAGCGGCGGTAAACCGTCTGGTAGTGGCGCTGCAAGCCCACCACGACGTTCAGTTTCTTTTGCTTCGCAATCTCGGCGGCCTCCAGCACCCGGCGGATACCCGGCGCATCAACAGCTACGGGCTTTTCCATGAAGACGTGTTTGCCTTGCTTCACGCACTCCTCGAAGTGTATGGGCCTGAAGCCTGGCGGAGTGGTCAGGATGACCACATCTGCGAGCGCAATGGCCTTTTTGTAGCCATCGAAGCCCGTGAACTTGTGCTCCTCTGGCACCTGCACCCGCCCCTTCACGTTGCCCTCACTGCCCGACCAGTCAGAGATGTCGTCGGCGGTAAGTACTTTGTAAGCCTCGTCAAGGTTGTCACGGAAGGCGTCGGCCATGGCCACGAGCTTCACGTTTTGCTTGGTCATCAACGCTTGCACGGCGGCACCAGTGCCCCGTCCGCCGCAGCCGACGAGGGCCACCTTGATGGTATCGTCGCCGTCAATATGGGCTTTGGCAGCGAGGAAAGAGGGCATCAACAGAACGCCTCCGGCGGCCAAGGCTGATGTTCTGACAAAATCCCGACGGGTCGGGTTTGTCGAAGAAAAATGTTTTGATTTCGACATGGCGTATTTGATTTATCTTTTGAATGTGTGATTTTCGAACCAATGTTCGGGAATCATTTCTGCAAAACCAAACCCAACAAGCACAAAAATGAAACGGGCAGCTTTTCGCAAAAAGCCGCCCGTTTCATTTACAAAATGCACTGCGCATCAAATCATGCCATGCCCATTCGGCTCGGGCGCACGCTTTGGAGCGACCGGTACTTTTTTGGGAGCAGCAGGGGTTGCTTTTCCCTTAATCTTCGGCAAGGTGACTTTAATATCTTTCAACGGGGCAGTAATCTTCCTAGCCTTGTTCCCATTCCTCGTCGGAGCTGAAATGGCAGCCGGCGGGGCGGTTACAACCTTCAAAGCCTGTGCGTTTGCTGGCGATGATTTGACAAATGACACAGTGGTGGGCATTTCGCCTGGCACTGGCAAGTTGTCACGTTCCAACACCTCCTCAGGTACGTTTTCTACTACCGTGGTATTAACAGGCCAAGCTATTGGCACCACTGCTATTCTTTCCTCTTTTGGTAAAAAATGGTGCAGTTCATTCGGAAACCAAATCGTCAGCTCCTGCCCCTTTTTAAGCTGGTAGGTTGTCAACTTGTTCCAAACCTTCAAGTTGTACGGTGCGATGTTGAAAACTTCGGCCAATTCGCCAATTTTATCGCCTTCGGCCACCACATAGACAGACTGAAAATAAAGCTCCTCCGGCTTGTAAATGGACGTGTCAACCAGTTCTGGCATTGGCGGCATCTCGATTTTGCGAGGGCTGTCGGGGCGGCGTGCTTCGAGGTACTCTGCCATTGCCGAAGACACCCGGCGGGGCAGTATCACGTCGTAGCCTTCCGTATTCTCAGGAATAAAATCCTTTTTGTAGGCTGGATTAAGCTCGCTGATAACTTCAATAGGCAAACCCGTGATGGCAGCTATGGTATTAAAATCAAGTCGTTCGAACACTTTCTGCGCGTCCGTCACCTGCATGTCGAGGCTTGGGTAGTCTGGTTCGATGTCGTGCAGGTGGTAAAAATTGCCAACGTAGGCTGCACCCAGGAAGGCGGGCACGAAGTTTCTCGTCTCCCGCGGGAGGTATTTTGAAATAGTCCAATAGTTGTTGCTCCTTGCCCGCTTCATGGCATTGTTGATGGTGCCGGGGCCACAGTTGTAGGAGGCCAATGCCATTTCCCAACTGCCAAAGCGCTGGAACTGCTTGGCGAGGTACTGCATGGCGGCCTCCGTAGAGTTGTAAGGGCAGTAGCGTTCGTCCACGGTTTTGTCAATGGTAAGGCAGTAGCTTCTGCCCGTCTCCGACATGAACTGCCAGAGGCCAGTAGCACCCACTGGTGAAACCGCATTGGGGTTCAGCGCAGACTCAACGATGGACAAGAACTTCAAGTCCTGCGGCAGGTCGTGCTCCTTGAGGTACCTTTCGTAAATGGGGAAATAAACCGAGGCCCTGGCCATTATTTTCTTGGCGTTCGAACCGTTGTAGGCTAGGTTTCTTTTGATGTAGCTCTCCACTTCGGAGGTGTAGCGGGGAGCTATCATGCAATCCATTGCTTCAAAACGAGTCCTGATTTCGTCGGAATTGAAGATGGTATTTGCTTGTGTTAAAGGAGAGAACAGAAAAACAAAAAACATTGATGCCAACAGTTGGCGCATACTTGCAGATTCCATAAATTGGTCTGATTCGTTAACAATACCCGTTGCGCAGCAGCATAAAATAGGTGTTTACTCTGATTAAGACTGGCGCATGTCCGGGGATTCGGTAGCTTTCTTAAAGTCGTTTAGCGATATGTTCTTTCGCTTTATGGGTAAGCCTCTTTTCAATTAGTGAAGTCTAGTGTGGGCTGCAAAAGTAGACCAATGTTTCATTCTACCAAGTCCAATCACCATAAAGTTTTCCACATCGCTTCTGCAAAGCCTTATTGCGGAGCAAGAAAAAGAACGGTTTTGAGTTGAAAACCGAAATAAAAAATTCCAATTTATCAGCTTTTCAATCCGGCCGCAAAACCCAACAATTCGGCTTCTTGAAACTTGCCCGCCATGAACTGCACACCCACCGGCAACCCGCATGGATGCTGGCCTATCGGCAATGCGATGGCTGGCATTCCTACCATGTTTGCCTGCACTGTAAAGATGTCTGCGAGGTACATCGCCACGGGGTCGTCGGCCATCTCTCCGATGTTCCAGGCAGGGGTCGGCGAGGCGGGCATCAAAATGAAGTTAAATTTTTGTAAAATTTCTTCCGTGCGCTCCAAAATAAGCCTCCGAACCCGTTGGGCTTTGGCATAATAGGCATCGTAGTATCCCGAACTGAGCACGAAAGTGCCCAACATGATGCGGCGTTTTACCTCCGTACCGAAGCCCTCCGTCCTCGATTTTTTGTACACCTCGTGGATGTCCTTCGCCCCTTCCGTTCGTTGGCCGAACCGGATGCCGTCGTAGCGGCTGAGGTTGCTCGAAGCTTCGGCAGTCGTTAGCACATAATATGCCGGAATGATAAAATCGAGGTAGTCAAAACCGACTGGTTCGACCGTGTGGCCCTCGTCCCTGAGTTTTTCGATGAAGTCGAAAGTTAGTTTTTTTACCCCAGCGTCCATGCCGGGGTGATTGATGGCTGAGTCAAAGTAGGCAATTTTGGCTGGCTTGGAAGTTTGGGTTTGGGAAAATGACTCCACGGGTCGCTCGCTGCATGTGGCATCGAACTCGTCAGGCCCGGCCATCACCTCCAGCAAGGCAGCTACATCAGCCATGTTGTTTGCCAAGATGCCAATCTGGTCAAAACTGGAGGCGTAGGCCAACAGCCCGTGTCTCGAAATTCGACCGTAGGTCGGCTTGAAACCCACCACGCCGCAGAATGCCGCTGGCTGCCGCACCGAACCACCCGTGTCGCTGCCGATGGAGGCCAGGCAAGTGCCCGCTTGCACCGACACCGCCGATGCGCCACTGCTTCCACCTGGTACCTTGGTGGGGTCGGCGGCGTTGCGGGTGGGGCCATAGCAGGAGGTCTCGTTGGTGCTGCCCATGGCAAACTCATCGCAGTTGACCCGCCCGATGATGATGGCGTCCTCGGCCAGCAGTCGCTCCACCGCCGTGGCGGAGAACAGCGATTTAAAGCCTTTCAAAATCTTGGAGCCAGCCGTGACTTCGTGTCCGGCGTAGCAAATCACGTCTTTGAGGGAAATGACTGCCCCGAACAGCTTGCCCACCGAAGCGGGGTTTTGGGCAAATTTTTCATCCAACTCCTTTGCTCGCTGCCGGGCTTCGTCAGTGAAAACTTCGATGTAGATATTGAGGTGGCGAGTTGCTTCGATGCGTTCGAGGTAGTGCTCAACGAGGGAAGTGCAGTTGGTCTTTCCTTCTGAAATGGCGGATTTGATGGCGGGAAGGGATGTGGGAATGGGCACAGCAGAATCTAGTTTAATTGTTTTGAAGATAGTTCCCGGTACGCAAATCTGGGCGCAAAGATACCGCCAAGCGGGCAATCATTTTCCGTTGTCTGTCATTTTGGGCAACCTGTCAGTGGACATTTCTCCGAAAGCCATTCTCCAAAGCTGTCCCACTGTGCTTTTGGTTCACATCCGATTACTAGCCTTTTGTCAAAAGTAATAGCTGACATTGAAATACCTCAGGTAACTGGAATTGCCAGAAATTCCGGTTCGCCGATAATTGAACTCCCGTTCGGCTGGCCCTTCAATACCTGGCTCGAACCGGTCTTGCCTGTTTTTGATAAAACTGATGGCTGTGCCTAAGCTCAATTCATAAGAAAGGCTGAACCGTGGATGGAAATAATATTTGACACCAGCAAAACCAATCAAAGGAATAGATATTGAACGGTAATTGATTTCTCTCCAATAGTTGACCTGGCCACTAGTTGAGGAGATGACCGTCGGCACGTCCAAATCCTTATAATATCGCACCCCGGAATCTAGTCCATAGTAGACTTGGAGTTTGTCAAATTGACGCTGCCATTCAATTCCGATATAGGAATATACATCAGTGCGGCTTTCTTTGATGTTAAACAAATTGGAAGTGCCGGTCAAGGTGCTGTCATAAATTTCTTCAGAACTTATCGGAATTGAGAAAGTACCCCCCAGCTGGAGGCGCAGGGCTTTTTTTTCGTTGACGGAGATGAATTTTTTCTCGCCGATTCTCCGCCTAAAAATGAGCGATGTGGCAATGGCTTCGGAGTTGTAATCATCATCGGAAAACCCATTCACCAAATTTCGAAAAGCATTCTGAAAGTCAAGCGCTATCTCGTTTTTGTATTGGTTGATTGGTTTCTCATTTTTTTTACCCTCGTCATTTTGCGCAAACAAGCTGAGGTTGAATACGAGAAGGGCGAGCAGGCAGGTGAAGCGTTGGAAAGTTTGTTTCATACTTGATTGTTTGCTGCTTTTTTAAAGCACCTTAAAAATTTATTCGTTCGCGTACAGAATATGCCCCATTTTCAATCAGCCAGTCAAAGTTGAGGCTGGACGAGGGGCTTTTCCAAAAATCTTTTGCTAATGGGTTTTGCACATTGACTAGGTAAGCGTACACATATTCCATCCTTCGGTTAAAAATCAAATCATTGGGATACTCAAGCTCAAGTTCGTCAGGTATCAAGGGCAAGGTGAATTCAACAATGCCACCCTTAGCAGGAGCGACTATGTCCCACCTGATATCAGATTGAGCTACATGGTAGTATCTCATGATCATAAAATCAGACGATGTGGTGGGCCGGACGGAAAACTGTTCTGGAGTAATGACTTTTTCTACAAATTCCAATTGGTCACGAGGGTCGATTGCATCGGGCAAGGTTTCATATTGTTGAAATATCTCAAGGTCTTCGCCATAAATGTAGTATCGGTCAGTATTTATATAAAAATCAAAATTGTTGAATGGGGTGCCTGTCGGATAATACACCATGAGGAATCTATCGCTTGCCTCGCCATTTGCAGGCTGGGAAAAAAGAGACATTTTTTCGCCAGTAGCCGTGTTCTCCCCAAAAATGTACCCATCCCAACTTTTGGTTAGTGAACCGGGCATCAGTATTTCTTTTTTACCGATTATGGGCAAATCGGAATAGGAATATTGCCCGCCAATGCCGCCAGTCAACAATTCAATATAACGGTACTCTTCTTCTCCATTTGCTTTTACCAAAACAAGGCTTTCGTAATTATTGGGCAGCCAAGCAGACAAGAAAAATGTGCCACCTGAAAGGCTAGCATTTGCGATGTCATCGTCCGTGCTTAGGTTAGAGAATTTGATGTCATCAATTTCATCGATACCAGAAATTTGGAAGGCTTTATTGGAGCGGGTCCAAGAGAAATAATATTGGGGAATGTATTCGATGAAGGCATCGCTTGGGAGCCCGGTGAAAGTGGTCAGCTCCACAAAAGCATGGTTTGGGTTGTTTGAATATGGCGTCTTGCTAATGAGGGTTACAGCCATTTCGATGTCGCTTAATTTTTCGGCCTCATAAATGAAGTCTTCCTGGAATTGCTGGCCGTTGGTCAATTCGTACTGATAAATCTTCCCTGTTTGGTCACTGATGATATATCCCAAATAAATTGACTGGTTTAGGATATCCTTGTTGATTTTGACCGAAAAACCTTCAATAACGGGAGGAGTATTGGGCGGGGCTTCTTCTTTCTGGCAGGCACAGAAAGAAAAGAAAAGGGCGAACAGGATAGAGCATTTCAGCGAGTTTTTCATGATGACTTTGCCAAATTAAATGGTTGCTTTGCCAAAGTAGTAATTCTGGCCTTCTGGCTATCTCCTTTCCGAAAAAAATGCATCCACTCATGGTTTTACCAAAAGTGGGCGCAAGTATTTTTCCAAAATTTCTTGGTTCAAATCACTGCACTGAACTGCCCCAAAAACCGCACATCGTTCTCGAAAAACAACCGAATGTCGTGGATGTCGTACAGCCGCATGGCCTGCCGCTCGATGCCCATCCCGAAGGCATAGCCAGAATATTTTGAGGAATCAATGCCACAGTTTTCGAGCACTTGTGGGTCCACCATGCCGCAGCCGAGGATTTCCAGCCAGCCGGTGCCCTTGCTCAGTCGGTAGTTCTTTTCGTTGTCCATGCCAATCCACACGTCCATCTCGGCGCTCGGCTCGGTGAAGGGGAAGAAGCTGGGGCGCAACCTGATTTTCGGCGTGCCGAACATCTCCTGGGCGAAGTACATCAGCGTTTGCTTCAGGTCGGCGAAGCTCACCCCCTCGTCCACGTACAGCCCCTCTATTTGGTGGAACTGCGCATGGCTGCGGGCGCTGATGGTCTCGTTGCGATAGACCCGGCCCGGTGCGATGATGCGGATGGGCGGTTTTTGACCCATCATCACCCTCGCCTGCACGGGGCTGGTGTGGGTGCGCAGGAGCATTTCAGTACTGTTTTGCAAATAAAAAGTATCCTGCATGTCCCGTGCGGGGTGGTCTTCGGGGGTATTCATGGCCGTGAAGTTGTGCCAATCGTCCTCGATGTCCGGCCCCTCGGCGATGGCAAAACCCATGCGCTGGAAGATGCCCACGATGCGGTTCATCGTGGTGGCGATGGGGTGGCGGCTGCCCAACGGGAGCGGTTCGCCGGGGCGGGTGAGGTCGAGCAGGTCAAGGTCGGCATCGCTGCTGGCCGATTCGAGCGCCTCTTGCAGCTCCGCAAACTTGCGCTCGGCGGCGTCCTTGGCCTCGTTCACGAGCTGGCCGTATTCTTTTTTCTGTTCGTTCGGAACATTTTTAATTTCGCCCATCAACGGCTTGATGACGTTCTTTGAGCCGAGGTACTGGATGCGGAACTGCTCCAGTTCGTCCTTCGTCGTAGGTTTGGCCGCTGCTATTTCTTCGATGAGGCGTTTTACATTTGCGAATGAATCCATGCTGAAAAGGATTGTAGGATTGGAGGCGAGAAGGATTGAAGTTGGGCTTCAGGGACTTCTCCGCTTCGTTTTCCTCAGAAAATGAGGGGCAAAGGTAATATTCAATTGTGGTAAAAATCCTAATCCGTTCCCTTTCGTTCCCTTCACTTCAATCCTTCAAACATTCAATCCTTCAATCCTTTCAAAGGTGCAAACCCTCCTGCAATCATACAAAGCACAAGCTGTCACCTGCCTCTTCATTTATTTGGTGAGCATGGTACTGTCGGCGGAGTTCGTGCTGTCCGTTTCGATGATTGCGCTGGTCGTGCTGGCTGTTTTCCAACTAAAAATTGACGGCCCGAGGGTCAAGGTCACGCTGCGGGACACCCTTCGGGAAAATTTTGAAAAATTACCGCCGCTACACGCCGTGGCTGGCTGTTTCCATTCCGTTTTTGCTGGTGCTGTTGTCGTGGCCGTGGTCGAGCGACCTCGGTTATACGCTGGAGCGGTTGCGCATCAAACTACCGTTTTTGGTGCTGCCCTTCGCATTCGCCTCCATGCCGCCGCTGCGCAAACGGGAGGTTTTTACCATCCTGTATTTTCTATTGGTGACGATGTCCATCATCAGCGTGTACGTGCTGCTCAACTTCATCGCCAACTTCGACGCCGAGATGACCAACCTCGGTCGGGGCGGCCACCTCACCACGCCCAGCAACCACATCCGATTCAGCCTGATGCTGGCGCTGACCATCCTCGGCGGCGGGGCGCTCTGGGTTGAAGATTTTCTTTGAAACCACCCCCTGAAGTCCCAGGACGCTGAAATCCGCAATCCGCAATCCGCAATTGGGTGGTCGGCGGACTTACCCTGTTTTTGTTTGTCTTCATCCACGTCCTGTCGGTGCGGAGCGGGCTGATGTCGCTCTACCTCGCCCTACTTGCGCTCGGCGCTTGGTTTGTTTTGTAAAAAACGCTATCTGCTCGGCTTGGCGGGCATCGCCGGGGTGGTGGCATTGCCGCTGCTGGCTTACCTTACCATGCCCAGCTTCCAGGCCAAGGTGGACTACGCCCGCTGGGACTACCTCCAGTTCAAACAGGGCGCTGGTGCCGACTACCCCGACGCCGAGCGCTTCACCTCCGTGCTCATCGGCCTCGAAATCGGGCGGGAGCATCCCGTCTTCGGCATCGGCGCTGGCGACCTCGACCAAGCCGTTAAGGAAAAGTACGCCTCGAAAACCTACGGCAACTACCAGCTTCGTATGCCGCACAACCAGTTCGTGACCATCTTCGCTGGCACGGGGCTGGTTGGGCTTGCACTGTTTCTGGTGGGTTTTTTCCTGCCGCTTTTTTACCAAAAAAACTGGCGCAACCCGCTGTTCCTGGCGCTACACGCCGTGGTGTTCTCCTCGTTTTTTGTGGAAAACACGATTGAGAACAATTTCGGGGTGTCGCTGTACCTGTTCTTTTTGCTGGTGGGGTTGAAGTATTTGGGGGATGAGAAAAGTGAGACAAAAGGAAAGTACCAGTGAAGTATTGGACAAGTTTTGACTTTCAATCGAAAAATCCGAACTTCGCAAAAATTGATGCACATGGAAAATACAACTTTGGCTGGCGTAAAAACGACACTAATCATCAAGCCCTCCGAGCTTGAGTTTGTCCTCAACCTGCTTGGTGCGCTGAAGTTGAAGGGGTTCGTAGATTTTCAGGTGGAAAAAGAGCCGGACTTGGAGCCGCCCTTTCGCCAACTTACCGCCAAGGAACTGAACGCCATCATCGAAAAGGCTGAAGGCAGCAAAGACATCTCGCTCGAAGCTTTTAAAGCAAAACACCAACTATGATTATCGCTGGCAGGGAGGTCGTGCTCAAACAGCAATTCGATGAAATGCTGGATGAAATTCTAGCATGGTACATTTCGCAAGGCTATGACCAATTCGCCCGAAAGTTCATGAAAGAACTCCACGATGCCATCGTGCATAAAATCGCCCCTTTCCCAGAACGGCACTCCGAATATCCTTTCAAAAAAACACCCGACAAGTCCTACCGTCGCTACATTTTCCGCAAAAAATATTATGTGATTTTCAAGGTCATGCCCCAGAAATTGGAAGTCCTCGCCATTGTTTATTCAAAGCGGGATTTGAACAAGCTGCCAATTGATTGAACCCTTTTTATTTTTGCCCTGCCCCAAAGCCGTCAACCGTCCACCAACCAACGTCCACCGATAAAATGTCAAAACGCAAACCATCCGCACCCAAGCCGCAAGCGCCCGCCATCACCCAGGCCAGCAACTTCCGCCGCAATTTCAGCATCCTGCTCTTCGTGCTCGGCGCAGCGCTGTACGCCAACACCTTGTTCTTCGACTACGCCGTGGACGACGCCATCGTCATCTACGACAACGAGTTCACCTGCAAGGGCACGGCGGGCTTTGGCGGACTGCTGAAATACGACACGTTCCGGGGCTTTTTCAAGGTGGAGGGCAAAGACAAGCTCGTGTCCGGCGGGCGCTACCGGCCCCTGACGCCGCTGATGTACGCCACGGAGGTGCAGCTTTTTGCCCCAAAAAAGCGGGACGTGGCGGGCCAGCCCGTGAAGGACAAGGACGGCGACACGGTTTATGACCCGAACGAGGGCGGCAAGCTGAACGCCGTGAAGTTCGTCGGGCACCTCGTCAACGTGCTGCTCTACGGACTGACGGGCGTGGTGCTGTTTTGGTTTTTGTTGAAAATCCTTGCCCCCGATGGGCAAATGAAAGGCTCGACGGGCTTTGGGCCATTTGTAGCACTGGCGGCGGCGCTGCTGTTTGTGGTACACCCCATCCACACCGAGGTGGTGGCCAATGTGAAGGGGCGGGACGAAATCGTGAGCTTGCTGGGCAGTTTGGCGGCGCTGTATTTGTCGCTCAAGGCATTTTACGAAGGAAAAAATGGCCTGAACGTGGCGGCGGCGGTCGTGTTCTTTTTGGCGCTGCTCTCGAAGGAAAACGCCATCACGTTCGTGGCCATCGTGCCGCTGACGTTTTTCTTCTTCACGAATGCAAAACCAGGCAAAATATTCCTGCAAACGCTGCCATTTCTGGCAGCGGCGGCGCTGTTCATCCTCCTCCGCATCAGCGTGCTAGGGCTCGACTTCGGGGGCGATCCACCACGGGAACTGATGAACAACCCGTTCCTCAAACTCGTTGGCAACCAATACGTTGACTTCAGTTTTGCGGAAAAAACGGCTACCAATTTTTTCACCCTCGGCAAATATTTGCTGCTGCTCGTATTCCCGCACCCGCTCAGTCACGACTACTATCCCAGGGCCATCGGTATCATGACTTTTGGCGATTGGCAGGTGATTTTGGCAGTGTTGGCGCACTTGGCCCTGTTGGGTTACGCACTCGTCCGTTTGCCCAAAAAAGACCCGGTGAGCTACGGGATTTTGTTCTACCTGCTCACCTTGAGCATCGCCTCGAACTTTGTTTTCCCCATCGGCACGAACATGAACGAGCGCTTCCTTTACATGCCGTCCATCGGCTTCGCAATGGTCGTGGCCACGCTGCTCTACCGCCTCACCGACCAGACGGGGCGACCAAAACCAGCGGTGCTGATTGGCGGAATCGCCGTGCTGCTGGCTTTTTCTGTTAAAACATTTACCCGAAATTTTGCCTGGAAGGACAACTACACGCTGTTCACCACCGACATAAAGACCGTGCCGAACAGCGCCAAGCTGCGCAACGCCACTGGCGGCGAGCTGGTCGCCCAATCGCTGAAACCGGAGAATGCCGCCCGCAAGACAACGATGCTCAACGAGGCCGTCGGCCACCTGAACGAGGCGATGAAAATACACCCCGGCTACAAGAACCCGCTGCTGATCATGGGCAATGCCTACAATTATTTGCAGCAGTACGAGGCCAGCATCCAAGCCTACGAGCAGGCGCTGAAGCTTGACCCCGAATATGGTGAAGCCAAAAGCAATCTCGCAATCACTTGCCGCCAGGCAGGTCAATTTTTTGGGGAGAAAAAGGGCGACATCGCCAAGGCATTTACCTACTTGAACAAGGCTTACGAACTCAACCCCAGCGATTACGAGGCGCTGCGCCTGCTGGGCGTGGCCAACGGCGTGAGCGGCAACGGGCAGAAGGCGGTAGAGTTTTTCACCAAAGCCCTCGAAAAAGAGCCGAACAATGCAGCGGCCTACTACAACTTGGCGAGCGCCTACTACAATATCGGCCAAGCTGACAAGACAGCGGAACTAATGGCGAAGGCGAAGGAAATCAACCCGAACATTGAGGCGGAGATGCGGGGCGGGAAGTGATTTTTTATGTAATTTTAAAATTGAATTTTAAATCTGCATAAAACGCTTATCGCTTGATAGCGTCAAATGATTCTATCACGGCCTGTTGCTTGTAGCGTTTACGTCCACACATTTGCCAATTTCACCTACTCCGCAACTTACCATGCAGCCCAAGCGTTTGAGGATGGTCTTTTTATGCCTAGTTTTGACCACAAGCATGGAGAGGATTTTGCAGTACCAAACCACCATCCTCCAACCTGAAACCCCATTGAAACCTTAAACCATCAATACCGTGTGCCCATGTCTTACAAAGATAATTACCAACTGCTGATTGAAAAACTTGACCAGTTCATCCGCAAGTTCTATGTCAACCAGCTCATCCGGGGCGGGCTGTACAGCCTTGCGCTGTTGCTTGTGCTGTTCCTTGGGTTGAACTTTTTGGAGTACCATTTTTACTTCAAACCAGCTACCAGGGAGGCGCTGTTCTTCTCGTTCGTGGGCATTTCGGCGGTGGCGCTGTTCACTTGGGTGGCGCTGCCGATGTTGCATTATTTCCGGCTGGGCAAGGTGATCTCGCACGAGAAGGCCGCTGGCATCATCGGCGATCATTTCAGCAATGTAAAAGATAAGTTGCTGAATATCTTGCAGTTGAAATCTCAATCGGACAGCAACGCAACGAACCGGGAGCTGATTCTGGCGAGCATCAACCAAAAATCCGAAGAAGTGAAGCCCGTGCCGTTCCAACGGGCCATTGACCTCACCCAAAACCGCAGGTACCTGAAATACACCCTGCCGCCGCTGCTGCTGCTCATCGTTGTGTTGTTTGCAGCGCCGAGCCTCATCACGGATAGCACGGGGAGGCTCATCGAGTTCAACAAGGAGTTTGAAAAACCGGCCCCTTTCCGCTTTGTGGTGAACGAGGACAGCCTCAACGTGGTGCAGTTTGGCGAGTTCCCGCTGACCGTGAAGGTGGAGGGCGAGGCGCTGCCCAACGAGGCTTTCATTGACATTGACAATATCCAATACCGCCTGACGAAAGAGAGCAACAACACGTTCAGCTACCGTTTCAGCAACGTGGCCAAGGACACCGAGTTCCGATTCCTTTCCGGCGCCATCGAGTCGAAGGGCTACACGCTGGAGGTGCTGGAAAAACCCAACATCATCGGCTTCGACGTGAAGCTCGACTACCCCGGCTACACAGGCCGCTCCGACGAGGAACTGAAAAGCACCGGTGACCTCGTGGTGCCAGCGGGAACGAATATTGACTGGATTTTCAATTCGCAGTTTACTGACAATATTTCCATCCGCTTCGCAAATGGGGCGCAAACGGTGGACACGAAGCGCTTCTCCGACGAACTTTTTACCTTCAAAAAGAAGGCGCTCAAGGACGAAATATACCGCCTCTACATTTCCAACGAAGACCTGCCCAACGCCGACTCGGTGACGTATTCCATCACCGTTGTGCCCGATTTGTACCCAACCATCAAGGCGGAAAAGTTCGAGGACAGCACGAACGCCAAGGTGCTCTACTTCGTGGGCGAAGCTACCGACGACTACGGCCTGCTCGGTCTTTCGTTCAACTACCGGGTGAAAAGCGAAAACCGGGAAGGCGAACTCAAGACCCTCAAATTACAGAAATCGGAGGGCAAAAGCACCGCTTACCGCCATGTTTTTGACCTCAACCAACTGGCGCTAAAGCCTGGTGACGAGGTCACCTACTTCTTCGAGGTGTTCGACAACGACGGGGTGAACGGCAGCAAGTCAAGCCGCACGACGCTCATGGTCTTCTCGATGCCGACGCTGGAGGAGATGGAGAAGAAGCAGGAGGAAAACAGCGAGCAAATCAAGGACAACCTCGCAAAGGCTATCAAGGAAAGCCAGAAGATTCAGGAGGAAATGAACAAGCTGCGGGACAAGGTTTTGCAGCAAAAAGATATGGACTGGCAGACCCGCAAGGAGCTGGAAAAACTACTGGAGCGCCAAAAAGAACTCCAAAAACAGATGGACGAGGCCAAGGAGAAATTCAAGGAGAACCTCGAAAACCAAGAGGAAATGGAGCAGCCCAACGAAGAAATAAAGCAGGAGCAGGAGCAATTGGAAAAGCTCATGGAAGAGACGATGGACGACGAGATGAAGGAGCTTATGCAGAAAATAGAGGAACTGCTCCAAGAAATGAAGAAAGACGAGGCCCTCGAAAAGATGGAAGAGATGAAGAACCAGCAGGAGCAAAAGGAGAAGGATATGGACCGCTTGCTAGAACTTTATAAGCAACTCGAATTTGAGCACGAGGTGCAAAAAACCGTGGAGAAGCTGGAAAAATTGGCTGAAGAACAAGAAAAACTCAGCGAAGAAACCGAGAAGGCCGACCAGAACGACCAGCAACAATCACCAGAGGAGCAGAAAAAAGAACAGGAAGAACTGGAGAAAAAACAGGAGGAACTCAACAAGGAGATGGAGGAGATTGGAAAGAAGATGGAAGAACTGGAAAAGAAAAACGAGGAATTGCAGAACAAGCAAGACTTCGACCAGCAAAAAGAGGAGCAAGAGGACATTAAAGAAGACCAGAAGGACAGCAAAGAAAGCATAAAGAAAAAGGAGAACCAGAAGGCTGGCCGCAAGCAAAAAAGTGCCTCCAAAAAGATGAAGGAAATGGCTGCCAAAATGGCCGAACAGCAGGCGGGCCAAGAGCAGGAGCAGATGGAATTGGACCTGAAAGCCTTGCGCCAGTTGCTCGAAAACATTGTCACGCTCTCTTTCGAGCAAGAGGACGTGATGAACCAGTTTCAGCCCGTCGAAATCAACACGCCCCGTTATATTGGCCTCACGCAGGAGCAGAAAAAAATCCAAGACGACTTCAAGGTCGTGGAGGACAGCCTCTATGCACTCGCAAAACGGGTAGCACAGATGGAGACTTTCATCACGGACAAGGTTGGCGAAATCAAGGACAACATGCGCAAGAGCCTTGACAACCTCGAAGAACGCCAAAAGCCCCAGGCAGCCGAACAGCAGCAGCGGGGCATGAAAAACCTGAACGACCTCGCACTCATGCTCAGCGAGGTCATGCAGCAGATGCAAATGCAAATGTCGAGCGGGATGCCCGGCAGCCAGATGTGCAACAACCCCGGTGGCGCCGGCAGTGGAAAAGGTGGCAAAGAACCCAAAGACAAGCCCGCCTCCGAAGGTCAAAAGGAACTGAACGAGGGCATGAAAAAAATGGGCAAGGGCAAGGAGGGAAAGGAAGGTAAAGAAGGTGGCAAGGAAGGTGAAGGTGGGCAGGACGGCGAGAACCCGACCAGCAAAGAATTTGCCCAAATGGCCGCCCGCCAAGCCGCTATCCGCAAGCAATTGGAGAAAAAACAAAAGAATTGCAAGGTCAGGGCAAGGGCGACAAGGAATTGCAAGACCTCATTGACCAGATGAACAAGGTCGAAAAAAGACCTCGTCAACAAACGCCTCAGCAACGAAATGCTCAAGCGCCAACAGGACATCCTGACCCGCCTCCTCGAACACGAACGGGCCGAGCGCCAGCGCGACCAGGACAACAGGCGCAAGTCAGAGACCGCCCAAGACCAAGAGCGCAAAATGCCACCTTCACTCGAAGAATACATCAAAAAACGGGAGGCTGAAATCGAGCAGTTCAAAACGGTGAACCCGTCCTTAAAACCGTACTATAAGAACCTGGTGGAGGAGTATTATAAGTCGTTGAAAGAGACGAAGTAATCTAATTTACGATTTTGGATTGACGATTGACGATTAGGAGGAATCGTCAATCGTCAATCCAAAATCGTCAATCATTCAACCGCCGCTTTCTCATTCATCACCTTTGACTGGTGGCCTATGCTCTCCTCGTGTATCGCCTTCAGTACTGCCTCCACGAACTCCCCGCTCAGGCCGAGCGCCGCACCTTTTCCATCGCCTGTTCCAGAATCTCGTTCCAACGACTTGGTTGGTAAATGGAAATATTGTTCTGCTTTTTGTACTCGCCAATCTGGTCAGCCAGCTTCATCCGGGAGCCTAGCAATTGCATCAGCCTATCGTCCAGCTCATCAATTTGGTGGCGCAAGTAATCTAGCGACTTCAAGAAATCCGCATTGGTCGTCGTCAGCTTGCGTGCAGTCAGGTTGCGTACCATTTCGCCGTAGGTGAACGGCGTGATTTGCTGCTCGGCATCGCTCCAAGCCTCGTCGGGGCGGGGGTGAACCTCCGTCATCAGTCCATCGTAGCCGAGGTCGAGGGCTTGCTGCGCAATGGGCGCCAAGGTATCCCGCCGTCCGCAGATATGGCTGTGGTCGCAGATGATTTGCAGGTCGGGGAACTGCCGTTTCAACTCAATCGGCAATTGCCAGAGCGGGGCATTGCGGAACTTCGTCTCGCCATGCACCGAGAAGCCCCGGTGTACCGCCGCAATGCGCTTGATGCCCGCCTTATAGATGCGCTCGATGGCGCCCATCCAGAGCTTCAAGTCAGCATTTACTGGGTTTTTTATCAAAATCGGGATGTCCACGCCCGCCAGCGCATCGGCCACTTCCTGCACCGAAAATGGATTCACCGTCGTGCGGGCACCAATCCACAGCACATCAATGCCGTACTTAAGCGCCTCAAAAACGTGTTGCGTGTTGGCCACCTCGGTCGTGGTTTTCAAACCCACTTCCTGCTTCACCCGTCGCAGCCAGGCCAGCCCCTCCGTACCCACGCCCTCGAAACCGCCTGGCTTCGTGCGGGGCTTCCAGATGCCCGCCCGGTATAGGTCAATGCCCTGTGCGGCCAGACCGTGAGCAGTCTCCATGACTTGCGCCTCCGTCTCGGCGCTGCACGGCCCGGCGATGAGTACCGGGCGCTCGATTTTGTCGAAAACAGGTTGAAAAGTCATGCTTTTTAAAGGTAAAAGGAAAAAGTACAAAGGAAAAAGTGGGGTCCAGAAACTGGCAAATTTGCAGTTATCACCTCTTTTTTACTTTCTCCTTTTTCCTTGATTAAAAAATGTCAATATTCGGGTGCGGGAACTGGCCAACTTGCAGCCCTCTGCCCCACTTTTTACTTTCTCCTTTTTACTTTTTCCTTGATTTCAAGGTAATATTTTGCGGATTCCATTGGCCTCCACCATCAACTGGTGAAGCGCCTCAAAATCCTTTTTTATCAACAAACTCCGAAAGCGGGACAGCACGCTGATATGCTCATCAAAACATCCAGCACGTTGTCACGGTTTTGGCGGAAAATGGGCGTCCACATCTCCGGTGAGCTTTTCGCCAAGCGCACCGTGGAGGCAAAACCACTGCTCGCCAGCTCGAAAATCGCCTGTTCGTCCCGCTCTTTTCCAGCACCGTCAGCGCCAGCGCAAACGAGCTGATGTGCGAAATATGCGACACATAGGCCGTATGTACATCGTGCTCCTGCCCGTTCAGCCTGGCTATTTTCATGTTCAGCGACTGGTACATTTTCTCCACCAACGCCACAGCAACCGGGCTGCTTTTTTTCCGCTTCGCAAATGACGGTGTATTTTCCATCGAAGAGCCTCGGAATGGTGCCTCGATGCCACTGTGCTCCGTGCCTGCCATCGGATGCGTTGCCACGAACTGGGGGCGGTTGGGCAACCCGTCCACCAGTTGCAGCAATTGCTGCTTCGTCGAGCCGACGTCCATTACGACTTGGTTTTTTATTTGAGGCAAAATTTGGGGCAATACTTCCATTGCCACATCCACGGGCGTTGCCACGATGACGAGGTAGGTTTTGGCTACACCCTCCTCCAAGCCGCAAGCCTCGTCAATGATGCGGCGGCGCAGCGCTTTGTCAAGACTGTCCCGGCTGGCATCCACCCCGATGATATGGTCTGCAAAACCGCTCTCCTTGAGGGAGATGGTCATACTGCCGCCGATGTGTCCGACTCCGATGATGGTAATGGTCATTTTCGATTTCATGTAATTGAAGACAATCTGCGATGTCACGGTTGTCGTCGTTTTTGTCATTGCCGAAGGCAATCTGCGGCGTCATGTATGATGCCCCTCGTGGCGTTGCAGTTTGCCTTCGGCAATGACAAAGCGGCTTAAACGGCAGTGCCGATTTCCACTTTCTTCACCCTTGAAATGGCAATTTCAAAAACAGTTTCTTTGCTGCACAACGACACCCGCACATACCCATTGCCATTCGACCCAAAAATACCACCGGGCGTGATAAAGACATGCGCTTCGTTGAGCAGCAAATCAGTCAGTTCATAGCCATTTTGGTATTGGCTTGGCACTTTCGCCCAGACGAACATGCCCGTAGCTCCCGGCTCCCAAACGCAGCCGAGCAAGTCGAGCAGTCAATAGGCTTTTTCCCGCCGTTGGCGGTAAATTGCGTTCAGGTTTTCGTACCACTCCGGCGTGGCTTGCAGAGCCAAGGCTGCTGCCAACTGCACGGGCTTGAACATGCCGCTGTCCATGTTGCTCTTGAACCGCACGACATGGCCCAAATAATCCGCTCTTCCGGCTAAAACGCCAACACGCCAACCTGCCAAATTGTGCGACTTGCTTAGGGAGTTCAGTTCCAGTGCCACGTCCTTCGCACCGGGCACGGAGAGCAGGCTCAGGTGGTCGTCGTTGAGGATGAAACTGTACGGGTTGTCGTTGACTATCAGGATGTTGTGCCGTTTACCGAAGGCGATTAGTTTTTCAAAAAAGGGGCATTCGCATGGGCGCTCGTAGGCATGTTGGGGTAGTTGACCCATAAGATTTTCACACGTCTCAGGTCGGTTTGTTCCAATGCATCGAGGTCGGGCAGCCAGCCGTTCTCCACTGTCAGTGGGAACTCGACGACCTCGGCCCGGCCAGTTCCGAGGCCGCCCGGTAGGTCGGGTAGCCAGGGTTTGGCACGAGCGCCACGTCGCCGGGTTCGAGGAAGGTCATGGCGATGTGCATGATTCCTCCTTGGAGCCGATGAGCGGCAGCACCTCCGTCGCAGGGTCGAGTTTTACCCCAAAAAACCGCCCGTACCACGCTGCAAAAGCATTGCGAAGCTCTGGAATCCCGACGTAGCTCTGGTAGGCGTGTACGTCTGGCAAACAGCTTTGCTCGCCGAGCAGCTTCGATACCTCCGTCAGCGGCGGCAGGTCGGGGCTGCCGATGCCGAGGTTCAGCACGTCAATGCCTTGGCTGCGCATCGCAGCTATTTCCTTGAGCTTTTTGAAAATAGTACTCTTGGATGTTGTCGAGGCGTTTGGCGGGTTGAACTATCATTGTTTAATCGTTGAATTATTAAATTGCTGGTAATCAGTAGTTTATTCAAAAATTTGCCTTGCAAATACGCCCCAAAACCTCCAAACTATGCGTCGATGGCCGCACCGCTTCTACGGCCGCTTGCCAGCCATAACCTTCGTCGGTCACGAAATCTACGAAGAAGAAGTATTCCCAAGGCCGCCCCTCGATGGGCACGGACTGGATTTTCGTCAAGTTCGCACCGTGGGCGGCAAGGGCAGCTAACACCTTGTGCAGGCTGCCGACTTCGTGCGAGAGGGAGAAAAATAGCGATACCTTGTCGGCGGCGGCAGTCCATTTCACTGATTCCATGCGCTCCAGCACGAGGAAGCGGGTGAAGTTCTGCTTGTTGGTTTCGATGCTCTCGGCAAGGAGGTCGAGGCCGTACATGCTGGCGGCGAGATGGCTGGCGATAGCGCCCACGCCAGTGGTTTGTTGCTCCGCAATGCACTGGGCACTCAGGGCGGTATCCTCCATTTCCACGAGGCGGATGTGGGGGTGCTGCGCAAAAAACTCGTCGCATTGGGCGATGGCGATGGGGTGCGAGTGGACTTCCCGAAGGTCTTCGATTCGCTGGCCTGGCAATGCCATCAGATTTTGCCGGATGCGCAGATAGACCTCCCCGACGGCCCGCAGCTTACTGGCCGTGAGCAGCCGGTAGTTGCCGATGATGCTCCCGGCAATGGTATTCTCGATGGCCATGAGGCCGGTGTCGGCAGCGCGGCTTTCCACCTGCTCAACGAGTTGGCGGAAGGTGTGCGCTGGCACGATTTCCACCCGGTCGGCCCCGAAAAACTGACGTGCTGCGATGTCGTGGAATGCCCCCAGTACGCCTTGGATGGCGACCCGGAGCTTGGCAGGCATTTCGCTGACGGCGGTGGCCTCGGTTTCGATATCTGTTTCTATTCGACTCATTTTCAATGTTTTATAAAGCAAAAAAGCCCCGGCACTGCGGGGCTTTCGTTTTTCTTTTTACAAAAAAGCAAACCAAAAGTCCCCTAAGGCAAACCCCAGAAAAAATAAAAACCACAAAAAAAACTGGTTTGGTTAGTCGACATGGCTACTTGATTTAGAAAGCAAAAAAAAGGCCCCGCAAGCGGGGCCTTTTGATTTTATTTTCAAACCTGTTGAACAACAAAATGCTTTAGCCCCGTTACGGTTGACCGTAAAAGTAAAAGCTAAACCAAAAATTGTTCGAGTACAGATTCATTTTGATTTCGATTATGTGACAAACTTATGGGGAAAAAAAATGCGGCGCAAGGGGCGTAGTGCTTTTTAGTGTATTTTTTATACTAAGCCCATATTGAAAAACAAAAAAAGCCCCGCAAGCAATACTTACGAGGCTTTTTGATTTTCTGAATGCGGTCCGGACGGGACTCAAAACACTTCATTCAAACTTTTTGGTTTTATCTTATTTTATTGTAAATCAATCATTTACAAAAATATATTTAGCAAAATAAAGCAAATAATTGCAAGAAAAAGTAAAAAATGTTGTACCATTTGTTGTACCTATTGAGTATATTTGAGGAGCAAACCGAAACAAAAACAAATCATGGCAACCGTTACCCTTCTCCTCAAGAAGAACAAACAGGACACCAATGGCGAAATACCTGTTTACCTTAGAATCATCAAAGACCGCAAGACCAAGTTCTTGGCAATCGGCCTAAAGATTGACCCAGAATTATGGGACGAGTCGAAGCAGCGGGTCAAGAAAAAACACCCGAACTCCGTCCGCCTCAATAACTTCCTCGCCCAAAAGATTGCCGAGGCCGAGGGCATTGCCTTCGAGTTGGAGACCGAAAAGAAAGGAGTCTCCAGCCTGGCAATCAAAGAGAACATCAAGGGTAAGACCTCGCCCAGCTTTATGAAATTTTTCGAGGAGTACATCAGCCTGTTGAAGGACACCAAGAAGTTGGGTACGCACGACAAGGCCGTGGCCGTTTACTTGAAGCTCAAAGCCTACCTAAAAGGTCGTGACCTGACCTTCGAGGAAATCAACTACCACTACATCAAGCAGTACGAAAACTACCTTCGTAGCAAGCTGGGAAACAAGACCAACACTGTCCACTCCAACTTGAAGATTATCCGTAAGCTGCTAAACGACGCCGTACGGGAAGAAATCATCGAGCCGTATTCCAATCCGTTTCCACGCTACAAATTGTCTTGGGAAAAGTCGAACAAGGAATTCCTCACCGATGAGGAAATCCAGCGTATCGAGGCGCTCGAACTGCCCGAAGAACACGTCATCAACCACCACCGCAATATCTACATCTTTGCGACCTACGCTGGCGGGCTGCGGATTTCGGACGTACTGCAACTCAAATGGCAGAATTTCAATGGCACCCACGTCACCATCATTACCCAGAAAACAAAGGAGCAAGTCTCCATCAAATTGCCGGACAAAGCACTGAATTGCATCAAGAAATATCAGCGCCCAGATGCGAAGCCGACCGATTTCATTTTTCCCTTCCTTCGCAACGACATTGACTACTCAAAGGACTCCCGGTTATTCGACGCCATTTCATCCAATACAGCTTACGCCAACAAAAACCTGAAAATCATCGCCGAAAAAGCAGGCATCGAAAAGCACATCAGTTTTCACACCTCCCGCCACACCTTCGCCACCCGTGCCTTGCGGAAGGGCATGCGCATCGAGTATGTTTCAAAACTGTTGGGCCATACGGCCATCAAAACCACCCAGGTTTACGCCAAGATTGTCAACTCAGAATTGGATAAGGCGATGGACATTTTCAATGATTAGGGAGAAGGAGCTTGGTTGGTAAACAAAAAAGTGACGCAGTAGCACTCAAAAGAAAGCAAAAGGATGAAATTGTTTAAAACAATTTGTTTTTAATCACACCTTGCCCTTACCTTTGGCTTCACAACACGCTATGCGAACCATACTTTGTCAAAACTTCAACGTCCATGAATGCAGTAATCCTAACCCAAACTCAGTACGAGGACCTGGTTAGCCACCTCCGAAGACATCAAGCTAAAACTCAACGACCCGCAAAAAGGCGTTTTCAGAGCAATACCTTGACAACTCAGATTTCATCCGCATGATGAAAATCTCTCCTCGCACTGCCCAGACTTGGCGGGACGAAGGACTCATTTCCTTCTCCCAAATCGGCAAGAAAATCTACTACAAAATTGCCGACGTCGAGGCATTCATTGAGAAGCACTACAAACGGGCTTTCAAGCTGGAAAAGCTTTGATTGGCCCGTTCCGACCAATAGCAACTTTCACCATTTAATTTTTCCGTCATGATTATTTCTGTCTTTCCCTCAGGGGAACGGGCATCCTATTGCATGCCCCTGCCCAACATCATCCGGCACATCAAGGCCGGAACCTACAAAGAAGTCGTCACCAAGGCACGGCAGTATTACCGCCAAATCGAAGGACGGCAACTTCGGGAGGCTTTGCAGCACGTCCCAAGTTTCTCGCCAGCCGGACACTTCAAAAGCACACTCCGCCCTGAGAGCTTGATAAGTTATAGCGGCTGCGTCCTGCTTGAAACCGATTGCCTCCCTGATGACCTGTTGGCCGAAGCCCGACAGCTCGCCGAGAACGACCCGTTCACATTGGCCTGCTTCCAAAATGCGCTCGGCGACAGGCTTGAAATCTTGGTTCGTACAGGTGGGCCGATTGAAAAGTATCGCACCACTTTCTATCAATTGGTTGACTATTACGAAGCCAACCTGCCAGTCGCTCTAAGTACCGAACACGACTACCCTTATCGGCTGTGCTGTATGTCTCACGACCCACTGGCGTACTACAATCCCGGCGCATCGAGTTTCGAGACAATGCTCATCAATGCCCCAACAGCGCCCCCTGTTTTGAGAGAACGAAAAACTGGAAAAAACACTGCGACCGCAAGGCAGTCAGCTTTCAAGCAAATATCCAATTCAAAAATCCCCGTAGCAAACTTCAATTAACGATGGTACAATGTCCAAAGACGCCCAACTCACCCTCTTTTACCAGTTCAACAAAGTTGCGGGGCATCGCACCCTCGAACAGCTCGTCAAGGCGATTCAGGGCAACCACTTCCAGGAGCAGGTTGCCCGAATCCGCCATTTGATTGCCAACGACAAACAGCAACAAGCCAGCAACCTGAAGAAAAAGTTGCCCGCCTTCACGCCCTCCGGTCGTTTCGACGGCGGTCGCACCCTCGAACATTTGGTGGAATACACCCGCTTCCTTATCCTCGATTTCGACAAGCTCGAACCCGCCCGACTCGCAGCCTTGAAAGCCGAATCCCGGCAAGACCGCTTCGCTTGTGCCGGGTTCACCTCGCCCAGTAGCAATGGCTATAAAATCATTATCCAAGTGGACAGCGACCAGGAACACCACGCCGATGCCTTCCAACAAGTCAGCTCTTGGTTTCGTGAAAACTACGGCTTGGAGGCTGACCGCTCAGGCAAAGACATTACCCGTCTCTGTTTCCTGTCCCACGACCCCGATGCTTGGTTCGACCCAAACAAGGAGGTTTTTCCCGTCCTCACCGCTGCTTGTCATCCCGACCAAAAGTCGGGACCCGTCCACTCATCTTTTGTCATCCTCGGAGAGGACCTGAAAAACAGTTTGCAAACTGTTTTTACCCACACCCAATCCAAAACCACCTACGCCCCCGGCAACCGCAACAATTTCATCTACCTGTTCGCCAGCAACGCCAACCGTGCCGGCATCTCCGAAGCCGACACCCTCGCCTTCGCCCAGAGCCAGTTCACCGACCTCGACCCCAAAGAAATCCGTGAATCCATCGCCAGCGCCTACAAACACCACGCCGCCGAACATGCTTCCGCTGTTTGTCATCTCCGAAGGGGACTTGCGACGTCACCAACAAACAATGAGCAAACAACTGCGTCGAGGAATTTCATCCCTGATACCTCAACCCTCATTCCTGTATCCGCTGACCTCAACGACCTTCTCCTAACCACCCCGCTCCTCGACCCTGCTATCTTCCAACAGCTTCCCTCGCCCCTTCTCGAAGGTTGCCAAGCTCTTGACGACCCACGGGAGCGTGACGTATTCCTTACAGGCGCACTCGCAGTGCTCTCCGGCTGTCTGACGGGCATCGAAGGCGTGTACGACCGTCGCACCACGTACACCAACCTTTTTGCCTTCATCATCGCCCCGGCAGCAAGCGGCAAGAGCGCCCTCACCTTCGCCAAGCAACTCGGCGACACCGTCCACAAGGCGCTGCTCGAAGAAAACAACCTCGCCATACAGCAGTACCGCCAGGAACTCGCCGACTACAAGCTGCTCCTCTCCAACTACAAACGGGGCAAGACCCTGCCCCAAGAACCCGAAAAACCACCCTTCAAAGTCCTGTTCATCCCTGCCAACTCCTCCTCTGCGATGGTCATCAAGCACCTGCGGGACGGAGGCGGCACGGGCATCATGTGCGAGACCGAAGCCGACACCCTCGGCAACGTGCTCAAACAGGATTGGGGTGGCTACTCCGACCTGCTCCGCAAAGCCTTCCATTTTGAAAAAATCAGCTACTCCCGCAAGGGCAGCAACGAGTTTTTTGAAATTGACCAACCCCGCCTCAGCGTCGCCATCAGCGGCACGCCCAACCAAATCCTCAAACTGATCCCCTCCGTCGAAGATGGGCTGTTCAGCCGCTTCCTCTTCTACTGCTACGCTGTGCAGCCCGCTTGGCGGGACGTTTCGCCCGCCTCCGGCGGTATCAACCTCACGGAACACTTTGCCCGGCTCTCCGAGCGCACCCTCGAGGTAACCCGCTTCACGGCTGAAAACCCGGTCCAATTCCAACTCACCGCTGAACAATGGCAGCGACTGAACCAACACTTCACCCGACTGCTACAAGAAACCAATGCCTTCTTCGGCACGGAAAGCCTGTCGAGCATCAAGCGGCTCTGCGCCATCCTCTTCCGCATCGCCATGACACTTACCACTTGCCGCCGCTTTGAAAATGCCGATGCCTCGCCTATCGTCACTTGTGACGAAGCCGACTTTCAGGCTGCCTCGCTACTGGTGGAAGCATACCTGCAACATGCTTTGTTTTGTTTGAGAAACTACCAAGGGAAGCCGTGTCTGCGTTCAACCAGTTGCCGAATCACAAACGGCAATTGTTTCAAGAACTTCCTACCCATTTTCAAAGAAAGGACGCCATTCGCATTGGCGAAGGCTTGGGCATGAGCGAAAGCTCGGTGGACAGGTTTTTGAAAATGCTGACCGAGGCGGGGTGGCTGGTGGGGCGGGAGTACGGGAATTATGAGAAGGTGACAAAGTTGACAAAGTGAGGAAGTTGACAAATTCATTCTATTTGGCACTTTGTCAGTTTGTCAACTTTGTCACTTGTCTTAAAATAGCATTGTTAGAAAGAGTCCGGTCTTCACTCGTCCCCTTCCATACTAACCCTCACGCCACACGTACGTTGCTTTCCTACCTTGCAACGATACGATATAAATGCCAAGCAGCAGCCATGTCAATGGGCTGCATTTTTTCCGTCAAAAAGAGGTGGATGGCATCGAGAATGGCTACCTTGTTGGCTACGCTGTCGAGCAGGGTGTCGATGAACAGGAAAAGTTGAAGCAATGTGCTTGGCAGTGTGGAAAACATGCGCTGTTTTTTTCAAAATCGAAGGCGTTTTTGCGTCTCACCGTGACAAAAGTATTGATTTTTCGTGCTTATGTCCTTTTTTTTGTTGGGCGTATTTACCAGTGTAGAAAACCAGATACGCTTGTAAAATTATCCTTCCAGCGAAAATTGTTTTTGCTGATAACATTTTGTACTTGCTGCAATACATGGTGGAAGAATCCAGAAAAATATCAATTACATGCTTAGAATAACCATCGCTGTGCTACTGCTGATTTGGGCTGGAAGTGCAAAAGCCAACCCTCACATCAAAAAAATGGCTGAAAACGTACTGGGGAAACTCTACCAGGCGAATGGCAACCAGGTGTACCTAAAACCCCAAATTATCATTACAAAAGATGACAAGGAGGCAGCCCTGTTTTTACGCAGCAGCAATACTATTGAGTTGAGTGAGCGGGCATACCAGACCCCTGCCGCTACATGGGCAAGATTCGTTGTCAGCACTGGCGTTTATTCTTGGGCATGAATTGGCGCATGCTTACCAGACCGATTTGAAGGCATCCTCCACCAGTTTCCTTGCCTACGACCGCCACACCGACGGGGACATTGTTTTTGAAGAATCTGCCGATGTACAGGGCGTTTTTATGGCTTACCTCGCCGGGTACCGGACGACCCAGATACTGCCGGAATTGATAAAATGTATTTATCAGGAATTTGATTTACCTGCCCGGTTGACCGGGTATCCTTCCCTGTTGGAACGGCAGAACACGGTCAAAAAAGTACAGTCCATGTCAACCGAATTGATACGGGTGTATGAGGCTGGCAACTACCTCTTTTCGATGAGCAAATACGACCTTGCTATATCGTGCTTCGAGCATGTCGAAAACTGGTACAAAGGCAGGGAGGTTTACAACAACCTGGGCTTGGGATATGCCTATCTTGCCATGAACTTCACTGCCAACAATGCAGACCCCTATCTTTTCCCGTTGGAAATCAGTTGGGATACCCGGATGAAAAAGCCCCTGGCTCCCCGTGGCGGCAAAGACCTCGAACCGGAAGAGCGCCGCCTCCGGGGTGTACCTTCAAAAGGCGGAAAGCATTTCGTTACTGCCTCCAAGATGGACCTCGCTTTCTCACTGCAGAAATCAACCTGATGTGCGTCTTGGTTCTGAAGGAAAGCGTAGGATGCCATAGATTACTTAATCACAACGAAACTTTCCAAAAAAGCAAGATGGATGCCAATGGCTCTGAGGCAGCACTGAGGCTCGCCCTCGCCCTCGCTTATGCCTACAACGAGGAAGCTGACGGAGCGCTCAGGATATGGAAAGATATCAAAGAAAACGGCTCCGGTTTGGAAGCATTTCAGGCTGACTTTAACTTGAAAGTCTGGAACGGGGAGAAATGCGATGCAGGGAAGGCTCCCGATTGCCCGGATATGCCCGATGCCCAAAACCTCGTGGACGGCGTCAAGCTGCACCGGCCCGAACTCGCTGGAGAATGGATTTCCCTCCAACCGGACGCAAAGGTGAAAGTCGCTATTTATGAAAAGCTACATTCTTTGGTCTATACATTTAAAAGGATGGTACTTTTTTTTGTATCCAACGGGTGTTTGAACCTTTGACTACCACTACCAAAGGATTGTTTTCGCCATCTGCGGTTTTTACCAACAACGGTACAATCGCTAATTGTGAAAGCGCCAAGCTATCTTTTCTGCTCGATGGGAATGGGAAAATGGTAGAATGGGCGAAGTATTATTGATACCGAATAAACGGCTTGGGCCTGTATTTTGAATGGTTTTGGCTTGATTTCAAAAAAAGAGGAACTTTGCCATTCACAAAACCGCTGATTCTAAAATCATGACTGAGCTTACCAGCAATTGCCCGACGAAGTTCTCATCGAAAATCTCAGAAGGAAGCATTTGACGCTTTTGAACAGGTTTACCGCCAATATTACAGGATGGTGGCAAGTTATGTCACCCAACATGGCGGTGACGAAGATGTCAAGGATGTCTTTCAGGAAATGCTGATTGCTTTGGTAGGGATTTTAAGAAAACCCGAGGGTTTCCATTTGCACAGTGGAGCTAAGTTCAGCACTTTTTTACATAGCATCGCCAGCAAGGTTTGGCTGATGCGGGTAAGGTCTGGCAGGGCTTACTCCTCAGCCTTGGCAAAACTGCCCCCGGAAGATGAATCCGGTGTTGAGGATAAACAAGTTTATGAAACGAAGCACGAACTGATGGCAAAAGTCTTCGAGCAAATTGGGGAAGACTGCCAAAAATTGCTCGAAGCCTTTTACTATCAGAAAAAAACATGAATGAAATAGCTGCCGAAATGAACTACACGGAATCCTTGTGCGTGTGAAAAAAACAGGTGCATGAACGAAATTCCCTCAAAAAATCACGGAGAGCCCCGACTACCAGCAACTCAAAACAGTGGCAATGAATGAAGATAAGCATATCGAAGAAACAGAGGCCTGGCTCAAGGAGAGCTTACCGGGGAGCCGCTCAGGGTATTGGGAGGAAAAATTAGTCACAGACGCTTCCTTTGTTGCCGAAGTAGAAATGCTGCGGGACATGACGATTAGCATTGAACTAGCGGGAAAAAACCGAACTCAAAAACCCTCCAGCAGGTAGCGGAAAAACTAGAATCAGAAAACTTTTTAATCACGAAGCTAAAATAAAAGTCATGCAAAACGATACAAAATCAAATTCAAAAAGGTGGCTTGCCATTGCCGCTTCGGTGCTGGTAATAGCAGTGGCCAGCGCTTATTTTTTTTTCCTAAACAAGGTGGAGACCCCAAGGAAGCTTTCGCCAAATATTACAACCTGAAAGCACCGCATTGCCTGGCATCCTCGACCGATTGGAGGCTAAAGGGTTGGGAGATCCCGGCAAGATGGCAGATGATTCCTTGGCTCAGGCACTTAAACTTTACGGCGAAGCCAAATGGGAAGAGGCAAGGTCGGCGCTCGATATTTACCTTCAGCAACATCCCGACGAGCCTATTGCCCAGCTATACATGGGACTTACCTTGCTCCAACTTTCCGACTATACCAAAGCTTCCCGTTTTCTGATGCCTTTGGCTGATGATACTGATTTTCAGTATCAAAACATGGCTAAATGGTATTTAGCCCTATGTTATACCTACTTCAACACTGCGGAATCCGTAGCCAACGCCTGTAAATTGTTGAAAGATTTGACAGCTAACCCTGAAAGTGGTTACTACATAGAAGCTTTGGGGCATCACAGGTTTATGTGTGAGTAATAATCACTCTTTGATCCATCTAAAGTGCATACTGAATTCGCCTATGCCAAGACTGCTGCTACGCAAGCATCATTTTCCTATCCTTTCCGCTGGCAGTTTTTTGCCAAGAAGCCCGTGGTTCAATGGAAAATCTTACGGCGGTGTTCGCAGCGACGCCGCTTTGATGGCCGTGAAAATATTGAAGGCGGAATAACGGCGGTTGGGGAAACAGAATCCAAGTCTTACCGCAAAAAGACATCCTACTGCTGGTTTTGGACGGCGATGGAAACGAATTGACCAACACTAACCTCGGCGGCAAGGAGGACGACGGTGCCAACGCTGTCGTGCAAACCTTTGATGGGGCCTATGTCATCGCCGGGTTTACGGAAACCAATTGGGGCAAGGAATCTTTTGGCAAGCGAGACGCTTGGCTGCTGAAAGTGGACGAAAAAGGTGTAATACTCTGGGATTTATTACTGGGACCAGCGAAAACGACGAGTTGTTCGATGTGGTGCAATCGCCAGATGGCAGTTTAGTTGCGGCAGGTATCCGCAACAATCGGGTTTATGTCATAAAGGTGAACTTCGAGGGGAAGCTCCAATGGGAGCGTGATATTGGCGTTGTCCCCCGCTCGGCTCAGAGCGTCGTCGTTTTGCCTGGCGAGGAAATCGTATTGACCGGCCATGCCGGTAAAAAAAACAACGAGACGTGTTTTCTGATGAAAATCAGTCCGGACGGTCAACAAGTATTGTGGGAGAAATCTTTTTTAAAAGATTGGGCATCGGCTTTGGAAGAAAAAAAAATTCCTCTCAAATTTTTTTACTTCATAAGGGCAAACGATCTGATTCTTACCAAAGAGGGAGGTTTTGCCATCACCGGTACGGCGGAAACATCGGACAAGAAGGAAGACATGTTCTTTCTGAAAACCGATGCCGTCGGCAACCTGCTCTATTTTGAACTATATGGTGGCAGGCGGGAGGACGCCAGCAAGGCCATCGTTCAAACATGGGATAACCAATACATGATGGCCGGCTACAACTTGAGCGATGACGGAAGAGGTGAACGACGGTCACAAGCTTGGCTGAATCTTATTGAACCGAATGGCAAGCGTGTGTGGGATGAAAAGGAAGGATTGTTCGGTGATGCCTTGAATGATGAAGCTAATTCAGTTGTACAGATGAGCGATGGAAGCGTCCTGATTGGCGGATATTCTTCATCCCGGGTATTAAAAGATGCCTATCTGATTCGATTGGAAAAAAGCCCCCCCCCATCTACTTCTGGTAAACCTGCCATCAAAACCTACCAAACCCTTTTTCACGATGCCAATTCTAATGCTATACTCGAGCCCACTGAGCGAGGATATATTTCTTTTAATCTGACCAATGATGGCGACGGAGACGCCTATGGCTTGACGGCAGAGCTGAACGCTATTTCCTTTGCGGAAGGAGTTGAGATTCCTCACCACATTTCTATCGGGTATTTAGCTAAGCAGTCTTCCAGAAAAATATCCATTCCAGTAGTGGCCACTGAAACGCTGCAAAGCGGTATCAGTCGCTTCGAGGTCAGGTTTCCCGAAACCAATGGAACGTCCATCGAATCTTTTACATTCGAGGTAGAGAGCAGGAAGGAAGCCATCCCCCGTCTCGAAATCGTGCAGTACCGATTCATTCGGGACGAATTACAGAAGAACAGGAGAACCGACACCATTACACTTGAAATCGAGCTAAAAAACAACGGAGATGCGCCAGCGGAAGACGTGTTTTTCAAATTTTCCCTGCCAGAACAAGTAAAACCCATTGACAAACTTTTAAACCCACTGGAAACGATGCCGCCCGGCAGTTCCAAAAAGGTTTCGCTGCGGTTCAGGGCCAATTCCCTTTTTCAGCAAGACACTCTTCAAATCGAGTCCCGTGCCTGGGAAAAGACCCGCCGCAATGGGACTGTGGGGCGGCACAACATTGTCCTGCCTTCTTTCGACGATGCGGAAGCACAGCCTGAAAAAATCCCCCGAAAAACGGGGCGGCAACCGGGGCTAACCCATCCTGGGACGGCTTCGAAGACGAGATAAAAATTGAATGGAACAGTCCCGACCCAGATATTGATGGGCCTGACATAGAATGGAATGAAAAAACCTTTCCCGTCAAATTGAAAATCACTTCGGAAACCACGTTATCCTACAGTAACTTCAGGTTAATCGTCAATGGGAAGCCGTATCCGAAAGAGCCTGAAATATTCCCGTCTAAAACTGAAAGAACAGGTATACTTACATGGCTGAAATTGAGTTGGAGCAAGGAATTACCGAGGTGAGCCTCGAGGTGATTTTAGACGGCAAAACGGTAGTTTCTCCTATCATTCGCTTTAAACAGGCATTGAAAAGACCAACCTGCACGTCTATGCCTTTGGCATACCTTTCAGTTGGAGTTTTCCACCAAGGATGCCACAGACTTTGCGAAGCAATTTGAAAAACAGAGTGGCAGCGAAAAAAGCATATTTGAAAAAGTCTTTGTACACAAATATGCCACACCGGAGGCTACCACTGCCCAAGCCTTAAGGGATGCTGTCGAGGGCATTCAAAATTCTTTTTTGATGGATGACTCCATCAAAAAAGATGATTCCGTGATACTTTTCTTTTCCTCTCACGGATTCCTTTCCAAAAAGAACAATCGCTTTCGGATTATCGCTTCCGATTTTTCTGAACGTCAACAGGATTCCCGTTCTTTGGACTTCGAGACGGAGGTTCTTTCTTTTTTGAATGAGATGATGGGCGTCAAAAAACTCATCTTCCTCGATGCCTGCAAAAGCGGAAGTGCTGTCAGCAATTTCGATGAAAAAGGGTCTCCCACTGCCAAGTCCGGGAATGAACCCAACAGTGAAACGCTGACCAAAGCCATTGCGGACCTTTCGCAAAACAATCCCGGCAATACCATCATGTCTTCCTGCGGAAAAGGGGAAACTTCTTATGAAGACAAAATCTGGGGAAACGGGGTGTTTACCAAAGCATTGCTGGAGGCTTTTAGCAACGAAGAGGTGGAAGGCAACCACGGCAAAATAAAGGGCGACGACAACGGTGACGGCATCATCTACCTCAATGAGTTGTATGATTTTACCACGGAAAGGCTTCCCATCTTGCTTGGCCAAAAAGACCCCAAACTCAAGAATGTACAGAAACCTTACATGCCGATAGACCAATTGGAGTTGTCGGAGAAAAAACCGGTGTTTGTGCTGGGTGGAGGAAACTAAAAACCTGATATTTAGAAATTGGCGCTCCATACTCGCCTGACAGCCTGTCAAGTTTAAATTCCATTTACTATCAAGTCTGGCATTGCTCAATTGCCTGCCAGGAGGTGGTTATTCTTGTTCGCCACGAACTAGGTCAGAAGCATTTATAAAATTCAAGAAGTTCTTTCACGCCGAGGTGATAACATTTCTCCTGACCCTGCAATCTAAAGGCGTCAACAGATTAGTTCATCAAAACAAAGATTGCCATGAAGTTACCCATCATCACCTCTGCCCTGCTGCTCATTGGCAGCCTACTCGCCGCCCAATCGAGCGCTACATTTACCCAGGCACTGTCGGTGAAGGCCGGTCAGTCGCTGCGCATCGAACTCGACCAACCCTACATCGTGAAGGCCTGTAAAGGCAATGCTGTGATGGTGGAAACCTCCATCACCCTCCAAAATGGCGGCAACGCCACGCTCCACCGCCTGAACAGCGAAGGGCAATTCCAACTCTACCTCAACCGGGATGTCAAGGGGCTGAAACTATCCGACAACACTCGCCGCCAATTGGCGATGGTGAATGGGGCTTCACTTTGCGAGAAGGTGAGCTACGTGATTTATGTGCCGGAAGGGGTGCAGGTGATGACGGAGGAAAAGGGGGCAGTGATTGCCGTCAGGTGAGGACGACTCCCAAAAAATCAATTCCAACTTGAACTAAACCTTTCTATCTAACCATCGGGATGTGGGTTGCGGGAGTTGACAAACTCAGGCAAGGCTATGCCCGGTATTCAAATTTCAACAACATGAAAAGGACTTTTTTGAAATCAGTGATTTGGGCGGTGGCTTTGGTAGCCGTTGTGTTTATGGGTTGCCAAAAACAGGAAGCTACACAGCCAAACGAAATGCTGGCTTATCAGGATGAGATTGACTTTTTAGTGAGTACCTACGGATTCGATAAGGATGCCATTGAGGTCAGAGACAGCTTTTTGGTGGCGGAGGGTGACATGATTTTTCCTGTCAACGGTTTTTGGAAATGTTTCTTCGCCGTATGGAAAAGATTCTGCTGTTGATGAAAGAAAGCATTACAAGCACACCTATTTGGTCAGTACGCCTAATCCTCCCAGATACCTTACAGTGAATATAAGCCCTATTGTTCCTGCAACTTGGCAGAACGCCATGGCTGATGCAATCAACGCTTGGAACAACTTGAACTTGAATGTACGATTCGTAGCTCAGAACAGCACTCAGAATATTCCGGGTGCAATAAATGTCAGCACGGTTTACTGGTTCACCTACCAGAGCAGTCAAACCATTGCAGGTGCTACCTTGTCAACGGGCAACGGGAATCCCGGTAATTCTTTGGTTATCAATACCTTTCATAATGCTATTTCACATAACTCCAAGGTGTTTGCATTAGCGCATGAACTTGGTCATTCCATCGGAATGAAGCATACAAACGGAAATCAGGGAACTTGGGTTACCAATGTGAGCTACAACTGTAAATATGGGACAGACCCATTTTCCATCATGCAACCATATAGTGCCCAATATTGCTGGAGTGGTTTTTCACCTTGCGATATTGAAGTTTTTAATGTGATTTATTAGTTGCTCAAATAAGCTCCCGTTCATCGGCGTCAAGTCCGAGCAAAAAAGCTACGTCTGCTCCCCTTGCGGGACGGTGAATAAAAAACCAAAACCCTCAGCCACCAACCCCCGGCGGGATATTTCGACTCCAAAACCCGCTTCTCTTTTTAAAATTTCTCAACCAATCATAACCTACCCATCCATGCAGCACAACAGCTCCGGGATACCTGTGTGTATGCCGTGCTGTACTTGGGCGGTTTCTGGATTTCATTTCCATAAAATTTAATTTTCATGAAAAACTTCCTTTTAAAACTGGCAATAGCCATGTCGTGCATTTTTGCCCATATCCATTCGACGATGGCGCAAGAAACCTTTGGCTATCCTGTGAATGGAACCAATGTTTCCGCAAATTGCTATTTCGGCAATCAATGCGCAGGCGCAGCTGGATACCAACACACGGGCGTAGATTTTCCACTAGCGAATGGCACTGCCATAAAAGCTACGGCGTCTGGTAAGGTATATTACATTATGCCTTTATCAGGCACCGACCATAACATGGGAAATACAGTCATCTTACAGCACCGGCTTAACTCAGGTATTGTCCGCTATTCGATGTATGCCCACCTAAATTCCATTAACGGTGATATAGCGGTTGGGAAAGTAGTGAATAAAGGCCAGCAATTGGGGTAATGGGTGCAAGTGGAGGTACTTGCCTGACTTATTGGTGTAACCAAGCCTCGAATTGCCCAGGCCCCAGTAGGCTGTTCCAATACTCACTTACATTTTGAAATTAAGGACTCAGGAATTTTGCATAACCCTTGTGGAAGTGGCTCACATTGGGGTTACACACCCAGCAATCCCTCCAACTATTGCTATCAAGACCCCCTCTACTATGTCGACAACAATGGTATTCAGGTATTACCTCATCCACCTGTTGTATATCCGGTAAATGGCACTAACGGGGTACCTGTAACTTTAACATTGGATTGGGAATCCATTGCCGGAGCGACAAACTATCGTGTTCAGGTAAAGAAGTATTCAAATAGTGGCTGGACAGCTGAAAATGGCTTTACCTCAAATACTTCAACTTCGAGCAATATCCCAATAAACAATACGACAGGAACCACCTCTCAATTTGCAACTACACTGGAACCTAATACAATATACTATTGGACAGTGAGGGTTGCCAATGGCTCTACCAGTTCTTTCTATTCTCCTCCCATTGTATTTACAACCGGGAATGTCACAGGTCTCAACTCCTACACCGCCATCCCCCTCGCCAACGGCGTCACCCACAACGGCACCACCATAAACGGCACCAGCGCCGTCACCACATACTCATGCGCCAACTGGAACGAGAACGGCAAAGAAGTCGTCCATTCGTTCATCCATTCCCGCGGCGCCATCACCGTCAACCTTGTCCAAACCGGGGGCGCGGATGTGGACGCCTTCTTGTTGAGCAGCTGCGGCCCCACCAACTGCCTGCTTGCGGTGGACCAGAATGCAGCCACGACGCCAAGCAGTCAGCAAGCCGGAACCTACTACGTAGTCGTGGACGGCTACCTCGGCGCACAAGGGGGCTATGCGCTCACCGTCTCCTCTGCCGGGGGAACCTCCTGCAACGCCCCCACCGGTATTTCCCACAGCAACGTAACTGCCAGCAGCGCACAAATAAATTGGACACTCAACAGCGCCAACACGAACAGCATTACGCTGGAATACAGTCCGAACCAGACGGCATGGGTGGTGCAGACACTGCCTGCGAACTACTACTTTTACAACATCACCGGGCTTTCCGGCAGCACGACCTATTATTATCGGCTGAAACGGAATTGTACGACGGGAGGCAGCAGCCCATACAGCAGCACTTATTCGTTTGCAACGCCAGGCAGCGGACTGAACTGCTCCGGTGCAATTGTCCTCTCCAACGGTGCCACCTACAACGGCACCACCGTCAACGGAACCAGCGCCGTCACCACCTACTCCTGCGCCTCCTCCTGGAACGAGAGCGGCAAAGAAGTCGTCCATTCATTCGTCCACTCCGGCGGTGCCATCACCGTTAACCTCGCCCAAACCGGGGGCGTGGACGTAGATGCCTTCCTCTTGAGCAGTTGCAGCGCCTCCAACTGCCTGCTTGCGGTGGACCAGGGTGCAGCCACGACGCAAAGCAGCCAACAAGTCGGAACCTACTACGTGGTCGTGGACGGATTTAATGGTGTGCAGGGTGGCTGCGCTCACGGTATCCTCATCGGGAGGAGGTGGCGGGGGTTCATCCAACAACGAGACCTGCGGCGCAGTCAACCTGTCCGTCGGCAGCTCCTGCACCCAAACCAACAGCACCACCGTCGGGGCAACAACGACCACCAGCCCTGCCGCCAACATTATGTGCGGCTCTACGCCGGCTGCCGACGTGGTTCACGGCCACCATGCCCGCTACTGGAATAATGACTATCAGGACTACGGCAGGCACGCTGACCGATGCGGTAATGGCAATTTACACAGGCCCTGTAGTGCCTTGTCGTATGCCAATATCTGCGAAGACGACAACTCGAATGGCAACGGCTCCTGGATGCCCGTCATCAATATTTCAGGTCCGGCGGGCACGGTCGTACATATCCGGGTGTGGGGGTATGGAGGCGCTACAGGCACGTTCAACATTTGCGCCCTGAATTACAACACCCCGATATCACAGGCGGAGTCGTGAGCGACGGTGGAGGGTCTGATGATGAAGAAATGTTTGAATTGGAGTTTCCAACCTCGACGGTTGTTCAACAGGAACAGGGGCAACCAATTCATTTCAACACAGCAGCGCAGGCAGACGGATTTGCCCTGAAGCCCAACCCCGCTAATGATGTCGTCACCCTCGTTTCCACTTTCAGCGGCGAAGCGAGTGTTGAAATCTTCGACCTCTCCGGTAAGCAGGTAGCGCAGCACCGGTTCACCGAAGGAGACCTGATGGAATTAGATGTCAGCCGCTTGCTGCCGGGCGTTTACTTGGTTGCCTTGCAAAGCGCAGGCAAGGCAAGCACGCAGAAATTGGTCATTCAACGATAGCCGTATCACACCCAATGCGAACGCTTGTTTTCCCCGTCCCGAACACTCGGGGCGGGGAATTTTTCCTGCCTCGGTGATAACATTTTCAGGCTGCTGCAATTCACCTACGTCAACAGTATTTTTTCAAACAAAAAAAATCAACCGTCATGAAAACCCATTTCATTCTCCGCTTAGCAGCGACCGGAGTTGTCGTTGCCCTTTCCTCCCTGACCCTGTTCGCCGGAGCGACCGGTTCGAGCCAACTTGGGCGGGCGCTTCCGACGACTTACTGCTCTGTTGCAAAGCAGGAAGCCATCGACCCCAAAAAACCACGCAAAGGCAAAAACTGCAAAGGGGTCGCTGTGCCTGGAGCCGCCCGCAACGAGTATTCGGCAAGGGGCAGTTGGACGCAAGCTGCGGCATTGGCTTGCTCCCCACCTTCATGATGGATGGAGCGAGAGCGGAAATGCCGCCCCTAATGCTTGGCATTGATTACCGATTCAGCGAATATTTCAGCACAGGCTTGACCTTCGGCGGCGCTTTTTCCACTTCCAAGCCTGAAATTTTCAGTGACGGGTTGAAAGCGACCTGGACCAACCAATTGTACTACGCCGCACTTCGACCCACCGTGCATATCACCCGGGTAGAGGACTGGGATTTCTACAGCGGCTTTTCCATCGGGCTTCACCGCAGCTATGTGCAGGGGACATCGAATGCCAGCCCGGGAACGCTTGAGGAACTCGAAGGGCACTTGGGCATACAACCTCGCAGGACTACCCTGGCCTACACTGGCTTTGCGGGCCTCCGGCGCAGCATTTCCCATAAGGTGACCGTCGGCGGCGAGTTGGGCTTCGGTGTGTCGCTGCTCACGGTGGGGTGACATATCGGTTGGACTGAATCTGGTTTTATTTGGCATAGGTGTCAAAGCAACCTGATAAATTTTCCTACTCCACTTCAAACTTCAAAAAGGCTAGGAATAGCTCGTACTCATGGAAGTATAAATGGCTGGCAGCGATGCCCTGCCGTCTGCTTTTCTCATGCCTTACTTGTTTACTTTAAAATTTTAAAAAAATGAAACCATCCATTTTTTCCCTCGCCATCCTCTTTGTTGGTTTGGCAAATTGCATCTTCGGGCAACCCAATCTGCTACAACCTATTGAGGCATCTTCCTCCGTCGGTGTATTTCAGAAGGTGCATCGTGCTTTTACTTTTCCGGCAATTGGGTTGAGGTCAGATGAACTGTCAGGCATTTTCAAACATTACCAGGTGTACGAAGTGGAAGTGGATATAGTGTCTGCATTTGCCCGCAAGGCAGCAGGTGAATTCGAGGTAAGCTTTCAATTCGGGGAAGAAAAACCATTCAAGATGAGCCTGTCACCCACTCCCTTGTGGGATGGAAGCGCCAAAATGTGGATTGCCACAGAAAAGGGGTGGTCGAACAATCTATGCCACCCGCCTGCACTTACCAAGGAAAGCTCGTTTCCGGCGATGGTGCGCAAGTCGCTTGTACTCTTGCTCCCGATTATTTTTCAGGCGTGATTGACCAGGTAGGAGAGAGCATTTATTGGGAGCCACTCTGCCGGTTTATTCCCGATGCGCCCCGCAGCCAAGTCATATTTTACCGATATAGCGATGTGATAGCGGATGCAAACCAACAATGCGCTGTTGGCGACTTTCAGCAATTTGAACAAAAAATCCAAGACAACCTGCAAAAAGAGAATTCGCAGAAATCGCTCACCGGGTGCTTTGAAATGGAAATTGCGCAAGCTACTGACTGGTCTATGTGGCAGAAGCACGGTGGGGCAAATGGCGTCATTAATCATATAGCTTCCGTCATAAACTTATGCCAGGCGAATTTCGACAATGAATTTACCAATCAATTAAACTTAAGAATATCGGGTACCTGGCTGTCTTCGTGCAGCAGTTGTGATCCGTGGCCGAACACGACTCAATGGGATCCTTTGCTTGTTAGTTTTCGGGACTGGGGAAACAGTGCGAATGGGTTCCCGGGAATATCATTTGATTTGGGGCAGTTATGGACAAATAGGGATATGGATGGCAATACTGTCGGATTCGCATATATAGGCGCAATCTGCGACGGCTTTAAATACCAATGGATACAGGATTATACTACTGCAACTAATTTGCGAAAAACTGTTTCCCATGAAATAGGCCATAATCTCGGCGCAGGGCATGACTCAGCAGGTACTGGAACTATCATGGAATCTGGCGGAAGCAACAATGCAAACTCATGGAGTTCAGCCTCCCAAAATGTGATGAATCCATTTATTCAAGGCAAGGTGGACAATAGCTGCTTTTTCCCCTGTACACCCGTCCATTTCGAATATGCCAAAGTTGGTGAAGAAGGTTTCCGGACCCGGGACGCCCATGAGATTATTGAAAAAACCACATTCACAGATTGCGAACCCGTATGGCGTTATTGGAGCTTCAATCAAGTGGCGGGCGGCGTTTTTGTTGAAGGAAAATCCGAATGGACCTTTCCTGACGGGACGGTTAATACAGATATTTTCTCGGACGGCCCAGCTCCTCCAAATGGTTGGAATTGGCTTAGATATTCCCGCTTGTTCAACAATCTGGCGGTAGGGACTCATAAATGGAAGTTTTATCAAAAGGCAGCCAATGGAAATTATTCCCTCATGTCTGACAAGACGATTACTGTCGTGGCGGGCGCATCGGGATTGTCGTGCGCTGAACGGATGCACTTACCGCTCAACGGAAATGCGCAGGACATTTCAGGCTCCGGCAACCATGCTATGGCGCAAGGCGGTGCAGTAACGTATGAAAACGACCGCTTCGGAAACTGCAACGCCGCACTGCGCATCAGCGGTGGAAAATACCTGGAAGCCCCTGTCATCAATGAACGGGCAGTGTCATTTTGGTTCAAATTGAATCAACAAGAGCAGATGGTGATTTACGATAGCGGACCAAGCGGGTTCGAGTCAAAAGACTGGGCAATCGGCACCTATAAACCCAACGGGATTGGCGGCGGTTCGACTTTCGACAACACTTTCGGACTGCTGTTTGCCACATGGGACAGGGACATCGCTATCCCATTCGATGCGATAAAATCTGGCTGGCATCATGTGGTTGTAAGCAGAGGCACCAATTTCGACCAGTTCAAAATCGCGATTGACGGGCAATTTTCTCCCGGCTACATGTGGGATGGCTATTTTACCGTTCAGACATGGGTGGCTCAAACACAGCCCTTCACCTTGCCGGGCGGCGGCTGGGGAGTGCCCAACCTTTTCGTGCCGACCTACAAAACCTACCTCGGCAAAGACTTCGAGAACACGCAATTATGGGGTGCCGGACTGGCATATTTTGACGGCTGGCTCGACGAGGTGCGGGTTTTTAACCAATTGTTGGACGACAACGAAATGTTGGGCCTTTATAATGCGCCGAACGACAACCCGAACAACGCTTCTGCTTCCAGCAGCCAGCCGACTTACTGCGAAGGACAAAATATTCAATTCAATGCCTCGGCAACGGGGGCAGTTTCTTATTCCTGGAGTGGACCTGGCAATTTTACTTCCAGCCAGCAAAACCCGGTGCGCAGCAATGCGACGACAGCGATGGCGGGTACTTATTCAGTGACCATCACCCTCGGCGGCGGATGTACGGTGGTGAAAACCGTAAGCGTGGGCGTCACCGCCAAGCCAAATGCTTCCATCACCAGCGTTGTCCCTGCCTGCGGCGGACAGAACAATGGCGCTGCCACGGTGACAGCTTCCGGCGGCTCCTCTTACGGTTACGCATGGAGCAACGGGCAAACCACCCAAACAGCTACGAACCTGACAGCAGGAACTTACACGGTGACCGTGACCGCTTCGGGCGGCTGCACGGCTACGGCATCGGCAACTATCACCGGCATCCCGGCGACAATGGCTTCATTTACTTTTTCAATCAACAACCAGACCGTCAGCTTCACCAACACTTCCACCAACGCCAATTTACCCTGGAACTTCGGTAACAACCAGACCTCGACACAGAGCAACCCTCGCACACCTACGCCGCCCCAAGTACTTACAATGTATGCCTGACGGCTACGGGAACTTGTGGAAGCACAACTACTTGCCAGAGCGTTACAACTTGCGCTCCGGGCAGCGATTGTGGGCTTGTCGCACACTACAAGTTCGATAACACATTGAACGACAATACCAGCAACAGCAATAATGGAACAGCGCCAAATGGCATAACTTACACCACCGACCGTTTCGGCAATTGCAACCAGGCAGCAAAATTTAACGGCACAAATGCTTATGTTACTGCCGCCGCTTCAGCTTCCTTGAACTCACCAAGCACCGGAATTTCATTGATGGGGTGGGCAAAGGCTCAATTAAGCACAGCTAACATCCAAAGTATTATATGCAAGTCATTGCAGAGTACGTCCACACTGCATTACAGGCTGGGTGTGGAGGGTGCTGGCTTGAATAGAATATTTTTTGGTTACAGAATGGCCGGACAAAGTTGGGGAAACAACTATTCAAGTCAATTAAGCAATTTGACGATTACTGACTGGAATCAATATGCTGTAACGTGGGATGGCGCAACAGTCAGATTTTACTGGAATGGTGCAGCAGTTGGCAGTGCAACACTCTCTGGAACAATCCAACCAAATGACACTACTGCACCATTTGAGTTAGGTCGGGACGTTCATGGCGGCATTGAAAATTTTAACGGAGACTTGGATGAAATAAGGGTTTACAATCGGGCACTGTCCGCCACCGAAATTCTATCGTTGTTCAATGCTCCGGGAAATACTCCTCTGAGTGCCGCGGTTTCATCATTAACACCCGCCTGCTCAGGACAAAGCAACGGCAGTGCCACAGCAACTGCCTCCGGCGGCACCACACCCTACACTTTTAAATGGAGCAACAACCAAATGATCGCCACTGCTACGAACCTTTCAGCAGGTACTTACACCGTTACTATCACCGGGGGCAACGGTTGCACCGCTACTGCCACGGCAACTGTCGGTACGGCTGCTGCTCCAAACGCAACCGTTAGCGCCACCGTCCCCGCCTGTGCTGGTCAATCCACTGGCAGCGCTACCGCCACCGCCTCCGGCGGAGCTACACCCTACACTTTCAAATGGAGCAACAACCAAATGACCGCCACTGCTACGAACCTTTCAGCAGGTACTTACACTGTTACTATCACCGGGAGCAATGGCTGCACCGCCACTGCCACAGCCATCATTGGCACAATGCCAGCCACCAGTTCCAACGTTTAAGTCAGCGCCGTCACACAGACTGTCACCTTCATAAATACCTCCACCAGTGCCAATGCCTATTCTTGGAATTTTGGAGACAGTCAAACTTCGGCTCAACCAATCCCTCTCATACTTACGTCAACCCAGGCGTGTACGAAGTCTGTCTGACGGCGACGGGCAGTTGCGGCAGCGACACCACCTGCCAGAGCGTTGTCATTGCCCCGCCAGGCTGGGATGTTCAGCCCTGCAACACGGGCATCGTCCACACGGTTGCTGTGTTAAGCGACGCTGTCACCAGCATCGGCGGACAGCCGCTCGAACCAGGCGACCTGGTTGGCTTTTTTCACACAGATGCAAGCGGGGCGAATATTTGCAACAACTTCGGGGCATGGCTGGGCGCTGCACTCACGCTCGACTTGTGTGGCGACAACCCGGCGACTGCCGCCGTAAAGGAAGGGTATGCTTTTGGAGAAAACTTCCTCGTGAAAGTCTGGAAAACAATGCAGAACATAACGTCGTCGCCTGCTACGTACCTAAAGATGCTTTGGGGCTGAACAACCCCAGCCATACGGGCAGCTTCGCTCCATTGGGACTGAGCTACATCGAGTGCCTGAAAACCCCGCCGTCGCCCGGCACCGACCTCGATTGCAGTGCGCCTATTCCGATTGCTTGCGGCGAAACGAAAGTCGGAAACAACGCCAACGGGATTGCCGCCGCCAACACTTACAACTGTTTTCCCAACCTCGTGGACGGAGCGGAAGTCGTCTATCAGTTCACCAACCCTGTTGCGCAGAACGTACTGATAACACTCACGGGCTTGCAGGAAGATTTGGAACTGCTGCTGCTAAAGCCCTGCGACCGCAACAATTGCATGGATTATAGTGACCGGACGGGCACAAGTCCGGAGGCGATTTTTGCCCAAAGCCTTCCGGCTGGCACTTATTTCATCGTAGTAGAAGGCTACTTGGGTTCCACCAGCACCTATTCTATAAACGTGCAGTGCGGCAACAGCATCGTCAACGGGGCGCTCAACTGCACGGGAGCACCTGCAATCACCTGCGGTCAAACCCAGATGGGCAACACTGCCACAGGCAGCGACCAGGTTATCCAGTACGGGTGCGCGCCAGCCTACATGTCCGGCAAGGAAAAGGTCTTTGTGTTCAGCACGCCAGTCCAGAAAGTTGTACAAGTCAAACTTTCCGGGTTGTCTGCCGACCTCGATTTGTTTGTACTCGACCAGTGCGACCCGAACGATTGCTTTAAATCGAGCAACAAATCCGGCACGGAAGAGGAAGGCGTGGTCTTCACCGCTACCGCCGGGAAAACCTACTACATCGTCGTGGATGGATACTTCGACCAGGAAGGCAGTTTTTCGCTTTCGACGACCTGTTTTGACCCCTGCCCCCCGAACGTGGATTGTCCTTACGAAATTGGTGGACCAGGCAATCAGCAGTGCATCAATGCCCAGGTGCTGGAATGTGGTCAGCCCGTATCTGGCAACAACAGCACCGGTCAGGCCAACGCCAGTTTTTATGCTTGCCCTGGAAGTCACACTAACGGCAAGGAAGTGGTTTACAAATTTCAAAACACGACTACGCAGGACATCACCATCATCCTGTCCGGGCTGTCAGCCAACCTCGATTTGTACTTGCTGAACGGGTGCAGCATTTTCAATTGCCTGTTCAGCAGCCATAAGTCGGGCAACTCCAACGAAGGTATGGTGGCACAGGCGTTGCCACCGGGCGAATATTTCATCGTGGTGGACGGCTACAACGGGGCGGTCAGCGGATACTCGCTGGTGGTGACCTGTTCCGATCCGGCAGTACACTGCCAGATGATGGACCTGGTGGAAGGCACGAATTTTATTTCGAGCAACGTTGTGCCGCTCGACCCTGCCATCGAAGTCATGTTTCCGCCTTCGGCGCAGTCGAAGATTGTGGCGATTGAAAATCAGTACAACCAGAGTTTTTCACCCTTTGCCCAATCGAATCCCAATGATTTCGACGATTGGGATTTCCGCAAGGGCTACCGCATCAAGGTGTTGCAGCCGGTCACCATTCAGGTTTGTGGCGAAAAAGCCGACCCGCACACGCCGATACCTATGTCGCCGCCACCTCGCAGGGCGTTCCGGTCAACAACTGGTCAGCTTACCTGAAAGATGACCCGTCGCCCGTGGCAGACCAGTTTTCGCCTGCGACCACTCCTGATATTTTCAGGGTACTGAACATGCCGACTGGACCAAACGGAAACTTGACTCCGCAGTCGTACCTCGTGACTTTGCAGAGCGGCGCCAACTTCCAGATGAAAACAGGAAGTGGTTACATTCTGAATGCCTCTGCGGATGGTGAGTTTACCTACGGATTTGGAGGTAGCCAGGTGGATGATCGCAGCTTGGAATCCCTGCCCGTCCATATTGAAAACAGTTGCCAGTATTTTCTCACACCGTTTCAATCCACGTTGCAGGCGGCGACCGTGATTTTCCCAAAATCGCTGCTCGAAATGAATCTCACTCGTGGGGATGAAATCGGCATTGTTAATCGAAAAGGGGAGTTGTACGGCTCTGGCAGATACGATGGTTACAGCCTGGCAATGGTCGCCACGGGTGACGATGCAATCACGTCAAGCCACATCGAGGGATTTGCCGAAGGCGAAACGATGTTTTTCCGGGTTTGGAAAAAGGGAGAAGAAAAAGCCTTCGATGTGAAAGTCGTTTTTGAAAACGGCAGCGATTCCTTTGCCGCCGAAGGTGTTTTCATGGCAATGGATTTAGAGATACAGCAGGTCTCATCTATACAGGATGAACTGAAGGAAATTCAATGGTCGGCCTACCCGAACCCAGCTACGTCAACATTGAATTTTGACATTCATCTGTCGGATGCTTCGCCCCTCCACTTAGAATTGTTATCGCACGATGGAAGGCAGGTTGCGAATATTTACAATGGTAAAACAGATGTGGGGCGCACGAAACTACAGGTGAATGTGAACACTTTCCCGGCAGGTATTTACCTCGTCAGGCTGACTACCAAACAAGGCGTTTCGGTGAAAAAAATAATCATTTCAAATTAATAAAGCCATGCGGAACAAACTTTTGATATTCACTTTGATAGTCGCTTCTTCAAATGCCATGGAGGGACAACCGGGCTTTTGCGGCGACCCTTACAGCACATTTCTTAGCGCCAGTTTATTCGTTCCCAGCGACATTACCCCCACGCTCGACGGCGACATACTGCCCTTCGGCAGCCACATCATCGCTGCATTTGAGGAGGACGGGCAATGGAAATGCGCCGGTTTTATTCAGTGGAATGGCTTCAGTTCGGTCATGGTCATCAACGGCGCAGATGGAATCTTGTCTGGCTACCAGGCAAACCAATCGTACAAATTCATCGCCCAACTGCCCGATGGTTGTTTGGTGGACAGCGTGGCAGTGGTTTACGATGTTTCGGGAATTTACACCAACCCCGGCGTGTTTGGACGGGGGCTTGAGCAAGCTGGCGTCTTTTCATGCCGTCAGCCGAGATTGGCTGGCGCTTAATGTCGTAAATGGTTATTGCGGTGAAAATACGGCAAGCATCGGGACGGTTGTTTCGAGCCTCGGAGCGCCGTTCATGTACACTTGGAGCAATGGCGGCGGCGCTGCCGCCATCTCCGGTTTGCCGGACGGAAGCTATTCCGTAACGGTAACGGACGCCTTCGGCTGCACAGCATCTGAAATGGCAACCGTTGCCAACTTCGAGGCTATGAATTTGACGTTCGCCACCGAACAGCAAGCAGGGACATCCGGCTGCCTTTCAACTATTTTCACCAGTGGAGGCATACCGCCATTTGCATTTGTCTGGAGCAACGGGCAAACCGGCATCACGGCAACCAACCTGCCTGCGGGCAGCTTTGGTGTGACCGTGACCGATGCCAATGGCTGCACAGCGGCGCAAACCGACAGTTGCATGGTGGTTAGCGAGGCTTCGGAGCTTAGCAAACTCGTTTTCTTTTCGATATCGCCCAATCCTGCCAACAGTTATGTCACCATTGCTGCCGACCTAACCAGCGAAGCGCAAGTGGAAATCTTCGACCTATCGGGAAGGCGGGTACAACGCTTTCAATTATCAGAGGGTGATTCACCGGAACTGGATGTGAGCGGATTGGCACCGGGTGTTTACTTGATCGCCTTGCAAAGCGCAGGCAGGGCAAGTACGCAGAAATTGGTCATCCAACGATAAAAGCAGCTCTGTTTTCATTTTGACACCTATCTCCCCGCCCAGCATTCGGGCGGGGATAACCGCTTGATTTAAGTTCACCAGATTTGCGCCGATAGCTACAAACCAGTTTTTGAACAATAAAATTAACCGCTTTGAAAATCCATTTCTTCCTCCGTCTGAAGGCGACTCGTGTTTTAGTTGCCTTTTTCTTCTTGACCACGCTCGCCGGAGCGACTGGTGAGCGTCAATTAGGCCAAACGACCAATGGAATTACACAGCAAGAACGTACCAATATAACTGAATCGATACTGGATTCTCCGGCATTGGCACTCAATAATCCTTTGTATCCATGTAAGCACTTGGCGATAGCATTGCCGGAAGTCTGCTTCGTTTTTGACACCGTTTCCGTCACGCTTTGCCCCGGTGAAAGCCTGACCGTTGGCAACCATATCTATGAGCAAACTGGCATTTACCTGGACACGTTAGCTTCCTTGCCCTGCGACACCATTCGGCTCACAAACCTCATTGTGCTGGACGGTGTGAACACCTCAGCCGCAATTGTCAATATATGTTCAGGCGGTTCCACTCAGTTACAGGCGCAGGGTGCGCAGGGATATTCTTGGTCGCCTAATACTGGCTTAAGTGCAACCGATATTGCCAACCCAATCGCCTCGCCGTCGCAGACAACAACTTACACGGTGAGCGGAATTTTCGAGACGGAAAACCTTATCACCAACGGCGATTTTGAGCAGGGCAATACAGGCTTTATCAGCAGCTACACGCACAGCCCGACCGACATAGGGCCGCAAGCTGTATATGCCCTAACTAACAACGTGATAAATGTCCATCCGCTTGCCGCTCCCTGCACCGACCATACAAGCGGCACAGGCAACTTGATGGCTGTGAACGGCGCAGGCACTCCGAATACCACTGTCTGGCAGCAGACCGTGAACGTGAAGCCACAGAATGACTACATTTTTTCAGCGTGGGTGACGAATTGGTCAAGCATCCAGACAAATTTGTCCAACCTGCAGTTCAGCGTTAACGGGCAGTTGCTGGGCAATGTGTTCCAGCCTTTACCTCAGCAATGCCAATGGAAGCAGTTCTATATTATTTGGAATTCTGGCACCGCCACTTCCGCTGTTATTCGACTGGTAAACCAAAACTTGACAGTCGGCGGCAATGACTTTGGCTTGGACGATATCCATTTCAGCCGCCTCTGCTCTAACACAGACACGGTGAAGATTGTAGTGCATCAACCTGTTGTTCAGAGCATAGCCCCAACCATTTGCCAAGGTGAAACTTTCACGGTGGGAAGCAATATTTACAATCAAAGCGGCAGCTACACCAACACCCTGCAAACAGTGTACGGTTGCGACAGCACCGTACTGACCAGCCTCACAGTGTTGCCGGTTTTTCAAACGTCGCAATCACCCATCATCTGCCAAGGCGAAAGCGTGACAGTTGGAGGGAACACCTACGCTGCAAGCGGCACATATTCGGATGTGTTGCAAACGGCAAGTGGCTGTGACAGCACCGTCACAACGCTCCTGACAGTGAACCCTGTTTTTCAAATGGAACAATCGCCCGTCATCTGCGAGGGCGAAAGCCTGACGGTCGGCGCAAGCGTTTACAGCGCTTCCGGCACATACACAGTCGTGTTGCAAACCGCAAGCGGCTGCGACAGCATTGTCACAACGGCGCTGGCAGTGCTGCCAACGTTTTCAGTAGACCAGTCGCTCACCCTCTGCGAGGGCGAAAGCGTAACGGTCGGCAACCAAGTTTACACCCAGGCGGGCATTTACCTGGACACACTCCAGTCAATTTCTGGAAACGGCTGCGACAGCATCTTGACTACCTCGATTGTTGTTTACCCCACTGCTTCCATACAACAGACTTTAAGTATTTGCCAAGGCGAAATCCTAACTGTGGGCGGCAGTATCTACGACCAAAGTGGCAGCTACGCTGACATCTTGCAAACCATGAACGGATGCGACAGCATCGTTTTCACAAACCTCACGGTCTATCCGGTTTTTCAAATGGGACAATCGCCCGTCATTTGCCAGGGAGACAGCATAACGGTTGGCAGCAGCACCTATTCAGTGAGCGGCACGTACCTGGATGTTTTGCAAACGTCGAACGGCTGTGACAGCATCGTGACAACGAACCTTGACGTTCTTCCAGCCTATCAATTTGCGCAAGCGCCGGTCATCTGCGAAGGTGAGAGCGTAACGCCGGCAGCAATACCTACACCGATAGTGGTGTTTACACGGATGTTTTGCAAACAGTGAATGGCTGCGACAGCATCATTTCCACGACGCTGACGGTACTTCCTGTGGTTTCCATTGCCCAACAGTTCATGCTCTGTCAAGGCGAGAGCGTGACGGTGGGCAATCAGGTCTATTCGCAGGCAGGCGTTTACGTGGACACCCTGCAAACGCCGGACGGCTGCGACAGCATCTTGACCACTTCGATAACCGTGTACCCGCTCGCTTTTACGCAACAAAACTTCAGCCTTTGTCAAGGTGATAGTGTGATGGTCGGCAGCAGTACCTACAACCAACAAGGCGTTTATCAGGACATCCTTCAAACATGGCTGGGCTGCGACAGCACGGTGACCACAAGCGTCATAGTGTTACCAGTGAAAACACTGACCCAAACCATCTCCCTTTGCGAAGGGGGAAAGCCTTGCTGTTGGGAGCAACGTTTATACCCAAAGCGGCAACTACACGGACGTGCTTCAAACATGGCAAGGGGGCTGTGATAGCACGGTGACGACGGCGCTGACCGTGTTTTCTGCCTATTTACAGGCGCTTGAATTGCATCTCTGTGAAGGTGAAACTTATCTTCTGGGCAACCACGAATATGGCCAAACAGGCATCTTTTCCGACACCTTGCAAGCCACCAGAGGCTGTGACAGCATAGTACAACTGACGCTCACGGTTTCCGTGCTTGATGCAAGCTTGTCCACTGTTTCGCCCATTTGTTTTGGCGATGAAAATGGCTCCTTGACAGTCACCCAGGCCATGGGCGGCATAGAACCATATATTTTCTCCATCAATGTCACAGCTTATTTTTCCCCGAACACCTTGTTCCCCAATCTGCCAGGCGGTGCTCATATTCTGTGGGTAGAAGATGGCGAGGGCTGCCGGAAAGCACTTCCATTTTCGCTCGACGAACCATTGGAATTGCAGCTTTCGTTGCCTGAAATCTTGCAAATCGAATTGGGCGACAGTGTGCAGCTTTCACCCGAAATAAACTTCTTCCCTGACAGCATCACTTGGTCGCCTGTAGAAGGATTGGATTGTGCAGATTGCCTGGAACCCGTTGCCCGCCCATTAGAAACAACCACCTATCATCTTTGGGTACAAGATGAAAATGGATGCCCGGCAGTAGGGCAAATCCAAATCATCGTGCGAAAAGAAAGAAAAATCTACGCACCGAACGTTTTTTCACCCAATGGGGACGGCAGCAATGACGGATTCACTATGTTTGCAGACGGGTCGGTGAAGGTTATTCGCTCCCTGCGCATTTTCAACCGATGGGGCGGACAGGTATTTGAGGGTGGTTACCTGACGCCGAACGAGCCTTCGCAAGGTTGGGATGGGATGCACCAGGGCAAGCCAGTCAATCCAGGTGTGTTTGTTTGGTTTGCCGAAGTCGAATTTGTGGACGGAAAAGTGGAAGTTTTCAAAGGAGACTTGACGGTGGTGAGGTGAGGGAACGAACATGTCTTCTGAAAAGCAATATCAATAGCTTGTTTTTAACCTATCGAATTCACCTATGAATACCCTCTTACTTAGGAAATCAACCAAAACGATTTGCTTTTTATGGCTCTTGTTGTGCCTGCCGCTCTCACGCTTACAGGGGCAATGCACTTCCGATTCCTTGGAGCTTGTGGCGCTGTACAATGCTACTGATGGTGCGAACTGGACCAACAACAACAATTGGCTCGTGCCGGGGCAGGCGATTGGGACTTGGTATGGGGTCACGGTCAATGGGCAAGGGTGTGTTACTTGTCTGGATTTAAACGGGGAGGCGGTTTTGTGATGCATCTTTCTCGGGTAACGGCTTGATGGGTAATATCCCAAATATTATCCTACCCGATTTACAAGGTCTCAAACTGGATGGAAACCAGTTAGGTGGCAATATCCCTAATTTAAATCTGCCCAATTTGCAAATCTTGTCTTTGCAATACAACCAATTGACTGGCAATATCCCCGATTTCAACCTACCCAACTTAACAATTCTCGAACTCACAAGTAACCAGCTAAGCGGTAGCATCCCCGACTTTAATTTGCCTAATTTGATATCACTTGGTCTTGGCTACAACCAATTGACTGGCAATATTCCAAACTTTAACTTACCCTCCCTGATAGCTCTGTACATCCATAATAATCAGGTAAGCGGTAGCATCCCCGATTTCAATCTGCCTAATCTGCAAGTACTTGACCTCCATAACAGTCAATTGAGCGGCAACATACCCAACTTGAACCTGCCTAATTTATCTACACTTTGGCTTCACAACAACCAGTTGAGCGGCTGCCTAAACCCTGGCCTTCAGTCCCTGTGCCCTCATGTTACCAGCGGCAATATTTCCAACAACCCCGGCCTTTTCACCCAATCATGGGCAAACTTCTGCAACAACCAAGAAGGTATGTGCTGTAGCACCCACCCCGACAAGCCTGCTCTCGTCGAACTCTATGAAGCCACCGACGGCGACAACTGGATAAATACATGGGACACAACGAGTTGTGTATGCAGTTGGTATGGGGTGGGCTGCAATGGAAGTAATAGAGTTACTAGTTTACTAATTGGTAGCAATAACTTGGTAGGCAGCCTCCCTGACCTCAACCTGCCCAATTTGGAAGTCCTTGGACTCTACAACAACCAGTTGAGCGGCACCATACCCAATTTTAACTTACCCAATTTGATAAGCCTAGACCTCGGGTTAAACCAGTTGAGCGGCACCATACCCAATTTTAGCCTCCCAAATTTGACATATCTCTACCTCTACAACAACCAGTTGAGCGGCACCATACCCAATTTTAACCTCCCAATTTGGAGGGGCTCAATTTTCACAACAACCAACTGAGTGGCAATATTCCCAATTTCAATTTCCCCAATTTGATAAGCCTCATCCTTTACGACAACCAGTTAAGCGGTTGTTACCCTACAAATTCTTTCTGTGGAGCAGGTTACGATTTCAGCAATAACCCTCCTCCCGTGGGAAGGCGACTACTCCACTTCTGCAACGGCGAGCCGCAAATCGGTGCCCCCTGCGTCAATGCTCAAACGCCCGGCAGCGACGAAATCCTATCAGATTGTACATGCGGCGAGCCATGCCCTCTATTGGCTTCCACCTCACCGCCACCCCACCGCCATCTGCACAGGCACCAGTTCTACCCTCACTTTCATCCCCAGCGGCGGCACCGGCACCTACAACGTAGAGTACAGCGACGGCACCAGCAATTTTATCCTCAACAACATCAGCCCCGGGCACACCGTCAGCGTAACGCCGAACCGTTTCAACCACCTACTCGCTGGTTAGCGTGACCAACGGTAATTGCACCACCAACATCACCGGTATCAGTGCCACCGTCACCGTCAATGCCAACCCGACCGCAGTGGCAGGCAGCAACACGCCTTGTCCGGGAACCAACATCAACTTGACAGAAACCGGAATAGGCGGTACTGTGTGGTCATGGTCAGGTCCTGGCGGCACTTTCAACGTCCAAAACCCCGTCATTCCCAACGCTTCGGGTGCCAACATAGGAACATACATCGTCACCGTGACCAACGCCCAGGGCTGCACGGCAAGCGCCCAAACCACCGTCATCCTGCAAGCCGAACCCACTGCCGCCCCGACCAACAACGGCCCCATCTGCGAGGGGTCAACGCTCAACCTGATGGCAGGCAGCGGCGGCACGATGTGGTCGTGGTCAGGACCGGGCAGCTTTTCCAGCCCACAGCAAAACCCCAACATCCCCTCGGCAACGCTGGCGGATGCAGGCACTTACACCGTGACCGTGACCAACGGGTTCGGCTGCACCGACGAGGCAAGCACTTCTGTCGTCGTGAACGCCACGCCGATGGTGCTTGCATCCAGCAACAGCCCAGTGTGTTCCGGCATCCCGTTAGGGTTGATGGCAACGGGAACGAGCGGTGTCACATGGTCGTGGACGGGTCCTAACGGTTTTACCTCATCGAGCCAAAACCCTAACATCCCTTCTCCAACAACATTGGCAAGTGGCGCATATTCAGTCGTCGTGACCGTAACTGCCACCGGTTGCACGGAAACATCTTCCACTGCCGTCATCGTGAACGATTCGCCAGTTGTGGGGGCATCGAGCAATAGTCCTGTCTGTGAAGGCGCTATGCTCAATTTGGCGGCGGCGGAACGAGCGGTGTCACCTGGTCGTGGATGGGACCGGATGGCTTTTTCAGTGTGCAGCAACATCCCCTCATTACTTCGGCAAGTGTATTGGCAAGCGGTGCTTACGCAGTCACTGTCACGGTTCCCGCCACGGGCTGCACCGGCATCTCCTCGACCTTTGTTACGGTAAATGCTATACCTGCTGTGGATGTTTCGAGTACCAGTCCCGTATGTGCCGGGCTGCCCTGATTTTATTTGAATCAGGCGGCAATGGGGTCTCCTGGTCGGACGGGGCCCAACAACTTTACTTCTTCCAGCCAAAACCCTTTTATCAATCCAGCAACCCCTTCAAATGCCGGCACCTATACCGTGACGGTGACGGGTACCAACACCTGTATGGCTACGGGGACTGCGGATGTCACGGTCAACCCTTTGCCTGTCATTTCAACGCGCGACGGCAACGCCAGTTTCCTGTTTTGGCGACCGAATGGTTCCATCCAAACCACCGTGACGGGCGGTACTACGCCCTACTCTTACAGTTGGACGCCCTCCTCGCTGAACGGGCAGCCCAACCCGACTGGGCTGGCGGCAGGCACTTACTCCCTGACTGTCTCCGACGGACAGAGTTGTTTTGCCAATAGCAGCACTACCGTTACACAGCCTGCCGTGCTGACTTTGAATTGCCTGCAACAGTCGCCGGTCAGCACCCCGGGCGGTAACGACGGTTCGGCAAGCATCGCCATCGGTGGCGGCACAGCGCCTTACACCTACGCCTGGAGCGGCGCATCGGGCGGGAGCGCTTCGGCGGCAAGCGCCGGAATTTACATCATCAGCAATTTAGTCGCGGGTTCTTACAGCCTGACCCTGACCGATTTCGGGGCTGCACGCAGACTTGCAGCTTTTCCATCACCGCACCCGGCTGCGCCGGTTTTGCCATCAGCTCCATCATCCCGCAGCCGCTCGTCTGCAGCGGCAGCATGGACGGCGCCATCGCCCTGACCGTCGCAGGCGGCGCAACGCCCTACGGTTTTGACTGGAATGACAACTCGCTCGACGGCATCGAAGACCCAACCGGGTTGGCGGCGGGCAACTACGCCGTCACGGTCAGCGATGCCAGCGGCTGCATGGTCAACGGCAGCGCCGGGGTGACGGAGCCTTCGCCCCTGTCTTTATCCTGCGCGCAGCAAAGCCCCGTCACAACAGCAGGCGGCAGCGACGGCGTGGCGTCCATCACCTTTGGCGGAGGTACGGGGAACTATGAATACGCTTGGTCGGGGGCAGCGAGCGGCAGCGTTGCGAACGCACCGGCGGGCGTGGCCACCATTTCCAACCTCCCGGCAGGCACATACAGCCTCACGCTGACCGATGCCAACGGCTGTACGGAAAATTGCAATTTTTCCATCACCCAGCCAGGCTGCACTTTGACGCTGGCAGGGGTTGCTTCGCAAAACGCCACCTGCCCCGGCGGCTCGGACGGAGCCATTCAAGTCACCTCGGCGGCGGCAGCCTGCCGTTTGTTTTTGACTGGAGCGACAACTCCTCGACGGGCTGCAAAACCCCAGCGGCTTGCAGGCGGGCAGTTATTCCGTCACTGTGACGGATGACGTGAATTGCACTGCGACGGCAGCTGCCTCCCTCACTGCGCCGCCGGATTTTGTGCTGAACTGCGCCCAGCAAACCCCCGCCAGCAGCGCCGGGGCAAGCGACGGCGTGGCTGCCATCGCCTTCAGCGGAGGAACTGCGCCCTACACCTACGCCTGGAGCGGGGCAGCAAGCGGTTCCGGCAGCAGCCCGGCACCCGGCAGCGTCGCGCTGAACAGCCTGCTCGCCGGCAATTATTCGCTCACACTCACCGACGCCACCCTTTGCACGGAAACCTGCTCCTTCACCATCACAAGCTGTCCGCTCACCGTCCTCACATCTTCGCAGCCGCCCACCTGCAACGGCTCGGCAGACGGCTCGATTGACCTGACTGTGAGCGGCGGCACACCGCCATTTATTTTGACTGAAATGACAATTCGCTTGACGGCATCGAAGACCCCACCGGCTTAATGCAGGAACTTATTCAGTCACCGTGACGGACATTGCTGCCGGATGCAGTATCAGCACCTCCGTGACGCTGACTGCCCCGCCCTGCTCGCCTTTGCCAATCTTCTGGAATCCTGCAACGGCGGCAACACTGCCTACCAGGTCAGCTTCGATCTTACCGGAGGAACTCAACCTTATACCGTGACCGGAGGAATGGGAACCCTGAGCGGCTTTCAATTCACGAGCAATTTCATTCCGAGCGGAGTCGCTTACAGTTTTTCAGTGGTCGATGCCAACAGTTGTGGACCCATCGCCGTCAATGGGATGAGGCTCTGCAACTGCACCAGCGACGTAGGCACGATGAGCCAAACTGCTCTGCAAGCCTGCGGCGCACAAAGCTTTGACTTGCGGTTTACAACAGCGCCGGGCAGGTGTTTGACCCTGATGATTTGTTGGGCTTTTTCCTGCACGAGGGCAGCGGGGCGAGCATCTTGAACCCGGTGGCGTCTTCGAGTCAGCCGGTTTTCAGTTTTGTGCCGGGCGGCATGAATTACGGGGTCACATACTACATTTCCGCCTTAGTGGGCAGCAGTGCCGGAAACGGACTGCCCAACTTAGGCGACACGTGTCTGGCAGTGGCGCAGGGTACCCCGATTGTTTTTTATCAAATATCTACGGCAAACATCACCCCCATTGGAGCAACAACCTTCTGTGAAGGCAGTAGCGTTATCCTAAACGGCTCCACTGGTCCAGGCTACACCTACCAATGGCAGCAAAACGGTGTCAACATCCCCGGAGCAACTTTGCCCATCTACACCGCCACGACGAGCGGAAATTATACTTTGGGGGTGACCGATGACAATAATTGCATAGCGACAAGTAGTCCAGTCACAGTGACTACTAATTTGTTGCCCACCGCCGCCTTCACACCCGCAGGGGCAACCACCTTCTGCCAAGGAGGCGGTGTCGTATTGAACGCCTCCACTGGCCCAGGCTACATCTACCAATGGCAGCAAAACAGCGTAAATATTCCAGGTGCAACTTCGGTGAGCTACATCGCCATTGCTTCTGGGAACTACACTTTGGTGGTGACCGATGGCAATAATTGCACAGCGACCAGCACCGCTCAAACCGTAACGGTCAACTCGCTGCCCACTGCCATCATCACACCAGCTGGTGCTACAACCTTTTGCGCAGGCGGCAGCGCCGTGCTAAACGGCTCCATCGGCGCAGGCTACAATTATCAATGGAAGCAAAACGGTGTCAACATCCCCGGGGCAACTTTGCCCATCTACACTGCCACGACGAGCGGAAATTATACTTTGGTCGTTACTGATGGCAATAACTGCACAGCGACCAGCGGCCCGGTAACTGTCACCGTCAATAATTTTCCCATTGCTGCCATCACCCCCGTCGGAGCTACCACCTTTTGTTCAGGCACCAGCGTTGTGCTGAACGCCCCCATGGGCGTAGGCTATACTTACCAATGGCAAAATAACGGCACGAACATAGTCGGTGCTACCTTGTCAAGCTACATCGCCACCGCTACCGGAAACTACACGGTAGCCGTGACTGTAAACGGCTGCACGGCGACCAGCACAGCGCAAACGGTGACGGAACCCGCTACCAACCGCAGCTATTAATGCCGCCGAAACATCCGGTCTGAACAACAACGACGGCGTTCTTTGTCAAGGCGATGCCGCCGTACTGACTGCAACAGGCGGGGATGACTATCTATGGAGCACTGGGGCTAACACGCCAACGCTGAATGTTTTACCAATCAACAACTCCACCTTCTCTGTCATAGCGACCGATGCCAACGACTGCACCAATACCGCTGCATTTACCATAGTAGTCAACCCCACTCCCATTGCCGATGCAGGTGTTGACTTTGGTGCCTGTGCGACACTGATGCGATTATGGTTTCGGCGGGTGAGACGCCCATACCACAACTAATCATCTCGGATGAATCTTGTCCCGGCGAATCCGACGGCTCCATCGAAGTGGATACCGTGAACAACGGTTCACCGCCTTACAGTTTTATCTTAAACGGGCAAGATTTTGGGCAAAATGGAAACTTCATTGATTTGGCACCGGGTATCTACACACTCTTGGTTACTGACATCGGTAGTTGTACGACACAGTTGGTGCTTGACATCTTTGAATCCGACGTCGAGTTGCCGGACTTAGGCATAGACACAATTCCCATCAAGCAGGGGAAAGGTACAGTTGGATGCCGACTGGACGCCGATACTTACAGTTGGGCCTCTGAGAACAATGCAACGCTTAGTTGCACCGGTTGCCGGAACCCGGTAGCCTTGCTTACTCGTCCCAAAGGGTACGAAAACAAAAAACCATACCTATTCATGTATATCGTGACAACCAACCAGGGCGGTTGTATT
>JADJYH010000033.1 GCA_016719855.1 Saprospiraceae bacterium | reverse complement strand
AGCAGGGGTGTACAGGTGCCTCATTTATTGATTTTTTTTTTTTGTTGTGAAAAACGGTGGAAAAGGTATAGCGAAAATCAGCTTTTGCGAAGCGGAAAATAAAATGGGTAGCAGGACGACAAGTTGGGAAGATGAGAATGAAAAACCCGCCTTGAAATACCAGGCGGGCCACAAAAATCTAAAGCTATGAAAACTAAATCTTTATTGTTGAATTGTTGAATTGCTGGATTGTTGAATTGTTATCCGAGGCATCCCAACAAGAAAACAATTCAACAATAAAACAATCACAAATGCAACCGCTCCTTTCGGGCCAGCAGGTAGTCTTTCGATTCCCTTCGGTCGGGGTCTGGTACGCAGCAGTCCACCGGGCAGACGGCGGCGCACTGCGGTCCTCATGGAGCTTCACGCACTCCGTGCATTTGTCGGGGGTGATGTAGTAGTAGTCATCAGAGACGGGCTTGTGCTTGTCGTTTGCTCCTGTTGATGAACCATCTTCGAGGGTGTACGCACTCTTTATGTTGGTGCTGTCGGCAATGGCCCACTCCACGACACCTTCGTAAATGGCATTGTTAGGGCACTCTGGTTCACAAGCACCACAGTTGATGCACTCATCGGTAATCATTATCGCCATGTTCGTACAGTTTTTTTTATAGTTTGCCGAGGCCGACCGATTCATTTCACTTCGGCTAAAACGGCGATACGGCAAAATAAGCCGAGCCATCAGATTATCAAAAAAAGTTCGGTCTCCATTCATCATTCATCATCATTTATCGTTCATCCTTACCTTCGCCCCTGACAATGGCCAAGGAACTCACATACGACCACATCCTGACTCTTGCCCCCGATGCTGGCACGGCGCAACGGGCAAAATCGGTGGCGCACGCCCAGCGCTGGCACTTGCTCGAAGGCAATGGCCGGGCAATCTGGGGCACGCTTGGCGACCCCGCCGACCCCTACCGAATAGCGGTGGATTTCGAGGGGGTGGGATTCCGCTGTACCTGTCCCGTGCGGCGTTTGCCGTGCAAGCACGGTATCGGCCTGCTCCTACTTTTTTCAAAAAACAACGATGCATTCCAGCTCGCCGAGCCGCCCAACTGGGTAGCCGAATGGCTGAAAAAACGGAGCGAGCGCTCCGCAACAACCCTTGCCGAGCCGCCAGCTCGCAGCCCCGAAGCCGACCTTGCTCTCGCCGAAAAACGCAAACAAAACCGGGAAAAGCGCATCCTGCAAATGTCCGCCGGTCTGGCGGAACTCGAAAGCTGGCTGCTCGACCTTTTTCGGCAGGCCTCGCCACACCGGGAAGGGCAGGCCGACACTTACTTCAACGACCTCGCCGTCCGCATGGTGGACGCCAAGCTCGGCACCCTCGCCCGGCGCATCCGGCAGTTGCCGCTGCTAATGGCCTCGGCCAATTGGCACGAAAAAATCCTCGCCGAACTCGGCGAAATCTACCTGCTGCTGCGGGCCTTCCAGCGCTTGGAGCAATTGCCCGAGCCGCTTCAGGACGACTTGCTCTCGCTCGCTGGCGTCAATTTCAAAAAAGAGGACATCCTCAACCTCGAAGCCGTACCCGATCATTGGCTGGTGGCTGGCCAAACCGAGGAGGCCGAAGACGGCAACCTGCTCGCCCGGCGCACTTGGCTTATCGGTGAAGCCACGGGGCGCACCGCCCTGCTCCTCGATTTTTCGTGGGGCGGGCAGGGTTTCGAGACAACTTTTCGGCTGGGCACGGTGCTGAAGTCGGAGGTAGTTTTTTATCCGTCGGCGTGGCCACAGCGGGCAGTTTTGAAAAAATTCGAGTACAGCGAGGCGGCTTTTTCGCTCCGCAATGGGTACCCAACGTTGGCCGCCTTTGCCGGTTCCTACGCCGGGGCGCTGGCCGAAAATCCTTGGATGGGCAGGTTTCCGGCGTTTTTGGAGGGGGTAGTGCCCATTTTTCACCATAAGAAATTTGTGCCGGTGGACTCGCAGCGAAAGCAACTTCCCTCGATGCCAGCGACGACTCTGGTTGGAAGCTGGTGGCGCTCAGTTGCGGCAGGCCCATCGGCGTCTTCGGCACTTGGATGGGGAGGCGTTCATGCTGTTGAGCGTGGTGGTGGAGGGGCAGTTTCGGGGGCTGTGATTTGATATTTAAGGTATTTGGGATTCGTCAAAAATCAAGAAGCTGTAGCCGCCCCAGGGCAGCTACAGCCTCTTCGTGATTTTCCCCAATAAAAATCACTCCCTGCCCACCACCAGCTTTTGCTCGAACCGCTCACCGCCAGCCCTCACGCTGACGATGTACAGCCCGCTGCCGATGCCGCTCAGGTCTATCCGCTCGTTCACGTAGGCCACCTTGCCAAAACCTTGGCGAAGCACCCGTTGCCCAAGCTGGTTGTAGATTTCAAATGTCACCTCCTGGCTTTCGGCCATTTCGGCCAGCTTGAACGTCACCTCGCTTCTTGCTGGGTTTGGTGCCAGGCTGAACACGTCCTTGCTGTTGGGCTTGCCGCTCGGAAGCGCTTTGTCGGCGACATCGGGGAGGCACCTGCACTTGGGGTCGTAGGCGTGATGCCGTTGTGCCAGCGTAGGCGTTCACGTTCGTGATGGAATTGTGGATGGCCGCTGCGTACAGTGGCGAAGAGTAGCCGGTGAGCGGCACGCCGCCGTTCAGGTAGAGGTTCGACAGGTCGAGCAGGCCGCTGATGGTGTATGGTACTTTCCATCGCATTGCCGAAGGAATCGGAAAATGCGTAGCTTGCAGGGGCCGCCCACGCAGAACTTGATGTTCGAGTCAATGGCTATGCAGCCAAGGCCCTGGTTGCGTACGTTGGTCATCGTCAGGCCGTGGTACTGCACGTTGAAGCGCATGTTCAACATCAACGAAATCGTGTTGGTGGCCAGGATATTCTTCATCCCGATCGGGCTAGCCGGGTTGCAGCCGGTGCAGTTCACCTGCTGGCAGTTGGACAGTATCGTCGGGTTGCCGATGCCGGGCAGCAGGTTCAGCACGCACTGCGCATCCGTCAGTGTCAGCGAACGGAGGGAGCCGCCGATCATCAACGGGCCTTGCGCCAGCAGGTTGTTGATGGTCTGGATGTCGTTGGAATCAACGGTGGAAGCGCTTGGCTCGCCGCCCTCGTTGCCCCAATCGCCCTGCAGGAAGGTCTCCAGCGGCTGACAAACGCCCGAGTAGGTCACTTCGCACAGTTCGGGCATCTCGTTGCCGCACTGGTCGGAGATGCGGAAGTAGAAGGTGCGCCCGAAGGTGTAAACCCCGTCTCCATCATCGTCGGAGCACTGCCAGAGTTCCGACCAACTGTCGAGCACCACGTTGAGGTCGTCGCCGCTGCACACGTCGTAGATGTTGCCGGCCTCGAGCAGCTCCTCGATCTTTGAGCTAAAATCGTGGTCGTCCGGGCAGGGCACGTCCTCGATGCAGGCTAGGTTCGTCACGTCCACGCTGTTGACCAGTGAGCCGCCCGGGCAGTTGCCCACCGGTGGTTCGTTGTCGTTGGCATAATAGGTATGTGACCAAGCATGGCTGAAGCCGCCGCAGTTGGTATAAACGTAGGTGTACTTCCGGGTGCCGGAGCAGCCGTCGTTGCTTCCCGTGACGGTCGGGCCGGTCACCTGGATTTCTTGGCCGCAGTTGTCGTAGATAGTGGGCGGCACTGGTGCCTGTGCGTAGAGCAGGCAGCCCCCGAAGTCCTCGCCGTCGGGGTAAATGAAGAAGTCCGCCGTGTACTGAAGTTGAAGGTCTTGCTCTAAACGTGCGTGTTGCCCCCGCAGTCGCTGTACGTCCAGGCGTACTTGCGGCCGCCCCTCGCAACCGGAAGCATTGTTCGTGATGGTGATGGCCGGGCCAATTGCGGTGAGCGTCTTGCCGCAGTTGTCCATTACCACTGGCGGCACGGGCTGCACGGCGGTCAGTGGGCACTCGACGGCCATCGTCTCGCTCACAGGTACGCTGAAGTCGAGGTACTCGACGGTGTAGATGAACGTCCAGGTGGCCGTGTTGCCCTCGCAATCGGTGTAGGTGAAGTTCCAGTTGCGGTTGCCCTCGCAGCCGGGCTTGGCAGTGGAAGTTATCACAGGCGTGAGCACCTCGCCGCAGTTGCTCGTCAAGACCGGGGGGGTCGGCTGGCATCGGTCTGGTCGGGGCAGGCCATCGTGGCAAGCGCCGTTGGCGGGCACACTGAACGGTCGCCGCTCGACGGTGGTCACGAGGTCCAGGTCCTCACCAGGCCGGCGCAGTCGGTGAAGGTCCATGTGAAGGTTCGGGTGCCCTCACAATTAATGGGGTTCGGGTTGTTGACGGTGACTGGGCCGGTCGGCGTCAACGTTTTGCCGCAGCCGTCCACCACCACCGGCGGCGTGGGCTGCACGATCAGTGCCGGGCAGGCCACCTGTGATGCACCGTTTGCCGGTACGTTGTAGGTCGGGTAGGCCGGCACCGTGAAGGTGGACGTGCAGGTCGTCGTCGTGGGCGTACAACTGCTCGTGTAGGTGAAGTTGACCGTTATCGTCTGGGCGTTCGGGTTGCAGATGAGCGGTGCGGCGGGTGCGTTGTTCGTCAGCGACCCGTTGCAGCCGCCCGTGGCCGTGGCCGAGGCCAGCCAGCTGGCGTAGGCCGTGTTCATTTGTGCCTGGGTGAGGCAGGCACTCGCCGTCGTCGGGGCAGGGCAGGTCAGCACCACGGTCGGGGCGGCGGTCACCGTGAACGTCGCCGTGCAGGTCGTGGTCAGCGGTGCACAACTGCTGCTGTACGTGAACGTCACCGTCGTCGAGCCGCCGCAAATGGAAGGTGGGCCTTGGTTGTTGTTCGTCAGGACGCCGTTGCAGCCGCCGCTCGCACTGGCCGTCGCAAGCCAATTGGCGAAGGCCGTGTTGACCGCTGCCTGCGTCTGGCAGGCCGCTGTCGTGGTGCTGGTAGGGCAGGTGAGCACCACGGTCGCGGCGGCGGTCACCGTGAACGTCGCCGTGCAGGTCGTGGTCAGCGGTGCACAACTGCTGTTGTACGTGAACGTCACCGTCGTCGAGCCGCCGCAAATGGAAGGCGCTCTGGTTGTTGTTCGTCAGGACGCCGTTGCAGCCGCCGCTGGCACTGGCCGTTGCGAGCCAAGTGGCGAAGGCGGTGTTGACCGCTGCCTGCGTCTGGCAGGCCGCTGTCGTGGTGCTGGTAGGGCAGGTGAGCACCACGGTCGGGGCGGTTACCACCGTGAACGTAGCCGTGCAGGTCGAGACCAAGGGGGCGCAACTGCTGTTGTACGTGAACGTCACCGTCGTCGAGCCGCTGCAAATGGAAGGCGTTTGGTTGTTGTTCGTCAGGGACGCCGTTGCAGCCGCCGGTCGCACTGGCCGTGGCTAGCCATGGCGAAGGCCGTGTTGACCGCTGCCTGCGTCTGGCAGGCCGCTGTCGTGGTGCTGGTAGGGCAGGTGAGCACCACGGTCGGGGCGGCGGCCACCGTGAACGTAGCCGTGCAGGTCGAGACCAAGGGGGCGCAACTGCTGTTGTACGTGAACGTCACCGTCGTCGAGCCGCCGCAAATGGAAGGCTACCTGGTTGTTGTTCGTCAGAGCGCCGTTGCAGCCGCCGCTCGCACTGGCCGTCGCAAGCCAGTTGGCAAAGGCCGTGTTGACCGCATCTTGGCTTGACATGCATCAACAGTGGTGCTCACGGGGCAGGTGAGCAATACTGTTGGTGCTGCCGTCACTGTGAAGGTGGCCGTACAGGTTGTGGTCAGCGGGCACAGCTGCTGGTGTACGTGAACGTCACTGTCGTCGAGCCGCCGCAAATGGAAGGCGCTTCCTGGTTGTCGTTGGCCAGTGCACCGTTGCAGCCGCCGCTCGCACTGGCCGTCTCCAGCCAGTTGGCGAAGGCCGTGTTGACCGCATCCTGGGTCTGGCAGGCACCGGCCGTCGTGTTCACCGGGCAGGTCAGCACCACCGTCGGCGGTGCGGCCACCGTGAAGGTCGCCGTGCAGGTGGTGGTTGGCGCAAGGCAGGTGCTTGTATAGGTAAAGGTCACCGTCGTCGAGCCGCCGCAAATAGAAGGTGGGCCTTGGTTGTTGTTCGTCAGCACGCCGTTGCAGCCGCCAGTTCCGCTAGCAGTGGCCAGCCAGGTGGCGAAGGCCTGGTTCACATCAGCCTGCGTCTGACAAGCGCCGGTCGTCGTGTTCACCGGGCAGGTGAGCACGACGGGTGGTGCCGATGCCACCGTGAAGGTCGCCTGGCAGGTCTGCGTCGAGAACGGGCAGGCCCCATTCCATGGGCAGTGTTGAAGGCGGGGATTGTGCATAGGTAAAGGTCACGGTCGTTGAGCCGCCCGTGGCGGGGGGTGGGCCGCCCTGTGCCACGCTGTTGTTGGTCAGGACACCGTTGCAGCCACCTGTGCCACTGGCTGTGGCCAGCCATGTGGCAAATGCACCATTGATGGCAACTTGGGTTTGCCCGGCATTTTCGGTTTGGCTCATCGGGCAGGTGAGCACGGGAGGTGTTGGCGCCGTATGGTGAACGTGGCCGTGCAGTTCAGCGTTGCCGCACAACTGGAAGTATAGGTAAGGGTCAAGATCTTGGTGCCTCCGCAGCTGCTGGGCGGTTGGCCGTTGAACCCATTGTAACTTATAGAACCATTGCAGCCGCCGCTGAAGCTACTGGTATTAACCCAATTTTGCAAAGCGATGCTATCCTGTGCCCGTGTCTGGCAAACCGGCCTGATGAGGTCGATGGGGCAGGTCAGCTGTGGAGCTGGTGCTGCCGTTACGGTGAAGGTGGCCTCGCAGGTCGTCGTCAACGGCGCACAGGTGCTGGTATAGGTGAAGGTCACGGTCGTGGAGCCGCCGCAGAAGGAGGGCGCCCCGCCCTGTGCCACGCTGTTGTTGGTCAAAACGCCGTTGCAGCCGCCGTGCCGCTGGCCGTGGCCAGCCAGTTGTTGAAAGCGTTGGTCACCGCCGTTTGGGTCTGGCAGGCCGCCACGGTCGTGCTGGTGGGGCAAGTGAGCTCCACCGAAGGAGGGGGCGAGCCAGCACAGGTCACGTCCAGCGTGTAGTTGCCCGTAGCGCCTAGATAGCCATGTACCCGGATAAGGTAGGCCGTGCCGGCCACGGAGGCCCAGGTCACCTGGGCATTGGTACCGCAGAAGTCGTCGTTGCAGGCGACTTCGGTCAGCGCAGCGCAGGCACCGGTGTAAATGGCCAACTTGGAGTTGTAATCGGTGCCGCCGCAGAGGCTGGCGGTGATGTTGTCGCCCGTGCCCGTGATGCTGTACCAGTAGTCGGGGGCCACGCTTCCACCGTTGCAGGTAGTAGCGGGCCCATCCATGCTTGCGCCGGCCGTTGAGCCGGTGGCCGTGCCGCCGCAGGCGATGGGCATGGCGTTGGCGCAGAAGTCGTTGGCGTTACATATCACTTGCAGCCTGTAGTCGCCCGTAGCGCCGTTAAAGCCATGCACCCTTACAAGATAGGTGGTCCCGGCCACGGAGGGCCAGATCACCTGGGCATCGTCCCCGCAGTAGTTGTCGTTACAGCCGACACTGGTCAGCGCACCGCAGGCGCCGGTGTAAACATCGAGCTTGGAGTCGTAATTGGTGAAGAAGCAAAGTCTGGCCATGATATTGTCGCCCGTGCCCGTGACGGTGTACCAGACATCGGGGGCCACGCTTCCACCGTTGCAATCGGTCGCAGGCCCGTCAATTCCAGCATTGACCGTGCTGCCGATGGCCTGAAAGCCGCAGGCGATGGGGTAGGCGTTGGCGCAGAGGTCGTTGGCAGGGGAAGGAGGGGGTGGAGGGCCAGCACAGGTTACGTTCAGCGTGAAGCTGCCCGTCGCCCCTTGGTAGCCATGTACCCGGATGCGATAGGCCGTGCCGGCCACGGAGAGCCAGGTCACCTGGGCATTGCCCTGGCAGTATTGGTCGTCGCAGGCGACGCTGGTCAGCGCAGCGCAGTCACCGGTATAAACGTCCAGCTTGGAGTCGTAGTCGGTGCCACCGCAGAGGCTGGCGGTGATGAAGTCGCCCGTCCCCATGATGCTGTACCAGACGTCGGGGCCGTGTTGCCACCGGTGCAGGGAAGTAGCTGGCCCATCGTTGTTGGCGCTGTTAGTTGAGCCGGTGGCCACAAGCCGCCGCAGGCGATGGGCGTGGCGTTGGCGCAGAGGTCGTTGGCTTGGGGGGGCAAACAGGTCACGCTCAGGCTGTAGTTGCCAATTGCCCCAGCGGAGCCATGAACCCGGATGCGATAGGCCGTGCCGGCCACGGAGGGCCAGGTCACCTGGGCATCGTTATTGCAGAATGTGTTGTTGCAGCCGACGCTGGTCAGCGCACCGCAGGCGCCAGTGTAAATGTCCAATTGGGAGTCGTAGTCGGTGCCCGAGCAAAGGCTGGCGGTGATGAAGTCGCCCGTCCCCGTGATGGTGTACCAGACGTCGGGGGCCGTGCTGCCACCGATGCAGGTAGTAGCGGGCCCATCGTTGAAGGCGAATTCCGTGAGCCGGTAATAGCCGCCGCAGGCGATGGGCGTGGCGTTGGCGCAGAGGTCGTTGGCAGGGGGATTGCATGTCACGGCCAGGCTGTAGTTGCCCGTCGCCCCTTGGAAGCCATTTACCCGGATGCGATAGGCCGTGCCGGGCACGGAGGGCCAAGTCACCTGGGCATCGTCCCCGCAGAATGTGTTATTGCAGGCGACAATGGTCAGCGCACCGCAGGCGCCGGCGTAAACGTCCAATTGGGAGTTGTAGTCGGTGCCACCGCAGAGGCTGGCGGTAATGAAGTCGCCCGTGCCCGTGATGGTGTACCAGACGTCTGGGGCCGTGGGCAAAAACCGTAACAGGAAGCAGCTGGCCCATCGTTGTTGGCGCGACCGTGGTGCCAGGTGGCCGAAAGGCCGCAGGCGATGGGGTGGCGATGGGGCAGTCGTCGTTGGCGGGCGGCGGCGGCGCGGCGCCACAGTTCTGCCCCGAGGGCGCATCCCCGGAGATGGTCCAGCCCTTGGCGATGAGGTTGTTGCGGGCGGCCACGGCATTGGTGCCGTACTGCCTGCCGTCGGCGCCCAGCGAGCGCCCGTTGGGCGTGACGGGGTTGCCGCTCCAGCCGATGAGGGTGGCGGAATAGTTGTCGCAGTCCATGCCGCAGTTGGAGAGCATGTCGCTCAAATCGACAGCGGGGTTAAGTGTCCAGTCACCAATGGGCTGGTTGAAGGAGGTGGCGCCCTCGAACATTTGAAACATGTTGGTCACGTTGGCCGTGTTCCAGTCACCGATGGGTTGGTTGAAGTCATCGGCGAGGAGGAACATAGCATCCATGTTGGTTACGTTGGCCGTGTTCCAGTCACCGATGGGCTGGTTGAAGGAGGCAGCAAAGAAGAACATTTCAGACATGTTGGTCACGTTGGCCGTGTTCCAGTCACCGATGGGCTGGTTGAAGGCAAAGGCACGGAGGAACATCTTAGTCATGCGTGGTCACGTTGGCCGTGTTCCATGTGCCGATGTTGGCAGGCCCGTTCAAAGTGGAGCAATTAATAAACATCCCAAACATACCGGTCACAGCGCCAGGTCGGGCTGGTCGGTGGCAGTGATGTTCAGGTTGAACAGCCTGCAAATGCAGACCCCATGATACCCATGCGATATCTCCCCACTGGCCGATGTCGAGCAGTTTTTGGCAGTCGCCCTCCGCCGAAAAATATCCTCGGAAAGCGCCCCGTATCCGTATGGTGTAGGTGCCGGCCACGCCAAAAGTGTGGGTCGCGCCGCCGGTTATGCCGGTCTCGTCATACGTGCCGTCGTTGTTCCAGTCCACGTCGTAGTTGTACCGCCGCCGAGCGTTGGGACTCTGATGGATAAGTGGCCGGAGGTGCCGGGGTTGTCGGTCTTCCAGGTGGTGACGAAGGGCTGCTGGGCCGTTGCAAGGGTAGGCAACAGCAGGCCTAGCAGCAAAACAAGCAGCCGGCCTTGGCCGGTTTTAAAAGTACGTTGGATTTCATTTGTAAGTAATTAGCATCGTTATGAAAATGGGTTGATGTCGGACTTTGTTGGTTTTTCAAGTGCCTGGGCATTGGCCGGGTGCTTGGGGCCACTACCGCTGCAACTGCTCCAGCCGCTTGTCCAGCTCGCTGTTGCGGTACTCAAAGTAGCGGTGCATCGCATAGAACAGGGCGGCAACCACGAGCGCCCAGGCGAGCCAGTAGCGGAGGGCCGGGCGGTTGTGCGATTTTAATTTGCTGTTTGAATGTGATGTGACCATGTTAGCTGTTGGCATTTGGCTACTGGCAGTTGGCTGGGCTAGTGCTCGACGGCTGTAAAGGAGGTGAGCAACCTTGAAACCAGGAAAAAGCAGTCGGACAAGATCCGGACAATGCAAAACCCCGTCAGGACTGGGTTTTCTTCCGCATCCGCTGCCCGGTCTTGTACACCGTCTGCAAGGAGACGCCGAGTATGTTGGCCATTTCCTGGTAGCCGAGGCCGAGTTTTTCCAGCGCCAGGAAGCGCAGTTCGGCGGGGGTAAGCTTAGGAGTCGCCGTCATTTGGGCTTCGAGGAAGCCGGGGTGGATCTGCTCGAACAGCGCCCGAACTGTGTCCAGTGCGCTTCGGTGAGGAGAACCGACTGGGTGGAGCTGTTCGAGGTGCTGGCTGCGCTCGCCCCGTGCGGCGAGGCCGTCCATTTCGCTGCGCAGTTTTTCTGCCATGTCCGATTTTTCCCGAAAGCCCTGCGTCAGGGCGTCGAGGGCGTTTTTGGCGGATTCAAGCTCGGCCTGTTCCTGCTGGCGCAGGTGCTGCTGGCGGTGGACCAGCCATAAGCCAGCACCAACAGCAGGGCGAGGATGACAAAGGCGGCGTTGCGCAGCCATTTTTGCAGTTCTTTTTCGCTTTCCAGCAGGCGCAGCTGGGCGGCATGTTTCTCGGCGGCGAGCCGGTAGCGTAGGTTCTCGAACTTGCGGGCGTCGTTCCGCAGGTCCTGGCTGTCCTGCTGCACTTGGGCGAGGTGGTGTACCGGAGCGCTGGCGGCATCGCCCCGCAGTTCTCATGGTAGCGGGCGTAGTTTTTATTAAGTTGATATGCTTGGCAAGATTGAAATCGGTGCAAATCCCATACTGCTGCTTGATAGTTTCGATTGCTGCAAAGCCTGCCAGCTTCCTCCATCCTGCCGAACTTCATCTTGATGGGGATATAGACCGCAGTGCATCGTATTCCGCTATCCAGATATTGCAGTGGTTGCCAGGCGACTCCAATTTAATGAGCCGGTAGCCTTCATCGGCAAATCTTTCGACGCCCTCCGTCTTGCCTGCCGCATCCATTAGGTCGGCGATGCTCAATTTAGAGAAGCCCCGCCAGAAGCGGCTCCGCCAAGCGAATTCCGGGTCGTCTGTTTGAAGGTTTTCGTAGAGCTGGATGATTTTCTCGGCGTACTCAATGGCTTTTGCATGGTTTTTCTTTCGTGTCCAGTAGTCCTGGAGGTAATTCAAGTACAGGGTGCAGGCCTTGAAATTTTTCCCGTCGGGCTGGATGACATGTTCGGCAACAACCAGCAGGCGGTAGGCTTCCTCGTAATCCTCCAATCCCATCATGAAATTGCAATAGAAATAAAATACCTGGTCGGGCTGGTAATCCCTCAATTGCGCTAAGCCCATCGCCTGCATTTTTTCAAAGGACTGCAGGATGTCAACGTACATTGCCTCAGGCAGCAATCGCTCATAATTGTACTGCTCGTGGGTGTAGGTAAATATGCCCAACCAAGGTTACCAAACCCTTTCGTTGCCCAGGTTTCCATTTCCGATAATGCGACAAACATGCTATCGATGCTTGCAATTGACTGGTTGGTACCAAATTTCAGTCGGTCCTTGTAGCGGCGAAAGTTTGCGGCCAGGGCGCTGCGGGTGTCTTTCTGCTCGAGGCTGATGCTCGCTCACCGGGTCAACAATAGCTTTGCTGTGGCGGCAGAGTCCAATTCAGAAAACGAGACATCGTGCACGAAGCGGTACCGCTCCGAGGGGGACATAGTGCGGAAAGCCTGCTCGTCGAAGGCTGTCAGCTGCTGCGAAAACAGTGTTTGTTGCAGGTAGCAAAGCAACAATAAAAGGGTCAGGTAGGTGTGCTTCAAATGGGTTGTTGGATTTCCGGACAAACATAAGAAAAAGGTAGATAAATGGGGCGGTGGGCGGCGCTGGCTGCCACGTATTGCAAGAAACATAACAAACAACCGCCGATTTCGCCGATGCCTACGCCGGGGCACTGGGAGAAAATCCGTGGCTCCTCGCATGTTTTGGAAAAATTATTTTCAAAACCTTACCTTGCCGCTCGTTTTCAAAAAAAAACTTGTCAGCCATTTCCAGTTTTCAAAAACATATCATCGGACGCCATGTGGGTAACGCACCCGGGCCGCTCTTCCTCTGCATCGCCGGGATGCACGGCAACGAACCCGCTGGGGTGGAGGCGCTGGAGACGGTGTTTGCCCTGCTCGACCGCGAGCCGTTGGTCAATCCTGACTTCCAGTACAAGGGGAGGTTGCTGGGCCTGATAGGCAATCTGCGGGCCTATTCCGAAGGCAAACGCTTCATTGTCAAGGACTTAAACCGGCAGTGGACGCCCGAAAAACATCCAGCGCATCCTGTTGTCCAAGCTCGAAGAACTCGATTCCGAAGACCTTGAACTGTATGAACTGCTGCAAGCCGTGAAGGCCGAAATAGCCGACTGTCAGCCCGACCGGGTGGTGCTGCTCGACCTGCACACGACCTCGGCCAGTGGGGGCATCTTCGCCATTGCCACCGACGACCCAGAGAGTGTGCGCATTGCCAGCGGTTTGCACGCTCCAGTGGTAACTGGGATGATGCGGAGCATCCGTGGAACGACGCTGCATTTTTTCACCAAGCAAAACTTCAGCATCCCCGTGGCGGCAGCGGCTTTTGAGGCCGGACAGCACGAAGACCCCGTGTCGGTCAACCGTACCATCGCCGCCATCATCAACTGCATGAGGAGCATCGGTGCTGTGCGCCCCGAAGATGTTGAGAACCGCCACGACGAGATTTTGGTGGAGTATTCGAAAAATTTGCCGAAAATCGCAGACCTGATTCTAGTCCACTCCATCAAAGCGGGCGATGATTTTGAAATGTGGCCCGGCTACCGGAACTTTCAGCCCGTGGTCAAAGGCGAACTGCTCGCCCACGACCGCCACGGTGCCATCCACAGCCCTGCCGACGGCCTAATCCTCATGCCGCTCTACCAGTCGCAGGGGGGGGACGGATTTTTTTTGGTAAACCCAAACGAAGGATTGGAAAGCCCGACCGTAGGAAGGGATTTCTAAGCCTGAGTGAAAAATATTGGCTTAGAAATCCCTTCGGGCTTTCCAATCCGCAACCACCATTCATCATTTTCAATAATGACAGAGGAACATCTCGACCCAACCCAAGAACTGGAATCAACAAACCCGGAGCAGCCCGCCGAAGCGGAGTTTCTGCCCGCCGAGCCGGAATCAGCTGTGCCCGCTTTCCAGCCGACGAGTCGGTAGAAGAAGCACCCCCGGTTGGCAACAAAACCGCCTTGACCTCTCGCCCGTGTACAACGCGGTGGGTGCGGTGAAAAACGAGCTGCGAAAGGTAATCGTGGGTCAGGAGGAAATGATTGACCTGCTGCTGGCCGCGCTTTTTTGTAATGGCCATGTGCTCATTGAGGGCGTTCCGGGCATCGCTAAAACGCTGACGGCCAAGCTGTTGGCAAAGACCTTGGACGTCGGCTTCTCCCGCATCCAGTTCACCCCCGACCTGATGCCGAGCGACGTGGTGGGCACCACCGTGTTCAACATGAAGACCTCGGACTTCACCTTCAATGCCGGGCCGGTGTTCAGCAATATCATCCTCATTGACGAGATAAATCGTGCCCCTGCCAAGACGCAATCGGCGCTCTTCGAGGTGATGGAGGAGTACCAGGTGACGGTGGACGGCACGACCCACGTGATGCGGCAGCCGTTCTTCGTGCTGGCCACACAGAACCCCATCGAGCAGGAAGGCACCTACAAATTGCCAGAGGCGCAGCTCGACCGTTTCATCTTCAAAATCAAGGTGAAATATCCCGAACTGGAAGAGGAAAGGCCATCCTGCGCCGTTTCCGCAGCGATTTCAGCATGGCGGTGAAGGACGAGGTGAAGCCCGTTTTCAGCGACGCTGGCATTGCTGCTTGCCGCAAACTGGTGGAGCAGGTGCAAATCCGGGAAGAACTGCTTGACTACATAGCCGCCGTGGTACATAACACCCGGGAACACCCCGACCTGTTCCTCGGCGCTTCGCCAAGGGCTTCACTGGCCATCCTGAAAGCCTCGAAGGCCATCGCCGCCATGAGCGGCCGGGACTTCGTGACCCCCGACGACATCCGCTTCGTGGCCTACCCGGTGCTCAACCACCGCATCATCCTGACGCCGGAGCGAGATGGAGGGGTTTGACACGAAGGACGTGATTGACGATATTTTGAAGAAGAGTGAAGTTCCTCGATAATTGTTGAATTGCTACATTGTTGAATTGTTTTTGGCCACAAAAACCAATTTCCAAAATGGTAATGACATGAAAACACCCGCCGCAATTTCATCAAACACGCCGCCCTTGCGGGCGTGGCCGTTTCCATCCAGCCCATCCCGTTTTTCACGAAGGGGCTGCCTTCCAAAAAAATCAACGTGGCCGTGATGGGCATCCGAAGCCGGGGCATGGCCTTGGCAGAGAACTTTGCCAAAATGCCCGACACGGAGGTGACGTGGATCTGCGATGTGGACCAGGGCTACCTCGACACGGGCATAGCTGGCATTGCGAAGCTGCAAAACCGCCCGCCCAAAGGCGAAAAGGACATCCGCAAACTACTGGATAACAAGGACTTGGACGCCATCTGCATCGCTGCGCCCGACCATTGGCACGCTCCGGTGGCCATCATGGCGGTGAAGGCGGGCAAGCATGTTTACGTGGAAAAACCGTGCAGCCACAACCCCCGTGAGGGCGAGCTGCTGCTGGAGGCGGAGCGCAAATATGGCCGCATCATCCAGATGGGCAACCAGCGCCGCTCGTGGCCGAACGTGGTGCAGGCGATGGACGAACTACACGGCGGCGTCATTGGCAAGGTCTATTTTGCCAAAGGCTGGTACGCCAACAACCGCCAGCCCATCGGCTTCGGCAAGGAGGCGCCCGTGCCCGCTGGCCTCGACTGGGACCTCTGGCAAGGCCCTGCTCCCCGCACGGCTTTTCGGGACAATATTCATCCGTACGACTGGCACTGGTTCAAGCACTGGGGCACAGGCGAGGCGCTGAACAACGGCACCCACGAAATTGACGTGGCCCGCTGGGGCATGGGCCAGGACTACCCCAGCCGGGTGGTGGCCAGCGGTGGCCGCTATCATTTCCACGACGATTGGGAGTTCCCGGACACGATGGTGCTCACCTTCGACTTCGAGGACGGGCGCACGATGACCTGGGAGAGAGCCGCAGTTGTAACGTACACCCCATCGAGGGCGACGGGCGGGGCAACCTTTTTATGGGGAAAAGGGCACGATGCTCGTCATCGGCAACGGCTACAAAATTTACTCAAACGACAATCCAGTGAAGGTGATCAAAGAGGTGAAGCCAACTGACGCAGCCGCCAATTCCACCAACACGGCCAGCCCCGATGCCAACCTCGACGGGGTGCATATCGCCAACTTCCTCAACGCCGTTCGCACGGGCAAGCCGCACAACAGCCCCATTGCCGAAGGCCACAAGAGCGTGCTGATGTGCCAACTCGGCAACATCGCCCGGCAGACGGGGCGGTGCTGAACATTGACCAACGCAATGGGCATATCGTAGGTGACAACGAAGCGATGAAGCAGTGGGGCAGGAGTACGAGCGGGGTGGGAAGTGACGGTGTGAGCGTGGGAGCGGGTGAGCCGTGAGCGGGGTGAGCGGGTGGACATGGACGAACTGCCTTCCCGAAAGAACGAACTAGCGCTGCGGCAGACCGAACTTGCTTCGAGAAAGGACGAACGGATGCCGGGAAGGAACGAACTACCGCTGAGAAAGAACGAACTTGCTTCAGGAAAGAACGAACAGGTGGTGCGGAAAGACGAACTTGCTTCGGGAAGAAACGAACGGGTGGTGCGGAAAGACGAACTGGCTTCGGGAAAGCACGAACAGGTGCTGCGAAAACACGAACAGGCTTCGGGAAATACGCATCTTGCGAATAGGAGCGATGAATGGGCTGGAAAATGGTTCTTTTGTCACCAAAATAGTGCGAAACGGGAATTTTGGTGAAAATGGGGGTGGACTTTACAGTAGCGTGGGGGTATGGTATGATGGGTAAAAACCAGTTCGAGGAAGGCGGCAAAGTGGGCAAATTTATTTTTCGGGGCTGCTTGGTTTTTTGGGAGGTGATTAGCTTTGCGGGTACATACTAATAAGGTGGAGAAAACCTGAATTGAAACGAATGGCAGGCTTAGGTTAGGAGTAGCTGATTTTATGGCTGCTGAAACGAAACTGTTCAGTCTGTAGAATCTAGTTACAAAACTTGCTAAAAAATTAGATACTTGAGACGACTGGTGCGTATGCTGACACGTTTGGTCGCCACCATGGACAAACTTTGCAAAACTTCAATTCTTACAAATGTTACTATATAAGTATTTTCCACCGACTACCAATTCGTTTAAGAGCCTTATCAATGCAGGCATATGGTGTGATAACTATACTAACATGAATGACTCCCTTTGAATGCTTGGCGATAGTTCCAAGACATTTTAAAAAAATCAAGTTGAAGAGTTCAAAGCAAAAGCTATTATAAGCGGGAGACAAGATTTTCAATTATTAGCTGCTATTGACTTTGATGAAAGCCACAATCATATTCAAAAAGTAATTTATCAAGACAATCTTCCAGATTTTGACATTGATTGGTATTTCAAACTAAGAAGTGACGATGTTGAAAATTCTCAAAGTGTTGCCTACATTTTAAAAGACTTTGCTATTAAATCTAGTAATTGGGGATATGAAAAAGAGTGGAGAGTTGCTAGAAAAAATAAAGGTTATTTTCATTTTAAACCTGAACAGGTAAAAGCAATTTATTTAGGGATCAATTGCATTTTTGATATTGAAAAAATTATTATTATGTTACTCTCATATACAAATGATGATACACCAATTTATAAAAATGTCGTTATCAACAAGCCCTTTTAAAGATGATTGTTAAAGACTATGAACTACCAGAATAGTGAACAACCGAAAGCTCACACCTGTTGTGGCAAGTCTTCCACATTTCAAACATAGCAGTACATAAGTGTTCAATTCTTTAGCCCCAGCTGGCCCAAGGTCTTTTCCAAAATTAACAACGGCACTGCTGGTTCCGGTTTCCCCTGCTGGCCCAAGGTGTTCTTTTTCAAAATTAACAACGGCATCACCACCGCTGGTTCCGGTTTCCAAACCGGACACCACTATCGGCACGTCTCTGACGTGCGTATGTTTGAATTTTCAATATAGCTGCTGTGACACACGTCTTGAGACGTTCAGATAGTGGTATCCGGTCAAGAGACCGGAACCAGCGGATAGCAACTGTTTAATTTTAAAATTTTGATGCTTTACGACGACACTAAAAAAAAGTGCACCCCAATTTACAACCTTTTATTGAAAATAGGTTCCATTTCAAAGCATTTTGTGGTTGATTGGTCACTTCAAGTCCTCCTTTTTCCAAATCCATAAAAAATTTAAGTTTATGCAAAAATTTCTAAGCCATCATTTTCGCTATGATAGCGATGTCGTTCACTGGCGTTCCATGTACCAACGAAATGATTTTGGAAACAAAATTTACGGCACTTGGGGTTGTGGAAATAATGTGAAGCCGACCGAAAATCGAGCTGACTATCAATCCTGGACCATAGTTTTCATTATCGAAACGTCTCGGAATCCTTCCAAAAAGTTGACGTGAAAGGCCTGGTCAACGAACAGCAACATGGTCGTTTTGAAGGGCGATGACGCCGAAAAAGCACTTTTCGTCAATGAATGGAAATTTGACAAAACCAGCCTTGCATCAAGTCAAGGAAAGGACTGTATTTATCCGGCTTTGTGATATTGAATCGTGCAATTAGCTTGGGCTGTGAATTTGTGGAGGATTTTTCGACTGCTGTGTCTTCCACTTTGCCGTAATAGCTTTTTCGCCACAGCCTCCCTCAGTCTCTCACCCATTCTTGCAGTAGTTTGAACAGGTGTTGAGCGAAGTGGCACTTGTGATGAGTATCCACTTTCCACAAAACGCCCCACCTTTGGAGAAAAAGGACATGGCCGCAGCCACCGCAAGCAAGCGAACAAAGCGGGTTATTTCCTTGAACAGTCTTCTCTTGTCCTCCAACGATGCGAATGTAGCCATCCGGCAAAGTCCATAAGGTGCTGGAACCGCAAGGACATGTGGTTCATAATCAGCCAAAAATGCGCAGCGTGTCCAGTTGGATGAAGTCATTTGGAAGCGGAGCCAAGGGCCGAGGTGGTACTGTTGGGTGAAGGTGCTTTCCTCCGTAGCCGCAGAGCATCGAGGCTGGGAAGTGTACAGGTGTACGACGATGCTAAGCACGACGAGCGGTACATCCTCGACAAGCACAACGAGAAGGTGCTTTTTTTGACAAGAACATCTTCAAATGGGAGGCGGTATGATCGGCTTTCCTCTTCCTTGCGTTGCTGCTCACGAGTAAAAATGCAACTGCCATTGGTGGCAACGCTATCCTATTGGCCAAGGTTGGGCCAGAAGATACGGCCCGTTGTCATCGCCAGGTCGGAAAATGGGAAAGCTTTTCAATTTTGGGGTATCCCATTCCACTCAACGCAGGAATATGATGCTCACGCAGGATGGCATCGAAGGATTGAGGTGGAGGAGGATACCTGCTATGGCTTATGCAACAAGCCTTCCGACGTCAAGGCCGAAATCGGAACCATCACACCTGAAAAGGCAAAGCAATGATAGAAAGCCCACCGCCAAAAAAGGCAAGAACTGAAAAGAAGGTAGGTCTCAAATCCACGGGCGATGATATTCCCGCTTGCCAACAATTTTCAATCAAAGCACGGCATCGTTGGTTGCGCTCTCCCAAAGGGGCGAGTGGACCGTTAAACATCCAAACGTCTCCAGACGTGTGCTTGAATTTTCAGTCAACTACCTGTTGCTGGCACGCCCTGAGACGTTGGGATAGGATGTCTGGTCTGTCCCGACAAATTGTCGGGAGTAATCAGGGGTCGTTTCCCGTTCATGAAGTGACAAAGTGCTCCAATTGTCCTATTTTTGCCCGGCTAGCATCGTTTTCCCAGGTCATCAAAGCAAACCTATTTCGTGAAAATGAGGAAATAGGGCTCGAACAGTGGAAAGCAGGTGAATGGAGGTTAGTAAATGAATGAGAAACCGAACAAAATTTTTAAACTAATCATTAAGACATGAAATCATTTTGACAATTGCAATCATCACCTTTTCCGCCTTGGCTGTAAGCCCAAGTCTGGCAAATGCCCAATTCCATGAACGCTGGATACCTATGGACTCCAGGGTTAGAATGATACCGTTATTGTTAGCGGCTTGAATACTTTGTCAATTTCGTACGACAATGGCGCAACCTGGACAGGGATAATTTCCACCTGCCAGCATCGCCTTTTTGTAAGGGATGCTTTGGGTCCGCAGGTTGTTCGTGACGATTTTGTACAAAGGCATTTGGGTATCAGGACAACCTGGGGCCAGAGTTGGCAGCAATTTGATGGAACAACGGTTCCCAGCAATGGCCCAACTGAATGTTCAATTGACGGCACGTCCCTGTTCATTGCCGGTGTCAATGGATTCTTATGGAAATCACCTTGAATACGCCCAATTTGACCAAGGTTGTTTGACCGTAATGGTTCAGTTACTGACATCTCCATTGATGATGATGACCATATCTACGTTTCTACCGTTTCGGTAAGGTGTATATTATTCAATTGACCATGGAGCAACGTTTACGCAAATCAGTAATGGTCTTCCGACAATATCGCCTACGCTATACTCTAAGTATAATCAATAGCATCCAATGGGGATGGCGACGTTTATTGTGGCGTCAGTGGTGTAGGCGTTTTAAATATAACACTTTGTCAGGTACATGGGAGGCGAAAAAGTACTGCATTGAGGAAATTGCCAATAATATAGGCACTTCCTATAGAGGCTTATGCTTTTGTCGATAATGTGCTTTTTAAACAACCTTAAATGGCAACGTTTATCTTTCGACCAACAAGGCGGAATTATTCACCAATATCTACGGGTCAAAATGCGCCAGTTTATAAAATAGCATCATTTAGTTCTTCCAGGATTTTCGTTTCCAAGTATTCCGTGAAGTACCGTACTTTCTGAAGGATCGTTTTACTTCCCGCCAGTTCAGAGGCTTTAGCTAAATTATGATATTAAGGTCTATCCAAATCCAGTACAAGACTATTTGGATATTAAAATAAACGATTATCACGAAACGGCAGCAATTGACATCGTTAGATTATTCGGGAAGAACTGTCTTGACCAAGGAAATAAGTTCCATTAAGCATATAAACCGATGTGTCAGGTTTATCCAAAGGGTTTTATGCCATTCGATACCAGCGATGGTGCCCCCGCCTCAAGTGGAAATTCGTAAAATATAATTGCCTGCTGCTGCCCTGGAAAGAAAAGGGATATGGCCACAGCCACCACAAGCAAGCAAGCAAAGAGGTTATTTCCTAGAGAACATCTTTCTCCTGTCCACCAACGATGTGGATGTGCCATCCGGCAAAGTTCATAAGGCGTGCTGAACCGCAAGGGCATGGTTCATAATCAACAAAAATGGGCAGCGTGTCTCCTGTTTTATACACTGCTTCACCGTACTATCGTGACATCGCCTTTTTGGAAAACGTCTATCGTACTGTTGCCGCAGGCCGTCACGGTGGCTTTTAAATACCAGACATAAACGGTGGATTGCATCTGCGTTTCCCGGAAGATATTACCGTCCCAGCCTTCGGCAGGGTCGAAGGTAGTAAACAGCGCATTTCCTCAACGGTCGAAGAGCCTGAGTTCAGTGGACTATTTCCAGGTTCTGTCCTGAAAATGCTTTGAACAGGTCGTTGATACCGTCCCTGTTTGGGTGAAAAGCTGTCCTGATGTAGAAAAATCTGTCTTGTGGTGGAAGTCGGCATCTGGTACCACCTGGATGGAGCGTTCGA
>JADJYH010000032.1 GCA_016719855.1 Saprospiraceae bacterium | reverse complement strand
GTCCGCCATCACTAATTTGGAAGTGTCGGCGAGGTCTTGCGGACTGGCCGAAACCGCCAATTTGTAAGCAATAAAAACATAAATGACCATGCCTGTCAGGGTGCCCGCCATCGTGCCCATCGGGATGGACCTGCCGGGATCTTTCAGGTCGCCAGAAAGCCCGACACCTGCCGTCATGCCCGTAAAAGCAGGGAAAATAATGGCAAACACCGTAAAAAATCCCAACGCAATGAGCGGTGATGTTGGCTCATCCTGCGGCTGCCCTGGGGTCACGTTAGGCGATGGGTTCAACTGGGCGACGCTGTCCTGAAATTGCCCGGTGGTGAGGTCTTTGGTCGTTACGATATCATTGACGGCCTGTGGAATATCGGCTACCGTTGAAAGTAGGTTCAAGTCATGGGTTTGAGAGTATTCAGTGGTTCCAGCAAAAAAAGCAAGGAGTGAAATGCCCAAAGTGGCGACCACGGCGTACAACATTTTCACACCCAAGTCGGCACCTTTTGAGAGCATGACATAGGTCCCTAAAACAGCAAAGGCGGGGATGCCGACGGTCTGTTTTTGCTCAAACAACCAGACAAGCCAGCCCGGCAAATTGAAATTTTGGGTCAACCAGCCAAAAAGCGAACTGAATGCCTCCGTGAACGCAAGGATGTAAAAAGCCACGCTGATAGCCTGCGACAGGTACAGTGCAATGCCGATGGTAGAGCCGATGACCAGCCCAAAAGAGCGGGAAATAATGTAGTATTCGCCGCCTCCTTCCACCTTTTGGTTGGTAGCAATCTCCGCAATCGCCATCGCCGTTGGAATGGTCACCAAGTGCCCGATTAGGATGATGGCCAGCGTGCCCAGCAGTCCCACATTGCCCACAGAGAAGCCAAAACGCAGGAACATGACTGCTCCCAAAATGGTAGAAATGGCGGTAAAAAACACGGGAGCCGTGCCGAATTTTTTGACATCCTGAAAGGTTTGCATGCTACAAGATTTTTTCGTTTGCCAAGCACATGATGTGGCACCCGCAATTTGGTAACAGGGAAGGAAGGTAATGTTGATAAAAAAACATACTCCACTAATTTCCTTTTTAAGAGGGCAAACTACAAATTTAGGATGTGGCGGTGCAAAAAATTTGCAGGTGGGCCAGGTGGACGCTCGGTTAATCTGACCACCTAACTTTTTGCAGCGGGCATATCATTAATTTTGAAGAATGTTCGAACGGTTTCTAAAATCAAATTAATTTGTGGCTTTCTCTTCCGACGCAATCGTTGGAAAAACCAATCACTGGTATTTTCAAATCAAACAATCAACAAATCATGGAACCATTCATCGGTGAAATCAAACTATTTGCGGGCAATTTTGCCCCTCGTGGCTGGGCATTTTGCGAAGGCCAATTGTTGCCCATCAGCCAAAACCAGGCACTGTTCAGCATCCTGGGCACCATCTACGGTGGCGATGGCCGTGTCACCTTCGCCCTGCCCGACCTGCGGGGAAGGGTGCCCCTCCACCCCGGAACTGGCCCCGGCCTGAGCACTTACAGCCAAGGTGAAATGGGTGGTACGAAATCGTCACGCTGACCGTTCAGCAATTGCCGCCGCACAGCCACTCCCTGAATGCCAATACCCAAAACGGCAATACGTCCGACACGCCGGGGGCGTCGCTGGCTGACACCACAGGGAATGACCGGGACTACATGAAATCGGGCGAGGTGAACACACAGATGTCGGCGCAGTCCATCGGTGTTACGGGTGGCGGGCAGCCGCACGAGAACCGGCAGCCGTACCTCGCCATCAATTTCATCATTGCGTTGCAAGGGATTTTCCCTTCGAGGAATTGAGAAGGTAATTGTTGGGGGACAATGATATCATTTTACTGCTCCGTCAGCGGATGAAACGTCCGCCAACTGTGCCAATATTCCTGGTATGCCCGCACCCGCTTCAAATCCGGCACGCTGGGCTGGAGTGATTTTCCAATAAAATCAAAACGCAAATCACCGCTTTTCAGCGTGTCGTTATGGAGGCTAAACTGCTGCGCAATATCCGCGCGTTGCAGCACGACGAAGCTGTTGCTGTCTTGAGAAAGCGCCAGCACGATGGGCTGCCCGCCGATTTCATCCTGCACAATGCGCTGTTTTTGAAGGTCGTTCCAGTCGTAAGCTTTGCTGGCCTTGTCCAGTTCTACGCCGATTACCCATGATTTGTCCTGCCACGAAGCGGTGTCACGACGGGTCAATTTGCCCTTTCTCCTGCCCGCTTCGTAGTTGGCAAGGCTGTCATATTCCTCCTGAAAACTTACATCCGGCTGCATCACGAGGGTGTTCGGGTAGAGTTCCGACCATTTTTCGAGGGTCGTTTGGATGCTGGGGAACTCCGGCAATGCCTGCCCCTTTAGCGGCCCGGCCACGGCCTCGCCGTTCACCTGCCGCCACCAGCTTTTGGTCGTCTTGTCCTCGAACATGGCGTTGAAATGGTCCATGCCCACCAGCCGGAAGGTCTCCGGTTGGCCGTTCACCAGCGGCTCGAAGACCCGTCCCGTGCGGCAGACGGTGCAGTAGGTCACGATGATGGGCTTGCCGCCAATCGTGTCTGGTACTTGGTGGTGGTAGCCAAGGAACTGTATCGGGTAGGCTTTGGCCTCGCCGGCATACTCCACGCCAAGCACGAGGCGGCTAGAATCCACTTTGTTTTCCGCAAGGGTTGCCAGCATCTTGTGCGTGGGCTGGTAAAACATCATGTCGGCAGCCATCTCAAAATTGGCTTGGTAAAATACGAACGCAGGTACCACCAGCGGCACGGCGGGCAGCCATTTCTTCCAACCTGTTCCCGAAAAAGCGGCTTTCATGCCCAGCACGGCCATCAAGCCGAACAAGCCCCGGAACGCCCAGCGCAATTTGTTCAGAAAATAGGCGAGGCTGATGCTGTCCATCGCCTGGCTGCCCGGCATGGGCATGATGAAATACACGTTGGCGATTTCGAAAAGGATGAAACCGATGATGCCGAGGTAGAAGAGTTTTTTCATGTTGGACTTCTTTAAATTTTTTCAGCAACCAATGTACACGTCGCTTTTGTCATTGCCGAAGGCAAACTGCGACATCTCGCGAGACTTCGCAGTTTGCCTTCGGCAATGACAAAAGCGACGCACAGCACAAACAAATTAGTGCATTTCATTTATCGCAAATCAAAATGAGCGTACCCCCTCCTCCGCCCGCATCTTTCCCCGGTCAATGTAGAACTGGCGGTCGGACGGAGCCTCCGTTCCAAGGCCGTCCACATAGCGGTTGCAGAGGCAAAAAAAGGCTGAAATCAGCACGGTGTCGTGGATTTCGAGGTCAGTGGCACCTGCTGCTTTTGCACGTTCGATTTGTTCAGGCGTGACGTGCTTGCCGCCCCGTTGCACACTTCCAGCCACTTGCAGCAGTGCTTTCATTTTCTCGGAAATGGGCATGGCCTCATAGTCCGCCTTGATGTTGTCAATGAACTCCATGTCGCATTGGAGGTAGTGCTGCGCAATGCCGCCGTGGGCATTTTGGCAAAAAAAGCAGTCGTTGAGGTGGGAGACGTAGGTGGCCATCAGTTCCCGTTCACCCCGTGTGAGGGTGTTGTCGTCGCTGCGCAAGAGGATTTCCGCAAACTCGTTGAGCGGTTTAGCAGTTTCGGGCCGGAAGGCCATCAGGCCACGGATGCCGGGCAAGTTTTCGGGTAGTTTGATGTATGCCATTTGAGTTATGAGTTGGGAGTTATGAGTTATGAGTTGGGGTGCAAAACTCATCGCTCATAACTCATCACTAATTAGATTTTTCTCTTTTGCAAAAAACGCTGCCACCAGCCCAATCAAAAAGACAAAGGAAAAGGCAAAAAGCGCATTTCCAAAGCCGCCCATCGCCACCTCCAGCCAGCCGATGAAAAACACGACCGAAGCGGTGAATACCCTGCCTACGTTGAAGCAAAACCCTGTGGCTGCTGACCGCACGGCGGTTGGGAAAAGCTCAGGCACATAGCCGTTCAACACACCTTGGCTCATGCCGAAAAACAGGGCTATCATCGCCATTTCCGCATAAGCGACGATGCTCAAATTGGTGTTGAGTTTGAACAGCAAAAAAGTCAGGGTAAAGGTCGCTGCAAAGCAGACGAGCATGGTTCTTTTTACGCCGAACATTCGGCTGACCCAACCTGAAATGAACCCGCCCGTCAGGCCGCCAGTGGCGAACAATATCATGCTGAGTCCACGTTCTTTTTGCCCATCGGAGTCCTGTACGAGCGTTTGCACCCACGAAGGCAGCCAGGAAAACACGGCCCACAAGCCTATCAACATCGAGCCGTAAATGACACTGCCGAGCAACAAATCACGGGAAACGGAGGCATGGAAAATGGACATTTTTGGACTGGTCACCGACTGTATTTTTGCTTTGTCCTGTTTCCATCTTTCAGATTCTTCGAAAACGACATACCCCAGTGCGGCAATGGCGAGCGGGGCGATGCCAATCAAAAAACCGCTCCGCCACGAGGAAATATTGTAGGTGATGAGGCCCGCAGAGAAGATGCCCACCGGAATGGTGATGGACAAAATGCCCAAAGCGACGCCCCGGTTGCGCTCCGGCCATTCTTCCGCAATCATCACGGCGCTGGTGAGCAGTACGCTGCCCGTGCCAAACCCAGTCATGAAACGGAGTGCCACCACGGTCTGCCAGTCCTGCGCAAACGCAGTCAGGAGGGTGAACAAACCGAGGCAAGCAATGGACAGGGCCGCAGCGATTTTCCGACCGAAACGGTCGCTAAAAAATCCCGTCAGGATGCCGCCGAACATCATTCCAAACAGGTAGGCGGCATTGATGATGGCACCAATTCGGTCGGTATCGGATTGCTCCGCACCGCTCGTCAGTTCCTTCAGTACGACGGGCAAATAAGCGGACATGAGCGTGGATGCAACGCCACCAAAAACGCCGCCAAGGAAACACAGTGCGAACATCAGGTAGAGGTAAACGCTGTTGTGGGGGGTGTGGGTTGGCGTCATTTCACCTGGCTTTTCAGGAAATCATAACCTTCTTTGACACGATGGTAGCCATTGTTTTTCAGGCGCTCTGCCATTGCTTTGTAGTATTCAGGATTTGTCGGGGCAATGGTCGCCAAGCCGTCCACATAGCGGTTGTAGAGGCAAAACAGGGCCGCAATCAACACCGTGTCGTGCAGTTCGAGGTCAGTAGCGCCCGCTTGCTTGGCGGCTTCGACGGCTTGCGGTGTGACGCTTTTGCCGCTTTCCTGCACCATCGAGGCGATGGTCAGCAGTGCCTTCATTTTGTCGCTGACGGGAGCGGACTGGATGTCCTCCCGCACTTTCGAGGTCGTCTCGCTGTCGCCAAAATAGGCGTCGGCAGCGGCAGCGTGGGAAGTCACGCAGAAGGTACATTTGTTTTTGTGGGAAACGATGGTGGCGATGAGTTCCCGTTCTGCTTCAGTCAATGTGGAAGGGCCTCTGAGGAGGATTTGAGTGAGTTCCCGAAGCGGCTCGGAGGTTTCCTTGCGGAATTCGAGGAGGCCGGTGACGCCCGGCAGGTGGTCTTCAATTGAAATGTAAGGCATGAGTTGGTGTTGATTGTTTGTTTGAATGGGTAAAACTGCCTTGGCCTAGGAAAATGTAAAGCTCCACCCCCCCCCCCCCCCCCCCCCGGAGGGTGAGAAAAATAAGGGCCCCCGTTAAATTTTAAAAATTCAAAAACAATCTTTCGTTTAAAAAAGATTAGAAATATGCCACAAAGCTATGGTCGGTATATCTAGGAAGCGATTAGGATTTGCTTAAAAATCAGCGATTAATACATTGGAATTATTGGGATTTGCTTAAAAAATTGGAAACCCCATTTCTATTCTCCCAAATGTTGATCACCGCACGTACAACTCAAAATAACTGTGTCGTTTCCGGCAAATACCTGAAATTCGCTCCTTCAAATCACAAACGATGAACAGACGACAAGCCATCCAAACCTCTGCCGCCCTCGCTGGCAGCTTCTTCCTGCCAGAACCGTTTGCCCGGCTCTTTGCCGCCAGCCCCACGGCGATTTTTCCAAAGCCGACTTTGGGCCAAACTTCAAATGGGGAGTGGCCACGGCCTCCTACCAAATCGAAGGCGGCTGGCAGGAAGGAGGCAGGGGGCCTTCCGTTTGGGACAGTTTTGCCCATGAAAAAGGCAACATCAAAACGGGTGAGAACGCCGACGTGAGTTGCGATTTTTACCACCGCTACGTCAGCGACTTGGAGCTGCTTAAAAGCCTGAATTTCAACGTGTTCCGCTTCTCGCTGGCCTGGCCACGCCTACTGCCCAACGGCACAGGCAAGTCCAACCAGCAAGGCATTGATTTTTACAACCGGGTGATTGACAAAAGCCTTTCGCTTGGCATCGAGCCGTGGCCGACGCTCTACCACTGGGACCTCCCGCAGGCACTCGAAGACCGTGGCGGCTGGGCGAACCGGGATGTCGTGGGCTGGTTTTCGGAGTACACCGACCTGGCCACCCGCTCCTTCGGCGACCGGGTAAAAAACTGGATGGTGCTGAACGAACCCTTCGCCTTCACCACGCTCGGCTACATGCTCGGCTGGCATGCCCCCGGCAAAAAGGGGCTTAAAAACTACCTGCCCGCCGTCCACCACGCAGCAATCTGTCAGGCTGAAGGCGGTCGCATTATCCGGACAAACGTGCCAGGGGCAAACGTCGGCACGACCTTTTCGGTCTCCTACGTGGAGCCGGTGAACGACAAGCCGAAGCACGAGCGGGCCGCCAAGCGCTTTGATGCGTTGCTCAACCGCCTGTTCATCGAGCCTGCGCTGGGCATGGGCTACCCGACGGACACACTGCCTTTTTTGAAAAAAATCGAGGAGAAATATGCCCAATCGGGCGACATGGAGCGCCTGAAATTCGACTTCGACTTCATCGGCGTGCAGAACTACTTCCGGCTGATGGCGAAGAAGAGCCTAATCACACCCGTGCTTTGGGCAAACGAAAAGTCGCCGAAAAAACGGGACGTGCCAGCCGACCGCATCACCGAGATGGGCTGGGAAGTGACGCCGGAGGGTATCCGCAGTATTTTGAAACAAATGGCCGCCTACCCCGGTGTGCGAAAAATCATCGTGACGGAAAACGGTGCCGCCTTCGCCGACACGGTGGAAAATGGCAGCGTCCATGACCCACTACGGGTAAAGTTTTACCAAGACTACCTCGCCCAAGTGCTGCAAGCCAAGCGGGACGGTGTGCCCGTGGAGGGCTATTTTTGCTGGACTTTTCTCGACAATTTCGAGTGGGCGGAGGGCTTCCGGCCTCGCTTCGGGCTGGTGCATGTGGACTACGACACCCAGGGGCGTACGGTGAAGGACAGCGGTAAGTGGTTTCAGGAGTTTTTGAAGGGGTAAGCCCAGCTAACGTCGGGGAGGTTCGAAACCTCCCCGACGTTCAATGCAAACAACTAATTTTGCCCCATGCTCAAAAAGATTTTACAACAACTCGCCCCCACCCACACCAAGCTCATCGCCGTGAGCAAGACCCACCCGCCGGAGCGGGTGATGGAACTCTACCTCCAAGGCCAGCGAATTTTTGGGGAAAACCGGGTGCAGGAACTGACCGCCAAGTACGAAGCCCTGCCCAAGGACATCGAGTGGCACCTCATCGGTCACCTCCAGACCAACAAGGTCAAGTACATCGCCCCGTTCGTCGCCTGCATCCAGTCGGTGGACAGTTGGAAGCTGCTGGAGGAAATTGACAAACAAGCCGCCAAGCACGGGCGGGTGGTTGACTGCCTGCTCCAGTTCCACATCGCCGAAGAGGAAACCAAGTTTGGGCTGGATGAGGCTGAGGCTGCCGAGCTGCTCCAATCGCCTGGTATCCAGTCGCTTGCCAATGTCCGCATCACGGGCGTGATGGGCATGGCCACCTTCACCGACGACCACGAGCAGGTGCGCCGGGAGTTCCGGCATTTGAAGCAAATCTTTGATAATTTGAAGGCCCGTTTCTTCCAAAACCAAGAGAGTTTCAAAGAAATCTCGATGGGCATGTCCGGCGACTACGAGCTGGCAGTGGCCGAGGGCAGCACGATGGTACGGGTGGGGACGTTGCTGTTTGGGGCGCGGTTTATCTAAAATTGCACGCGATTTGAAAAATTGGAAGGACACTCAATTCTGATTGGACGTCGCCGCGCTTTTTGGTGGGTTGGCGGGGTACAAAATGGAAACCTTGTGGCACTTAGCAAATCAAAAACTTTGATGCTTTGAAGGATTCGGAATGGCCTCTGCTGAAATTGGAACTGGTCTATGTCTTGGTGAAACCTTTGAATTGCGAATTTGTCCTGAAGGTGGACATGAAGGGCATCAAATCTCAACCCTTTTTGAAGCTAAAAGCTAAATTGGGTTCAAAAATACTTTCAAGTAATATAAAATTGGGTGAACCATTGTTGAATTTTGCAAATTCCGCCTCTCGAACATGTTCCTGAAGCGCCATTTTATCGAATAGAGCCATTTTCACTTTGCAACCCACCCAACACACCCGTCATTTTCCCCCAACCCTTCCTCGCCAAAACGGTACATTTGCGCCAGCAAACCAGCAATCCGCAAATCCAATTTTTATGAAAAAACTATCGCTCCTTGCACTTTTCATTGGCCTGTTCGCCGTGGCAAATGCACAGATTTTTTACCGGTTGAACGCTCCGGTAACGAAAGATGACACCCAATTGGCCAACCCCTGGTTGGGCGGCTTCAACGCCCCGCAGGTGGTCGGCGGTGGACCTCAACAACGACGGCAAGCAGGACCTATACGCCTTCGACCGCAACGGCGACAAGCACGTGACCCTCCTCAATGTCGGTGGCTTCGGCGAGGCGAAGTACGAGTATGCGCCACAGTACGCCGCCAACTTCCCGCCCTGCCGATTCTACACCTTGCTGCGCGACTACAACCACGACGGTGCGATGGACCTCTTCGCCTGCTCCCTCGACGAGGGCTTGGCTGGCCTGAAAGTTTTTACGGGCAGCTACGAAAACAACCAACTGGTCTTCGACCGGGTGTCGTTCCCGTGGATTTTTGATGTGATACTGCTCGAAGTGGCGGGCGCTCCCACCCAACTCCCCATCAACTCCTCCGACTATCCGGCCATTGATGACATGGACGGCGACGGCGACCTTGACGTGCTTGCCCCAGGCATTGGCGGTTCTACGGTTTATTACTACCAAAACACAGCCATCGAGCAAGGCTTTACGGACGACACGCTGCTCTTTCAAATAAACGAATCCTGCTGGGGCCATTTCTGGGTGACAGCCTTTGCAGAATCTTTAACCATGAGCAACGACTCTACCTGCTGCGTGTTCCCTCCCTGCTTCCAACCGGATCCCCCGACCGAAGTGGCAGAAGATCGGGGCGGCGTGCATGGTGGCGCCACGCTCTGCACCTTCGACGAGGACAATGACGGCGACAAGGAATTGCTCTACGGCGATCTAATTTACCCAAGTTTGATTCGTGGTACCAACTGCGGCTGGTGGCAAAATGCCTGGATTTGCGAACAGGACACGACCTTCCCTAGCTACGATGTCCACGTTGACATCCCCTTCTTTCCCGCTTCATTTTACCTCGACGTGGACAATGATGGCAAAAAGGATTTGTTGGCTTCGCCAAATATTCCCAATGGTGCCTTGGACAAAAACGTGGTCTGGTTTTACAAAAACACCCAAAGCAACGAGTTCCCAGTTTTCGATTTCAAGACAGACCTGCTGATTGCCGACGGGGTGATTGACCACGGATCGGGTGCCAACCCGGCCTTTGTTGACTTCGACGCCGACGGCCTGCTCGATTTCGTGATGGGCAATGAGTTGGGCTACCAGCCTGACCTGGTCGTCGAATCTGGCTTGTTTTTGTACAAAAACGTGGGTACATCTACCGACCCAGCCTTCGAACTGGTGGACAGCGATTGGCTTGGTTTCAGCCTGTTCATTGACCCGAATTTGCAACCTTCGGCATACGCCCCTGCCTTCGGCGACCTAGACGGCGACGGTGATGACGACCTGGTGGTGGGTGACCGGTACGGCAGGTTTTTTTATGCCGAAAATATTGCCGGGTCAGGCAATCCCCTGAACTATGGCCCAATAATTCCTTATTGGCAGGGCATTTCGGTGGGCCAGTTTTCCACGCCGTTCATTCACGACATGAACAAGGACGGCCTCAGCGACCTCATCGTCGGCGAGCGAAATGGAACCATCAACTACCTGCCCAACATCGGAACGGTGGGCAACCCCGACTTCCATACCGACCCCGGCGAAGCGCCCAACAACGAGTACTTTGGTGCCATCAGCACCCAGCAGCCAGGCTACACCACCGGTTACAGCGCCCCCGTCATCATCGAAGCGCCCGACGGAACGATGTACCTCGCTACCGGTTCCCAGTTGGGTTACTTGGAGTACTACAAAGTGTTGCCGGAGAACATGAATGTTTTCGGTGCGCCGTTCGAGCTTTTGGACGAGCAACTGGGCGGCGGCTTGCGGGAAGGTTGGAACACCCGCCCTACTTTCGGCGACCTCAACGGCGACGATTTTCTGGACTGCATCGTCGGCAATCAGCGGGGCGGCGTGGCGCTTTTCAGCTCGCCAGTTGTCAAGGATGGCTCGGTGGCTGCGCACGAGGCCAGGCCGACCATCGGCGTCGAGCTGTACCCCAACCCGACGGGCGACCTGCTTTTTGTGGACATAAAAACGACTGGCAGCCAAGCTTGCCAGTACCGCATCTTCAACGCCCTCGGCCAGCTTGTCGGCAGCGGCAACTTGGATATTTCGGACAAAAAGATTGATGTGGCTGACCTCCACCAGGGCCTCTACTTCTTGGAACTGGTGGTCGGCGAAGGGCGGGTAACGAAACGGTTTGTGAAGAAGTGATGATTGGAGTTGCTGTTTTGGCGTTGTTGTGCAATCTTGCCCAACACGCAACACAGCAACCACGCAATCCCCCTCAAAAACGCCATCACATCCACCCCGTCGGGGTAGTCGGCGAGGCCAGGTTCCTGCGATTTACCGAAGGGAACGGTGGGAAGATTGAGCAGCCCCGGTTTGGCCACGATGCACTGGATTTCCTCGCTGCGGCTCACCAATTCCGCTTCCAGTGCGGTTTTATCTTCGTAAAAATCATAGTGCAAGGTGGCAATGCGGCTGGCGATGTCCTTGTTTTCCGCCACGATGATGCAGCCGTTGTTGAAGTACGGCACTTGGTTCAGCATCAGCAGGGCCAGGTTGTAGTCGAAATTGTTGCGGTACTTGCCGTGGTTGGCAATCTCCCGGAACTCGTGCAGGCGCTCCATCAGCGCTGCAAAATGATAGCCTTTCGGCAAATACAGCTTTGAAACATTGCGGCAGCCCAACCCAAAAAACCGGAACACGTCCTTGCCGAGTGCAAGCAGCTCGTCCTCGGATTCGGTGCCGTCGAGCACGGCCACGGCGTTGCGGTTCTTGCGGATGATGTGGGGGTATTTGCCAAAATACGCCTCAAAGTAGCGGGCCGAGTTGTTGCTGCCCGTGGCAATCACGGCGTCGAGGTCGCTTATTTGCTCCGCAATTTCAAAAAAAGCGCCAGCGCCCGGTGCGTATTTTTCCAGCAATTGCAGCAGGTAGGGAAGCAAAAAACGATCCTTGTCCGACAGCTTGATTTTGGCCTTATGCCCTGCTATGAAGGTGCAAACCACGTCGTGGAAGCCCACCAGCGGCAGGTTGCCCGCCATCACCATCCCGACTGTTTTCATCGTTGGTTCGTCCGAAATCGGGTAGGCCGCTGCCCAGTTTTCCAGCTTGTTTTTATCCAAAAACTGCGTGGCAATGGCTCGGATGGCCAGCGCCTGGTTTTCCTTGGTGAACCAATTATTGTTGTATTCCGTGCGATGAATGACAGCGTCGAGGTAATCGTCCGGCTGGAGAAGGTGCTCGCCAAGGCGGGCAAGGGCGGCTATGCGCTGAGTTAAATACATTTACGATTTACGATTTACGACTGACGATTGGAGGCGCTGCCTTACCTGTGGAGTTTGCGATTCACGAAGGATGGCGCAGTGGCCCCAATCGTAAATCGTCACTCGTAAATCGTCATTCCTGATCAAGTGTTAGCTTCTGTTTCCTATCCGTCACGTAGGTGCGCCAGCGGGCGAGGCAGTCCTGCATTGGCATGGGCAGTTCCGAATCGAACTTCATGTGCTCCCCGGTACGCGGATGCACGAAGCCGATTTCCTTGGCGTGGAGCGCCTGCCGTGGCAGGATTTCGAAACAGTTGTCCACAAACGACTTGTACTTGCTGAACACCGTTCCCTTCATGATGCGGTTGCCGCCGTAGCGCTCGTCGTTGAAGAGCGGGTGGCCAAGGTTCGACATGTGTACCCGTATTTGGTGCGTGCGACCCGTTTCGAGGTGCAGTTCCATGTAGCTGACGTAGTAGAGCCGTTCCAGCACTCTCCAGTGGGTAATGGCCAATTTGCCCTCGCCATCTTCCACCACGGTCATTTTCTTGCGAAACCGTTGGTGGCGACCGATGTAGTTCTCAATGGTGCCTTCCTCCTCCTCCATTTCCCCCCAAATGATGGCGTGGTAGCGGCGGTGGATGGTATGGTCGTGGAACTGCTTGGCGAGCGAAAACATGGCAAACTCGGACTTGGCCACCACCATCAGGCCGGAGGTGTCCTTGTCAATTCGATGCACCAGGCCGGGGCGGTTTTCTGGGTTGCCCTCCATCACGGGCAGGTCTTGGAAGTAGTAGGCGAGGGCGTTGACCAGCGTGCGGCGATAGACGCCCACGCCGGGATGCACCACCATGCCAGCGGGCTTGTTGAGCACCAGCAGGTCGTCGTCCTCGTAAATGATGTTGAGGGGAATCTTGTCGGGCTGCACCTTCACGGCGTCTTCGAAAGGCTTGGGCATCAGGAGTTCCACCACGTCGTTTGGCCTGATCTTTGTAGTTGGCCTTCTCCTCCACGTCGTTTACCTTCACCAGTCCTGCCTTGATGGCGTTCTGAACCCGGCTCCTCGAAATGCTGAAAATCCGGTCGGCGAGAAATTTGTCAAGCCGCATGGCACCTTGGCCTTTGTCGGCAACGTATTTATGGGTTTCGTAAAATTCGTCGCTAATCGTCAGTCTATCGGGTACTCCTCGCATTATTGATTTCGGATTTGCGATTTCGGATTTCGGATTTAGGGCGCAGTGACCGGGTGACTTTAAGTCAACCAGTCACTGCCAACCGCTTACCGAAAGCGAAACATTTATTTGAATTGGGGCGATTTTTAAAAAAGGACTGCAAAATAACGCAAGTTTCAGCCACCAACCATAGCTGTTTTCTTTTTTGTGCCATGAAATTGGTTTTGCTTGCGCAATTTTGCCCCGACCCCCAATCCGCAATCGTAAATCCGCAATCCGCAATCCAATGTCTCACATCGAATCCATCTGCGCCAAGGAATGGCACGACCCACGCACCACCAAGCCGCACGTACTGCCGCTTTACGCCACTTCGTCCTTCGCTTTTGAGAGCATTGACGAGGGCATCGAGATATTTACCAACAAGAAAGAAGGCCATGTGTACGGCGTTACGGCAACCCCACAGTGGACGCCGTTGCCGCCAAAATAGCCGCCCTCGAAGCTGCTGGAACGGGCGTCGAAGCTGCTGGGATGCTGTTCTCCTCTGGCCAGGCCGCCGTCGCCACAATGGTGATGGGCCTGCTGAAATCCGGCGACAAAATCCTCACGCAGGGCAACCTCTACGGCGGCACGACCGAACTTTTGTAAAAATCTTCCAACCGCTCGGCATCGAAACCATCCTCACCGACCTGCACGACCTCGACCATGTGGAGGATTTGGTGAAACATGACCCCAGCATCCGGCTGCTCTACTTCGAAACCCCCGCCAACCCGACCCTCGCTTGCGTGGACATGACTGCCCTGGCCAGCATTGCCAAGCGGCACGATAGATTGAGTGCCGTGGACAACACCTTTGCCACGCCCTACCTCCAGCAGCCACTGCGCTTCGGCGTGGATTACATTGTACACAGTACCACCAAGTTCCTCAATGGCCACGGCAACTCCATCGCCGGGGCGCTCGTCACCCCGCACACCGCTCAAATGAAGATGGGCGGCAGCATCTGGCAAGCGATGAAACTGGCGGGCACCAACTGCTCGCCGTGGGAGGCATGGCTGGTACACAACGGCCTGAAGACCCTCGCCGTGCGCATGGATAGGCATTGCGACAACGCCATGCGCATCGCAAGTTTCCTTCGGAATGACAAAAATGTGGAACGGGTAAACTACTGCGGGTTGCCCTCGCACCCCGACCACGCCATTGCGAAGCGCCAAATGAGGGCCTTCGGCGGGATGCTCAGTTTTGAGCTGGCAGGTGGTTTGGAGGCGGGCGTCAAGTTCATGAACCGTATCAAGTTCTGCACGTTAGCACCAACGCTTGGTGATGTGGACACGCTCATCCTGCATCCGGCCAGCATGTCGCACCTCAACATCCCGAAGGAAGTCCGCCTCGCCAACGGCATCACAGACGGCCTCATTCGGCTGTCGGTGGGCATCGAGCATGTGGACGACATCATCGGGGACCTTGAGCAAGCAATCGGGTAATTTTGAACTGTGAATTTTGAACGGTGAACGGTGAACTGAATGGTTGGGAAAATTGTCAGTGATGATTTAGCTTTGGGGTTTGAAAAAATCAAAAACCAAGCGAACTCAACTGCCCCCGGTGGTTGCGCCCGTTCACCGTTCACCGTTCAAAGTTCACCGTTCACAATCCACCATTCAATCATGAAAAACTTCTTCAAAGCCATTGCGGACTTTTTTGCTTCGCTTTTTGGCAAAAAAACGGCCCCGGCTCCTGCGCCTGCGCCCCACCCAACCTCACAAAACGACCGTAAACCCGGTGAGGTGGAGGACAGCTCCGACGTGCCAGTGGATACCATCCGCACCGTGCCCGTGCGGGACGTGATACCCGATGCACCCGGCCCCTTCGCCGACGAGGACAAGGAGGACGCCGTGGATGGCGAAGAGACCGAACCGACCACGCCCGGCCCATCAACGCCGCCGACTCCCACGACTCCCACGCCACCCACTCCCACTACACCGCCGTTGCCCCCACCCCCACCACCAGCCCCTCGTTTTGTGTGGTGCCTCGACAACGGGCATGGGAAGTTGCAGCCGGGCAAGCGCTCGCCGCTCTTCGACGACGGCACGACCCGCCTTTTTGAGTACGAGTTCAACCGGGATGTGGTGGAAAAAATCATCAAGGGCCTCAAAAAGAATGGTGTGAAATACTTCGATGTGGTGCCGGACTTCAACGAGGTAGGCAGCTTTTTGGAGGAAAGGGTTGACCGTGCGAACAAGTACAAAACCGACCTACCGAAGATTTTCGTTTCCGTCCACTCCAATGCCGGGCCTGCTGTGGACGGAGAGTGGATTGCGGACGCCATCAAGGGCACCGAAACTTGGTATGCCCAGAACAGCACGAAGGGGAAAAAGCTGGCTGCCGTGTTCCAAAAGCACTTGATTTTGAAGACGGGCTTCAAGAACCGCAACCTGAAATCCACCGCCGAGAAGCCGCTTTACGTGCTGGAAAAAACAACGATGCCCGCCATCCTCACCGAGAACGGTTTTTACAACAACAAACTGGAAGTTAAGGAACTGATGAAGGATTCTGTTCGCCAGAAAATCGCCGATGCGCACGTGGAGGCGATTTTGGAAATTGAAAAATACGGGATTGTTTAGTTGGCAGTTCGCCAGTTGGCAGTTGGCAGTTAGTAAGTGCTACCACGGCACTGACTGCCAACTGACGAACTGACGAACTCTTATTTTTTAACGAGTTTCTTCCGTTCGACCACCCGCCCATTTTGCGCCAGCGAAATCAAATAGACACCAGCGGGCAAGTCGCCCAAATCAAGCTGCGTCGCCACATTTCCCACGACCATTTCTTGCCGTTTTTTGCCCTGCAAATCCCAGAGTGTGAGGGTGGGGTGGCCTTCGGCCAAATCGGCTGAGAGGACGATGTTAACAAATTCCCCCGCCGGGTTTGGTGAGGCGGTGAACCATTGACCTTTGGCAGTTTTCCCTTCGGAAAAATCGGTGTCACGGTCGGTAGCTTCGGGCTGCGGAGTGCCGAGGCTGTCCGTCGTCACGATGATGATGGGGCCGCTGGGAGCGGTGGGGCCATTGCAGCGCCAATTTTTGCGGGCATAGACGCCGCAGTATTCGAAGCCGCTGGACGTGAAGCTGTTTGGGTCGAGGCCACTAAAGTCGTTTGGTTCCAAACCCGCAGGCACAAAGTTTTCCATGAGGTAGAGCGAATCGGGGCAGTCGCCCAATTTGTCGAATTTGAAGAGCAGCGTGGCGTCCGTGGCGCTCAGGCCGAGATTGGTAGCGTTGGCTGACAGCTCGAAGGTCATGTACTTGCGGTTGGGATTGGCGTAGGGGTATAGCGTACTGGCCAAGTGCCACTGCCCTGTTATAAACTGGAAGCCACTGAGCGGCAAGTTGCTAGGTGCGACAATGGTCACCCGACCACTGGTGGCCATGGCGTTTGCCGAAGGCAGGTAGCCATCGAATGGCTTGGCAAACACGCCCCAGCCGGAGGAATCGGGCAACAGTTGCAGTTTGAGTTTCACACAGCCAGTGCCAAGGTCGGGGTTTGCGGTGTTCAAGTCTGAGGCATCCACGGTTGGGTCGAAAACGCCGTTACCGTTGGTGTCTTCCAAGGCGTTGGGAATATCGTCGTCATCGTTGTCGTGGCAGTCCCAAGCGGCGGGGCGTAGTTGCCAGCGTAAGCGTACAATGGAAAGCCTGGATTCCCCATGTCAATTACGCTTAATTCATTGGAAACATTGTAGCCGCTCGGCGAATTGCACAACGGGTCAACGCCGCAGTCAATCAAGTATAAATTGACAGGACAACCCGCTTTTTTGAAGGTAAACAGCAGTGTTTCTTGCCCTTGGACATAATTGATATGCGGCAAGTCAGTCAGTAACCCGAAGGTAACATAGCTTTTGTATGGGTTTGCCTGAGGCCCGTTCACAATGCCATTGGCAGCCCAACTCCCGCTAACACTTTGGAGCGAAAACCAGCCGTAGTTCTTGGGCATCACCACCGTCACCTGTGCAGTACCTGTGATGGTATTGGCACTTGGTGAAAACCCGACTTCTGGTTTGGCGAAAACCCCCCAGCTATTCCCGTCCGGCATGAGTTGTAGCTTCAACTTGATGCCGCCAGCCGAGCTTGTAAAATCTGGGTTGTTCAGGTTGTAAGTATCCACGCCGGGGTCAAAAACCCCGTTACCGTTGGTGTCTTCATGGGCGTTAAGAATGCCGTCGTTGTCGTTATCGTGGCAGTCCCAGGCGGCAAGGGCGTAGTTGTGAGAGTATTCGTAAAACTGATAGCCATTTGGGTCGAATATAGCTATTTCGTTAATGGGGTTGCTATTATTGGAATTTGGCAACTGGGCAAAAGGGTCGGTTGCATTGTTGATGATATAAATGCTGTCTGGGCAAGCGGTGGTTCGCATAAACTTGAAAAGCAAGGTTTCTTGCCCAGCGACATAATTGATTTGTGGGTAGCTATTCAACAACCCAAAAGAGACATAGCTCTTCGTTGGGTTTTCGGCAGGGCCATTTACGACTGCATCTGCAACCCAAGTCCCATTCACACTTTGCAGATCCGACCACTCATAATTTTTCGGCATCACCACAGTCACCTGGGCCGTGCCCGTGATGGTCAAATTGCTTGGCGAAATGGAAGCATCCGGTTTCACATACACGCCCCAAGTCTCCCCATCGGGCATCAGTTGGAGCTTGAGGTTCATGGCTTGCTGTGAAAAAAGGAAGGTAGGAAACAGGCTCAACGCAAGGAGCCAACGAAAAAAAGTAGCACTTTTCATGATGACATGGTTTTAAGGGGGGTGTTTTTGAAAAGACGATAGACGATAGACCTTAGACGGTAGAAGTAGGGATCACCCAATGCCCATCTAAAGTCTAAAGTCTATCGTCCATTGTCTTCATTGCACAATAATCTTCTCCCGCTGCACCAGCTTGCCGTCCACCTCCAGCGTGAGGAAGTAGATGCCCGGCACATACTGGTCGAGGTCGAGGCGGTGGCTGGCTTCGCCCTCGATGACCTCTTGGTTGAGCAATTGGCCTTGCAGGTTCCAGAGGCGGAGCGAGGCCGTTTTTTCCAAAATATTTTCATCGAAAGCCACCTTCAGCTCACCCCGTGTGGGGTTTGGCGCTACGTCGAAGAAGCTGGCAGGCTCAATTTCATTGCTAGTTTCCTGCCCAAAATCAACCTGCACGGCGCTTGGGTCGAGGTCAAGTTGTTGGCCAGTGGCCACGGTGTTGTTGCCCGTTGGAGCCATCAGGTTCATGGTTGGTGGGCACTCCCACTCGTCTTGGGCGTAGATTCCGCAGAAGTGAAACAGAATCTCCTCCTGCGTCAGGCCAGACCCGAAGCCCGTGAACTCGTTCCGAGAGAAGCCCGGTGGCACGATGCTGTCCATCAGCGCCAGCGACTCAGGGCACCCATTCACGACGGAGAAACTGAAAAGCAACCGTTCAGCACCGGGCGTCAGCTCCAGGAAGTTCTGGTTGGGCGTCAGGTTGAATTCGACGTAGATTTTGCCGGGGTCTTGCGGCGGGTTAAATGACACCGTGCCGGGCTTCCACTTGCCGCCGCTGTGGCTCGTCAGTCCTTGGATTGCGAAGCCGATGGGCGTCACCAGGGTGACTTTTCCGCCTGTCGGCAATTGGTAGGGCGTCTCCGTGAAGCTACTGTCCGCCTTTACCCACACGCTCCATCCAATGTTGTTGTCAAGTTTTTTCACGGCCAACGAAACGCAGTCTTGGTAGTCGGGCACAGGGTTGCAGGTGGCTGCGTTCTCGAGCGTCAGCACCGCAGCCGCCGAGTTTGCCGAGCAGTTTTGCGAAGCAGCCACCAAACGATACTGGGTGCCGTCCAGCCCCTCCGCCTCTGTGATGGTCAGCGTGGAAGTTTGCGTACCTGAGTAGTTTCCGCCTTCGGCAATGTCCGCCCAGGCTTGCCCGTTCGTGCTCGACTGCCACTGAAGTTGCAGTGCGTCGTTTCCACCGCTCACGGCGATGGAGAACGAGGCTGCCTCGTCGGGGCAGACCGTTGCGCTCTCCGGCTGTTGGCTGAACAAAATCGGTGCTTCCACCGAGATGCTGGCGGCATTGGAGTAGGTTGCTTCACAAATGCCCGTCGAGGCGCTCAATCGGTAGGTTTGGTTGCCCAATGCGGTCGCATCGCTGATGGTCAACGCATCGTCGAACACACCATCATAAGTTGCATCGTTGTTGAGGTCTTGCCAGTTTAAGCCACCGTCTGCCGAGGTTTGCCAGCGGTAATCCACTTGGCCCGCATAGCCTGTTTCGATGGCGGCGCTTGCCGTCAGCGTGGCAGTTTCACTATAGCAAATCGTGCTATTTTGGGGTTGCTGCGCAAAACAGCCACGTCTCCCTACCACGAGGCAAAGCTCGACGGTGGACGGCAGGGCAGCTTTCCGTGCGAACCAGTGCCCGGTAGCAGTAGCCGTTGCGGCCTTCGGTATTTGCCAAGCAAAATATCGGTACTGTTGCACCTTGGACGTTCGACCAAGTGGTGCTGCCAGTTGGGCGCTCCTGCCACTGGTAGCTGAAGGTGACCGCCGCCAAGCAGGTTGGCCTGCACCTCGAAGCAGGCCTCCTCGCCCCGGCAAACCGCCACTGGGCTGATGAGGGCGAATTTCCACGGGGCCTTCTACGGTGAGCAACGCCGTTTGGGTGTAAACGAAATACAGTCGCCAACCCTTGCCCGCAGGCGGTAAAATCGCCGTTGGCGTTGCCAGGTATGTTCTGGATGGTCAGTTCGGTGGAGTGGATGCCGGAAGTGCCAGCGGCGGGCATTGCATCCCACCAAGTGGCTCCGTTGTTGTGGCTTAGTTCCCAAGTGTACTCGATGTTGCCTGACCCGAAGTTGTCGAAAGCGGCATTGAACACGACTGTTTCTCCAGCGCAGACTTTTATATTGGCGGGGTGGGTAACTACTTCGAGCGGCCCTTCCACCGTGAGCAGTGCCGATTGGGTGTAAACGAAATCCCAGTCGCCAACCCTTGCCCGCAGGCGATAGATGTCGCCGTTGGCGTTGCCAGGTATGTTCTGGATGGTCAGTTCGTTGGAATTGATGCCGGAAGTGCCTTGGGCGGGCATGGCATCCCACCAGGTAGCCCCATTGTTGTGGCTCAGTTCCCAAGTGTACTCGATGTTGCCCGCCCCGAAGTTGTCGAAAGCGGCATTGAACACGACTGTTTCTCCAGCGCAAACTTTAATATTTGCGGGCTGGGTAACTACTTCGAGAGGCCCTTCCACAGTAAGTAGCGCTGTTTGCGTATAAACGAAACCACAGTCGCCAACCCTTGCCCGTAGTCGATATATGTCGCCGTTAGCTTGGCCGGATATGTCCTGAATCGTCAGTTCGTTGGAATTGATGCCGGAAGTGCCTTGGGCGGGCATGCCATCCCACCAAGTGGCGCCGTTGTTGTGGCTCAGTTGCCAAGTGTACTCGATGTCGCCACCGCCATTGTTGAGGAAGTCAGCATTGAACACGACGGTTTCACCGCTGCACACCTTTATGTTCTGGGGTTGCGAAGCCACCGAAAGTGGCCCCTGCACGGTGAGCGTGGCCGCCTGCGAATAGGTCGTGGGCACGTTGTCCCCGGAGGCCACAGCCCTGAAGCGGTAGCTTTGCAGCCCGATGGTTGCGCCAATAATAAGTTCGTCGCATCCGTTGGCCATCGTGCCCGTGTTGGTTTGGTTGAAAACAATGCCAAGCGGCACAGGCTGCCAGGTAGCACCTTGGTCGGCGGAGTACTGCCAACTAAAGCTGTAGGTGCCGTTGCTGGCCGTTGCGCAAGCCGAAAACACGGAACCCGTGCCGTTGCACACGGTCGTTGCGGTTGGTTGCGTTACAAATTGCAGGGCACTGGGTAAGGTCACTGGAACTTCGCCGCTCAGGTCGGTGGCCTCGGCGGTACAGCCGTCGTTACCAATCACTTCGAGGAGCGAGTACGAGGCGCCGTTAGTAGCAGCTACTGGGAATGGTGAGCCGCTCTGGTAGTTCTGAAGGGTGAAATCGGTGGAGCCATCGGTATATTTGACAGTGAAGGGCGCTTCGCCACCTGTAATTTCAATTACTAACGAAAGGGGGCCTGATGGGTTGTTTCCGCAGGTGGTTCCACCATTTTCGCAGTACAGTTCTGCGCCCGTGATTTCTACGCACCCACTTCCGCCGCCGTTGCAGAGGTCAGATACATCCACGCCGGGCGTCCACTCGCCGTCACCGTTGGTGTCCTCGTAGGCGTTGGCGATACCGTCGCCATCGCAGTCGTGGCAGTCCCAACCAAAGGGGGCGATGTTTTCACCATATTCATAAATGGAAGGTGGGGTAGTGCCAAAGTCGAGCACGGTGATTTCGTTGCCGGGGTTGCTGTTGGCGGAGTTGGGCAGTTGGTCAAAGGGATCTACGCCATTTTCGATGAGGTAAAGCTCGTCGGGGCAGTAGTTGCTGGCTTTCCTGAAGGTGAAAAGTAGGGTAGGTACGGTGGAGGAATAGGGGATTTTCGGAACGTCGTTCATGAGGCCGAACGAGATGTACGACTTGGTTGGGTTTTCCGTTGGCCCGTTGATGACGGCATTGCTTGCCCAAAAGCCGCTGACCGAGTTGAAGTCAACGATGGTGAAGTTCAGCGGTGCCACCATCGTGATTTGCCCGGAGCCGGTAATGGTGTTGGCTGTGGGAACTGTGCCGGTTTGTGGGGATGTGTAGATGCCCCATTTTGTGCCGTCGGGCATCAGTTGGATTTTGAAGTCGAGTTGTGCAAAAAGGGAAAAAGCGCAAAAACTGCAAAATAGCAGCAGGAGTAAACGTAGTGTTTTCATGTTAGGATGAGTGAATTTGAAAAAATTAGCGGGGGGAGAAAAAACGGGAAGTGGTGAAGTAAGGAAACAAGGGTCGTGCCATTTGACCGATTGGAATTCCAAGTTTCGGTTTTGGTGTTGGTAAATATTTGAATTCAAATGACTTCCTTTGTGGAAATCTAGCAAAAATGGTCTTGGATTTTGGGTGAATATTTGAACTAAACAACTGATATTCAAGCAGTTGGTTTTGACAATCATTTCAGCCAGCCCAAACTTGGCTTCCCAGTAAGCATGGAATACCAATCAGCAAAAGAAAAATTTCTCCAAGCTTGGGGCACCGTCGGCAGCGATTGGGGCATCAGCCGCACGATGGCACAGATCCACGCACTGTTGCTCATTGCCCCGGAACCGCTTTGCGTCAAGGACATCATGGACGAGCTTCAGATTTCGATAGGCAACGTCAACATGAACCTGCGGGCGCTGATGGACTGGGGGCTGGTTTACAAAGAGCTGAAAACTGGCGAGCGGAAGGAGTACTTCGTTGCGGAAAAAAACATGTGGGATGTGGTTCGCAAAATCATCGCTAACCGCAAGCGTCGTGAGCTGGAGCCAGTGCTGAAAGTGCTCGACGAAGTCTCTGCTGTGCAAGGCGACTCTGCTGAGGTACTAGAATTTTTGATGGTGGTGAAGGAAATCCGCCTTTTTTCCAGCAAAGCCGATTCGCTGCTCGAAACCCTGCTGAAAGCCGACTCAGATTGGTTCGTGAAGTCGTTTTTGAAAATGGTGAAATAGGTGGGAGGAGGGGTTGACGAACTTGAAATGGTTGGAGCTGCCTTGGTTTGTGGGAAAACAATGCTGAACGATTCTTTTTGGTCAAAATAAGCAGGAACCCTTGTTGTAAAATATTTGACAAATGGGCCACGTTTGAGGCAGGAAGTGGATGAGAAAATAAAATTGGAGCTAATTTTGTTTAGGGAATTTCGGTTGTGCCGGCTTGGCAACAAATTTTTAGATTTAACAACCAATTCCCCTCCCAGTTTTCAAGGATTCACTATCATTGCATTTCGAAGGTCCTGACGGTTGAAAAATATTCCCTCGTTAATCAGGATTTTTTAAACAGTTACACAATGAATTTCAAACATTTACTTCTTGTCCTTCTCATCGGAACCGGGATAACTGCCTCGGCGCAGGATATTCACTTTTCCCAGTTTTACCTGTCTCCCCTCAACCTCAACCCGGCCATGACTGGTTTGATGAATTGCAACATTCGTCTGACCGCCAACTACCGGAACCAGTGGGCCAGCGTACTGAAAAGCAACGCTTACTCCACCTACAATGTCAGCTACGACCAAAAAATCCCGGTCGGTCGCTACGACAACTTTGGCATTGGCGGTACCTTCTGGGGCGACCAGGCTGGCGAGGCCAATTTTGCAACCACGACCGGCAAGTTGTCGCTTTCGTACAGCAAGCGCATGGCTGGTAGCCGCAAGGAGGCTCACTACTTGGTAGTTGGAGCCGAAGCGGGCTTGGCACAGCGCAGCATTGAATTCCTGAAACTTCGTTGGGGAACGCAACACGATGGCCAAGGTGGCTACTGCGCCTCTTGCGATTCGTATGAAGATTACTTCGATGAGGACAACTTCCTGTTTGCCGATGCTTCAGCAGGTATTCTTTGGTTTTCGGTTTTCGATGAAAACAACAATTTTTATGCTGGTGGTGCTTATAGCCACTTGAATAGGGCTGACCAATCGTTCAGCTCTCAAGACAAGGATTTTCTTTACAGCCGCTTCACTATCCATGCAGGTGGTGAGTTTGAGATTGCTCCACGCCTTGGTCTCGTGCCGGGTGTGATTGTGATGAAGCAAGGCCCATCGTTCCAAGTGAACTCCGGTACGAGCTTGAAGTTCCTACTCGGCAGTGGCCGTGGCAATTTCAGCAACTACCAAGCAGTCCATTTTGGCGCTTGGGTGCGTATCTCAAACAAAGTGCAGACAGGTGTCTTGACGGATGCCCTGATTTTGTCCACCCGTTTTGATTACAACCAGTTTACACTTGGTTTTAGCTACGACGTGAACGTATCGGCACTGAAACCTGCGAGCAACAACAACGGCGCATTTGAGTTTGCACTGGCGTACAAATTCTGCGGCGACCAGCGCCGTGGCGTTTACTGTCCGAACTTCTAAGCCAGTCATTGCGGAAAGAAAAATCCGTAATGATTTCGAACAAAAGCTACCCGCCGGAACATTGTCCCGGCGGGTAGCTTTGTTTTAAGGCTGATCATTGAAAGTTTAGATTGAAGAGAATTGCATCTGAAAATTTTGTTGCATTTTTGAACGAGCAAATAAAAAATTGCTACCTTCGACTTTCTGAACGGTCTTTGAGAAAGTACACAGGTTATACATTTTTCATTTTAAAATGCTTTTTGTCCTCATTTTCAGAGGATAGCAAGCAAACTGTTCGCTAAAGATTTTGAATTAAAAACTCAATCCTATGTTTGGAAGTAACAAGAACAAAGACGCAGCAAAAGCAGGCAGTATCATTCCCTCTGCCTCTTCCCATTCACTCAACAGCTTGGTTCAGGGTACAATGGTTGAAGGTAAAGTAAAAGCAACTACCGACATCCGCATTGACGGTACCATCAAAGGGGATTTGCTTTGCGATGCCAAGGTTATCATCGGGCCATCCGGTGTAGTCGAAGGCACCGTCAAATGCCAAAATGCCGTGATAGAAGGCCGTTTTGATGGCATTCTCAACGTGGCAGAACTGCTCAACATCCGTGAAACAGCCAAAGTGGTCGGTGAGGTAACTTACGGCAAATTGATTGTCCAATCGGGTGCTGTCATTAGCGGTACCTACAAAGTTGCGGGCGACAACAGCCACTCCAATGGCAATGGTGCCTATAAATCTTCATCGGAAGCCAAGAATGTTGTCACAACAGAATCGGTATCCAAGGCCATATCTGGAAAAGTCGGCGAATTCGCAAAAGCAAACTGATGCTGCGCTGAAATATATTGGAATGGCATTTCAAATGGCCATGTTTTTGGCCCTTGGGGCGCATGTTGGCGTGTGGTTGGACGAGTTTTTAGACTGAAGCTCCTTACCTATCGGCAATATGCGCCCTGTTTTTTTGTCTGCTGTCTTCTTTCCCGACCCTCAAGGACTTGATTAACGCCCAGCACCAACTTTTTACTTTGGCCTTTCATATTTACCCTTCACAAGCAATGAGCAACCGACGTTTTTTTTCACAGCTGCTAATGCTAACCTTGCTCACTGGACTCGTGCTTGTTTTCATCCATATTTTCCATCCATTTTCACCGTACAAAATGTTGTCGTTGGCTGGGCTGTTGTTCTTTTCGGCGCTGACTGCGGGCATTTATTTCCCTGCAGTAAAAGCATCATTGAGCACAGACAAGAATGCCTTCACCCGGTTGGTGATGCTTTTTACTTTTGTGAAAATGTTCCTCACGGCTGCGCTGATAATCGCTTACCACCGCATTTTTAAACCTGGGGACAACCTGTTTCTCATCCCCTTCTTCCTGACCTATATCGTTTTTACTTCGTTTGAAACGATATTTATGTCAAAATTGGGAAAGGTAAAAGCGAGGTAATACTCCTCAATAAGACATTGACTATTAAGCTGTTATAAAATATGCAAGCTGAAAAATACATTGCTGTTGTCAACGAAAAGACCGAACTAGAACTGAATGCAGCGGTTGTTGCGCAATTGGACGCTGTCCAATCGGATGAAGGGCATTTTCATATCCTACACGACGGTAAATCCTATCGGGCGGAGGTGATTTCTTTGGACAAGCAGGCTAAAGAAGTACGCCTGAAACTGAACGGAAAGCTGCATACCGTCAAAATCCAGGACGAATTTGACCAATTGGTGAAAAAAATGGGGCTAAGTGCCAACGTTATTCATAAGGTCGGTGCCATCAAGGCGCCCATGCCAGGCCTCGTCCTGAGTATCTTAGTCGAACCGGGCCAGGAAGTGGTGCACGGAGAACCAATGCTCATCCTTGAGGCCATGAAAATGGAAAACGTCATCAAATCACCGGGGGAGGGTAAGGTAAAACGGGTGGTCGTTTCCCAAGGGATACCCGTTGACAAGGGGGAGGTTCTAATTGAAATGGAGTAGGTTATAGCCCCGGGAAGAAAGCGTCCCGGATATGCTCCACGTTAAATTCACCCTTTTTATCCTTCAAAACGGACACCACATCGAAGCGCATCGCCCAATCGTGCCCATACTGCTCCATGTAGGCAGCGGCAGCGGTGGCAAGCCTTCGCTCTTTGGCCGGAGTGACGAATTCCTCAGGACGGCCAAAGTAGTCGTAACTGCGGGTTTTCACCTCCACGAACACTAGAATGCTGCCGTCCTTCGCGATGATGTCAACCTCCAACCTGCGGTGCCGCCAGTTTGTTTCCAAAATCTCAAACCCTTGCTGGCGCAAATGCTCAACAGCAATTTCTTCCCCATGTTTGCCAGTCTCAAGGTGGTTCGCCATGAAATTTTATAACTTTCGCCGTTTTTCAAAACGACAATTTCAAAATGAAAAAACTTACTTTCGACTACTCCTCCGCCCAGCCCTATGTTTTGCCGCACGAAGTTAGCCAAATGGCTGCACCTGCGGAAGCCGCCGCCAAGCTACTCGAAAGCCGCATTGGCCCCGGCAGCGAATTCCTCGGCTGGCTCGACCTGCCCAAGCGGTATGACCACACCGAGTTCAAGCGAATCAAACAGGCAGCGTTGCGAATCCAAGAGCAGTCGGAAGTGTTGGTGGTCATTGGAATCGGGGGGTCGTACCTCGGTGCAAAGGCGGCTATCGAGATGCTGTCACATACCTTTCACGACAACCTGCCGAAGGAGCAGCGAAAGACCCCCGAAATCTACTTCGCAGGCACAAACCTATCCCCGGTTTACCTCACGCACCTGCTCGAGCTTATTGGCGACCGCCATTTTTCCGTCAATGTGATTTCCAAATCGGGTACGACTACCGAACCTGCCATTGCGTTCCGCATTCTAAAACAAAAATTGGAAGAAAAATATGGACGGGAAGGTGCTCGTGAACGCATTTATGCCACCACCGACACGGCACGTGGCGCCCTGAAAATGCTGTCCACTGGGGAAGGCTACGAGACCTTTGCAGTGCCGGACGATGTGGGTGGCCGCTTTTCCGTCCTCACCGCCGTGGGCCTGCTGCCCATCGCCGTTGCTGGCATTTCCATTGACGACCTGATAGCCGGGGCGGCAGAGGCAATGGACGATTGCATGGCACCCTTTGACGAAAACCCCGCCCTGCAATATGCGGTGCTTCGCAACATCCTCTACAACAAGGGCAAGGCCATCGAAATGCTCATCAACTACGAGCCTCAGTTGCACTACGTGGCGGAGTGGTGGAAGCAGCTTTTCGGGGAGTCGGAAGGCAAAGATGGGAAAGGACTTTTTACGGCCAGCGCCGACTTCACCACCGACCTTCACTCGCTCGGCCAGTATGTGCAGGACGGTAGGCGGCACCTTTTCGAGACGCTGCTGAACATTGAGCACCCCGCCTGCGACATCGTGTTGGAGGCTGCTGATTCCGACCTCGACGGCCTCAACTATCTCGCCGGAAAGACAATGGATTATGTGAACAAAAGAGCGGCAGAGGGTACGCTTCAAGCGCATACCGAGGGCAGTGTACCCAACCTCCTTATCAACCTACCGGCGGCATCGGCCTATCACTTGGGCTACTTGTTTTTCTTTTTTGAAAAAGCCTGTGCTGTCAGCGGCTACCTGCTTGGCGTGAATCCGTTCGACCAGCCAGGCGTGGAAGCATACAAAAAGAACATGTTCCGGCTGCTGGGCAAGCCTTGACTTTCAAAGTGGAAACCAATTGTGAAATGGGATTTTTACTCCTCGCACTTTCATTTCTCGGCTGCGAAGAAGACCGCGCAGAGTTGGCGAGAGAAGAGAAATTGGGCGGATTGAGGCTCGCCCTGCAAGCGTTAGGCGTGAATCCTGATGGCCCGTTCGAGCTTTTTTTTCGGGCGTTTAAGGTGGAAAGAATACTCGAAATTTGGGTGAAAAACCGGGTCGAAAGCAATTTCGTTTTGTTGAAAAGTTACCCCGTTTGCTCGATATCCGGCAGCCTTGGGCCCAAGCGGAAGGAGGGTGACCAACAAGTACCAGAAGGCATTTACCACATCAGCCGCTTCAATCCAAAAAGCAAATTTCACCTCTCGCTTGGGCTGAACTACCCGAACGAGGCGGATAAACTGCTCGCCGATCCAGTTCATCCCGGAAGCGATATTTTCATCCACGGCGGCTGCGCCAGCGTTGGTTGCCTAGCCATGACGGACGACCAAATCAAAGAAATTTACGTGCTTGCTGAACTGGCCAGGGAGTCGGGGCAGGAGCGGATTCCGGTGCATATTTTTCCAACAAAAATGACGGGCGAGAACTTGGAATGGCTCGTAGCCAACAAGACTGAGCAACAAGCGTTTTGGAAGGAATTAATGCCCGCTTACCATTATTTTGAAGAAAAACGCCAACTCCCAGTGGTCACCATTTCGGTCAGCGGCGCTTACTCATTGGTGGAAAAAGACAGCGGTGTGTAGTATCAATAGCCCTGCACATTTTTCCCTAAAATGATGTCGTATTGGGCAACCCAAGTCCCGGCAGCATTTTTCTTCAATTTCAGCAAGCCATCCCCATCGCGCTTCGGTCGGTCGTTCAACTCTTCTTCCGCCAATTTCGGGTCGTCGTCAAAGACAAGCTCGTCAATCCAATAAGGCAATACCCCATCCTCTTTGATGATAGGGTGGATATGCTGAACCGCATTTGAGTTTGGATAAGAAGCTGGGCGGATTGTGCGGAAACGGTATCGCCCGTTGGAGCCAGTTTTCATCCAACCTCGCAAGTGGCCGTGGCGTTCGGCACATTTCGATGTCTTCGGGCCATCTGAGTAAAGTCCTTGATTATCAGTATGATACACGTAGAGTATCACGCCTTCAGCGGGTGTTCTTCCATCATTTTTGAAAATTGTGCCGGATACCTCCAAGGGTTCACCGGGTTCGCTGGGCGCTGAAATTTGAGTTTCCCAAAGCAGGCTCTCAGGCATACCATCGTAGATGGCCTCGCAGCACTCACACGGGCCACCCGCTGGACGGTCTGGTTGGCTGTTTTTAGATTTTTCGGTATTGACTGTGATAGGCTGCTGACAAGTGGCCAGGATATTCAGGTAAAAAAGTGGAACAAGTAGGTGCAAGTTTGTCATGTTTTTTTCCTGAATGACAAAACTTAAACGGAAGGGTTGGCTAAAGGGCGCTTCCGCTTCCAGCGGCGGTGCGACCAGAGCCAATCGGCGGGCGACTTTCGGATGGTGGCTTCCAGTCGGGCGGCGTAAAGCCGGGTGATTTCGCCTTCGGCTACGGTCTTTGGCACGGGGCATAGCTCGGAGAAGGAGACTTCGTAATACCCCCGTTTCATGCGCTCAATTTCGCAATAAAAAACTGGGTAGCCAGTCTGTCGGGCGAGCTTGTCCATGCCGTGCAGGAAGGGCGTGTCCTGGTTCAGGAAGTTGACCCAGTGGGCGTTGCGCATGTCGGAGGGCGTCTGGTCTCCGATGAGCACAAATATGGTAGGTTGGTCTTTGTAGGTAACAACAGCTCGGCTAGTGTGCGCCATATCGGTCAAATGGAGGCCCCATTGTTTGCGGAGCGAGTTTAGATATTTTTCTAAAACCTTATTTTTCAATGGTTTATAAACGCCAAGCACAGTGTGTTGGACGTTCTGAGGCAAGGAAAGAACGCCCCACTCCCAATTGCCAAAATGGCTGGCGAGCATTATGGCGCTTTGTTCCTTTTCAAAAAGCGGTTGGAAAATTTCAGGATTTCGATATTTGAACCGTTGCTGCAACACTGATTTTGACAGCGTCAGGCCCTTTATGCTTTCGAGCAGGATGTCAGCGAAATGGCGGTAAAATTGGGCAACCAGTTGCCGAATTTCAACGGCTGCTTTTTCGGGGAAGGATTTCCTCAGGTTTTCGAGGATGACTTTTTTTCGATAGCCGATCAAACGGAGCAGCACAAAACACAGCAGGTCGGACAGCAGCCAAAGTCCCCAAAACGGAACGTAGCCGACAAGTCGAACCAAATTTCTTGTAAAGAATGCCCCTACTGGATACATATTTTGGGTAGCGGGAGTTGGTGACGTTAGAAATGCTATGTTTGTACTTTTTACAACAAAAGTAACAAACATGGTCACCCGAAGAAATTTTCTCCACCAAACGGCCTTGGGTTCAGTTGCTGCCGCAATGGGCGGAACGGCATTGACTGCTTGCACGGAAGCTGCCACTGAATCGCCGGAAGCAATCGAGGCTCCCGTCAGGCCGCTGGCTATTTCCACATGGGATTTTGGTGCAAAAGCCAATGAAGCAGCTTGGAAAATCCTGAACAGCGGCGGCAATGCGCTTGATGCGGTGGAGCAAGGCGTGATGGTCATCGAGGCCGACGAGAAGAACACTTCTGTGGGCATCGGTGGCGCACCCGACCGAGATGGTCGGGTTACGCTGGATGCCTGCATCATGGCGCCTGATGGGAGCTGCGGCTCAGTGTGTGCCCTGGAGCACATCGTTCACCCGATTTCGGTGGCAAGACGGGTGATGGAGAAGACCCCCCACGTGATTTTGGTGGGGGAGGGGGCGTTGGAGTTTGCGCTGGCGCAAGGTTTCAAGAAAGAAAACCTGCTCACCGAGGAATCGAAAGCGGCTTGGGAGAAATGGAAAAAAACTTCGAAATATGAGCCGAAAATCAACGTGGAAATGCACGATACCATCGGCATGTTGACCATTGATAACAAAGGTGATATTGCTGGGGCCTGCACCACGAGCGGGCTGGCGTACAAGATGCGGGGGCGGGTGGGCGACTCGCCCATTATCGGTGCTGGGTTGTATGTTGACAACGAAGTAGGAGGGGCCGCTGCCACCGGGCTTGGCGAAGCGGTCATCAGGGCAGTAGGCAGTTTTTTGGTGGTGGAATTGATGCGTCAAGGCCGCAGTCCACAGGAAGCCTGTGAGGAGGCAGTGGCCAGGGTCATAAAAAAGTACAAGGACTTCAAGGATATTCAGGTCGGGTTTATTGCCGTCAACAAGCTAGGGCAGATAGGCGCTTATAGCATCCAGGAGGGTTTCAATTACGCTGTATTTGCAGGTGGCAACAACCAGGTTAAGGACGCCATGTCCTTCATTAAGTAGGACTCTTGGCTTTGTGGTTTTGTGTTATTTCCTAGATAAATATTCCTACCAATATATTTTTTTTTATTTCTTACCATTTCGAACAGGACTGGCACTATATTTTCCATGCTCACCTCGAAAGTTGTTTCTCGAAAAAGAGAACTATCCCAACATATTATGATGAATCACACAGAATTGAAGTTGGTCATTACCGATGACCACCATATTTTTATTGAAGGCTTGAAAGTAGTGCTTGGCAGGAGCGAGAAGATAAAATTCAACATCATTGCCGAAGCTTTCACAGGTAACAGTTTGTTAAAAATGATAGGAGGGTTGCAACCAGACTTGTTGCTGCTTGACCTTAGTCTGCCTGACATGGATGGCATCGAAGTTCTGAGCCATTTGAAGACAGCAGGGGTAGATTTCCGCATACTCGTGTTGAGCATGTACGACGAACCGAAGGTCATTCGTGCAGCATTTAAGGCAGGAGCGGATGGGTATGTGCTCAAAAACAGCCCTGCCTCCGAGCTTTTTCATGCAATTAACAAGGTCATGGAGGGCGATACTTACTTGAGCGTAGGGTTGTCACTGACCAATCAGAGTGGCATGAACTCTCGGTTCATGCAAAATGGCAAGCTTGCTCCTTCCTACGATGACCGGATAGTGAAGAAATTCAACCTGACCAAGCGGGAACTCGAAGTGTTGAAGCTGGTGGGTCAAGCGTTGACGAACAAAGAAATCGCTGGCGAACTGTACATCAGCGACCAAACCGTGAGCGTGCACCGCAAAAACATCATGCGGAAAATGGGGGCAACCAGCTCCGCCGGCTTGATTAAGATTGCTTACGAAAATAATCTATTTTAAAAACTTGTTTTTTGGGTAGATTGGCACAATGGTTGCCAACCCTAGTGTTAGAGGCTTGAAAACAAGTGCTCTAGAAGATTTGCCTATTTTTTGCCACCTTTTCCTTCCTGAATATTTCATTGGTTCAAATTTTGTCTATTATTTCCAAAATTGAAATAAAGTGCTTAATTTTGCGGCAAGACTGATTTAAACTGATTCCCATGAACTACAGCATTACAAACTGTTCCCATTATTATTGCCTTTCCTTAATTCGTCTTCATTTTCCTTTTGATGGGTTTTAGCCTGTTCTGTAGTAGTCTTTGAGCGTCATTTCAAAGCAGTAACCAAGTTTTGGTCAAGTTCGCATTTAAGTAGTTTATTCGATAAAGTTCATTGCTCAGGTTACCCTGTAACCATCACTTGCACTGAAAAGCCATCTCAATGAGCACCTAAGGGTTTCCATTGTTTTTGGTTCTCGATTACGTTTTTAACAAATTATTATCCATGATCAGAACGAATTTTACCAGGATTCCGGCATTGTCTTGGGCTTTTTTCTCCCTTTTGCTGCTTGGCAGCTCCAACCTCACGCAGGCACAGGTTATGGTCTGCAACAACCTCGTCAATGTTTCTGTCGACAACACGCCAAACGTCTGCCAAGGCGGCGTAAATGCAGACCAGATACTGGAAGGCAACCCCCTTCCCGGCCATGACTACTTCATCGAAGTGACCTACAACTGGGTACCAGTTGTGTCAGGCTTGAACCAGGTGACCATCACCAACTCAAGCCAGTGGTTCAACACCAACTTAACCGTAAAAATTACCGACCAAACCGGCGGTGGCAACTCCTGCTGGGGTCAGATTCACCTAGAGGACAAGCTCCCACCAGTGCTTACTTGCACAAACATCTCCGTCAACTGTTCGGACGACCTCAGCTTGATACCTGGCCCTACTGCCGTGGACAACTGCGACCCAAACCCTACTATCAACCTGACGGGAGAGCAAACCAATACAAATGGTCTCTGCGCCAACGGCTTCGTGACCATTACCCGCCACTACGTGGCAATAGATGCTTCTGGCAATTCTTCGGCTTTCTGCAACCGGGTGATTACGGTCAATCGGCCAACGGTGGTTGATTTCCCGAACGATATTGTTTGGACTTGCGAGCAATACGATGCTTATCCAAACATCGTTGCCGCTACTCCAAAGCACCCCTATGTTGGCGACTCAAACCCGCTTACCACCTTGGTAATTGAGGTTAACCTCAACCCTGATTGTAACGACGGTAATGATACCCCGGCAACCAACAGTACCAATATCCAAAATGGTGGGACGGGCTGCCCAGGCAATGGCCTCGATGATGCCGATGTGCTTGGGTTGACAGGGTCTGGTGTTGTGGCCAACATCATTGGCCAGCACTGCAACTACCAGCAGTCGAAAAGTGACCAAGTAATCAATGTTTGCGGTGAAACTTTCAAAATAGTTCGCACTTGGACCGTACTGAACTGGTGTACGGGTCTCGTTGTAACAGTTGGTGTAGGCGGCGAGGACAATATCCAAGTGGTGAAAGTGATGGACCTAACACCTCCGGTGGTAAATCGCCCACCATTCACCGTGAGCGCAAACGTTCCGGGACAGCACCCACAGCCATGCAAGTCGGTTGGCTTTTTACCACCCCCCACCGTGTCCGACAATTGCTCCAGTACATGGACCATAAAAATCAATACGCCAATCGGTGAGGCTATTTACCTTGGTGGCAACCCTGCCAATGGTGGTACTATTCCTTCGCCCGGCCTTCCGTTGGGCCCACATTCATCACGTATCAGGTGACTGACGCCTGTGGCAATGTGACGAACTTGGCCGTGCCAATCACGGTGGTGGATGATATTGCTCCAACGACCATTTGCGTAGAATACACCGATGTGAACCTGACAACTGGTGGTTCTGCCCCAGTGTTTGCCAATGCGTTTAACAGCGCTACTTATGACAACTGCTGCTTGGACCACTTCGAGGTGCGCCGTATGACAGACCCTTGTAACGACAACCACGACGACACCGTGTTCGGCCCGTCTGTGGTGTTTTGTTGCAGTGATGTTTCTAGCAGCCCGGTGATGGTGGTTTTCCGTGCCGTTGATTGTTTCGGGAATGCCAACGAGTGCATGGTGGAAGTTTTTGTCAACGACAAACTGAACCCAACGCTCGTGAGCTGTCCACCAAACGAGCGCATTACCTGCAATTGGTACTCAAACAACCTCGAAACACAGCTCGCTAGCCAGAACAACCAGCAACAGTGCACCACACTGGCCGGCTTTTTTGGCTCGCCAACCTACTACGACAACTGTGGCGTAACGGTGACCTGCAACACCAGCGTCAACCTTGACCAGTGCCTGGAAGGCACGATAGTGCGGACGTTCACAGCAAAAGACCCCAGTAACAACACAACGCCTCAAGGCTGCACCCAGACCATTTTCGTTGACCATGTTTCAGATTGGGCGGTTGAATTTCCTATTGACCTCACCGTGAACTGCGGCACCACCGTCCCCGACTTTGGTGAGCCAGAGATTTTCTACGAAAATTGTGAGCTTGTTGCGATATCTTACGACGATGTACTTTACGCAGTTAATGATGCTTGTTACAAAATCGTGCGTGACTGGACAATCATCAACTGGTGCGTCGTGGGCGCAAATGTTGACCAGGAAGTGGTGGAGCAACCTGAAAACCAGCTCGGCCTTGCCTTCCCACAATGCGACGTTGATAGCGATGGTGATTGCGATGGCCGCACCTTCCGTGATTCATGGCGGAGCGGTTCGAACATGAACCGACCGACGCTCTTGGATGCAACGAGGGCTTTGGGTCCAGACACCGACCCGGATTCCGATCCTTGGGATGGCTACATTGTTTACCAACAAATAATCAAAGTTAATGACACGGTTGACCCCGTTTTCGTGGGCAACTGCCAACTGCCTGATGTTTGCATCGAGAACAGCACTTGTGGTGTTTCCTTGTTGCTGCCTCAGCCAGATATTGACGATTGCAGCCCGGATATTGACGTTACGGCAGAAATCAATTTTGGCGGCGTTTGGGTTTCTGGCTTCGGGCCGTTCAACAATGTTGGCCCAGGCACCTACGTGGTTCGCTACGTTGCCCAGGACAACTGCAACAACCAAACGGCCTGTAATACGACCCTCACGGTTAAGGACTGCAAAAAGCCTACTCCGTACTGCAAGAATGGTGTAGTTGTCGTGCTGATGCAGACGGGCATGGTGGATGTTTGGGCAACGGATTTGAACGCTGGCAGCTTCGACAATTGCCCAGGCACTTTGAAGTTTTCCTTCTCTCCCGATGTTAGCGATATTGGCAACACCTACACCTGCGATGACCTTGGCCAGCAAACAGTGCAGATTTGGGTGACGGATGCATCCGGCAACCAAGACTACTGCGAGACTTTCATCATCATTCAGGACAACATGGGTGCTTGCAGTGGCAGTCCCATCATTGCCGGTACGATTACCAACGAGGACGACCTTGGCGTGGAAGGAGTAGGTGTGAATGTCAATAGCCCGAATGGTTTTACCCAAGATGTTGAGACCAATTTCAACGGCGGTTTTGGAGCGGCAATCGTTCCAGGTGCCGACTATACGGTTACTCCAAGTTTCGACGAAAACCCATTGAACGGAGTGACTACTTTCGACCTAGTGCTTATCAGCAAACACGTGCTTGGTTCTACGCCACTTGGTTCGCCATACAAAATCATCGCTGCCGATGCCAACAATTCGGGCAGTGTGACCACATTTGACATCGTTGAAATCCGGAAGCTTATCCTTCAGATAAATACTGATTTCCCGAGCAATTCTTCTTGGAGGTTTGTGGACAAAAATTATTTGTTCCCGAATCCTGCCAACCCATGGTCGGCACCATTCCCAGAATTTGCAAACTTCAATGATGTTCAAGACGGACTGACCAATTCCAATTTCGTCGCCATCAAAGTCGGAGACGTGAACGGCAGCGCCGCTGTCAACCTGCTTGGTAGCAACGAGGAACGCAGTGCAGGCACTTTTGTGCTGAACACCGACGACCGCAACGTGAGCAAGGGCGAGGAAGTAACCGTGGCGTTTTCAGCCAAGGAGTTGGACGTGATGGGCTTCCAGTTTACCCTAAACTTCGACGCCAATGCGCTTGAAGTGGAAGACCTGCTGCCTGGTGTGGCCAGTGAGGACAACTTCGGTTTTGCCTTGCTGAATGAAGGCGCCCTAACGGCAAGCTGGGACGGCTCCGCAACGGACAATTCAATGTTCTCCATCGTGTTCCTTGCGAAGCAGAGCGGTAAACTGAGCGAGATGCTGGACATCAACTCCCGCTTCACAGCGGCAGAAGCATACCGAACCAACGGCGACCTGCTCAACGTCCAACTGGCCTTCAACACCAATGCGGCACAGCAATTTGCGCTTTACCAAAACACGCCGAACCCTTTCAAGGGCATGACCATCATTGGGTTCAACCTGCCGCAGGCAGGTGATGCGAGCTTGAAAATCACGGACGTTTCGGGCAAAGTTTTAAAGAACATCGAGCGTGAATTTTCTGCTGGCTACAACGAAGTTCAGTTGAACAGCAGTGAACTGCCCGCTTCGGGCGTGGTTTATTACACCCTCAAAACAGCGGGTGAAACGGCCACGAAGAAGATGATTGTTGTTGAATAATCAAATTTGAAACAAAAGATGGAAACGGTGACCGGCTGAGGGTTTTTCCCAAAAGTCGGTCACCTTTCTGATGTTATATTAAGTTTTGGCAAACTACTTGCAATACCGATTATCATGAAAAAGCGCAGTTTTTATTCCCTTCTCATCGCAATCCTGACAGCTTTCAGCCTGAATGCCCAAGATGTGTCGCTGACGGTTCCCGACATGACCGTTGACCCAGGGCAATGGTTCAGCATTGACGTCAAAGCATCTGATTTTGACAATATCGCCAGCATGCAGTTCGCTGTCATTTGGAACCCGGCCATCATCCAGTTCCAGTCCGTCACCAGCTTGAACGCCAACATGCCGGACTTTACCGTAATAAATAGCTTCAATAGTGCCTTCGCCAGCGAGGGCCGTATGAGGGTGAGCTGGTTTTGGTTCGATCCCGTCATGAACGTAGGTGTGACTTTGGATGACAACGCCACGCTTTTCAAAATCAACTTCAAAGCCGTTGGAGGCCAAGGCACCAACACCATGCTGGAGATTGCCGATGACACGACCGTTGACCCACCCTTCGTGGTGGAGATAGCCAACTACGAGCAAGAGGTAGGTGTGGCCATTGACAACGGCAAGGTGACCATATCTGGCGTGAACGCCACCGAAGAAAGTTTGACCGAAGATTTCACTTTGTTTCAAAATAGCCCGAACCCTTTTTCAGAAATCACGTACATCACTTTCAACCTGAACACGGGTACCGACGCTAGGCTGACCATTTTTGACAACAGCGGCAAAGCCGTTTTTCACCAAATCAAAAAATTCCCTGCCGGAATTAGCAGAATACCTGTACGCCGGGATATGCTTTCGAGCGCAGGGTCGTACTTTTACACCCTTGAAACCGCAAGAGCCACTGCCACGCGGCAGTTGATTATGCAGTAATGCATAATCAAGTTGGTGAGCCTTGGTGGAATTACAAGGTTTGTCAATTGTTTTTTTCCGATTACATTTTTTCACAATTATCGTCCCAATTCCGAACATATGAAAAGACCGATTACCAATCTCGTCATTGGGCTGCTTGCGTTTTTTGCTACGCATCTTGCTGCCCAGCCTACCTTTACTGTCTCTCCGCAAACCATTACGGCCAATCCGGGAGACCTCGTTACTGTTGACATTGTTGTTTCGAACTTCACCAACATACTCAGTTTCCAGTACTCAATGAACTGGACTCCTACTGTGTTGCAGTTCCAAGCACCTGTCGGAAACATCACTCCCTCGCAATTAGCAGGATTGACCAGCGCAAGCTTTGGACTTACCCAATCAGGCAACGGCTTTTTGGGTGTTTCATGGGCTGACCCAAATGCATCGGGCGTTACCGTTGCCGATGGTACGCTGCTGTACAGCCTGACTTTTCAGGTGCTTACATCCACACCGACCACCATCAACTTCGGCGGCACCCCTGTGCCAATCGAGGTGTACAACGGTGATGGCGTTGACCTTACTGCAGGCACTGTTTTCCAAGGAGCATCTGTTAATGGTGGCTCAGGCGGTGGCGGAGGCGGTGGAGGCGGCGGAGGAGGCGGCGGCGGGAACAACCCGCCCGTCAACGGCTTTGCCGTTATTGCATCCGATGAAACTGCGCCATCCGGCGATCAGATGTGTGTGGATGTCACGGTCAACGACTTCACCAACATCTTGTCCATGCAGTACACCATGGAGTTCAACGAGGCGCAATGGTCGTTTGCCACCATTCCACCTGCCAGTTTTGGCTTGCCGGGCTTATCGGCGGCGAGCTTCGGAACCACTCAGTCAGGGCAGGGCTATATCAGTTTTTCATGGCTGGACCCCGATGCACTGGGCGTTACCGTTCCAAATGGCACTGTAATTTATCAAGTTTGCTTGAACGCCATCGGGTCCAACAACTGTGGGGCTACCACGCCTTTTGAATTTAACGGCGCAACCACGCCAATTGAAGTCATCAATGGCAATAGCCAACCTGTTACCTTCCAGGGCATCCCCGGCGACCTCGAAATCTGCGACAATGGCGGTGGCGGCGGTGGTGGCGGTGGAGGTGGCGGGAACAACCCGCCCGTCAACGGCTTTGCCGTTATTGCATCCGATGAAACTGCGCCATCCGGCGACCAAGTGTGCGTGGACGTCACGGTCAACGACTTTACCAACATCTTGTCCATGCAGTACACCATGGAGTTCAACGAGGCGCAGTGGTCGTTTGCCAATATACCACCTGCCAGTTTTGGCTTGCCGGGCTTATCGGCGGCGAGCTTCGGAACCACTCAGTCAGGGCAGGGCTATATCAGTTTTTCATGGCTGGACCCCGATGCCCTGGGCGTTACCGTTCCAAATGGCACTGTAATTTATCAAGTTTGTTTGAACGCCATCGGGTCCAACAACTGTGGGGCTACCACGCCTTTTGAATTTAACGGCGCAACCACACCAATTGAAGTCATCAATGGCAATAGCCAACCTGTTAACTTCCAGGGCATCCCCGGCGACCTCGAAATCTGCGACAATGGCGGCGGCGGCGGTGGAAACACCGGCCTCACTTTCACGGCTGGCGATGTGGAATCTCCGGCTGGTTCACAGATTTGTGTAGATTTCACCACTGACAACTTCGATTGCATCGTCAGTGCGCAATACTCCATCCATTTTAACCAAGCCATCATCCAGTACGTGTCGGCACAGGGCTTTGGCTTGCCGGACATGTCCGCTGCAAGCTTTGGCACCACCCAGTCGGCCAATGGTACAATCACGTTTTCATGGTACGACCCGACCACAGATGGCGTCACCGTGCCAGACGGCACGGTCATTTTTCAGTTGTGCTTCAATGTAATTGGCACAAACGGGCAGGTGGCCAATATCACTTTCAATGACACCACAACCGTCGTGGAAGTGACGGGTTGTGTGAACAACGAAAGCATCACCCCCAGCTTCGATGCCGGTACTGTCACCGTTGGCGTTTCCTGCACCGGGCCGGTTACAATTCCCAGCAACGTGGTGACAAATGTTAGCTGCACCGGAGGAAGTAATGGTGCGATTGACATCACCGTAGCAGGTGGAAGCGCAATAAAGACTTATTCTTGGGTAAAAACAGGCAGCCCAACGGTCATAAGCACTTCGCAAGACTTGACCAACCTGACGGCTGGCACCTACAACGTCACCGTGACGAGCTGCGGTGGGACACAAACCACCACTGGAACATTCACCGTCACGCAGCCAGCAACTGCAATGAGCATAAACTTCCAGTCCTCGGACGTAGTTTGTTTTGGTGAAACAAACGGGGCCATTGACATCACCGTAACAGGCGGAACTAACACTGGCACTGGCTGCACTGGCTACACCTATGCTTGGAGCAACGGTGCTACCACGCAGGACATCTCCGGCCTTGCCGCAGCCAACTACACTGTGACCGTGACCGACTGCAACGCTTGTACGGTTGTTTCGCCCATTTACATCGTCTCGGCACCACCGAGTGCGCTGGCAGTGTCGGCCACTTCCATCAACATTTCCTGCAACGGTGGTACCAATGGAAGCATCACCATCACTGCCACTGGCGGTGGTAATACCAAGGAATACCGATTGGGGACTACTGGGCCGAATAGCACTTGGCAGGCAAATAATGTGTTCAACAACCTCGCCGCAGGCACGTACAGCGCCTCAGGTTCGTGACAATTTTGGTTGCGTCAAAATAACCTCAGTGACCATTACACAGCCGGACATCATCGTTGTTCAGTTGACTCCGACCAACCCAACGTTGGGTCAGAACAATGGCTCCATCAATACATTGGTGACAGGCGGTGTGCCACCCTACACCTACAGTTGGACAGGGCCGAATGGCCCAATACCTGGCAACCCGCAGAACCCGACCAGCCTTGCTGCTGGCACCTACTGCGTGACCGTGACCGATGCAAACCTGTGTACCAGGCCCAAATGTGCGCCTGTTTATGCGCCAATGGGTCAGGACCCGAACAACCCAAGCACGTTCAAGGATGCTTGTGCAGGTGAGTGCAATGGTGAAATAGATGTTCATATCATTGGTGGTGTTCCGCAATATATTTATGCTTGGTCAACCCCGGGCATCGGCAACATCAGCGACCCGACTGGCCTATGCCCCGGTACTTACACCGTGACCGTTACCAGCCCATCCATTGGCCTGACGTTTATCCAAACCTTTACCATTGCGCAGCCATCGCAAGCGCCTAATGTGGGAGCGGCTATCTTGGAAGTGCCAACTGCTTCCGCAGCTTGCAACGGTTCTATTACCATAAGCCCCCAAGGCGGTTCTGGGTCAGGTTATACTTATGCTTGGAGCTGTACGTCACAAACTGGCAACCCCATTTTTGCCCTCTGTGAAGGTTCTTGTTCAGTAACGATTACGGATGATAATGGCTGCACCGGCACGGCTGGGCCGTATGTGTTGGATTATGTGCCAGATGTACTCGACTCTCCACAAGTAAGCGCAAGCAATGCTTGTGCTGCGCAAAGCAACGGCGAAATCCAGTTGACGATTTTTGGCGGAACGCCACCGTACAATTACCAAATCTCAGGGCCACCGAACCAATCGTTTATCACCAGCCAGAACACCTATACTTTTTCAAACCTGCCTGGCGGAAGCTACACCTACACCATTACTGACAGTGGCACAGGTGTTGACCAGCAATCGAAAACAGGTACGGTGACGATAGCGACGACCACGCTTGATTTATCGGTACTGGAAATTACCCATGCAACTGGTAATCAGCTTGGACAACTCGGAAAGGTTAATATTGAACCTACAGGTGGGACAACTCCTTACACCTTTGTTTGGAATAATGGAGCAATTTCAGAGGACTTATTCAATGTTCCCGCCGATTGCTACGAGCTAACGCTTGAAGACGCCAATGGCTGCATACAGGATTTCGACAGTATCGGTGTCGGTCTCCTCACCGCTTCCTTCTCCGCTGTGAAACCGGACTGTCCACAGCAACTTGGTTCTATCACGGCTACCCCGTTGCTGTCACCAAGTTGTGCAGTACCCCATTTGCCTTATACCTATAAATGGAGTGATGCAAACGGAGGAACTGTTAGTCAGAACCAAACGGCAAATAACATTCTGCCTGGTACCTACACGGTGACTATCACGGACGCCAATAACACCAGCATCGTTCAGACTTACCAACTGACCTCGGAATCAAGCCTCAGCGTTAGCGCCGAAGTGACGAGTGACTTCAACGGTTACGATGTGCGCTGCTTTGGCTTGGACAATGGTGCAGCTATCGCAGTTCCATCGAATGGCGTCAGCCCATACACTTACACTTGGAGCAATGGTGCGATCACTCAGGCCGTCGACAACTTGGCTGCGGATTCAAATTACACCGTGACCATCAAGGATGCGCAAGGTTGCGAAATGACAGCGACCGTAAATCTCGTTGGTCCTCCACTGCTGAATTCACAAGCAACCGCTTCGAACAGCGGATGTTCAGGCGGCGATACTGGCCAAGCGACGGTTATCGTGAGTGGCGGCGTCCCAGACTATGCCTATTCTTGGAGCAACGGGGATAAAGACCCAACCGCAGACAACCTGACCCCTGGGGAAAACTATGCTGTTACCATCACCGACTTCAACGGTTGCACGATGATTGACAATGTAACCGTCCCTGGTGGTTTTCCTTTGACATTGGAGGGCCAATCAGTGCCGGACAGCGGCGGCCCGAATGGCGAGGCAAGGGTCTTAGTAAGTGGCGGTACACCACCCTATACGTTCCAGTGGTATGTATATGTTGACGGGGATGCTGTCCTCCTTCCGGAGACAAATAGTATTTTGACTGAACTGTTTCCGCAAACTGTATTGGTACTTGTAACCGATGCCAATGGGTGTCAGGCAGCTCAAACCATTATAGTCGGTGATGAAACGCTATGCGGTGAAGTGCGGACGGTGATAACACCCGAGGGCGATGGCAAGAATGAAGAATTTAGGATTGAGTGCCTTAGCCGCTTCAACGACAACACCCTCGAAATCTACAACCGCTGGGGCCAACTGGTGTACCGTGCCGAAGACTACAACGACGACGAACTCTGGCGTGGCACCAACACAGGTGGCGACGATGTGCCGGACGGCGTTTACTTCTACGTCTTCAACTATTTCGACCCGGGCACCAACATTTTTGTCACCAAAAAAGGCAGTGTAACTGTGCTTCGCAAATAATTGAAATTGGAAATTGAGAAATTAGGAATTGGGGAATCTAAAATTTCCAATTTCTAATTTCCCAATTTCAACTTTTTCTTCCAATCACCGATTCAATCCAATGAGCATGAAAAAGCTTATTTTACTCATAGCTGCTGCATTCGTACTTCATTCTGCATGGTCGCAGGAGCAATCTGCGGTTTTTACCCACTATCACATCAACCCAATCCTGATTTCTCCGGCGGTGGCTGGCTTCAACGAGAACCACCAAATTCACATGAACGTCCGCAGCCAGTGGACGGGCTTCCCTGAGTCGCCGAAGAGCTACGGCATCGGCTATAATGGCCCGATTGGCAAGACGCTCGGCATCGGCATCGGGGTCATGTCCGAGAACCTCGGCAACATGACGAACACCCGCCTGCAGCTCAACTATGCCTTCCGGTACGAGGTAAAAAACGTCAAGTTTGCCGCTGGTTTTTCCACGGAGTTTTTGACGAAAAAAGTGGCCGAATCCGTGCTGACCAGCCCGCTGTACGACCCAGATGACAACATCATCGAAAATGCCGTGGACGGCAACAAGATTTTCGATGCTTCGCTCGGTGCTTACGCCACTTTCAAAAAGAACACGTTCGTCGGGGTGACTTTCCCCAACCTCGTGGTGGCAAAAATTGGCGAAATTGAAACTGGCCAAAACGAAGGCTCACTTTTCAAATACTCCATCATCACCTTCGGCCACGAGTTTGAGGTGGAGCCGTACAATTTCAAGCTGCGCCCCTCCGTGCTGGTGTACAACATCAAGGACATGCCGCTCCAGATTGACTTCAACATGGTAGGCTCGTTCATCAACGACAAGCTCATCGCTGGGGTCTCCGTTCGGGGCGGTACTGGCGGTGCCACGGGCATCCTGCTTGGCACGAATGTGGATGTTTTCAAACTGTACTACAGCTACGATTTGACCTTTCAGAAATTCCAAAAGTACAACAGCGGCTCGCACGAGCTAACGTTGCTGTTCAGCTTTGACCGTGGCAAGAAGCGCTACGACCGCAGCCCAAATTGAAGTAAAAAGTAAAAAGTCGAAAGGAAAAAGAAGTGTGCAATAAGCTGAAAATCGGCAACCCAGCACACTTTGAGAACACCGAATTTGAAACCACCCGCACACACGGGTTTGTGAAATAAAGAATTGAGAACGGGTTTGGATTTTAAAATCCGTTGGAAAAATTAGATGTCCTTTAACAATTGGTTTTTGGGATGGCCCCCCTCGTAAAGTCGAGGTGGGGCTACTTTTTTTTGCAAAAAGAAAAATCCGACGAAAACTAACCTTGATTCAGGCGCATTGCTTACTTTTGTCAATCGAACGAAGGCAAGAACGTTTTTGGCAAGTGGTTGGAAACGTTCTTGTCTTTTAGGTTTGATAGTCATCAATCAACAATTTTGACGGAGTCCGCCCAAAAGCTTGTCCAGTGATCACAGGCGAGTTGGGTATGCCTCAAGCTATTTTCCCAATCTTTGATAAAATACCGCCTTTTTCAGGGCCTAAGCCCCTGGAAAGCACGGTTTTCGTCGCTGTTGTCATCGGGAATTATTTTTTTACCGAAAAAAAGACTTTTATGACTGTTACATATTTGACGCAAGAAGGGCACAACAGGCTCAAAAGCGAGCTGGAAGAAATGAAAACGGCGGGACGCCAAGAGGTTTCCCGATCCATTGCGGAGGCGCGTGACAAAGGCGACCTCTCCGAAAACGCCGAATACGCCGCCGCCAAAGAAGCCCAAGGCATGTTGGAGCTGAAAATCAACGAACTGGAAAAAGTGATGGCCACCGCCCGCATCCTCAACGAGGAGGACATGGACACCACCGAGGTGCGCCTGCTCACCAGCGTCACCATCCTCAACAAAAAAACTGGCAAGGAAGACACCTACAAGCTCGTCTCCGAGTCGGAGGCCAACCTCAAGGACAAAAAAATCTCTGCTAGCTCACCCATCGGCAAAGGGCTTTTGGGCAAAAAAGTGGGCGAAACGGCCCAAATCACTACCCCAGCAGGAGAGATAGCTTTAAAGTCCTCAATATTTTTATATGAAAAGTAAAGTAGGCGAAAGTACGCAATAGCTGCCGCAATCTTTTCTTTTTTCTTTCCCTGATCCGCCATGCCCAGCATCTTCACCCGCATCATCAACGGCGAAATCCCCTGCTACAAAGTAGCCGAGTCGGAGCATTACCTTGCCTTCCTCGACATCAATCCGGTGGCAAAGGGACATACCCTCGTAGTGCCCAAAAAAGAAGTGGACTACCTCTTCGACGTGGACGACGACACTCTCTCCGGCCTGATGTTTTTTGCCAAAAAAGTCGCCCTGGCCCTCGACAAAGCCATCGAGTGCAAGCGGGTCGGCGTGGTGGTGATTGGCACGGAAGTGCCCCATGCGCACGTTCACCTCATCCCCTTCCAGCGGGAAAGCCAAGTGAGCGTCACTGCTCCGAAGCTCAAATTTTCCAATGAAGAAATGAGTGAAATCGCCGCCAGCTGGCGGGCGATTGGGGGGGATGCAAATTTTGGGGGGGGGGGTGATGATAGGTAATCCGTTAGAGTTCTGGGGCGCCATACCCTCTACCTCATTTTACCTTCAACACCCCCCCGCTGCGGTGGCCTTTCCGTTGGGTTCTCCTTCACAAACGCCGCCCAGTCCTTCACCTTCTTGCCGCCGCCGGGCAGCGATTTTGATTGGTAAAAATGGCAGACCGCCGTGGCCAGCGCATCGGTGGCATCCAAGTATTTCTCATCGATTTTTGTCTTGAAAATGGTCTCCAACATGGCGGCCACCTGTTCCTTAGCGGCATTGCCGTTGCCAGTGACGGACTGCTTGATTTTCTTCGGCGAGTACTCCGTTATTTCGACGCCCATGGTGATGGCGGCAGCAATGGCTACGCCCTGCGCCCGCCCCAATTTGAGCATGGACTGAACGTTTTTGGCGTAAAACGGTGCCTCGATGGCCATCTCGTCTGGTGAGTAGCGACGGATGAGTCCCTGCAAATCCTCGAAGATTTTTTTCAGCTTATGTTGCTGCTCTTCCAAGTGCTGCATGGTGATGACCCCCAAGGCCACGAGGGTCATCTGTCGGTTTTCCACTTCCACGATGGCATAGCCGAGCACATTGGTGCCGGGGTCAACCCCCAGCAGGCGATATTTTTTTATTTCTGTCATTTATGTAGCCGCCAAACTTGTTTGGTTGGCTCACTTATCGTCGCTTTTTAACCTGCCAAACAAGTTTGGCGGTTACATTGCGGAGCAAAGCTAACTTCGCAGGACGAAATTGAGAATTGAAAATAGCAGCCGATGCCACGTTTTCCATTTTCAATTCTCCATTTCCCATTTTCAATTTGAAAAAAAAAGCCCTCAACTACGGAATAAAACTCCTCATTGCCTGCTTGCTAGCCTGGGCCATTTATCGGCAGGTGTTTGCGAGGCAGCAAGCGGCTGACCTGTGGCAGGCGCTGGTGCGGCATTTCACCTACCCGAACCTGCTCTGGCTGGTGGCCGTGGTGCTGCTCGCCCCCCTCAACATCGCGCTCGAATCACTAAAATGGCGACAACTCATCCTTGGGTTTTCAAGCCTGGGTTTCTGGCAAACGTTCAAGGCGGTGCTGGCTGGCACAACCATCGCCATTTTCACCCCGAACAGGGTGGGGGAGTATGGTGGCCGGGTATTGTTCGTGGAGGAGGGGCAGGGATGGAAGGCCGTGATAGCGACCATGGTGGGTAGTTTGGCGCAGTTGCTGGCGCTATTGTCGGTGGGGTTGGTGGGCGGCGTGTTTTTTTCGTTGAAATTTTTAGGGCCAGAGCCTTACCTCGTGCCGGTGTCGGTGAGCTTGGGGGCAGCTTTTTTGGGAGTGCTGTTTTTCACTTACTTCAACATTGATGTGATGGTGCCGTTGGCAAAGCGGATTCCGCATATTGACCGCTTTAAAAAGCAACTTCGGCACCTGACCGTGTTGCGCCACTACCACCGACGGGAACTTGGGCGGGCACTTGGGTTTGCCTTCCTTCGGTATTTCACCTACGCCACGCAATACTACTTGCTGCTGCAATTTTATGGGGTGCCAGCGCCTTGGTTGTTGGGCATGGCTGGCATTGCCACCATTTTTTTGGTGCAGGCCAGTGTGCCGTTGCCCCCGGTGATGGGGCTGCTGGCCAGGGGCGAGATTGCACTTTTCGTTTGGGGTTTTTTCACCGCCGACCATGTGGATATTCTGGCCGCCACCTTCTCTTTGTTCGTAATAAATATCGCCGTGCCAGCGTTACTCGGGCTGGTGTTTATCGTCCAAGTGAACATTGTAAAATCCATTGGCTATGAAAACAAAAAATCCTCGTAAGCGCTCATTTTCACAGTTTGCTTGGTACTGGTTTTCTTTTTTCGGCTTCGCAAAAATCGACACGGGAGCGAAACCTCCCGATTTTCAAGGGCAGCCCAATGAATTGGGCGACCACATCTCGCCCTGCCTCACCGAAAATACCACCTTCACAGCAGGTGAGGAGCTTACCTACAAACTGTACTACAACTGGAATTTCGTCTGGCTCTCGGCGGGCGAGATGACCTTCAAGGTGATTGACGAGGACGACCAGTGGCATTTTCAGGTGGTCGGCAAGACCTACGACAGCTACGACTGGTTCTTCAAGGTGCGGGACTATTACGATACTTGGGTGCAAAAGGAAACCATGCTGCCCATCATGGGCATCCGCAACATCGAGGAGGGGAAGTACCGACTGTACGACTACCTCACCTACGACCAGAGCCGTAAAACGGTACACAACGACCGGGGCAAGTCCACCACGGACATCCGGGAGCACCACGATTTCAAGATTGATGGCTGCATGCACGACATCGTGAGCATCCTGTACCATGCCCGCAACGTGGACTACTCGAAGATGAAGACCGGTGAGGCGTTTCCTATCAAGATTTTCATGGACAAAGAAGCATGGCCGCTCAACGTGCGCTACAACGGTCGGGAAGCCTCGAAGGACATCCGTGACCTCGGAAAATACAACACGCAGCGGTTTTCGCCGGAGGTGATTCCCGGCCGAGTTTTCCCCGAAGGGGCGACCATCAACGTTTGGGTGACGGACGATGCCAACCGGCTGCCGCTCATCATTGACTCGCCGCTATCGGTAGGCTCGGTGAAGGCGGTGCTGCACAAGCACAAGGGGCTACGGTGGCCGGTTAAGGCGAAGCTGTGAGTTATGAGTTATGAGTTATGAGTTGGGGCGTGACGTTGGATTCTGATTCTTGGCTTCGCCGAATGTGTTATTTTTCCCACCTTCGTAAAAAATACAAGCGTTATGTCGCAAACAGCTTCCCCGTCTCCCATCAACAAATACCTGATACTATTCGCTTTGGTGGCCATGTTTGCCGGAGGCATTTTCCTCACCCGCTGGTACTTCCAGCGCACGGCGACGGTGGAGCGGGAGAATGGTGTGGTGCTGCTGGAACGCATCAAGCAGGTGGCCAAGTTGGTGACGGTGGAGGGCTACTTCTCCGAGATTTACGACTACCAGGACTACTACGGCTACGCCCTCAGTTTTTTCAGAAAAAAAGCCCTGATACGGGTGAAGGCCAAAGTGTCGGTCGGCTACGACCTGGAGAAAATGCAGATAACTGCCAAGCCGGAGACAAAAACCATTTTCATCAGCGGCATTCCACCCGCCGAAATCCTGTCCATTGAACACGACCTCGACTATTACGATGTGCAGGAGGGCGTTTTCAACTCTTTCAGCCCGGAGGATTACAACAAACTGAACGCCAACGCCAAGGAGTTTATCCGAAAAAAAGCGCTGGAAAGCGACCTGATAAAAACGGCTGCCGTTCAAAGAAACTCCCTGCTGGAGACGATGAAATTCATGGCGGAAAGCACCGGCTGGAAGCTGGAAGTGGAGGGGGCACAAATACGACCCTCGCCAGATAGTTTGCCTCAATAAAAGCTCGACCGGAACAAAATTGGGCGATTCGAGTAAACCATTTTAAAATTCTGCTACTTTTAGCCGGAATTTGGTTTTTGGAAAAGAATCAGGTTTTTGCCCATTTTTTATCAAACAAAACTACGGCAGCCGGGCTTTTTGATGCCTAAGTGTTTCAGCGGCGGGCCTGCCAACTAAAAAATTGAGTATGAGTATTGGACTTATTTCCCTAATCGTTGGCTGGGCCTTTGTGCTTATCTGGGTGCCGCTGGTGGTGCTGTCCCAGCGCAAAATACACCCGAAAGCACTATTCACGCTGTTTTTCGCCGAATTGTGGGAGCGTTTCTCCTTCTATGGTATGCGTTCGTTTCTGGTGCTTTACATGACTAAAGTGCTGTTTGAACAGATTGAACGCGGTGAGGCCGATGCACGGGCCTACGGAATTTATGGGGCCTTCAACGCCTTGCTCTATGCAGCGCCCGTGATTGGAGGCATGATTGCTGACAAAATCCTGGGGTTTCGCCGAAGCATCTTGATTGGTGGCATTTGCATGGCTACTGCCCAATTTATTCTCGCCTTCAATGCCTGGCAATTCAACAGCGAAACCTTGTTTTTCACCGGACTCGGTGTTTTGGCCGTGGGCAACGGCTTTTTCAAGCCCAATATTTCCAGCTTTTTGGGGACATTTTATGACAAGAACGACTCCCGCAAGGATGGGGCTTTCACCATTTTTTACATGGGTATCAATATCGGTGCATTCCTCTCCCCGCTCACCTGCGCCTACCTCGCCGAGACCGTTCACTGGTCGCTCGGCTTTTTGGCCGCTGGCTTGGGCATGGTGCTTGGCATCGTTGTTTTCTGGAGAAACATGTCCAAGTACGAGGACAAGGGCAACCCGCCCAACCCTGCTTCTATCAAAAATGTCATTTTTGCTGGCATGACGAGGCAGTCCATCATCATCCTTGGAGCCTTGCTTTCTGTGCCAATTTTCGCATTGCTCATTGATTTCGAAAAGGTTACGGACATTATTCTCATCCTGAGCGGCATTGCCGTGCTGGGCTATGTGCTCGTCTCTGCCCTCAAAGACAGCAACCGGGAGGATGGCCAGCGGATGCTCGTTTTTCTGTCCCTTTTCTTTTTCCACATGATTTTCTGGACCTTGTTCGAGCAGGCTGGTGGCTCGTTGACCATCTTGGCGGATAGGTTTGTGAATAGGCACGGCATACCCGCTGGTCAGTTCCAATCCTTGAATGCCTTGTTCATCATGCTACTGGCTCCAGTCTTTGCTTGGATTTGGATCAAGCTGTCAAAAGCAGGCAAGGAGCCGCGCACGCCGATGAAGTTTTTCTACGGCCTCGTCCAGATTGCTTTGGGCTTTTGGGTCATGGTCATCGGCGCCAAAAGCGTGCTTGCTGGCGTGAACGCCGGGGCATTGATTCCGGTGATGTACCTAGTCATCATGTACTTGCTGCACACCACCGGTGAGTTGAGCATTTCGCCGGTTGGCCTCTCCGTCGTCACCAAACTGGCCCCTGCAAGGATGGTTGGCTTCGTGATGGGCGCCTGGTTCTTGTCCATCGCATTTGGCCACAAAATCGCAGGTGAGTTGGGCAAGCAAATTGCCTCCCCTGCCGAAGGTACCGATGCAGCCACGGCACTTGGCGCATTCGCCGATGTGTACATGACCTGGGGCGTTTACGTCACGCTCGGTGCTGCTGCCATTCTGCTGCTGCTTTCGCCCATTTTGAAAAAATGGATGCACGGGATCCAGTGACAATAAAGGAAAAAGTGAAAAGTAAAAAGTCAAAAGTGCAGGCTTCGCAGCTTGGTTTTGGCTAAAATTCGAGCATGGAAAAAGCCTTCCGCCCGTTGAACAGGTGGAGGGCTTTTTTTATAAAAACTGAAAATGAGCAACTTATCAAAAAAACGGCGACTACAAGTCCACCCAAGTTCTCTTTCTAGCCTTGGTGATGGGGCAGGTGATGATTGGCCTCATCCTGCACTTTGCAGTGATAGTTTACACCGAAGCTCCAGCAGGCATGACAATGGGCCAAGCACTCAAATACGGAGTGCCGGTGCTCGTCCTCTTCGGCTTCGTGGCCTCCCGTGTTGTTGATAGAAAACTAGCTGATGGTGCGGGCGTCCAGCCCAACCTGCTGGAGAAATTGGCACATTTCCGTAGGCGGAAAATCGTGGGGTGGGCGATACAGGAAGGCAGTAACCTGGCAGCAGTGGTTCTCGCAGTGGTCTTTCAGTACCAATTTTTCATGCTCTGTTTTGCACTTGGCGTAATGGCCTTTATTTGGACGAGGCCATCGTTGGAAGCGTTCACGGAGGAGTATAGACTCACGCCAGCCGAGCGGCAAATAGTTGAAAACGAAGCATTTTCGTTTTTGAAATAAACCAAAATTGCCCGCCTACAACTTCGACAACACGTGGTTCCAAAGTTTCTCGTACGGGATCACCTCCAACTCGTTCAGCTTGCCCCGGTACGAAAACGGGTGGCTCACAAGGTTCTCGTAGGGTTTTTCTGTGTTGACGATTTCGTGCAGCTTGAAATTGGCCTTCAGAATCTGCAACATCAATTTGATGAACTGTACCATCCTGAAGTTTTCCATTTCATCGAAGTACTTCCCGTGGCTCCGCAGGTTGTCAATGGCCTCGGCAGCTTCGGGAAATGATTTTCTATCCAACAGGAACAAAATCTGCCCAACCAACAGGTGTACGGTAAGTACCCGCAGCTCTTTTGGCAGGATTAGCGGGTCATTGAGGAAGCGGTTTATGCGAAAAGTCTTGGACAATTGCTCCTTCAGCGCCTCGATTTGTCCCTGTTGTTTGTCCATGAAATAGTTGAGGTAAACCTCATAAATGCGCCATTTTTCCCTTGACTCCGAATCCAGTTTTTTAAACCTGTTCTGCGACCTAGCCCGGATGAACACCGCCGCCCCATGGATGAAATTTTCCGTGTGCATGGCCGTCAGCAGGTAGTATTCCATGAAACGGAACCAGGTATTGCTGCCTTCCTCAAAAATCTGCAAGCTGCGTTCTGCATTGATTTTGCCGTTCTTGAAATCCCGCAGGTGCAGGTGTGCGGCCATTTTTTTGAGCTGAAAAGTGGCCAATTTTTCCTCTTGCAAATAATTGGGGTTTCGGTCAATGTACTGCTCCGCTTGGGCGCAAATCAGCAGCATATTTTCGTAATCTCGCAGCAATTCGTAATGGTAGGTCCAAACCAAGAACATGTTGTAGAACACCACGGGCGAGTCGTGCATCTCCGATAGGCTGACCAGCGCATCGCAGTAGCCTTGCAGCTCGTCGCTCACGTTTGCCAGTTCCTCGGCGGGCTTGACGTAGGCCATCAGCACCCGCTGGTGCAGCTCCTCTGAGCGGATTTCAGCCAAGAAAATATCGGTGAACTCCTTGATGTAGCCATTGTATTCATCAAACAACTTAGCATCGAACGCTTCGGCTGCGAACTGCCTCAAAATCCGGCTACAATTGAGGATGATGTCCGAAAACTTGAACCGGAGCGCTGTCAGGAGTACTTGCCGTGCAAGTTCCTCAGCGGCAGTACGGGCCTCGTTCGACATCAGGATTTTCACCAACGTCCAGTCCCTGTGGCAGGAAAAATGCGCTCGGTCGTAGCCCGCCACGCTGGGCTGTGCTTGGTCAATGAAGAACAGCGTGTTCATCAGCCGTTTGCGAAAGCGGGACTTCAACTGGCGGTACTTGTCGTCGGTGGGGCTGCACTTGTACAGGAAGGAAGCGGCGTCACGGTCGTTTTTGAACCTATCGGCCATGAGGGCGTCGTAAAACTCGGTAAACTTACTGGTCTTGTTATCTACCGAGGCGGTGTCAAAAATTTCAATCTTCCGTATTTTCTTCTTCGAAATAATCTGGGAGACTTCGATTAGGTTCTTCATTTACCGTTTAATATTTTGGATTTGACCCGCATTGTGTTCTATGTTTTGCCCCTAGCATTTGCCAGAAGCGGTAATCCCGCTACTTCCAAAAACTGTTCCGGTAATCGTTTTTTCAACGTCACAGTTTTTTGGGCAAACCCCCTATAAAAAAAGGGCTTCACTGGGGAAAATACCCCAATGAAGCCCTTTTTTTAATTGAAAATTGAAAATGCGGAATGGACACAATTTTTAATTTTCAATTTTCAATTCTGATTCGTTCCGGCTTGCTCCACACCACTGCATCGTTCGAGTAGTACAGCCAAGCCGCCGAGGCAGGGGCTTCGTACTCGCCCGGCACGTCTGCCTTGAGGTCGAGGTGCAGGTTTTTCACTTCCCCAGCGTCCATGCCCCGAAAGTAGAACACCACGTAGCTGTCCTTGATTTCATAAAAATCGAACAACTTCCGCTCCTGCATCTCCTTCACCTGCCACGGCTGCACGCTCAGTCCCGCCGGAATGCCGACGATGGCAATGGGGTTGGGCACGGCCTCGGTGGTGAGGTTGGTGAGGGTTGTGGTCAGACGGACAGTCTGCCCGATTGACGATTGACGATTGACGATTGACGATTGGCCACCAATGGCGAGGGTCGTCGTCAATGCCAATTTGCAGTCCGGGTTGCTGTATGGTAAGGTGGTGGAATACTTCACCGAGAGGTCGTAGGGCAGCGGGTCGCCGCTGAATTTGACCTTCACCTCGTTTTTGCCTTCGGCAAAATATTTTTCCAAATCGTTGAAAACCAGTGGGTTGCGTTCATCGGCGGTGAACGGGCGCTTGCCAACTGATTTGCCGTTCACGTAGAGCGCCACCTCTCCTCCCACCGATTTTTTGAACCGCTCGGCATGTGCCACCAGCGCTTTCAGCGCCAGCACTGTCGCCTGTGTGCTGCCGAAGCCGTACTGCGTTTTTGCGCCAGCTAAGTAGCGAACGGCCTTCTCCGTGATGGCCACTTCCGATTGAGAAGCACCGCCTTCCGCAGCCGTTGCATTTGCCATGAAAGCCAGCGTGGCCAGTGCCGTCGTTTCAACGGTTAGGTTCTTGCCAGTGCTTTGGGTCATGCTCACTGTTTTTCCCGTCCAACTCCCGTCCGCAGCTTGGGTTTTGGTCAAAATGGCCAGCATCTCCTCCGCCCGGCGGTCGCCGAGGTTCAGCAGCGACTTGGCGGCCAGCGCCACGATGTACGGGTCTTGCGTCTCACGGGCGTCGGCCAGCGTTTTAGTCATTTCGGCAGCCACGTTTTGGCCGTAGCCAGCTTCGGTCATCGCCCAGGTGATGTAGGCGTCAGCGATGGTGGATTTTTGGCGCCAGCCGTAACCACCCACCTGTCCGAGCCAGCCGCCCTTGCCGTCACGGCGGGAGAGCAGCCAGTTCGCTGTGCGGTCAATCCAGTCCTGATCTACGTCGTACACGGCCTTCATGTCCACCAGTTCCATCAGGCCGTAAGCGGGCAGCGGCTCGGTGGCGGGAGGATTGCCGTACCAATCAAAGCCACCGCCCTTTACCTCGAAGGTTTTCAGTCTGTTGTATCCAAAATCGAGGTGCTGATAGGCTTGCTTCGCAATGTCCGAGGTGACGTTGTTGGTGTTCTTCAGGAGGTTCAGCACCAGTACGTTGGGGTAGTTCACGCTGCTCGTCTGCTCGAAGCACCCGTAGGGTTGCCGAATCATCCGCTCCAGTCCCGACGTCAGGTCGCTCATCACACTGGGGTGTACCGTGAACGTTGCCGACAGGCTACCTTCCACCACGTCGCTGATTGGCACGTTGAAGGTTTTGTCCCGGTCGTTTCCCCCAAAAACAAGGTCAACGGGGAAGCCACGGGGCTGCACTTTCAGTTCCTGCGTGAAAGCGTCGCTCAAGCCGTTTGCCTCGAAACTGACCTGCATGGCGTTGCCCCTGACCCTACCCCTGACCCCTAAAGGGGAACCTAAAACGGTAGTGTCGGAAGTTGGCAGGCCGACAACGTATTCTGGGTAAATGGTTTTTGATTCGCCGGGCTTGAGGGTTACGGTTTGCGGCTGGTTTTTTACAGAGGAAAAACCAGTGGGCATCTCGATTTCAAGTTTGCCCGTGATGGCCTTGTCCGTGTTGTTCGTCAACGCCAGCGGGAAGGCGAGGCGGTCACCGGTGAGCAGGTTGACGGGAGCTTTCACGTCCATGCTGAACGGCATTTGGGTGAAAAAACGCTGCTCGGTGCGCCCAACCGACCCGTCCGAGCCGATGCCCTCCATCGTTGCCCGGAAGGTGCTGATGCCGTCGGTGTTGTAGAACTCGACGGTGGCCTTGCCATTCCTGCCGACCTCCAGTTTTGGAGCGAAGAAGACGGTTTTGCGGAAGTCATTGCGTACGATTGCGGATTGCGGATTGCGGATTGCGGATTCCTCGTCGTACTTGGGGGCGTAGAATTGGCGGGGTGTATTGGTGTAAGCACCTAAGGTTTGTTTGGGCGGCAAGTTCCCGGAAACCCTCACGCCATCAATGTAGTAATTCGTCGAAGAGGAGCGGCTGCCTCGGATGTTCAATTCTCCACCTTCATCCTTTGCTATCGCACCAGCGCTGAACGAAGCCAATGCGTTCACGTCGCGGGTGGGGAGTGCCTTGATTTGGTCGGAGGGTCAATTTATCTTCTCCTACTGCTGAATGGAGTAGGTGTAAAAGGCTTCACATCTGCTTTTGGGTTCTTTGTTCACATTTCTTGTTGGGGATGGACTTATCTGTTTGACATCAGCTTATGAGCTTTGCCTGTCGTGCCATCCTGAACAATCAATGGCCGCTCGTATGCCACCACCACCTCTTGAAGTTGTATTCCACTGTTCAGCACTTGGTCAAGTTTGTTCACCTGGCCGCCATTGATGGGCATGCCAGTAACTCGGCTTGGGGTATAACCTGTATAACTAAATTCCACATCGTAAAAACCCGGATTAACCTCTGAAAGCGAGTAATAGCCCTCAAAATCGGTCTCCGTACCCGTCTTGAGTACGCCGTTTTGGTACAGTGCAACAGTTCCGAAAATAACAGGTTCACCAGTATCGGCGTCTTTAGCACACCTTCCAATCTAGCTGACCCAGACGTTTCCAATACCAGCGGTGCCACTTGGATTTGGTTCTTGTCAAAATCTTTCACTTCGTAAGGCAGCCGTATTTGCAGGGTTTTGCTCGTGCCGTCCGTCATGATTTGGTTGCCGTCCCAAACCGAGGAGAAGACCGCCATCGGTTCGTTTCGAGGCAACAACGTATCCAATTCAAAACGGCCCATCTCATCGGTCATGGCAATCATTTTGGATTTTTGCACACCGACCAGCATCCTCGGCACGGGGTTGCCCAGCTTGTCGGTCACGACGCCACGGGTCACGGCTCTTTCGTTTTCAAAGACCATCGCCACAGGTTGTTTGTCCAAAATCTCCTCCCAAGCCATCCGTCGCCAGCCTTGCGTCAGCATCAGGTAGTCCAGTGCCAGCAGCTCGTTTTTCTCTGGGTGCTTTTCTTTGGGTTCAAAGTAAAAATTCGGCTCCTCTACCTTGCCCTTGAGTTCGCTTTCGAGCAGCAAGTGGCTGAGGATATGCCCCTGTCGGTCGTCGGCGAAGGTGAGCAGGTTGTCGTCGGCCACGGCGAGGCTGAACTGGCCGGGCATGGGGATGCCCCGCTCGTCCGTCACCTGCACGGTCATGGTCACTTTTTCCCTCGGGAGGTATTTTTCCTTGTCCGTTTTTACGCTGATTTTCAGTTGTTTATCATGGTTGAGGAACACGAGGCGCTCGGCACGAGGCAGCTCCCGGCTGTCGAAAAGGGTGACTTGTGCGATGCCGATGGGCATGTTTTTCACCGGAATTTTCACCAAATGCGACCCCGCCTGCGGCGGCAATGTTTGGGTGAACCAAATATCGCCCCGGCTGACCAATGCCACGTTCAGTGCCTCGTCCTCGGTGGAGTTCACCTCGACGGTCAGCGTGTCCTTTTGCAATGGGTTTATTTTCAGCGCAAAACCACGGGGAAACGCATCCGGCAAGCCGAATTTATCAGAAATACCTGCTGGTTTTGTCAAAACGGCGTGGTACACTTCGCCCGCCGCTGGGATGAAGTTGAAGCCACCCATGCCCTGGTGATAACTCTGGAAATCGGCCACTTCCACGCCCTTCGAGTTGACGATTTTGCCAGCCACATCAGCGGGCTTGCCCCATTCGTTCAGCGCCTTGAAGGCAACAACGGCGGGCAGTCCGGCCACCATGTCGCCGCCTTCCGGCAAGAACTGGAGGTCAATTTTGTTCAGGACAATTGGAATACTGCGACTGATGCTCTCCATCTGGCCGTTGTAGGCGATGAGGATGTTGAGCAGGCCGTCGCTCGTCTCCAGTTTTGCGGGCAGGTTGAACTTCACAGCGGCGTGTCCCTTGCCGTCCGTTTTGCCCGAAACCGTGGTGAACTGCTGCCCGTCAAGGCTGGCGTTGGCCCTGAAGTCGTAGTTAGACAGTGGCTGGTTTGCCAACGTGTTCAGGTCGAGTTTTGCTTCCACTACGTCACCGGGGCCGTAGGCTTTTTTCATAAAATCCAACTCCATTCGCAGTCGGGGCAGTACGGTTGCCTGCACCTGAACGTCCCGCTCGAAGGCGTCGTTCGAGTTGCGCATCCAGTTGGTGTAGGCCCTGATTTTGTAGAGGCCGCCGGGTGCGTTTGGGTCAAGTTGGAAATCGCCCGCCGCCGTGCCGCCCTTGGCCAGCAGGTTGATTTTTTTCAAAACACTGCCGTTCGGCCCGAGCAGTTCGACGTACAGGATTTCGCTTTTTGGGCTGGCCTTCAGCGAGTTGGCGTCCCGCACGTAGGCATTGAACCAAATGTCTTCGCCCGGCTCGAAAAACAGGCGGTCGAACTGGAGGTAAACCTTTTCGGGGGAAAGGCGCTCATTGTGCAGCGAGAGTTGGTTGATTAGTTTTTGGAAAAATGAACTGTCGGGAGTGGTTTTGATTTCAGATTTCAGATTGACGATTCCCGATTTCAGATTGGGGGGGGCAGGCATCAGACCTGACAGGTTTTTAAAACCTGTTAGGTCTTTGGCAGTGGGCTTTGTTGCTTGCGCAACGCCTTGACTGTCAATGGTTTTTTCTTGCGAAAAAGCCTGTGGTTGTGTTTGCGGACTGGTAGTCCGCCCGGCGGTGGGCGTCTCCCGCTGCATGAGCAGGAGCGCCAGAATGAACAGTACAGTTGTCATAGCTAAAATAATTTTAGTTAAAAAATAGCTTCTATTTGGAGTCCTGTCATCGAGGATTTGCTCCATCTTTTCCCACGCCCCAGGGTTGAAATCGAACTCATGGGCGTCGAGTTTTTGCTTGATATTTTTATTGTCGTTCGTCATTTTTCTACAGGATTTGGCCCCTGACCCCTAAAGGGGGACCCACGGATTTACAGTTTGTGGTAAATGCTCAGTCTGCAATTTTGGCGATGCACTTCCCCGATTCGGTTCCCCTTTAGGGGTCAGGGGTAAAAGCCATTCCCGCAACTGCTTCTTCGCCTCCGCCAGCCGCCACTTCGAGGTGTTCTCGTTGATGCCGAGCAGTTCCGCAATCTCCCGGTGGGTGTAGCCCTCCACCACGTTCATCGAGAAGATGGCCCGCTGGTCGGGCGGCAACTGCTGGATGAGGCGGTAGATTTCCTCGGCGGCGAGCTGTTCCAGGATGCCGTCGTCGTGCGCTGTTTCTGGTGGCTCGCCGAGGCGAAAAGTATGGCGGTGCTTCACCTGTGCCCGCACGAAGTCAATCGCCGTGCGCAAGGTGATGGTGGCCATCCAGCCGAACAAGCTGCCTTGCTCTGAATACTCGCCGATGTTTTGGAAGATTTTCAGGAACGCCCGGTTCAGCACGTCCTCCGCTTCGGGGCGGCTGCCGGTGTACCTCATGCAGATGCCCAACAACCTACCGTAGTGCCGCTGGTACAAGCACTGCTGTGCCAGTCGGTGCTGTTGGCGGCAGCCATCTGTGAGGATGGCCTCCGGGCTTTGAGTAGTGTATTGTTGCATCTGCATCTGATTTGGACAACGAGGCCAGCCTAAATTTGGTTGGCACTTGTTGGAAAAACTCGTTGACAGATGCAGTTTGTCGTGCCGATTGCACAGATGGGTGAAATGATGAATCCTTGAATGATAAATGATGAATGGGGAGCTTCATCATTCAAGAGATTATTCATCATTTTTAATGCCCTCTTGCGCGGTATTTTCGATGTTGAAGTTGATGCCCTCGAACAGTTCGATGCCACGGTTCCTGTCCATGATTTGCCAAGGTGCGGCAGTGGCCAGGGACTGTCCTTCCAGGCTGCTGTTTGGTGAAAAAGCAGTATTATTTTCTTTGTTCCGCCAACGGCAAACCACTTGAACCTTCGCATCACGGAACTCATGCAGAGGTTGCGCCTGGCGGTCGGGGAGGTCGACGTTGACGTCCACTTCGATGACCGTGTGCGAGGGGCCACTTCAATGGTACTTAGTGAGTGGTTTTGTCGGGCGTCAGCACTGTTTTTCAAAATAGCAATGTCAAGTGACAAGTTGTTCCGATGGTCAACGGCTCACCACCTTCGCCGACCAGCACCTTGTACATTTTTTGTCGATTCTAGGCCTTTATAGGCTCGCCGTTGGCAACACTTGAGAATCAGGCGGCAGTGGCCAGCTTTTCCACTATCATGGTCATGTCAAGGTTTTTGTTTTCATCAATGAAGCTGCTAAAAAGGTATGCCGTCAATAACCTCCCGGATGAGGTAATCGGGTATTTTCCGCCCGCTCTTTTTGGCAATGGCGGTTTTTGCTACTTGTACTTCGGCAACTGCGACGGTCATAAATTAATGGTTTCGCCAAAAAGATGAGCCAAGTTAAGCATTTTGGCCAAAACTGAAACCAATAATTCGTGGCGCAATCCTTCATTCTTTCCCCATCGGACTGCCAAAATCCTGCACCCAAATGTCCCCTACCTTAGCGATGCCCATCTCTTTGTGGCCGCCATGCATCAAGTTGCGGCAGTGGCCGGGGCTGTCCTTCCAGGCGAGCAGGGTTTCCGTATCGTGCCGGTGGGGAGTGGTTCACCGGAACGATGCCCCGCCACTTTTAAGCTGCCTTGCTGGCCCGTTTCCGATGTTGCTGCCAGTGCTGCCCTTGGTGGTCAAAGAACTCGTTGCGTTCCATATCGTTGGCATGGGCGAGGGCGGCCTTTTCAAGGCGGGTATTCCAAATGAGTGGTTTTACAGGCGGCATGTATTTGCGGCCACAATGGCAGCCCTTTGCTCGTAGGCGGTTCACGTCATTGAGCATGGTCTGTTTTTCGGATTCGGATAGGTTCGAGTAGGTTAGGTTGCTTGGTGGTAAAAAACTGGTAAGAATCAGGGCGGCAGTGGCGGCAGCTTTTGCAATTATCATGGTCATGTGCAGATTTTTGTTTTCAACAATGAAGCTGAAAACGTTTTCGGCACACAAATTCTTATTAGAGACAACTTTTCAGAACTGTTAAAGTTTTTAGCATTGCACCTCGACTTATTTTCTTCCCGTGTCGAAATTCAAGGCGCAGGTCTAGGTCTATATTTTTTTTCCAATCGGCTTCGACTGTCCTTTGAATCGTATAACTGCAACATACGATGCACCTTCCGGGGCGGTTTTTCTGCCACCGGATTCCGCAGATTTCCATGTTATTTTTACAAAAACCTTTTTCATGGTCAAGTAATATTTGAAAAGCTAATAATAGTGGATGAAGATAGCTCAATACAATCTGCATACCTCGCTGGGCCGATGCCATCCAAATGTTCAATCCTAAAAAAACCATCGGCAATTATTGAAGCCACTTCTAATTCGACGATATAGAAATTGCCGCCGGTCTCCAACAATCTTCCCCAAGCAATGGCATCTTCCACTCGTTCTGCAAACCATTTTCCTTCCATTGAGTTTTTTCCAGCCCGAAATTCTTCGGATGAAAATAAGTCATGGTATTCTGCCATGCTGATTGCCCTGAAAAGTTTCATTGCTTGCAGTTCTTGGTTTGTTCATGTCAACAAATGTAGTCTGTAAAAATGGTTCCCTTGGCGAAAAAAACGATGTTTAGATCCTACTCCACCACCACCTTCCCAAATTTCATAACCCCTTCGTTTTCACCGAGTAAGCATAAATT
>JADJYH010000031.1 GCA_016719855.1 Saprospiraceae bacterium | reverse complement strand
GTTGGTCTCCACCCAGATTTTACCGTCGGGTTTCAGGTGGAAGTGCATGAGGATGTCGTTGATGTGTCTGCCTTTTTGCCAGCCTTGGGTTAGCAGTTGGTAGTGGCCGTGTTCCTTATCTACTAACAAGATGTCCTCAAGATTTCCCCAGACGTATTCCTGATACCCTGTTTTGTGCTCGTTGAGCAGTTCAAGCAGTATTTTTTGGTATTTTCTGAGCTTATTTTTCATGCCATAAAGCTAATGAATTTCCCTTCATCAAAACAAGCCAATAGGTGCAGTCTTTTTCCACTTCACCCAAGTCCTTGCAATCTTTCCACTTTCCACTACATTTACCCAAAATTGATTCACCAACTTTTACAAAAATGACACTCACCACCACCTTGAAGAAAACGAGCATTTGGGCTGCATTTGGGCTGCTTTTATTCACGGCCTGCAAGCAAGGACCCAAGAAAGACGACCTCCTCACCGTCCGGCTGGATGCTGCAACGGCGCAGAAAAACGCCAAAGAAATCGAAGCCCAAGTGACCGCCAAGCTTGCCGATGGACTGCAAATCAGCCTCTGGGCCTCCGATTCGCTGGCCAAGGACCCAACGGCCATGTCCATTGACGACGAGGGGCGGGTGTACCTGACCAACTCCAACCGCCAAGCCAACTCGGAGTTCGATATCCGGGGACACCAGGACTGGATGACGCAGTCCATCTCTTTCCAAACCGTCGAGGACAGGCAGGCTTTCCTTCGGAAAACCTTTGCACCTGAAAATAGCAAGAAAAACGAATGGCTGAAAGATTTGAACAACGATGGCAGCCACGACTGGCACGACCTGACCATCGAAAAGGACGATATCTGGCGAGTGGAGGACACGGACGGCGACGGGCTGGCCGATGTTTCGAGCCGGGTGGTGCATGATTTCAACACGGAAGTGACTGACGTGGCAGAGGGTCTGCTGGTACGTGACCACGATGCGTTCGTGGCCATTGCGCCCGACCTGTGGCGCTTTGAGGACATCGAAGGAGATGGTGTTTGGGATAAAAAAACGTCCATCAGCACAGGCTATCAGGTGCATATCGGCTTCGGCGGGCATGGCATGTCGGGCGTGCGGGAAGGGCCGGATGGCCGTATTTACTGGGGGATTGGCGACATAGGAGCCAGCATTACCACCGTGGATGGCCGCAAAATCGAGAACCCAAACTCCGGCATTATTTGCCGCTCGAACCCCGACGGCAGCGATTTTGAAATATTCGCAACCGGGGTACGCAACACGTACGAATTTGTTTTTGACGATTATGGGAACATCATTACTTCCGATAATGACGGCGACCACGAAGGCGAAAGTGAGCGCCTGGCGCATATCGTGGAAGGCTCCGATGCGGGCTGGCGCTCCAATTGGCAATATGGCAAATATACCGACCCAAAAAACAACCGATATAACGTTTGGATGGACGAGAAACTATATGTGCCGCATTGGGAAGGGCAGGCCGCATATATCATTCCGCCGATTATGAATTATCATAATGGCCCGACGGGCATGGTATATAATCCCGGCACGGCGCTGGGCAAGGATTGGGTAAAAAAGTTTTTCCTCGTGGAATTTGTGGGAACGACCACCGGCTCGCATATCTGGTCGTTTGGGCTGAAACCCAAAGGCGCTTCCTTTGAATTAGACGGCGAAAAGGACGTTTTGAGCGGCATCCTGCCCACGGGCATTCAGTTCGGGCCGGACGGTGCGCTCTACGTCGCCGACTGGATTAACGGCTGGGACCCAAAGGAGGATGGCCGGGTCTGGAGGCTGGACGTGACCAAGGAGAAGAACGATTTGGCCGCAGAACGAAAGGAAACACAGCGGTTGATGCAATTGGATTATGCCAAGGAAACGCCGGAGAGCTTGGGTAAACTGTTGGGCTATTCCGACCAGCGTATCCGTTTGAAGGCGCAGTTTGAGCTAGTAAACAGGAGCAAATCGGGCGCTGTGGAACTGAAAAAAGCCATTGCCCAAACTGACAACCAAATGGCTCGTATTCATGCAATATGGGGCATGGGACAGTTGACGAGAAAGGACAAAAATTATGCGAGCGAATTAATCCCATTGTTAAAAGACAAGGACGAAGAAATCATCGTACAAGCCCTTAAAATGCTGGGCGATTCGGATATAAAAAGTATTGGCAATGATTTAATCCCGATGCTGCAATCTGCCAATCCACGTTTGAAATTTTATGCTGCCGAAGTATTGGGGCAAATAAAACATGAAGCCGCTTTGCAGCCACTTATCAATATGTTGAAGGAAAATAATGACGGTGATTTATACCTCCGCCATGCGGCTGTTTTGGCGCTGTCAAGGATTGGAAAAGCCGAGCCGATGATTGCCCTCGCCAACGACCCCAGCAAGGCGCTGCGCACCGCAGCCGTACTGGTTTTGCGCAAGCTTGGAAACGACAAAATTGCACTGTTCTTGCAAGACAAGGACGAGTACATCGTCACGGAAGCGGCCCGTGCCATCAACGATGACTTGTCCATCACGGCGGCTTTGCCAGCATTGGCGGGCACTTTGGCCGATAAACGCTTTAAAAGCGAGCCACTGCTTCGCCGGGCCATCAATGCCGCTGTGCGGGTAGGTGGCGACAAGGAACTGGAACTTTTGTTTGCTTTCTCCAAGCGGACAGACCTTTCGGATGCCATCAAAACTGAGGCGCTGGCGGCGCTGGGCACTTGGGCCAACCCCTCCGAGACTGATAGGGTAGATGGGCGCTACCGCGGTAAAATTGAACGAGACCCAGCCTCCGTGCGGGCTAAAGTTCAACCCTATCTCCCCACTTTTTTAAAGGATAAAAACCCAGCTACTTTGATAGCCGTGACTGGCTTATTGGTTAATCTGAATATCACGGACGCCAATGACCAATTGGCCAATATCTATGCTACGACAAAAGATAGCGAAGTTAAAACGGCCATATTGTCCGCTTTAAATGATTTAAAATATAGCAAAATCGAGGCGCTAATAAAGACGGCAATGGCCGACAAAGACGAAAACGTGCGGACAACAGCAGTTGGCCTTTTGAACGACGCAACCGTGACTAAAGAAAACCTGCCCGAACTCGTACAAATCATTTTCACGAAGGGCAGTATCAAGGAACAACAACAGTTGCTGTTGACGATGGGCATGCTGGAAGATGCCAAGACCCTGCCCGTTTTGGAGGATTTGTTCGCAAAGTTCAAGGACAAAAAACTATCGCCAAACCTGAGCCTGGAATTGAGGGAAGCCATTGATTCCTCCGGTTCTACCAGCTTGATGGCGCAAATGGCCGCATTGAAGTCGGAAGGCTCAACATTGGGCGAGTTTGAAGCTGCGCTGTTCGGCGGCGACAGCCGAGCTGGAAGGGGCATGTTCTATTGGAATGCTACCGCTCAATGCGTGCGCTGTCATGCGATTGGCGGCGAAGGCAGCACCGTAGGGCCTGACCTGGCCAACCTTGGCAACACTTTGACCCGTGAGCAAATCTTGGAAGCAATGGTGGACCCAAGCGCCCGCATCTCTCCGGGCTACGGCAACGTGGTACTGAAACTCAAGGATGGACAGGAGGTTTTTGGGATGCTGACCGAGGAAACAGCGACTGAGTTGACCCTGAAAACCTCCAACGCCGAGCCGCTTAAAGTCCCGGTTTCGAGGATTGAAAAGCGGGAAAACCTGCCCTCTGGTATGCCGCCCCTGGGCGAGGCATTGTCAAAAAGAGAGCTTAGGAATCTGGTGGAATACCTAGTTTCTTTGAAGAAAGAAGCGCTGAATTGAAACTTGAGACTTGTACTCGGCGCTAATAGATTTTTTTGCAAATCAAATATTATGCACCGCTGCCCTCCTCATCGCCGCCGGCGGGGGGGGCTTTGGGGCCGCCCCAAACCCCTATTTGCACAAAACCTATTAGCGTGGAGTATAGCCTCCCAACCACTAGCTTTTCATTCCCTAATCACGGCATTCTGGGCATTGGGAGAACCATTGACTGGGTTCAGCCTTGCCAGTTCACCATTCGGGAAGAACACGGAATAATCGGTCCAGCCTGAACTTGGCCCCATGAGGTACCGTGGGTCAGGCCGGTAGTAGTCCGTGGCAACAATCTGCGCCCCACTGGCAAATGCCTGGTCTCGGCGGTTGGTGTTGCCGTTTCGAGCTTCAACGGTCTCAGCGTCGGCACGGGTGCGCACCATGTAGCCATTTTCTACCAAGTTTTTGATGGCTTGGAAGTTGGGAACGGGATCGTCATACCTAACGAAGGCCGTTTCGGGATTGCCCGGCTGTGAGAACAGGAACATCGTTGCACCTTGCAACCCAGGGTAGAGGTTGAGGTAAGCTTCCTTTTCGTTGTTGGAGTTGATCATGACGAACATGACCTTGCCCCTTGAGTCGCCCAATTTCGGCCATTTGTTATGGGTAATGGCATGGTTCACGCTTGGGTGGTTGCCCCTAACCATATCCGGCGTGATGACATTGGCCAATTCAGCGCCGAAGATGTCCTTTATTTCCTGGTCAATTCTGCCAAGGTTGGAGGCTGTGAACGGAATCGTGTTGGTAAAGTAGTTAGGTACGGTGTAAGGAGGAGGCAATTGAGCCAATCCAGCCAGTTCTTGGTGCGGGTTGTCCTCCATGGGTTCTACCATAATCGTCAGCGGAAGGTGGTTTGGATGTGCGTCCGACCAGTTTTTCACCGCCATCAGTCCCTGTTTAAAGGTGTAATAGTTGGTGTTGTAGTCGAGGTCGGGGTAGTGCAACATCTTGAGACCCGGGGTGGCCAATGCGGGCACGTTGGAGTAGCCTGCCTGTTGATTGTTCATGACGACGGCCTTCCCATAACGGAAATAGAACAAGCCGCCATTTGGGTCATCGTAAACGTCAAGCTCAATGCTCCGAATGCCGTAATCATTGAACTGGGCGTCCAGCGGAAGGTGCTCGTAGTCCCAGCTATCCGGATCAAAGCTTGGTGGCAGCAACTGCCCGTTTTGGTACATAAAACCCAAAATATATGGGTCAGTCCTTTTTCGGTAACTGTTGTGGCTACCAATCACTTGTAGCTCATTGATAGGCAACCTGTTCACGACAATATCGCAACCTACCGGAAGGTTGGCATCGCAAAGCGTGAAGCAGCATTGGTAAATCGGGCCAACATTTGCGGTAGCGCCGCAGGGGTCTTGGAAGCGGTTCATCACCTTGTAGGCAGGCCATTTTTTCAAGCCACTGCAATACATCGAAGCGAGTGGCTCGCCGCCAGTCCACTTCCATTCGCCACTGGCCGAGCGGCTGTCAATGTCGGTTTCCGTAGTCGCAGGCTCCAGCCAACTCCACAGGATGTCGTCCCTGTCATAAGCCTCCACAAAAAGAAGGGCATATACCAAGTCCTCATCATGGTATGGGTCGCCAACCAAGCGCAGGTCTTTTTCGGTAAGTCCGTCCTTGTCTTCTTTCAGGTCAAAGAGCTTCAGGGCATACTGTTCAGAAACGGCTGGGTGCGGTAAATCGAAGTTGTCATTCAGGGTCAAACTTGTGTAACTGGCCGCATGTGCCAATTGATTGCTTAGTTCAGGTAGGTCTTTTTGACACCAAATGAACGCAACGAGTGCTACTGCAATCGCCAGGAGCGATGCTAATGTTAGTTGTTTCATAACACATGGTTTAAGCGCCTACTTGGGAAGGAGGGGCATCGGCGTTCCCCACTCAAACAGGGCGGTGGCCAAGCACGTTTTGCTAATCGAGGTAAAACATGCGATTCCTCAATGATTTTGGTGTGAGGCAAAGTTTGCGTTATTGCCAATTATGTTGAAATGATATTCCGCAAAGTGCTAAGGTGATTTAAATCAAACAGAGCAACCAAGGGGCGAGATTAACAGCATCGGGCTAACTTCCTTCTAAAGCTATCGGCAAGTTTTGGCGAGCAGGAGCGACGACAAACGCTATAAAAATGCCTTCACCAACTCCTCCCATTCCAGCTCCAACGTGCCAGTCGCTATGGATTTCCCTGCCTGTCGGTACCAATATCCAGCGTTCCAAAGGTCGCCCTCTTTGCGGTGCAGGTAAGCGTGGAGCCATGAGCCGTCACGGGTGTGGATGTCTTGGGCGATGTTGTGGGCGGCCTCCCAGTCGCCTTGGGCGTCGTGCCAGAGGGCGGCGAGGAGGAGATTGTCGGTGGGTGGGGTTGGAGAGGATTTGAAGGTGGCGTATGTCATGCTTCTAATAAAAATTGAATCATCTATTTCGGCGGGTGAACACCAAATTCCCGCAAAGCAGTCCGTAAGTTGACAGCTTCCTCCCTGTTCATTTTCAGACAATTGACCGTTGCCCGCCCGGTTGGCGTAATTCCTATGACAAGTGTAAAATCATCACTCCATACAAAGTGTTCATCCCAAGTTTGGGTGCGAGGGATGTACAACGGGACTAAAGTACCCGTCAATGGGTCAAGTGCCTCGGTCTTGTCAAATTTGCTGCCGTTGCAGAATTGGCAAGCATTGGCAAGGTTCGAATCGTCGCCGCTACCTCCTTTTGAAGTTGGGATAATGTGCTCTACGGGAAACGGATGGAAGGAGAAGCTGCCAAGGGCTTGACAGTATTCGCAGTTGTTGTTAGCCCGTATTTTCACGAGGCGGCGTAGTTCGGCTGACACAAAATTAGTCGGCATGACCTGGGGCTTTGATGCCTAATTCTGCGGCCATTTCAGGTAGGGAGATACCCCGGAGCTGCGCCATTTCGCCCAACAATTTAATGCGGAGCAGCCGCACCGTTTCTTCCTCTTTTACCAACTTAAAAAACGTTTCCTGTTCGGCTGGAGTGGCCACCAATGCTTGCATTTTTTCACTCAGCAACTGAAATTGTTGCCAATGTGCCGCTGGAAGGGCGCATTCTTCATTAAGCCGTTGGAGCAATGCTTTTTCCTTCGCTTTGACATCCTTTGTTTGGCGGCGGGTGAGCAATCCTTTGATTTCACGAAGGAACTCCTCCAAATCCTGTGTGCCAAGCTGCGAAAGCATGGATTTCAGGTCAACCTCTGCTTGGACTTGTACTTTTTGCATGAAGTCGTTTTTTGCAAAGATAGCTGGATTTCAAAGAAAGGGGAAATCCAGTTGTCAGCTTATTTCACACACTTCCTGAAATTTCCCCTTTCCGCTTTGGCTCAAAACAACCCACTTATATTCCCCTCCCCATCAATATCAATATTCTCCGCAGAAGGGTGGTCAGGCAGGCCGGGCATCCGCATCATCTCCCCGGTGATGGGCACCACGAAGTTGGCACCGGCGGCAATCTCGATTTCCCGGACGGTGATGGTGAACCCAGTCGGGCGACCAATCAGGTCGGGGTTGTCGGACAGCGACTTCTGCGTCTTGGCGATGCAGACGGCCGCACCTGAAAGCCCCAGTTTTTCGATGCGCTTGAGGTGGATTTTCGCTTCGGCGGAATACTCCACTTTGGCTGCACCGTAAACCTTGGTGGCGATGGTCTCGATTTTTTTCTCAATCGGCCAAGCCCAATCGTACAGTGGCGTGAACATCCCCGATGCGCCCTCCGCAGCTTCGGCAACGGCATTGGCGAGGTCAATGGCACCTTCGCCGCCCTTCGCCCAAACTTCGGCGACCACGGCCTTGAAGCCCATTTTCTCGCAACGGTTTTTCACCAAAGCGATCTCCTCGTCGGTGTCGGTGGTAAACTTGTTGATGGCCACCACGGCGGGAATGCCGAAAAGCCGGGTGTTTTCAAGGTGCTTTTCTAAATTTACCAAACCTTTCTCGACTGCCTCCGGATTTGGAACGGTAAGCTGTTTCAGGTCGCCACCACCGTGGTATTTCAATGCCCGTATGGTGGCCACGATGCACATCGCCTTTGGTGCTAGCCCGGCGCTCTGGCACTTGATGTCCATGAACTTCTCGGCGCCGAGGTCGGAACCGAAGCCTGCTTCCGTCACCACCCAGTCGGCGAGGGAGAGGCCGGTTTTGGTGGCAATGACCGTGTTCGTGCCCTGTGCGATGTTGGCAAACGGCCCGCCGTGGATGATGGCCGGGTAGCCCTCCAAAGTCTGTACGAGGTTGGGCATGATGGCGTCCTTGAGCAGTGCGGCCATGGCACCTTGCGCTTTCAAATCCCTTGCGAAAATCGGCTGGCGGTCCATCGTGTAGCCCACGAAGATATTGCCGAGGCGCTGCTTGAGGTCGTCAATATTGTTGGAGAGGCAGAGGATGGCCATCACCTCCGAGGCCACGCAGATGTCGAAGCCCGTCTCCCGTGGGATGCCGTTGCCGGTGCCGCCAAGTCCGACGATGATTTTGCGGAGCGAGCGGTCGTTCATGTCCATGACCCGCTTCCAGAAAATCTGGCGGGGGTCGAGGCCGAGGCTCACTTTTTTGCTCTGCAAATTGTTGTCGATGAGGGCGGAAAGTAGGTTGTGTGCTTTCTCCACCGCCGAAAGGTCGCCTGTGAAGTGCAGGTTGATGTCCTCCATCGGAAGCACTTGGCTGTAGCCGCCGCCCGTTGCGCCGCCTTTTATGCCGAAAACGGGGCCGAGCGATGGCTCCCGCAGCACTACGCAGGTCTTGCGCCCGGTGCGGTTCAAACCTTGCGAAAGCCCAATGCTGACGGTGGTTTTGCCCTCGCCCGCCGGGGTGGGGGAGATGGCTGTCACCAAAATCAGGTTGCTTTTTTTGATTTTCTCCTCGTCAATCAAGGTCAGTGGGAGCTTCGCCTTGTATTTCCCGTAGAGTTGGAGGTCGTCGTGGGAGATGCCCAGTTGGTCGGCTACGTGCTGAACGGGCTTCAGCACGATAGTCCTTGCGATGTCAAGGTCAGTCATAAGTTGGTTAGGTAGTTTGCAATTGGGATTGAGTTATTGGATGGTTGGGATATTACGTTATTGGGATATTGAGTTATTGGATGGTTGGGATATTTCAATACCCCAATACCCCAATATCCCAATAACTCAATACCCTAATAACTCAATCACCCAATAACTCAATCCTGAGTTTACTTTTGCCAGTGCCGATTGCACCGGAACGGGGCGAATGTAGGGGTTTTCAGAATTTGTGGGCACAAGATTTTCCGTTCCTGAATTGTCACTTTTCGGACTTTTGGGCTTATCAAGTGAAAATTATCCATCATTGAAACCCTTTCTTCCATTTGTTCCACTCCTATTCTGCCAGTTTCTAATCGCCCAAACGGGCAACCTAGTGCTCAACCCTAGTTTTGAAACCTTTGACCCTGGCAAGGATTACCCTGCCTGCATGTTTGGCAACAGCAACAAGACCTTCAACATTGCGATGGCTGATTGGAGCACTTTTCTGGATTGCACACCTGACCTAATAGTTTGGAAGCCCAACGCCGCTGGCGACTGCTTTTTCCCACAGCCGCATACGGGCGAAAAAGCCGTTGGCCTCATCACCTACCTGCCGGGAATTGACATGGCGAGAGGCTTTGATTTTCACGAGTTTATTCAAGGGAAGCTCAGTTCACCGCTCGTGCCGGGCAAGGAATACACGTTTGAGTGCTATGTGCAACAGGCCAATGCAGTAGGGGAAAAGCATGTCCGGCAACTCTACCACATGATAAAAAACTTGGAAGTAATTCCTTTGGCCGCTGGCAGTTTTGGGGTCTATTTTTCCGTCAGTGAAGAAAAAAATATGTCGCTGGATGTGGCTTTTCCGCAAATTGTCTGGTACGAACCCATCGTGACCAAGCAGGGCGAGTGGCTCAAACTCAGCCGGACTTTCAAGGCAGACAAGGCTTACCAGTATTTCACCATCGGCAATTTTACGGTTGACAACAACACGGCTACCAACCTCGAAAACAATGCTGAAATTGATGAATTCAACTACGTTACGAAGAATTTCCAACAGAAAAAGCGGCGCATCGGCTACTACCTGTTCGATGATTTTTGGATTGGCGAGGGCAGTGCGCCGCCTCTCGTGTCCATCGCCGAGGACTTGAAAAAGAACAGTGCCTACACCTTCAAAAACGTCAACTTTGAAACGGGTAAATGGGACTTGTTGCCTGCTGCTTTGCCCGAACTGGATGGACTGGTTGATTTTTTGAAAACCAACATGGAGGTCAAAGTTGAAATCGGTGGGCATTCGGACAACGTCGGCAATGAAGAAGCCAACCGAATTTTGTCAGAAAAAAGGGCAACATCTGTTGCCAACTACCTCATTTCCAATGGGATAGCCGTTCAAAGCGTCACAGCAACGGGCTACGGAGAAAGCAAGCCCGTGTCATCCAACGATACTGAAAAAGGGCGGCTAAAAAACCGAAGGGTCGAGTGCAAAATTCGATAGTGTTGCCCCGTTTCCTTATTTCACGTTAATTTTCCATTCTCCACCCCTTCCTCCATCCTTTGCTTTTCATACTGCTCGTAGTAATATCCTTTGTTTTTCAGCAATTCGGAATGCGTTCCCTCCTCCACGATTCGGCCGTCGCCGAGCACGATGATTTTGTCAAATTCCAGCAGCGAATAAATGCGGTGCGTGATGATGATGGCCGTTTTGTCGGCGATGTCGGAGCCGAGGTAGCTGAGGATTTGCTTTTCGGTGTTGGTGTCCACGGCGCTGAGGCAATCGTCGAGTAGCACGATGTCAGGCTGCTTGGCGAGTGCCCTGGCGATGCTCACCCGCTGTTTTTGGCCGCCAGAGAGCGTGACGCCCCGCTCGCCCACCACCGTCTCGAAGCCTTCAGGCAGTTCGGCGATTTCGTTGTAGATGGCGGCATGGCGGGTAAAGGTTTCCACCTCGGCCTGCGTGGCTTCGGGCCTGCCAAAACGCACGTTGTTGGAGATGGTGTCGGAGAACAGGAACACGTCCTGCGGCACGTAGCCGATGCGTTGGCGGAGGCGGTTGAGGTCTAGCTGGCGGATGTCCACACCGTCCACGAGGATGCAGCCCTCGGTCACGTCGTACAGGCGCACAAGCAGTTCGGCGATGGTGGACTTGCCGCAGCCCGTCCGCCCGATGATGGCGAGTTTTTGGCCGGACATCAGCTCGAAGCTGATGTTGCGGAGCGCCACGATGCCCGTGTCGGGGTAGGTGAAGGAGACGTTGTCAAAGACGATTGCGGATTGTGGATTGCGGATTGCGGATTGGGGGGACTGCTGACTGCCGACTATGGACTGTGGACTTACTATTTCTGGTTTTACGCTCAAAAACTCGTTGATGCGTTTTTGCGAAGCGGCAGCTTGTTGTATGAGGGAGCTAATCCAACCCAGCGAAGTGACGGGCCAGGTGAGCATGTTCACGTAGATGATGAACTCGGCGATGTTGCCCGTGGTAATGTTGCCCTTGGCCACTTGAAGCCCGCCGACGTACACCGTGATAATGGTGCTCATGCCAATCAGCACCAGCATCGTCGGCTGAAAAAGCGAGTCCACCCGGGCGAGCTTCAACGATTTGTCCATGTAGGCTTGGCTTTCGTCATGGAAAAAACGGCCCATCGGTGCTTCTTGCACGTAGGATTTCACCACCCGAATGCCGCTGAAAACCTCCTGCGAGATGCTAGTGAGCTTGGAAAGTTGGCGCTGTATTTTTTCGCTATTCTTGCTGATGAGGCTGCTCACGTAGTAAATCGAGATGGACAAAATGGGCAGCGGCAGCAGTGACCAAAGCGTGAGCGTGACGTTCACCCGCAACATGGAAATGATGACGAGCGTGAACAACGACGCCAAGTTGATGCCGTAGAGGATGGCCGGGCCGAGGTACATCCGCACTTTTGAGACGTCCTCCATGACCCTGGCCATGAGGTCGCCAGTGCTGTTTTTCTTGTAAAAAGCGAGGTGCAGGTCTTCGTAGTGCTGGAAGATTTCGGTGCGAAGGTCGAACTCAATCAGCCTCGACATCACGATGATGGTCTGCCGCACAAGGAACAAAAAAGCGCCCATCAGCAGCGCCAGCACCAGCACCACCACGCCAAAATAAAGCAGCGTTTTCCCAAAATGACTGAACACCACCGTCTGCAAATCGAAGCCGTCGTACATGCGGTACAGGGCGATATTCTCCACGACGAGGTCGAGCGCCTGGCGTATCATTTGGGGCTGAAGCGACTGGAAATAGTTGGAAACGAAAATGAAAAGGATGCCCAACAGCAAGCGGCTGCGGTATTTGTAGAAGTATTTGTTGAGGTAAAAAGATGCTGCATTTTGAGTTCGACAGTTCGACAGTTGGCAGTGGGCAGTCAGTCTGGAAGTCAGCAGTTGTTTAGTCATGAAAACCCTAACCCGTTCCCGACTAAACAACTGTCAAACTGACTGCCAACTGCCAACTGTCGAACTGGCGAACTGAAATTAAGTTTGGGCGGGCGAAATTAGCGAAATATCTTTGCGCAGGGCTGGGGCTAAATTGTTTTCAAGCGAATACCCAAACCAAATACCTCAATAGCCCAATGACTCAATAACACAATCATTCAAAACTCAACGAAAAATGCACCGTGAAATTCACCAATGGCACAGCCCATCTTTGAACAAGAACATGGAAATCGGCATCTGGGGAAACTATGGTTTTGCCCTGCTCATGCTGCCCACCGCCGCAGCTGATTTTTTGGAGTACGAGCGCTTCCTGATGATGGACGTACTGGAAAACCAAATCAACTCCGGCAAATGCAAGGTGTTTTCCATCAACAGCATCAATTCTGAAAGCTGGCTGAACAACAAAATGCACCCCCGGCACAAGGCCATACGGCACACGCAATTCAACAGCTACGTGTACAACGAGGTAGTGCCTTTCATCAAAAGCAAAACCAGCCCCGACACGCCGATTTATGTCACCGGTGCCTCCCTGGGCGCACTTCACTCTGCCAACCTCTACCTCAAGCGCCCCGACCTGATTGACGGCGTCATTGCCATGAGCGGCATTTACGAGCTGCAGGAGTACACCGACGGCTACTACGACCAAGACGTTTATTTCAACTCCCCGGTGTCGTACCTGCCCAACCTCAACGACGAATATTTTCTCCCGATTTTGCGGAGCAAGCACCACTGCCATATCGTGACTGGCTCCGGTGCCTACGAAAACCCGGAGGGTTCAAAGACGCTCTCAAGCATTTTGTCCTCGAAGGGCATCCCCCACGAACTCGACATCTGGGGCACCGACATGCGCCACGACTGGCCGACCTGGCGGGCGATGTTGCCGTATTATATTGACAGCAGATTTTAGAGAGGTGATCGGGTGAGAGATGTGAGATTGGGCATGAGACCCAGCTCACCCGATCACCCCTCTCACTCCTCACCCTCTTTTACCTAACCAAATTATTATGCAAAATAGAATCGTAACCCTTGACGAGTTCATCATTCGTCGGCAACAGGAGCATAATTTCGCCACGGGCGAACTCACCGGGCTGCTCCGTGACATTGGCGTAGCCGCCAAAATCGTAAACCGGGAAGTCAACAAGGCGGGCCTGCTCAACATCCTCGGCGCCGTTGGCAACGAAAACCTCCACGGCGATACCGTGCAGAAGCTCGACATTTATGCCAACGAGAAGTTCATTGATTGCTTGAGCAACAGCGGTGAATGTGCTGGCATCGCTTCCGAGGAAAACGAGGAGTTCATCCCCGTGCAAACGTTGCGGGGCAAGGAGAGCAAGTACGTGGTGGTGATGGACCCTCTCGATGGCTCTTCCAACATTGACGTGAACGTGTCCGTCGGCACCATTTTCGGCATCTACCGCCGGGAGAGCGACGTCAACGGGCCGGTGACGCAAGCAGATTTTTTGCAAAAAGGCGTCAACCTCGTTGCCGCCGGGTACGTGCTGTACGGCACGTCTACCATCCTCGTTTACTCGACGGGCAGCGGCGTGAACGGCTTCACCCTCGACCCCACCATCGGCGAGTTCTGCCTCTCGCACCAGAACATCCAGATTCCGAGTCGGAGCAATTACTACTCCATCAACCAGGGCTATTACCTCAAGTTCGACGTGGAAATGCGCCGCTATATTGACCACTGCTCGGACAACAACATGCAGCTCCGCTACATCGGCTCTATGGTCAGCGACATCCACCGCATCCTGTTCCAGGGCGGCATTTTCCTCTACCCGAACACCCGCAAGTACCCACTCGGCAAGCTCCGCCTGCTCTACGAGTGCAACCCCATCGGCTTCGTGGTGGAACAGGCGGGCGGCAAGGCCATCACCTGTCAATTGGAACGGGTGCTCGAACTTGAACCCACGGGCCTGCACCAGCGGGTGACGGTGGCGATGGGCAGCCCGGAAATGGTGGACGAGATGAAGGCGTTTGTGGAGAAATAAGTGACGTAGTTACACTCCTAAGTTCGAAAAGTTGGAGTCGATTTAGTTTATCACCGAGTTTCAGACAGGACTGTGCCACCCCAACGTCGAACTGCCAACTAAAAATTTCTACCTTTGCCGCCATGAGCAACGGACGAGTCATACTAACGAAAGAGCGGTTTGCGCTGACCATTGACCGCCTTTGCCATCAATTGATTGAAAACCACGACACCTTCCAAAACACCTGCCTCATCGGGATACAGCAGGGCGGGGTGCCGCTCCTCCACCGAATCCACCAGCGGCTGCTCGAAATCACGGGCGCTACCAGCATCGAAAACGGCAAGCTCGACATCACTTTTTACCGGGACGACTTCCGCCACCGCAGCAAGCCCCTGCGGGCAAGCGTGACGGAAATGGATTTTTTGGTGGAGGGCAAAAACGTGGTGCTCATGGACGACGTGCTCTACACGGGCCGCTCCGTGCAGGCCGCCATGTCTGCCCTCGGCGACTTCGGCAGACCGCACAAGGTCGAACTAATGGCGCTTGTTGACCGCCGCTTTAACCGTGACCTGCCCATCAAGGCCGACTACACCGGCATCCGGGTGGACTCGCTCGACGAAGCCTACGTCCGGGTGGAATGGCAGGAAGTGGAAGGCATAGACCAGGTTTTGTTGTTTCCGCAAAAAGACACTAGACACTAGACTTTAGACATTAGATGGTACAACGGAACTGTCTAAAGTCTAATGTCTCCTGTCTAAAGTCTCAAAAAAAATGCAAGCACAACTCAGCACCAAGCACTTATTGGGTATAAAATACCTTACCGAAGACGACATCCAACTCATCTTCGAGACGGCGGACGAGTTCAAGGAAGTCATCAACCGCCCCATCAAAAAAGTGCCGTCGCTGCGGGACATCACGGTGGCCAACATGTTTTTTGAGAACAGCACCCGCACCCGCATTTCCTTCGAACTGGCCGAAAAACGCCTCAGCGCCGATACCGTCAACTTTTCCGCCAGCGCCTCCTCCGTCAGCAAGGGCGAGACCCTGCTCGATACCGTGAACAATGTCCTCTCCATGAAGGTGGACATGATAGTGATGCGCCATCCAGCGCCGGGCGCTCCGCAATTTTTGGCCAGAAACATCTCCGCCAACATCATCAACGCCGGGGACGGCACCCACGAGCACCCCACGCAGGCACTGCTCGACGCCTTCAGTATCCGGGAAGCAATTGGGCGATTTGGCTGGAAAGAAAATCGCCATCTTCGGCGACATCACCCACTCACGGGTGGCCCTCAGCAATATTTTTTGCTTGCAAAAACTCGGCGCAGAAGTCAAGGTCTGCGGCCCGCCAACGCTCATTCCCAAGCACCTGCCACAGCTTGGCGTCGGCGTGGAGCACGACGTGCGCAAGACCCTCGAATGGTGCGACGTGGCCAACGTCCTGCGCATCCAGTTGGAGCGGCAGGACATCAAGTATTTCCCCTCCCTTCGGGAATACTCGCTCTACTTCGGCATCAACCGGGAACTGCTCGACAGCATCGGCAAAAAAATCATCATCATGCACCCCGGCCCCATCAACCGGGGCGTGGAAATCACCAGCGACGTGGCCGACTCGGAGCACAGCATCATTTTGCAGCAGGTGGAAAATGGTGTGGCGATTAGGATGGCGGTGCTGTATTTGTTGGCGGCAAGGAAGTGAGTGCTTGACAACGAATTGGTGAAGAAAAAATCAGGCGGCGGAGGGTAAAGCCCAGCATTTACGAGCATCTGCCGTTCCATGAGCCTATCAACTTGGTTGAGTTGTAATATCTTCACGGTAGCCTCGCCAATAGTCGTTTTGGTAAAATCAGCGTACCGGAAATTTCAAAATGAAAGGCCCAATCGTCAATTCTTGGATTAAAAAACCGAACAAAATCTTGGGAAGGTAAGAGCAGAGTACCGACATCCGTGCCTTTGTTGAGGTTGCAGATTGCACATGCCCAAGCGAGGTTTAAAAGTGTACCAACCCCGCCATGTTTTATTGAAATTATATGGTCAATTTCATAGCCAATAAAGGAGAAATATCGACACTTTCAATGTTTTGCTGGCCCATACCATCGCCCTATTTGGGGCATTTGATTTGCCGGATTTTTTGCAAGCTGCATAAGATGTTCCAAGGGGAGGTAATGGCAAGTTCGGCTTGTCCTGAGGCAAAGCGCCTGTTTGATTTCTCAACAGTCGAATACCCTTGTGGTGGCTCGAAGCCTTGAAAGCAAGCACTCTTGCAGGGTTTTCCGATGCAATAAAATTTACGATTTCATCAAAGGCAGTAGTCGTCAACATTGAGGATTGATTTGATTGCTGAAACATTCTTTTGACAAAAATAGTGGAAAAAAAGGGAATCGAGAAACTACCGTTTTGCAATTTGAAATATTACAGCTTACGCAGTTTTTCCAGCATCCCCCTCGCCGTCTCATCACCGTTCGATAATCCCAACTTCCCCATCAACCACCTCGCCCCTACGGTTACCTCCACATCTGGGTAGTAGTTTTCTCTCGCAAAATGCACGTACTTCATCACCAAAAACGCATCGAACCAACGCCAAAAACGCTTTTGGAACGCCTCTGCATTGCTCGTGTTCAACTGGATTTCAAGCGAGTTTTTTTTCAAAACCATTTAAGCGCAAAAAGCGGCCAATGCTCTCCGGCAACCGTGCGTACAGTGCTTCCAAGTCCTCCAATCCGTGCAATCCGTGCAATTCTTGGCTCAAAAACACCTGCAAATCCTCAAAGCTATGAGGCGAGTAGGTCAGGTATTGCCCGCCATTTTTCAGCAACTCGCCAACTGCCCGACCCGTACCGAACGGAACCCGGTGCGATGGGCGAGGGGAGGGGATGACCTTTGTCGCCGTTATTTCGGCGAAGCCGCCCAATGGGATGAACTTGTGCAAAAAATAAAAATCCTCGCCTGCCTGCCGACGGTTCATGCCGCCCTGCTGCTGGTAGGCATCGCAGCGCACGGCCATGCTGCTCCCGATAGTCTGCCAAGCGTGCGGGATGCCCGCCCAACGTTGCGCCAGCACATAGTAGCGCAGGTGCAGTTCGTACAACGTGATGGCGTGATAGACCTCGTCGGGGAAGTCGGGGCCGGAGAGCGGGTGCTCGAAGCGGATGCCGCAAGCTTGCACCCGTGGGTTTTCGGTGAAATGGGCGTGGATGGCCTGCAAGTAGTTGCGCTCGCATCGGCTGTCCGCATCGAAGCAGGCGATGACGCCCTGCTGGTTGCCTATTTTTGCGAAGCGATAACATGCCTCGTCCATTCCAATCTTGCGGGCGAGGCCGACCCCGGCGTGTTTCTTCGGCAAATTGTCGAGGTGCAGGATGTGGAAGCGCAGCCAGCCCTGGTTGTTCGTCAAAGCCCAGCGCTGTGCTTGTTCGCAAGTTGTCCGGTTCTTCTCCCGGACGGCGGCGGGGGCGTCCTCGCTTTCGTTCACCACCACGATGACCTCCACATCGCACTTTGGCCGCTCGCAGCGGCGCAAGGACATGAGGCTGAGGAGCAGGAAGTCTTCATCGTGGCAAGGGATGACGACCACGATACCCAGCAACGGCGAGGGTTTCGCATCAATGAAAGGTGGGTAGAGGCCACGTTCGGTGAGGTAAGGAAGTCATGGTGCGAAGGTAGTGAAGTTCGGCAGTTCGATAGGGGCAGTCAGTGTTCTTCCAAATTTGTGAGTAGCGATGCGATTGCTCAAAGCAATCGTATCGCTTGAAAAATTTTCCTTTTCAAAAAAAACCGCCCCATCTTTATGTCCTTCGCTTCGCAAACCGCATCTATCACCAAAAATCAAATTTCCTTATGAAAAAATCAATCGTCGTTTTCGCCATTTTCCAACTGCTGCTGCTCGCCACTGCCTGCCAAAAAGCGGGCAACGCCGATTTTTCAAAGGCTGATTCAGGAGTGGCCGCTGACCAGGCTGCACCTGCGATGGAATCCTTTGCAAGAGAGTCGGAATCCAACCCCCAAGACCAAGAAGAAACCCCGCCGCCCGCTCCTCCACAAGCCCAACCTACTCAACCTTCCAAAGACCCCAAAACGCCAACTGCCCAAGCGCCCATCCCCCGTCAAATCATCAAGACGGCCAACTACCGCATCCAAGTGAAGGACGTGAACGCCAGCAGTCGGCAGGCCAACCTGTTGGCCACAAAGCACGGCGGCTACGTCTCGGACAGCGAACTGACCAACAGCAGCTACGAAACCACCAACGCCATCACCATCCGAGTACCCGCTGCCCGCTTTGACTCGCTGCTCGACGACCTGGGTCAGGAGGCAATTTTCACGCAGTACAAACGCATCAGTTCGCAGGACGTGACGGAGGAGTACGTGGACATTACCACCCGCCTGAAAACCAAAATCGCCGTGCGTGACCGCTACGTGGAAATCCTGCGCACCAAGGCCAAAACCGTGAAGGACGTACTGGATGCGGAGGAGCAAATCCGCATCATCCAAGAGGAAATCGAGGCCAAGGAAGGCCGTCTGCGCTATCTGAAGGACCAAGTGGGCATGAGCACCATCCGCCTCGAACTCTACCAAGAAATCGAGTTCCGCCCAGAGCCGAGCGTGTTCCGGGAGTCGTTTTGGGTGAAAACTGGTCAGTGGCCTGAAGAACGGCTGGGAACTGATGCAGGGCCTCGTGATTGGGTTGGTCACCATTTGGCCGTTGCTGCTGCTGATTGGCCTGTTTTTGTGGAAACGCCGTTGGATTTGGAGCAAGATTCGGCGGAAGCAGGTTTAAACAATGCTTTTAATTTGGTTATGAGTTATGAGTTATGAATTATTGCACCCCAAACTTATAACTCATAACTCATAACTCGCTAAAATGGCACTTATCAAACCCGTCCGGGGCTTCACCCCACAATTTGGCAACGACTGCTATCTCGCCGACAACGCCACCATCATCGGCGACGTCATCATGGGCGACCAGTGCAGCGTCTGGTTCACCGCCGTCATTAGAGGGGATGTGAACAGCATCCGCATGGGCAATAAAGTGAACGTGCAGGACGGCGCCATCATCCACGGCACCTACCTCAAGGCGGGCACGACCATCGGCAACAACGTGAGCATCGGCCACCGGGCGCTAGTTCATGGGTGCACCCTCCACGACAATGTGCTGGTGGGCATGGGTGCCATCGTGATGGACCATGCCGTGGTCGGAGAAAACTGCCTCATCGCCGCCGGAGCCGTGGTGCTGGAAAACTCGGTGCTGGAGCCGGGGCATATTTACGCTGGTGTGCCAGCGAAAAAGGTGAAACCTGTTCCACCAGAAATAATGACTGGCACGATGGAGCGCATCGCAAACAGCTATGTGATGTATGCGGGGTGGTTTAAGGAATGAGAGTTGATAATTGAAAATGTAACTGCCTTCTAATTTTCTATTCTCCAATTTCAATCCTTCATTTTTATGAAACTGATTCACGCAATCTTTTTATTCGTTTTTTTATTCCACTTTCATGGCTATGCACAAACAATCATCAGAGGCAATTTAAAGATTGGCAACCCCCACCAAACTCAAATCTTGAAAACTGTGAGGGGCGACAGGTTCATTGGCAGTGTCATGTATATAGATTCGAGTGGCTATTTTTTTAGGCTAAAAAATAAAGCAATCGTTCATTTTGAATCCATTAATGTCACTTCGATTTCTGTTGTGAAACGGAAAGATTTGAGACCTGAAAATGCGATACTCGAAAAATCAGAACATCTTATGCTTTTGCCAACGGCGTTTATGTTGAAAAAAGGAGAGGGAGAATATTTCAATCAGATGCTAGTTTTTCATAGTTTCAACTATGGGTTAACTAACAAAATCAATGCGGGAGTTGGCCTACTCGCCTTGCCAAGTGGTGTCATAGGATGGTCAAGTGTAAAAAGTTCATTATTAAATACACGATATGCAAATTGGTCGGTCGGTAGCTTAGTATCGCTAGGCAAAGACTTTAATCATGATGAGATACAAGATATGAGAGCCTTTTTGCCCTTTACATCTTTCACAATTGGTCACCGTAAAACATACATTAATTTTTCCTTTTCAAAAGGTATAGCAGGCTTTGAGGGGGAAGCTAGGGAATGGACGCCTTTATTGTACGCTTTGGGGGCAAAAATTGATGTTGGAAAAAAGTCCGGATTATCGTTAGAAATCAATAATTTCTTTATCGATGAGGCAACAATAAATTATTTAATTGGATATTCCCATCATGGGAAAAAAAGTGCTTTATATTTAGGTTTTTTTATTGGAGATAAAGATTTTTTGTTTCCAATGTGTAGTTACACAAGAATGTTACAATTTAATTGAGGCAGCATCTCATTATGAACTGCTGCCTCAATTACACTATTTCTCACTTCAACTTCCCCACCGCCTCCGCAATCCGCCCAATCGCCTTCCGCAGCGACTCCTCGCTGGCAGCATACGAAATCCTGAAACAATCCGGCGCACCGAACGAATCGCCGCCGACTGTGCCGACATGGGCGTTCAGCAGCAGGAACTCGCAGAAATCGTCGGCGGTGCGGATGGTCACTTTTCCATCAGACTTGCCGAAGTAGTGGCTGATGTCGGGGAAGACGTAGAACGCACCTTCCGGCTTGTTCACGATGAAGCCGGGTATTTTTTCCACCAGTTCAATGACGATGTTGCGACGGCGCAGGAACTCGTCCCGCATTTTATGGGTGGGCGTCATGTCCGCTTCAAGGGCGTAGGCTGCGGCCTTCTGGCTGAACGCATTGGCACCGCTGGTGAACTGGCCCTGGATTTTTGCGCAAGCAGCCACCAAATAAGCCGGGCCGCCCATGTAGCCGAGCCGCCAGCCCGTCATGGCGAAGCCCTTGGCAAAGCCGTTGACTGTCACCGTGCGGTGCTTCACGCTGGGCACTGCGCCAATGCTGGCGTGGCTTCCCGTGAAGTTGATGTATTCGTAAATTTCGTCGGAGATGATGACGATTTGTTCGTGCGGCGCAATGACGGCGGCGATGGCCTCCAGTTCTTCCTTTCCGTACACTGATCCCGTCGGGTTGCAAGGCGAACTGAACAGCACGATCTTCGTGCGGTCGGTGATGGCAGCGGCCACTTGGTCGGCGGTCACTTTGAAATCCTGCTCCACGCCAGCGCCCACTTCCACGGGCACGCCGCCGCACATCTTCACGATTTCGGCGTAGCTGACCCAGTACGGTGCGAAGAGGATGACCTCATCACCGGGGTCAAGGATGGCGAGGCAGAGGTTGGCGATGGTCTGCTTGGCACCGTTGGACACCACGATTTGGTTCAGGGCAAAGTCCAGCCCGTTGTCCCGCTTGAATTTGTGGATGATGGCCTGGCGCAGCTCCACGAGGCCCGGCACGGGGGTGTACTTCGTAAAACCAGCGTCGAGCGCCCGCTTGGCCGCTTCCTTGATGTGCGCTGGGGTGTCGAAATCCGGTTCGCCGAGGCTGAGGTCTATCACGTCGTTTCCCTTGGCCTTGAGGTCACGGGCCATTTGCGCCATTTTGATGGTGGCGCTTTCGTTCATCTCTGAAACCAATCGGGAAAGTGGCTGCGCAATTACGTCTGACATGCTGATTAGATTTATTTGTGATGGTTGTAAAATGGCTCAAACGGAAGGGCGAATCTTCAGGTTGCAAAGGTAGGAAACGTCTTGGTTATGAGTTGTGAGTTATGAGTTTTTGCCAAGGCCGAAAATAACTCATAACTCAGAACTCATAACTAACTCAATCAACCGTTCCTCCGTCTTTTTCGGGTCTTTTGAGAACTCGCCCGTGATGCGGTTGACCAAAATCGCATTGCAGGCCGTGGCCCGGTGGCCGAGCATTCGGGACAGGCCGAGGATGGCCGAGGTCTCCATTTCGAAATTCGTGACCCGCAAGCCCTCGAAGCTGAACTGGCCAATTTTATCAAAAAAATCTTGATTAATAATGCTGTCCAACCGGAGCTTCCGGCCTTGTGGGGCGTAAAAACCGGGACAGGTGAGCGTGATGCCCCGGTGCATGTTCTGCCCGAACCGCTTGACCAAGCCGTGGTCGGCTTCAACAGCGATGGGGTTCAGGTTCGTCCCAATGCCAGCAGCAAACGAGGTGAACGCCTGCCGGAGCATCTCTTCACGGGGGCTGGCGGGGTAGTCGTAGTAGTAGAGCAAGTTGTCAAGGCCCATGCCCAGGGTTGACACCACGAAGCTGTCCACGGGAATATCGGCGGATAGGCTGCCACTGGTGCCAAGGCGGACGATGTTGAGCGTTTTCAGGGTTTCCTTGATGGTTCTCGTGTGCAGGTCAATGTTCACGAGGGCGTCCAGCTCGTTCATCACGATGTCAATATTGTCCGGCCCGATGCCCGTGGAAATGACCGTGAGCCGCCGCCCGCCCAATTCGCCCGTGTGGGTGATGAACTCCCGTTTTTGAACTTTATGCTCGATTTTGTCAAAATGCCTGGAAACTTTCGCCACCCTGTCGGGGTCACCGACGAAGAAGATGGTGTCGGCAATTTGTTCCGGCAGCAGGTGCAGGTGATAGACGCTGCCGTCAGGGTTGAGGATGAGTTCGGAGGATGCGAGTTTCATTATTGGGAAATTGAGATATTGGGGGCGAAGGTACACCGAAAGGATTGGAAAGCCCGAGGCACGAGGGATTTCTAAGCCTGTTGGGAAGACCAGGGATCAGCTTAGAAAGCCCTCCTTTGGTCGGGCTTTCCAATCTGTGCAACTGTATTTTTTCTGCAACATTTTCAGAAGGGAAAATCCGGGTGGCAATCTTGCTTAACATTGCCTCCAAATTAAACAACCATGAAAAAAGTCTTCCTCCTCAACAACTGCGGCACTTGCCAGCGCATCATGGGTGAGCTGTGCGAACTGCCCGGCTTCGAGCGCCAAAACATCAAGGAACAGAACATCTCCCCCGAAGTACTTGATTGGCTAAAAGAAAAAGTCGGCTCCTACGAGGCGCTTTTCAGCCGACAAGCCATGAAGTACAAGTCGCTGGGCCTCAAGGACAAAAACCTGACCGAGCAGGATTACCGACGCTACATCCTCGAAGAATACACTTTCCTCAAGCGCCCGGTCATCATTGACGGCGAGGAGGTTTGGGTGGGCAATGCGCCGAAGACGGTGGAATCCGCAAAGGCGCAATTGGTTGATAAGGGTTGATAAAGTTGATAAGGGTTGATGGGGCTGCGGGTTAATTATCAACCCTTATCAACCTCATAAACCCTCATAAACCAGAAAAAAATGAGTAACCAACCGACAAAAGAATCCATCGCCGACTGGTTCCGGGGCCTTCAAGACCGCATTTGCGTTGACTTGGAGGCATTGGACGGAACAGGAAAACGGGGTCAACTTCAGCGCCGTGCATGGCCCGCTGCCCGAAAAAATTGCACAGGCGCTTGGGCAGTCGGCAGGTTCGGAGTTCTTCGCCACCGGCGTCAGCATCGTGCTGCACCCCCACAGCCCGATGGTGCCGATTATCCACATGAATGTGCGGTACTTCGAGATTGCGGATTGCGGATTGCGGATTGCGGAAACTCCTGCTATCACTGAAAATACTGGTTCAAACAACGACACGGATGTATCGCAGTCCCCCAATCCGCAATCCGCAATCCGCAATCCGCAATCCATTGGTTTGGCGGCGGCATTGACCTTACGCCCATTTACGTCGTACCGGAGGACGCACGGTTTTTTCACGGTGAATTGCGGCGGGTTTGCGAAGCGCACCACCCCAGTTTTTACCCGGAGTTTAAGCGCTGGGCGGATGACTATTTTTACTTAAAACACCGACATGAAACGCGGGGCGTGGGCGGCATCTTCTTCGACCACCTGGACGAAAAACGGGGCATGACGAAGGAGCAGTTGTTTCAGTTTGTACAGGATGTCGGCAACTCGTTTGCGCCCACCTACTCACATATCGTGCTGAAAAACAAGGACTTAGCCTTCGGTGAAAAGGAACTGGAATGGCAAGCGGTGCGCCGTGGCCGCTATGTGGAGTTCAACCTGCTGTGGGACAAGGGCACCAAGTTTGGCCTCGACACCGATGGCCGCACGGAGTCCATCTTGATGTCCATGCCGCCGATGGCGAAGTGGCACTACAACCTGAAACCTGAAAGCGGAAGCCGGGAAGCGGAGACGCTGGGCTGGCTGAGGAAAGGGATTGAATGGTGAACTAGAACTTTTAACTGTGAACTGTGAACTCGCCTCGTTCACAGTTCATAGTTCACAGTTCACAATTATTCAAAGCATCGTAGGTAAATCGGCGGCAACGACGGTGTTGCTTTTGTTGCCTTTTCGGTCAACGATGTAGATGGTGTAAACGACCTGATCGTAGGGGTAGCTGGGGAGCACCTCGGAGCAACCGTCGTAGAGCTGGTTGGGGAAAATGCAGCAGGAATTGTCAATCACCACCGAGATTTCGCCTTTGATGCCGTTGGAGGCGCCAAGTTCTGGCACGAAGGGGATGCGGCCCTTGGTCACGTTGCTGTCCCTGCTGTCGGTGATGAATACGTCACTGATGGTGTCTTTTCGGCCAATATCCCCGTCGCCATCGGTGAAGCTGAGGGTGACGAGCACAGAATCGGAGGCAAAGCCCCTCGGCATGGTGTCCTTGGACATGCTGACGAACTCAATAATGGGTTCGAGGGGGTACTCCGGTGGTGTGACGCAACCAAAGAAAAGGGCGATAACTGCGAGCGGTATTGCCCAGTGAGCAATTTGAGTGCGGTTTGAATTTTTCATTGACAAGATTTTTCTCACCTTGGACTTTGTTTTGGTTTCAATTCGGAAAATTAAGGATTCTTGACCGAACATCAAACTGTCCGCATGTCATACGAACAACAAAGGGCTGGTATTTTTCAAAAGCTAAAGTATTTTTCAGGCGAAACCTTCGATGCCCTCTCGCTGGAAGTATTTCGCTTCCAAGCTGCCCACAACCCCTTGTACAAGCGGTTTCTTGCTTTGTTGAACATTGATATTCAGCAGGTTAAAACGGTGGAGGCCATCCCCTTCCTCCCCATCCAATTCTTCAAAAACTACACCGTGAAAACGGGCGACTGGCCCACGCAAACCATCTTCACCAGCAGCGGTACCTCGGGCGAAACCACCAGTCAACACCACGTCCGTGACCTCGATTTTTACAAACAAAACACCCTGCACGGCTTCCAACCCTTTTACGGCGACCCAGCGGACTGGCTCGTGCTGGCGCTCCTCCCTTCCTACTTAGAACGCACAGGCTCCTCCCTCGTTGTCATGGCCGAGCATTTCATCAAACGCTCCCGCCATCCGCAGTCCGGCTTTTTTTTAAATGATTTGGACAAACTCGTTGAAATCCTTCAATCGCAAGTTGCCCCACGCCCCCCCAATATCTCAATACCTCAATATCCCAATATCCTACTCCTTGGAGTGAGCTTCGCCCTTCTCGACCTCGCCGAGCGACAACCCCTTGATTTGCAGCATGTTACCATCATGGAAACCGGTGGCATGAAAGGCCGTCGCCGAGAACTAACCCGCTCGGAACTCCACGACACCCTCAAAACCGCCTTCAACGTCCCCGCCATCCACTCCGAGTACGGCATGACGGAACTGTTCTCGCAAGCCTACTCCTCCGGCGACGGGCTGTTTCGCCCCGCCCCAACGCTGCGGGCATCCACCCGTGAAATCACCGACCCGCTCACACCACAGCAACCCGGTAAGACCGGCATCCTCAACCTCATTGACCTCGCCAATTTCGATACTTGCAGCTTCATCGCCACCGACGACCTCGGCAGGGTATTCCCCGATGGCAGCTTCGAGGTGCTAGGTCGGGCGGACAACTCGGATGTGCGGGGGTGTAATCTGTTGGTTGATAAGGGTTGATAAAGTTGATGAGGGTTGATAGGTGCCGATTTTCACTCCGTCCACGCCCTGCTCTCCGCCGCTTTTGTCATTGCCGAAGGCAACCCGTCCACGCCACGTTTGCCCTCAATATGTGGCCCCCCCCCCCCGCACGGCCCGCCCCCCCCCCCCCCCCCCCCGGGGGCCCCCCCCCGTTTGCCTTGGCAAGACAAGATTAAACCCAACCATTACATTTGCCATGTTCAAAACAAAGTACCATGTCGTCAAAAAAAAACAAGCCGAACCCAACGCCCGCCGCAAAGCCAAAACAAATTTCCAAGGAAAAATCGCCCCGACTGTGGCCGTGGGCGGTCGTCATCGCAGCGTTCAGCTTTCTGCTTTACATCAACACCGTCGGCCACGACTACGTGCTGGACGACTTCTCCGTCATCAAGGAAAACTTCGTGACAAAACGGGGCTTCGAGGGCATCCCCGACCTGTGGAAATACCATAGCCGCCACGGCTACTGGAACAGCATCGGCGAGCTGTACCGCCCGATTCCAATGACGATGTTCGCCATCGAGTGGGCCATTGCGCCGGACAAGCCCGCCCTCAGCCACTTCATGAACATCCTGCTGTACGCCTTGAGTGGGGCACTGCTTTTTATCACACTTGCCCGTTGGATGCGGGGCTACAACCTGCTGTTGCCACTGCTGGCCACGCTGTTTTTCATGGCGCACCCGGTACACGTGGAGGTGGTGGCCAACATCAAGAGCCGAGACGAAATCGTGATGTTCGGCTTCGCAACACTGGCGCTTTTCTTTTTGCACAAATACCTCGAAACCAACAAGTTGGGGATCATGCTGGCCTCGCTGGGAAGCTACACGCTGGCACTTTTCAGCAAGGAAAATGCCGTGACCTTTGTAGCCATCATACCATTGATGATGTACTTTTTCACCAAAAGCGACTTCAAAAAAATCGCCATTACGACGCTGCCCTACCTGCTGCCCGCCATCCTTTTTGTGCTGGTACGCAAGGCCGTCATCGGCTCACTGACCAACCCCGGCGAGACCTACGCCCTCGACAACATCCTTGTGGCGGCGAAGGGCGGGGCCTACTATGCCAACGCCTTCCTGCTTTTGGGCAAATACCTGTGGACGCTGCTCGTGCCGTACCCGCTTTGCAGCGACTTCGGCTTCAACCAGATACCGCTCACCACTTGGGCTGACTGGCGGGTGCTGCTCTCGCTGCTGGCTTGGCTCGGCATGGGCGTCTTCGCCGTTTTGGGGCTTCGCAAACGCAGTCTCTGGTCGTTCGCCATCCTGTTTTTCTTCATCAATTTCAGCATCTTCACCAACCTCTTCGTCACCATCGGCACCAGCTACGGCGACCGGCTGCTGTACTCTGCATCGCCCGGCTTTGCATTGGCTCTTGTCTTGGTTTTGATGAAAATATTCAAGGTGGACACGGCTGCTACCAAGGTGGGCGAGGCAGGCGGCTTGCTGGCGCAAAACAAGGGGCTGCTCGCAGTCGCTGGCGTCGTGCTGCTGGCCTATTCCGTGCTCACTTTCAGCCGCAACTTCGCTTGGAAGGACAGCTACACCCTCTACGAAACCGACATCGAGACCTCGCCGAACAGCGCCAAATTGAACTTCCACTACGGCCTCGAAATCGTGCAGAAGGGCCTGAAATCCAAAGACCCAGCCGAAACCAAAGCCTACAACGAGCGGGCGAGGAAGCGCTTCGAACATGCCATCGAGGTGTTCCCGGAATACCACGATGCCTACTCGCAGCTTGGCCTGACCTACTATCGGGACGAGTCCGCCAAGCCCAACCCGCAAGACCGCAACTACACCAAGGCCATGGAAAACTACAACATGGCCCTAAAGCACAAGCCCAATTTCCCGCTGGTGTACAGCAACATGGGCATCATCTTTTTCGAGAGCGGCCAACTGGACAAGGCCAAGGAGGTGTACGAAAAGGCCGTGCAGTACGACCCCCGCATGGTGGATGCCCTGCGCAACCTCGGTGCCGTGAACGCCATGCAGAAGAACTTCCCCGAAGCCATCAAATGGTTCAAGCAGGGCTTGGAATACGACCCGGAAAACGCCACATTGAACTTCTACCTCGGCTCGGCTTACAAGGATAGCGGGCAGCCGGAGTTGGGGCAGCCGTTTTTTGAGAAGGCGTATCGGTTGGACCCGAAGTTGAGGAAGTAACTTTATTTATGCAACTCAATTAATTTCGATGAAGTACATAATCTTTGCATTGATGTTCTTTTTTTGTAGTTTATTAAAAGCTCAAGTTGTTATTGACTCTAATTTGGAAAATAGGTTTGAGGAAAGCAAGAAAGAATTTCCCAATGCTTTCCAAGAATTCATTATAAAATGTGAACAATCTAGTAGTTCTAATGGTTTTGCCCTCTTTGTGCTTTTCAATGAAGATACGTTGAATCTTCAAGAAATTAAGTTTCCCGATTATACAAACATCACTATATTGTCACTCAATGGCGTTCCATATAAAGAAGAAATTGACCCTGAACGTGAGGAACTGGAACATAGCGATAAAAGCATATTAATGGCTGGAAGTTACTTATCAGGTGACACTTTGCTCGTCAAAATTGCCTTTCCATTTGGGAATGAATTTATTGATTTCGAAATTCATGAAAACCAAGTTCAAACGACGTATAGTGAATGGTATAAGGATGATAATGTCTTAAAATTGAATCCATCGGACACGTTGGTTGACGAACTGATAATCCCAATTGTATTGCAAAAGTTCGAATTGAGTTCAGCAGATTTTCAGCTTGATAAAATGATTTATGGATACTGCGAGTTCGAGACTTTTCCATATTATAGAGTTGAGCATTATTTAGATGATCAAGCATTAAAACTAATCAGGAAACTTAAATTCTATTTTAAGGTTAAAATTGGGAGTTTCTAAAATTCCAGTTCGAGATGGTTCAGTGCAGTGTGACCAGTTCATGCAAATTTGAAACTTCCCAGGCTCCGGCAGCACACAGAAGCAGGCATCCCTTTCGCCACCTGACTGCGATTGCAAGTCACACTTGCAAAAACTGGTTGAGAGCTAATAATTTCGACGCCTCGCCCGCACCCCCCTCAAAAAATTGTCCACCTCCCGGTTGCAGCGCCCGTAATGAAACACCTCGCCAGCGGCCAGCACCAGTGCGGCCAGCGCCAGTATCCCCCACCAGAAATACTCAACGGGGCGGGTCCAGTTTTCGTAAAAATTGCGCACCACCAATATTTCCAGCAGGATGGCGAAGGCAGCCACGAAAGTCAGTAGCATGGCCACGGCACGGGTCTGCCGAACCAGCCAGGGGCGCATCGTTCGCAGGCATTTTTTCAAGAACAAGGAAGCATCGGCATGGTGTGGATTGATGCGCAGCAGTTCCCGCAGGATGTACTCCGTGCGCTCCAGTTCGTTCAATTGGTAGTGGGAGGCCGATTTGCGAAAGAGGGTATGTTGGAACACATCCTCCCCATGTAGCTCACTGATGTTTTCGTTGATGCTGGCCTCGATGACGGCATCGGCCATGAGCAGGTGCTTCTGCCAAGCCCCGATTTCAAAGAGGGCGTTGGTGTAGGCGTTCATCAACTCGAAGTATTCGTCGAAGTCCAGCCCCCGTATTTCCGCCTCTTTTTCCTCGTAAAAATGCACCACTTTCCGCCACTCACCCGGCTCTATGGCCCGGTAGTCCCGGTATAGCTTCGAACGATATTTTGACTGCGGATACATTTTTGAGATGGTAGATGATAGACTTTAGACATTAGATGGTGACCAGGAAATTTACCGTCCACCGTCTAAAGTCTATGGTCTAATGTCTAGCTGATAAATCACCGGCTTCGAGGGGCTTGCGTCCAGCTCCAAACTGGCGATTTGGAGGTTCAACAAATATACGCCGTCTTGGATTTCGTTTTTCACAAAAATCATCTCGGAGATGGTGCAGTTTTGTCGGATGTCGTCAAAACCGCCACCGTACTGCCAGAAAGCCCGGTGCGCCAGCAGCTTCCCACCGTCCTCCTCCCGGTCCACGCTGGGCAGGTCGAGCAGCAGGTGCTGGATGCCGCAGTCCACCAAGTAGGCCGCCGCCTCATGGTGAAGGTAGGGCGGGTTGGTGCCGGAGTAGTTGGCGGTCAGCTTGTGGTCGTCGTTGGGCAGGGTGCGCAGGATGAACGCTTCAGTCTCGCCCGGTTTCAGCACCTCCTCCAGTTGGCTTTTCAGGATGACCCTGTCGCCGTCGGGCAGTCGGGCAGGGTAGAGCGTGACCAATTTCGCCAAAAAATGGAAACGTGTCAAGCACTTGTTGATGGTAAATTTTTCGGTGGCGATATGTCCGACGCACTCGGTGTGTGTGCCGTTGCCGTGGGGGTTTAGGGTAATGTTCTTAAAGTTGACGGGGCCGCCTTTGGTGGTGTCGCCGACGAAATCGCCAGCTACCACGGGCCAGATTTCCACGGGCGGTGCCCAGAAGCAGTTAGGGGTTTTCGAGGCCTGACCGGAGGGGGATGGAGAGGTCGAGGGGGCGGGAGAGGTCGGCGGTGTAGGCTTGGCCGTTGTGATTCAATTCAATTTTCATGGTAAATCAATCTTCAAAAGTTTCAATTTTCAAGTCATCCATCCACATCATCCCCTGTCCACCGGGACACCACAGGAAGATTTTGATATTGTCAAAATCCTTGCTCGGCACCTTGATGTCCATGCCCACCTCGCCCCACTTGCCCGGCTCCAGCACCCGCATCGGGCGCAACGCCCGCTCCCGCACCGTGCCGCCCTGCTGCTCGAACCTGACCACCAGTTGGGGCATCACCCATGCCTCCCAGACCTTTTCTTCGCAGTAAAATTGGGCGGCGATGTGCAGCCATTTCCCTCGGGTCATCTCCGGTGATTTTGGCAATGTTTAGGGTGTATGAAAACGGCGTTTGCGGAGCGACGAATACAGCCTGAACACCGGAATGAGCGAATTGTCTGCTCACGCCAACGCTGTCCGTAACTTCCTCAAAATCAGTGGAATAAATGGCCTGCACGTTTTGTCTTTTGCCAAAAAATCCCTCTCTCGTATCGAGCAGCAACTTGTCCGTCGGCTCGTCTTTCAGCTTCGCAAAAATGTGGCGGTAGTATGCCCCGGTCATCGCATCCGCCTCCCACGGCCCCCAGTGGGCTTGGTAGGTTTGGAACAAATTCAGCGCCACGCAGCCCGCCAACAGCACTTTCAAGATTGCGGATTGCGGATTGCGGATTGCGGTGGCCCATGTCAAAAATGCCGCCAACGGAAACGCCAAAAGTGGGTACGACTGCACCATCGCCCGCTGCCCGAAGGCACCGCCGTACCACCAGATGTCCCAAGCGCAGACGACCCAAGTGTTGAGGAGGAAAAAGGCTACGATTGCGGATTTGGGATTGCGGATTGCAGATTGGGGGCCGGGATAATCCGCAATCCGCAATCCCAAATCCGCAATCGCAAACCCCACCAGCGCAAACACCATCAGCGGCGTGTAAACCAGCCAACCTTTGCGGTAGCTAAAAAACACGTCCAAGAAGTGCGGGTGCAGGAAACTGAACCCTTGTTCGCCATAACTGTACACGAACCAGTGGCCGCTGACGTACTTCCAATAAACCAGTTGGATGCTGCCGATGGCGGCCAAGGCAAGGCCCGCCAGCAGCACGTGCGTCCAGTTGTTTTTGAAAAAGCAGGCGCTCCCGCAATGCGGCCAGACTCCCGACGCCCCAGAGCAGCGGCACAATGGCGAACAAAACTTCCGTCGGGCGGACGAGCGCCGCCAGTCCGATGACCGCTCCGATACCTGCTGCCCTCCGCAGTGTTGGAAGCTCGTGGTAACGGATGCTGAGGTGCGTGAGCAATGCCAGCAGCAGGAACAACCAGCCGTGAGCATTGGCGGCGTCGAAGGTGGCATAGTTGAAAAAGTTGGTGCCGAGGGCGATGAGCAGCAGCGTCCAGCCCACGGTGCGGTCGGGGAAGTAGCGGAGCAGTATTTTCCGAAGGAACCAAAGCCCGATGATGGCAGCCAGCACGCTGCCGAGGTGGATGGCCCCTTGGTAGGGCAGGCTGAACCCGTCGGCGGGGTAGTCGGTCAGCTTCGCAATGCAGTGGCCTGCGGCAAAAAACGGCAGGTACAGCACGGCCATTCCTGCCGAGTATTTCATCACCTGGTTCCCGTTTTCGATGGGGAAAGCCTGGTCGGGAGAGAAGCTGGGTTGGTATTTTTCGATGATTTCGGGCAGGAAGGCCACCCGTTTCAGGTCGTGGTAGATGAACGTGGCGGGCAGGTACAGGTAATAGCCGCTCACGTCCCAGGCTAGTGTGGCCTCCGTGCCGGGGCGGGTGTAGCGGGGGAAAAGCAGCGTGACCACCAGCAGGGCAGCGGCGCAAAAGCGGAATATGGAAATGGAGAATTTCATTGAAATTGCGAAATTGCGAAAATTCCCGGCATTCCGGCAACTCGACAATTTTTGTGAAAAATAACGGACAGATGCAACCAATGGACTGGTTTGCCTACCTAATCAACTACAATTGGCGAAAAACTCTGGATGATTGACTTTCAGCAAAATATCCTGGCCCGCTGCAAAAATGGTGAGCGCATTGCGCAGCAGCAACTGTACGAGCACTTCAAAGGGAAGATGTTCGCCGTTTGCCTGCGCTACGCCAACAGCCGACAGGATGCCGAGGACGCCTTGCAGGAGGGGTTCGTCAAAGTGTTCCGGGACCTGCACCAATTTCGGGGCGAGGGCAGCTTCGAGGGCTGGATGCGGCGGGTCATCGTGAACGTGGCGCTGCAAAATTTGCGCAAGCAAAAGGGCGGGCTTCAGTTCACGGAACTCGAAAACGTCGAGTACAAGTTGAGCGATGCCGACGATTCGGTCTTTGAAGAAAGCGAAAAAGCGGCGGCGCTCATCAAGTTGATGCAAAAAATGCCGACCGGCTTCCGCACCGTGCTCAACCTCTACGTGATGGAGGACTACTCCCACCAGCAGATTTCCGATGAGCTTGGCATCTCGGTGGGCACCTCGAAGTCGCAGTTGAACCGGGCGAAGGCGTTCTTGAAAAACCTGCTGGAGAAGAATCTGGCGGGGTGAATTGAGATATTAAGTTATTGAGGTATTGAGTTATTTGGAACGGTGCAAATAACCCAATAACCCAATAACCCAATAACAAAAGAAAGATGAAAGATAAATTACCTAACGACCGCTTGGAGGAGTTTCTGCGGAAAAGCCTCGAAGGTCACAGCGAAGACCCGCCGGGCGACCTCTGGTCGAAAATAGCGGGAAACCTGGAGCCGCCGGTGGCGGTACAACCTCGGCTGACGCCTGTGCGTGGCTGGTGGGCGGTGGCCGCTGCGGCAGCGGTGGTGGCGCTGCTGTTGGTGGGGCAGCACCTGTATTTCAACCAAAAAATAAACCGGATGAGCCGGGAACTGGAGCGGAACTCCAACCAACTGAGGCAGTTGGAGCAGGAGAAAATGGCTGGCCAGCAAACCGAGTCAACGAACAGCGTGGAAGCGGTGGCAACTGAACCAAATAGCCCAGTCCCACCATCCACTGCAACTGACGGCACAACCGCAACTAACTTGGCGGAAAGGCAAAACACGCTCTCTTTATCACAAAAACAATCAAGCTTGACCAATTCTGCGGCTACTTTTCCGAAGGAAAAAACACAGGTGAACGCCGCAGAAAAAATGGAACAGCCAAAGCTGCCAGTTGACAATTTGGAATATAAAACAGGCGTCAACGACTTGGCCTCCGATGGAAAAAACAACCCTGCACCCACTGACGAGACGCTGAAATCCCCGGAAAATTTGACAGAAAACCCGGCAACGGAAACTGCGGACTTGCAGCGGATTTGGCCGAAAGAGTTGACGACGCTGGAGATGCCCGCAACGCCTGCACCATTGGCGAATTCCATCGTCGTTGCCTCCAAACTGAGTGCTTCAGACTACTCGGTTGGCCTCCGTGTCCTGCCGATGGCATCGAGGCTAAAAATCAACAGCATCCGTCGCACTGGACCGAATCCCTTCCCTGGCGGAGAAAGGACTTTTGAGGTGAGAAACGAGACAACTGGCCAGTCGCTAATGGCTGGGCTGGTTGTTGAAAAACAGGTGGCGCCTCGCCTCAGTATTGGTTCGGGCATTGACTACCGGAAGATGGATTACCAGGCCATGCACAATATTGAATTTGACTTCAAGGACCGCAGGGGCCACCACCCCCACATGCCCGGCATGGGCGACAACGAGCACGAGTTTCAATACAACTTGAACACAGCCGTAGGTGCGGTGGAAATGGACGTGCGGGCGTCGTCATCGGATACCACCGTGGAAATACCAGACGATGAAAAAGTGGGGGCGGAAATCATTACCAGCCAGCGGCTTGACTACCTCAGCCTGCCACTTTATGCCGGGTACAATTTCGGCAACGGACGGTTGCGGGTACTTGCCAAAGCGGGCGTCATGTTCAATTTCATGCTCAACAACGAGTTCAGGGTGGACGATATCAAATCGCTGAACCCCAAGTTCGATTTCAGGCAAAAAGACAAGCAATCTGGCTCCCCCTCCGACCTGCAAACCGTCACGGTGGACTACCTCGCTGGCATCGGACTGGAGTACCGGATGACGAGCGCACTGAGCCTGCGCCTGGAGCCGACAGTGGTCGGTTCGCTGACGAGCAGGCATAGCAACCCACGCATCCAGTCCTCCGAGTTTTCGGCGGGAGTGAATGCTGGCGTGATGTACAATTTTTGAAAAAAATGAAATTCCGTGCAACCAACCGAGCAGGTTTTTTGACCTAACCTAATACAAAAGCGGCGATGCTGCCGCAATCAAAATACCATCGTTATCGAATAGACTTTTCCTCAACCGATTTGGCAATATCATTTTGTTTGCTAACGGGGGGGGGGGCCAGTGTTTTCACATCTTATTTTTAACCAAAAAAAAGTTTCTAAAACATGAAGAATCTAATTTATGGTGTGCTCGCAATGGGCATCGTGGCACTGGCTTTCGCCTGCCAAAAGACACAACAACTACAGACGCCACGGACATGATGAACGCCATCGCCAATTCGAGCGACAAGCAGGCCGTCACCGTGGCACAATTGCCGACCGACGTGCGGGAGTACGTGGCGCTGTCGTTCACGCCAGTGGAAATCGAAGCTGCCTGGCGGGTGCGTGGCATGGGCTACGAAGTTGAACTGGAAGATGGCCAAGACCTCTACTTCCGGGAGAACGGCCGCTGCATGGGCGCTGGCAGGAACGGCGGCGTTTTCCGCTGCATGAGGGGCGACACCGTGGAAGTGACCGAACTGCCACAGGCTGCAACCGATTACATCACCGCCACCTATGACGCTACCATCGATATCGTGGTGTACAAGGCGCACGGTGACCGCACCGGCTATGCCGTGGAACTTACGGAAAGCACCATTTTGCTGTTCAATGGGGTGGGCGAGTTCGTCCATATCTGCGGCGAGTTTGATGGCGATGGCCCTGGTGGTCATGGCGGACACCACGGCGGCGGCCCAAATGGCCCGAACGGTCCGAGCGGCGGCTGTGCAGCCGGTGACACCATTGACGCAGCCGACCTGCCACTACTTGCTTCGGAATACATCACGACCAACTATTCCAGTGAGAATATCACGGTGGTCGTGGTGAAGCCCAGCGGCAAATTCGGCGTCGAGCTTGAAAGTGGCACGGTGCTTCTTTTCACTGCCGACGGCATATTCATCAAGGTGTGCGACGGACAACCGAACGGTGGCCCGCACCACCACCACTGCAACCTGCAGATAACATTTGACGACCTTCCAACGGTTGCTAAAGAATACATCACCACCAACTATGCTGGTGAAACCGTCGAGCGTGGTTGCATGAAGAACAACGGCAACTACATCGTCCGGCTGTCGAATGACGTGGTAATCCTCTTCGACCCCAATGGGGCTGTACTTTTCGACAGTGGAAATTGAGTTTTAGGTGACAAGATGAAAATTATTCAACAGTAATTGGAATGGTGGGCGGTAACTTTGCCGTCCACCATTTTTCACAAAAGCACAAAATATTCATGAAAACAATCAAAACGCCCTTATTAATACTGGCCATTTTAGCTTACGCCTTCGGCAAAATGGGGGCACAGAACCTGCCCGACGAAATGCACTTTTCACCCGACGGTAAGCGGCTCATCACGGGCGGCAACGTGACCACGGGGTTCTACGACGAGTCGGCCTTCCACACCATCGAGCTGATTTTCGATGAGCCAAACTACTGGTCATTGCTGACCAACAACTACCAGTCCGGCACCGACCTTGGCGCCGTGATGGTGCTCAACGGTGACACGCTGGCGAACGAAGTCGGTGTGCGCTTCAAAGGCCAAACTTCCTACTCCCAAAACCAGAACAGCCAAAAAAAATCTTTCAACATCACCCTCGACTGGGCCGACCCCGACCAGGACATTGAGGGCTACGAAACCCTCAACCTCAACAACTGCTTTCAAGATCCCTCTTTCATGCGGGAGGTGCTGTACCTGCACCAGAGCCGCCAGCACACGCAGTCGCTCAAGGCCAACTACGTGCAGCTCTACATCAACGGCGTTTACTGGGGGCCGTACCCCAATGTGCAGGCGCTCGACGGCAAATTCACGAAGGAGTGGTTCCAGAGCAGCGACGGCACCCGCTGGCGGGCACTCAAGACCATCGGCGGTGGCGGCCCAGGCGGTGGCACGGGCGGGCCATTTGGCACCGGCTACTGCTCGCTCAACTGGCTCGGCACCACCGACTCCAGTGAGTACAAAAAATATTATACCCTCAAGAAAACGAACAAAACCAATCCTTGGGAAGACCTCATCAAGGTCTGCGACAAATTGAACAACACGCCGCTCGCCTCGCTCGAAGACACCATCAAAAACTACATGGACCTTGACCGCACGCTCTGGTTTTTGGCCACCGAAATTGCCTTCGCCGATGACGACGGCTACGTGTTCAAGGGCGGCATGGACTACTACCTCTACTGGGAGCCGGAGACCAACCGCATCGTGCCGATTGAGTACGACGGCAACACCATCCTGGAGCCGATGAACGCAAGCTGGGGTGCGTTTTACAACCAGAACGACACCCGCTACCCGTTGCTCAACCGCCTTTTGGCCGTGCCGGCAATACGCCAGCGCTACCTTGCGCACCTGCGCACCATCATGCAAGATGCCGTTGGGCAAGCTGAAATTGATGGGCAGATTGACGCTTATTTTGAGATGATTGACCCCTATGTGGCCACTGATACCAAGAAGATTTACACCTACCAGGAGTTTGTCAGTGAAAAAAATGCGCTGAAAACGCTGTTCCAAACCCGCCGGAACACGGTGAACAACAACGCCGAAGTCAACGTGCAGGGCTTGACCGTCGCCGACGTCAACATGGTCTCCGCCAATGGCACCTGGACTAGCCCCGACGCTGGCCAGCCCGTGACCGTGACGGCGCAGGTGAGTGGTGCGCTCGGCGTGAGCAAAGTGAACCTACATTTTGGCAGTGGCCTAGTGGGCATTTTTGATGAAACGGAGATGTTCGACGATGGTGCCCACGGAGACGGGGCGGCGAGTGACGGCCTTTTTGGGGCGGAGATTCCGGCCTTCGGCAATGGCGACTACGTGCGTTTTTACATCGAAGCCCTCGCCAACAACACCGCCAAGACGGCGACCTATTTCCCCAAGGGAGCAGAGTACGATGTGTTCGTTTACCAAGTAGGCGTCACGCAGTTCTTTGACAGTGAAGTGGTTATCAACGAAATCATGGCCTCCAACGAGGCTGCCGTGGCTGACCAGGACGGCGAGTTCGAGGACTGGATTGAGCTGTACAACAACGCTGCCGATGTCGTTGACCTCAGCGGCTGGCACCTCACTGACAGCTACACGAACCTGGCCAAATGGACTTTCCCCGACGGCACGACCATTCCCGGCAACGGCTACCTCATCGTCTGGGCCGATGAGAACGGTAGCCAGTCCGGCCTCCATGCCAATTTCAAGCTCTCGGCGAGTGGCGAGTCGCTCTACCTCCTCGACGACCAACAGCGCATCGGGCAGGAAGTGGTTTTCGGCGATCAACAGACCGACCTCGGTTACGCTCGTGTGCCCAACGGTACGGGCGACTTCGTCATCCAAGCGCATACTTTCAACGCCAATAACGAGAACGGGGTGAACGCAGTGGCGGACATTGCGGAGCAAAACAGGCTCGAAATCTATCCAAATCCGGCAAGTGGCCAAGTCACGGTGTGCAGCACCTCCAGCCAACTGGGGCGCCTTCAGGTGTTCAATGCGTTGGGGCAAATGGTGCTGGAGGAGGAGGCTCGGTTCGCTACCAAATTGGACGTAAGCAACTGGCAATCAGGTGTTTACTGGGTGAGGGCTGGCGAGGAACCCCGAAAATTAGTGGTAAAATAAGTGCTTATTTACCTTTAAATGAAGCTCGACTGGCGCGCTGCCAGAGGAGTGCCAGCCGAGCTTCGCTGTCGGTGGATTTCCACATTGGGGGTAGTGCTTTTCAAATAAAAAGGATGGCTCGCATGTTCCTGAAAATTGATTAAGTTTGCATAAAAAAGAGAAGCTAAAGTATTCTTGAACCAACTTTTAAAATCAAAAATCCAGTGGTAACTATACAAGGCATTTTCGACGGCAATAAACTCATCCCTTTGGAAAAACTCCCAAAAGGCAAGAAATACAAGGTCATCATCACCTTTTGGAAGAACTCACCCAAGCGGAAGAAATTCGCTATTTCACAAGCCAATCCGATGCGTTCGGCTTCTGGAAAAAACGGAAGAAGACATTTATCAGGATTTTCTTCTATCAAATAAGGCCTGACAATGTATAAAACCGGCGATATAATTCTCATTCCATTTCCTTTCATCGAATATACAGGGGCAAAAAAAGTCCGCCCAAGCGTCGTAGTTTGTGAAACCGCCGATGGTTACCATGACGTCGTAGTTTGCGCAATTAGTTCTGTTATGCCACCGATATTAAGTGCCAATGAAATTCCATTGCTCCCGGATACCTCGAACAACTTGCGTACTTCCTCAGTCCTCAAAGTGGACCGCATTGTTACAGTCCAGGCAATAAACATCATTGCCAAATTGGGCGAATTGAGTGCTGTGGATCAGGCGGTATTTATAACCAAATTCAGGTCGCTTGTTTAAAAATTCATCACACCGGCCTTTTCGCTTCCACCTTGCCCGCCGTACCCATCAAATTCAGAACGAACCATTGTTACCATATCAGGTAAATAATAAAACGATAAAAGGCTTGAATACCCGAAAAACAAAAAAAGCCCGGCAGGAACATCCCGCCGGGCTTTTGCATTTGTGAATTTTTCTCAATTTATTCAGCTGCGTTGGCATCATGGTACCGTTTGCTCACCTCCTCCCAGTTGATTACGTTGAAAAAGGCGGAAATATAATCAGGGCGGCGGTTCTGGTAGTTCAGGTAATAGGCATGTTCCCAAACGTCAAGACCGAGGATGGGAGTGCCTGGTTTCTCTGCATTGTCCATCAGTGGGTTGTCCTGGTTTGCGGTGGAAGTGATGAAGAGCTTGCCGCCCTCATCGGTGCAGAGCCAAGCCCAGCCGGAACCGAATCGGGTGGTTGCCGCTGCGGAGAACTGTTTTTTGAACTCCTCGAAGGAATCGAAGTTACGATTAATAGCCTCCGCCAAAGCACCGGTAGGCTCGCCGCCACCGTCGGGCGACATGATTTCCCAGAAAGATTGTGGTTGTAGTAGCCACCGCCGTTGTTGCGGATGACTACCGGAACCTGGCTTACCGTGCCCAGTATTTGCTCGATGGTCTGGCCTTCGAGCGCCGTGCCGGCGATGGCAGCATTGAGGTTGTTGGTGTAGGCCGCATGGTGCTTGCCGTGGTGGATTTCCATCGTACGGGCGTCCACGTGTGGTTCGAGCGCATCAAATGCGTAGGGGAGGTCAGGAAGTTGAAATGCCATGATTCGTTGTGTTTTTTATGTGAATCCAGTTGGTGAAGCGCTTTCGAAAAAGTGGATTGCCAACTAGCGAATTGGCCGCCAAGATAGGCAGGCCGGATGTTACTGGAATAACCCGGCAGGTGATTTTTTGTTTATTGGGGTGGGGAGTATTGGGAAGAAGCTGCCTTTTGAGGGCAATTATGACTTCAGCGACCATCGAACGTATTGTCTATCAATTGGAACAACCTCTTAAAGGCCCGACACGGCCTATCTTTGCTCGCATGACCACTCTACTCCTTTCCATCCTTCTCACCATCGCCTTGGCCGCTTGGTACTACCGCCGCCAAAACGCCAGTGCCACCCTCGGAGGTGCTATCTCCAAGCCCAAGGCCGTTTGGCTGTTTTACGCCCTGTTCCACTATTTTTTTTTGACGGTTTGGTGCTATTTCAGCTTCGAGGAAAGCAACCGCTTCCATGCTGTGCTGCCCGTGTTCATAATACTTGTTTACTTCCGTTTGGTGGCGCAATCGGTACTCATGTTTTGGCTTAAAAGATGGACGCCCCCAATAGGAATCAGCTATAACCTAATGACATTTGCCATACTTTGCGGCTGTGTTTTTTCAAGACTAGGAAAGCACGAACTAACTATCTTGCACCCCGATGAAGGCTTGTTGCTTGGATTTTATGGGCTGTTGGGCATGATGTTGCTCGTGGATTCGTACTATGCCTGGTCGTTCTACAAGCTCGTCGGCAGCCTAACCAAAGGCAACGAAGCCATCTGGTACGCCTCCGAGGAAGACGCCAAGTTTCGCCGTATCAACCGGGTGACAAAGTGGCTGAATGTATTTTTCCTGGCTTATTCCGCAGTGTTGCTGTGGATTATATGTAACGGGCATTTTCAATTCTCAATTTTCAATTTTCAATTCCCCAGATGAGCATCAACATAAAAAACTGGACAGGCACTTTCGCCCCACCGCCACTCTCCGATGTGCGGTGGCGAGCATTTGCCCTGCTGTTCTCGTACTTGTTGTTGGGCATCACCGTACTTGGGTTTAGCCGCCGCCCCCTGCACGTGTTCCTGCTCATCGCCATCGGTTGCGGCCTGGACATGCTGCTCAACGGCCTCCTCAAAAACCGTCGGGTCTTCCCGCTTTCTGCCATGATTTCCTGCTGTTCATTGGCCATCCTGCTCAATTGGTCTTATGGCATCTGGAACCTGTTGCTGCCCGTTTTCGTCTGCATCGCCAGCAAGTACATCTTCACGCTGAATGGCCGCCATTTCTACAATCCATCGCTGTTTGCCATCTGTTTTTGCATCCTGCTTGGCGGCGAGTACGTGACGCTGGCGCCCAGTTACCAATGGTACGGCTCGGCTGGCAGCGCCTGGTTCATGGGCTTTTTGTGGTCACGGGGGCGCTGTTGCTCTTCGTTTTCAAAATCAACCGGACTTGGCTGATACTCTCTTTTCTGGCCAGTTTTGTTGCGCTGACCGCTGTGCGGGCCACCATCATGGAGCACGTGATTCCTTGGCAAACGCTGTTCGTGGGGGCAGTCACCTCGCCTGCGTTTTACCTTTTCACTTTTTACATGATAACCGACCCTGCTACCAGCCCTGACAAACGTTCGCAGCAAATCATGGTCGGTGTCGCCATCGCCGTGCTTGACTTCCTTTTCCATATCAAGTTCAGCCTCTACACCTTCTTTTTTGCGGGGCTAACCGTCGCCACGCTGCGCTATCTTTATTTTTTGGGTAAAAAATGGCGCACCGACGGAGCGGCCACCCTGCTCCCAAATTACGGGGAGGCGCTTCGCAAATACGCCTTGCTGGCCGTGCTGTTCATCCCCGTTTTATTGAGTTTTAGGGCAAACGGGCGGAATGGCAAACTGCCCACTGGAGCCGATTTTCGCCTTCGGCAAATACCCGAAACGGAGAGTGGACTCGGCGGCACACCCAGCAACATCCTCAACGAAACCGACCCACGGGTGGCGCACGTGGCCAAGTGGCTGCTCTCCGTGGGCGATGCCGCCGCCGTCGCCGATGTGGACCTCGACGGGCTTCCCGACCTCTTCCTCACACAGCCCCTGAAAAGTCTCGACTGGCGGGGCAAATTGTATTTGAACAAGGGCACATGGCATTCCCGGCTTCGCCTATTTCCTCGACTATGACAATGACGGCGACAAGGACCTTTTCGTGGGCTTTGGGTTCGGCACCTCGCATTTGTTCGAGAACCGCATTTTGCCAGATAAAACATTGACTTTCAGGGAAGTAGATGTCCCGTTTTTGCGCAGCAACAACACCGTCTGCCTGGCGGCAAACAGCCTCGACTTCAACAACGATGGCCGCCTCGACATGCTGCTGACCAATACCCTGCATCAATACCTGCCCGACTACCACGATACGCTCGTGCCGCTCAACATTTTCAAGCTGCCGCAACCGCAGTATGAGGGCGACCGCCGCATGTTCCATTTCCTGCACGAAAGCTGGCACAACGCCAACAACGGTGGGTTAAATTACATGCTGCTGAACACGGCGGATTCTTCCGTTTTTACCCCAATGAATATCATAAAATCGGGCTTAACGGAAACCCGCTGGAGCCTCGCCGTCGGCACTTTTGACATAAATAATGACGGCTTCACGGACGTCTATATCGCCAACGATTTTGGACGTGACGACTGTTATTTGAACGAGGCTGGAAAACAATTCAAGCGGCAGGTGGGCCAGTTTTACGGCGACATCGGCCTCGATACCTACAAGGGCATGAATGCTTCCGTGGCCGACCTCGACGGCAACGGCAAGGAGGACATCTACATCAGCAACGTCCACCACGCCATGCAGGCCGAGGGCAGCCTGCTTTGGATGAACGAGACGAAGGACGGCGCTTCAAAAGTGGATTTTGAAGAAAAAGCGTATAGCTACAACCTGTTGAATACCAACCGTTTCGGCTGGGGCGCTGCCACTGGCGACCTCGATTTGAACGGCTGGCAGGATGTCATGCAAGCCAACGGCATGGTGGACGACGCCTGGGACAAAAAGCACGAAAAGGCGCATGATTACTGGTATTATCAGGCCCAAATCGCCCGCACTGGCCCCGAAATCCACAGCTATGCCGACAAATGGGCAGACATCCGTGGCTGCTATATTTATCCCAACGAAAAAGACCGGATTTCGCTGAACCTCAACGGCCAGGGTTTCGCCGATGCCACCGAGCAATTGGGCTTCACGCATGAGGCCAACACCCGTGGCGTCGCACTCGCCGACTTTGACAACGATGGCGATTTGGACATTTTAGTCACCCACCAGTTTGGTGCGCCATTTTTATATGAAAATGAAATAAAGGGGCATCAGTGGTTGGGCTTATCTTTCATCGGCAATGGAAAAAACACAAATATGGACACCGTCGGAACGAAGGTTTGGTTGAAATATACGCTTGACGGAAAGCCACAGGAGCAATATCGGGAAGTGCGCTTGGTCAATGGTTTCATGGCTATGGGTGACAATCGGCTGTTGTATGGATTTGGAAATGGGAAAGTGGAAAATTTGGAATTAGTGGTACAATGGCATAATGGGGAACTGGAGGTAATAAAGGGTTTATTGTTAAATAAATATCATGTAATAACTCAAATGACCAATAACCTACAATGACTATACTTCGCACTATTAGGTTTTGTGAAAATGACATTAAATCCAGTACGCTTGCCCCTCCTCGCCGCCTGCGGCGGCTCGTCGGGGGAGGGTACTTTTGGGGGCTTCGCCCCCAAACCCCTATTTGCACAGCGTATAATGACCAATTATGATGCATGATTTATCCGGCAACTTAATCAACTACTGGTACGCTGCTGGCCTCTCCGAGGACTTTCCTGCGGACAAGCCCGTTGCACGCACCATTTTTGAAAAACCGCTTGTGTTCTGGCGGGGCAAGGATGGCCAGGTGACCGCCATACTCGACCGCTGCAACCACCGAAATGCCCCGTTGAGCAAGGGGAAAATCCACAAGGATTGCTTGGTTTGTCCCTACCACGGCTGGACTTACGACACCAACGGCCAGTGCGTGGACATCCCTTCGGAAGGCCCGCACGTGGAGCGAATTCCCAACAAACGGGTGGAACATTTTCCGGTAACGGAGTCTGGCGGCCTCATTTGGGTCTGGATGGGCAAGGAAAAAACACCGACAAACCAGCCGTTCGACATGCCTGTGATGAAAGAACAAGGTTGGCGCAGCTACTATATGGTCACGAAGTTCAACAATAATGTCACCGACCTCGTGGAGAATTTCATGGACGTGCCGCATACGGTTTTTGTACACAAGGGCTGGTTCCGGGATAAAAAACAAATCTGCATAAAAGCCAAAGTGGAACGTACTTCCGACAGCGTTTTGGTGACCTACGACCAGCCGAATGATTCCATAGGTTTTTCGGGTTGGTTGGTAAACCCGAAGGGCTTGCCGATGGTGCATACCGACAATTTTTATATGCCCAATAATACCCGTGTGGATTATATTTTTGGAGAAACGGAGCGGGGTTTTATTATTTGCAGCACAGGTTTATACGTTAATTACCTATAAATTCGGGTGGCTGACGCCCATTGCAAGGCTTGGACTGGGCGCATATACCCGCAAGGTGATTGACCAGGATGTGTGGATAATGGACGTACATGGCGAGAATATCCGCAAATTTGGCGAAACGGATTATAAGTCAACGCAGAGCGATACGATGCATTTGTATATCGAATCGCTGCGCAACCATGAGGAAGCAAATGATGGCACCCCAGCGCCAAAACCGATTGTGAAGGAGATTGAATTTTGGATATAGTGAAGGATTGGAAAGCCCGACCAAAGGAGGGATTTCTAAGCCTGAGCGGTGTGGAAAGAATAGGCTTAGAAATCCCTCGTTCCTCGGGCTTTCCAATCCTTCCAACTGCTTGAAATTGAAACAATAAATGGAATCAACCCTGCATCATAAACTATTTCCAGTCGAAGAAATTGGAGCTGCACACCGAGAACGGATGTTTCAGTTAATGGCCGAGAATTACGACAACATGAACCCCAATATTTTCTACAAAGACCTGAAAAACAAGCAGTTAGCTGGGTTGTTCTTCGATAAAAATGAGGAGTTGCAAGGCTTCACCACCTATGTCGTCAACCCCAAATCGTCAGGCGGCGTAGATTACCATATTGTCTTTTCGGGAGACACGATTATATCTCCATTATTCTGGGGCAGCCAAGTGATGATGCAAAGCTGGGGATTTACCATCGGGCAAATCATCGCCACGGACTCGAACAAGAAATGGTATTGGTACTTGATGTCAAAAGGGCACCGGACGTATATGTACCTGCCGCTGTTTTTTACCGATTATTTTCCCTCCATAAAACCCACAGCAGTAGATGATGAATTAAAGCAAATTGTGGCAGAGGTTTCCGCTAAATTGTACCCAGCGCATTGGTTGCCAGCAGAAGGGATTATCCGATTTGAGGAAAGCATGGGCGAACTAAAACCGGAACTGGTGGAGGGCACTTACCAAAAGAAGAACAAGCCGCATGTGGCTTTTTTCTTGGAGAAAAACCCGGGTTTTTATCGGGGAGAGGAACTGGTTTGCTTGGCACCGTTGTACCCTGGGAACTTCAACCGTTCTGCAAAATCCTTTATTGAAGCGGGCATGCAACACCCGTTGAACCCTAAAATGATAAACCTTGAAAGCTCGGCTATTTAATCGGATTTGGCTTTGGTCGCAGGCCGGGCAATATGCTTATTTTCAGAAAAACCTGCATACTGCAACCACTGTGCAGGAGCAAATATTGGCCAATTATTTAAAGCTAAATTCGGACACTGAATATGGACGGGAATACCATTTTTCAAAGCTAAAAACCTACCGTGATTATGTAGATTTCGTTCCGATTGTTGATGATTTTTCATTAGTACAGCCATATATTGATAAAATGGCCAATGGCCAAGGCAATGTATTATTTAAAGGAAAACCGCTTTTCTTTGAAACCACTTCCGGCAGCACTTCCAACGCCAAATGGATTCCCTATAATGCCCAGTTAAAACGAGAATTCCAGGCCGCCGTGGCCGTATGGATGAACGATGTTTACCGTCAATGCCCGGCGGCGTTTAATGGCCCATCGTATTGGTCGCTTTCACCCGCTTTAAAGGACAAGGAAACCACAACGGCAGGCATTCCAGTGGGCATCAGTTCTGACACGGACTATTTCAACGCATTGACTGCTTTTTTTCTGAAGCAACTGTTCGCAGTGCCATCAAATTTGGGCAGTATCCTGGACGCCCACCAGTTTTATTTACAGACTTGGCGACACCTGCTTTCCCGCACAGATTTGTCGTTCGTCTCCGTTTGGAGCCCCAATTTCTTGTTGAACCTTGACGCTTTTTTGCGGGCAAACCTGGAGGAAATATTGCAAACCAGCCTGATTTCCAACAATCGCAAAAACGAGGTAAAATGGCTTGTGGGCAACGGGTCAAGTTGGCAACGTTTGTTCACCAAGCTGGCTTTGGTGAGCTGCTGGACGCAAGCCCAAGCTGCCATCTGGTTGCCCAAACTGAAAGCAATACTTGGTGACGTTCCACTACAAGGCAAAGGGCTTTTATCCACTGAAGGAGTGGTGACTATACCGCTTGGTTTCGATAAACATATATTGGCATATACCTCCCAATTTTATGAATTTAGGCTCCCAGAAACTGGGAAAATATGCAGAGCCCATGAGCTTGAAAGTGACGCCATTTATGAGGTAATATTGACCACGGGCGGGGGGCTTTACCGTTATTGCACCAAGGATTTGGTGCGGTGCACGGGTTACGTTGAATCTGTTCCCTGTTTGGAATTTATGGGCCGAGGTTCTGGTGTTTCGGACATGATTGGGGAGAAGATAAGCGAGGTGACAGTAAATAGCATCTTAGCAAAATTGGTGGCGCAATGCCCCATAAATTCGGCATTTTTGTATCCAGTGCAAATGGTGCATTCGGCAAAATACCTGCTCATCGTTGAGTCAAACGAGGAATTGGAAGCTGCCAGTTTGACCATCCAAGTTGAAAATGAGCTTTCGAAAAACCCTTATTATAAACAAGCCTTGGCGATTGGACAATTAGCAAAACTTGAACTTTTAAAGTTGCCCATTGGGTTTTCGGACAACCTTTATTTGCAACACAAAAAAGCACGAAAAATAAAGGATGGCGATGTGAAATTGCCCCTATTATTGCCCTTGAAATCTCTGGAATCCGTTATTGGTTGCTGATGAAGTCAATCGAAATCATACCATATCATTCGACCCATGAAATGGGCATAAAAGCGCTTTGCCGCATACCTGTTTCTGGCGATATCAGCTTGTCGCTGGAGCGGGAGCCGAATTACTACGCCGGAGCTTGCATTCAGACAGAAGAACCTGAAATTTATGTATGTGTCCGGCTGAAGGATGGGCTGGTTTGTGGGGTATTCAACATCGGGTTCAGAAGGCTTTTTTATCAAGGTAAAATCGTAAAAGTCCGCTATCTCTGCGACCTGCGCATCCATCCTGACTACCAAAAATCAACGCTGCTTTACCGCATCGTCAAGTTCGTCAACCAGTTTGAACTGGCGGCAAACGGGCTGCCTGCTCAGACTGTCGTTTTCGCCGACAATCTGAAAATGGTGCAGATGATTAATAGCCGAGCAATGAAAAACATGGACGTCCCATTTTACCACCAGGCTGGCATTTTGGTCACGAATATGCTGACATTGAAACGGCAGGTCAAAATGCCAGATAATATTGAAACCCGAACAGCCACGGCTCGTGATATGCCCATGATGCAGGACTTTTGGTTAGCTGAAGCATCAAAGTTGAATTACTTTCCTTATTACGATTTTAACGAGTTGGGAAAACCCTATTATCATGGATTATCACTCCATAATTTTTCCCTTGCATTTCAGGGTAAAATACTTGTCGGCATTTGCGGCACATGGAACCAAAAAGACATAAAACAAACCCGAATTATAGGTTATTCAAGGGCTTTTCAGTTTGCCAAACCTTTTTACAACTTATATGCGGGCATAATGGGAAAGCCCAAATTGCCCAATGCTGGTAGTATCGCCAACTACTTGGGATTGCACAGCATATTAATCAAAAACAGGGAACCAGCAATTTTCGCAGCCCTACTCTCTGCCATAACTGCCGCAGCAAAAGATGACAATTATGAGTACCTACTATTTGCGCTGGACAAAAATGACCCGCTGCAGAAATTCATGGACCATCTTCCGAACAAGCGGCAAATGTTCGGCAATTATTACCTAGTAAACAATGGGGAAAAGCTGCCTGATGACCTGCTGAAATCTTGGTTTTATTTGGAGACAACAAGGATTTGAAAGCATTTTTTGTGGCCCGGAACTTCCCTCCATAAAACTCCGTTACCTTTGCCTTTAAAGAAAGACGATAGACATTAGATGTTAGACATTAGACAGAACCACGAATTCCTCTAAAGTCTAATTTCTAAAATCTAAAATCTAACAAAGAAAGCATTTGAACAAAGGAATCGTAATCAAATCCACTGGCAGTTGGTACCAAGTGCGGTTGGAGAACGGGGAAGTGCAAGAGTGCCGCATCATCGGCAAGCTGCGCCTCGAAGACATGAAGACCACCAACCCCATCGCCGTGGGCGACGAGGTAATGGTCGGCCCGGACGAAGAGGGTAGGGGCATCATCAAGGAGGTGCTGCCCCGCCGCAACTGCGTCATCCGGCAATCGCCCCGCCGCAAGCGGGACATGCACCTGCTGGCCGCCAACGTGGACCAGGCCATGCTCATCACCACCATCGTCGAGCCGAACCTCAAGCAGGGCTTCATTGACCGATTCCTGCTAATGACCGAGCCGTACAACATCCCCACCTGCATCGTTTTCAACAAGGCCGACCTCTACGACGACTACGCACTGGAAACCTTCCAAATTTTGAAGGAACTCTACGAATCCATCGGCTACGAGGTAATGCTCGTATCGGCGGAGACGGGCGATGGGTTGGATGCTCTACGGGATTTTTTGCGCAACAAAACAACACTGGTCGCTGGGCAGTCGGGCGTGGGCAAGTCCACCCTCGTCAATGCCATCGAGCCTAACCTCGACCTGCGCACGGGCGACATCTCCGACTTTTCCGGCAAGGGGACGCACACGACCACGTTTGCCGAGATGTTTCCGCTCAGTTTTGGCGGCTCCATCATTGACACGCCAGGCATCAAGATGCTGGCTTTCAACAACTTAACGCCGCTTGACGTGGCGCACAACTTCCGTGAGTTTTTTGAAAAATCGGTGGAATGTAAATTCGGCGGGCAGTGCCTCCACAAAAACGAACCGAAATGTGCCGTGAAAGCAGGCGTTGAATCCGGCGAGATAAGCCCACTGCGCTACATGAACTACCTCGCCATCCTGGACGACGTGGAAAACCAGAATGCTTGGGAGATACATGAGATGTGAGAGAGAGAGTGAGCGGGTGAGAGATGTGAGCGGGTGAGCGGGGGTTAGGAAGCTGCTAATGACGACTTGGTTTTGGCGGTTACCTTTAAGATTTCGAGGGCTTCGTTTGACAACCATTTCAATTCTAATTTATCGCCATAGTCAGTTGCATCGAACAGGTCAAGCCAGTAAATAGATTCGTCGGCTTCCTCTACGACGATACAGATTTTGGCGTATTTCTCATTCTTCGACCTTCCCGACAAAATGCCCTGAAATTCGCACCCACCGAAGTTGCTGACTTGCCCAATTGATAGGACATTATCCTTGTTGCGGTGTTAAAAGGCACCGTACCCAAAAATTTGAGAATCCTAACCGCAAAATCCCTCGTCCGTTTCCTGAAAATCTCATTGAATTCTTCGTTCGTCATAGCTGTTTGATTTGGTGGTTATGCAAAATATCTCATCCGCTCACGCTCTCACCCGCTCACCCCGCTCACTCTCTCACCCGCTAAGTAGCCAGCCCGCAATGCTCATCCGTTCCCGGCTCGCAGGGCGCACTTCGTGCTCGATTTTGTCTGCTTTAAAAAAAACGACCCGCCCGCCCTGTGGCTGGATTATTTTCTCGACGCCATCCAAGTACAAGACCAACTCACCGCCGTCTGAATCTACCCAATCTTCGTTGAGGTAGGTGACCATCGAAAATTGCCGGTTGGAATCTTGTTTGAACTGGTCGAAATGGCGCTTGTAAAAGCTGCCCGACTCGTACAGGGCGTTGTGGAATTCACTGCCGTTGATGCCCGTGTAGCAGGTTTGGTTTAGATAAAGATAAAATGCTTGAACAATGGCCATGAAGGCCAGTTCGGAGGGTTCGATGGAGTCGTTGTCAATCCAAGAAATCACGTCGCCACGCACTTTCAAGTTTTGTTGAAAACTGGCCAGCTTACCCACACCCGCTTGGTGCATTAGCCCATCGGCATGGCCCTTCAATGAGCGAGTGATCGGGAGAGAAGTGAGCTGCCTATGCTTTTCACTCGCTCACCCGATCACTCGCTCACCTGCTATTTCGTCCAAATCCCGAACTCATCGTAAGTATCGGCATTGCGGTCAAAGTGGAAGCCGATGGTTTGGCCGGGTGCATCGAAAGAAGTACCGACCGTGCCGACTTCGCCAGTAGGCATTTCGACCCGAAGGCTGAGGTACTTCAACCTTTTATTATTCTTGCTAAACTCCATTCTTGGGCATTCGAACTTGATTTGGTAGGTGTTCCAAAGCTTGTCCTTCAGGTCGAGCAGTTCGGCCTTGGTGGCGCGCTCGGTGATGGTGACGGTGAGGATGTTCTTCTCGTCCTTCATCCATTTGTTCTGCTGCGCAATGGCGAAGTTGGCCATGAAAAGGAAGGCAACGAGGGTAAAAAATGCTTTCATGTTCAAAGTTTTTGATGAAAAAATAATGAGTGAAAAGGGCATATCAGCGGCCAGGTGTATACAAAAATAGCTTTTTTTTTTGAGCATTGTGGTCGCCAAATTTATTGGGCTGACCGATGAGCCTTTCTCGGTCAGCCCAATAAATTGGGCGACCACAAGGGGAATCCGCCCAGTTTTGAGGTTATTTGCAGTCAAAATTTCCAAACCACATGGAATTCGGCAAACTGCCCGACATCTCGAAAATTGATTTCCGCCTCCTCCCCGACCCACCGGGCAATGCCGCTATTCTGGCCCAAGCACCATCTGCTCACCCGCTCACTCGCTCACCCGCTCACTCGCTCCTCATCGGTGCCACCGGCTGGAGCGTCAAGGAGTGGGTGGGCAAAATTTACCCGAAGGGTGCCAAAACGCCCGACTTCCTGCGGCACTACGCCCGCCAGTTCAACACCATCGAGCTGAACACGACGCACTACCGCATCCCCGACCCGTTCACCGTGCAGCACTGGCACGACGAGGCGGCTGCGGATTTTCGCTTTTGCCCAAAAGTGCTACAGACCATCAGTCACGCTGGTGATTTGGGCACGGGCGGCGAGCTGATCCAGCGTTTTTGCGAGGCGATGAGCGGGCTGGGCAGCAAGCTCGGCCCCTGTTTCATTCAGTTGCCACCGTATTTTGGGGTGGATAAAATTGACGTGCTGGAAGGCTTTTTGAAACAATTTACACTGCCACTTGCCGTGGAGGTACGGCACGAGAGTTGGTTTTCAAATACGCTGAATTCGGAGCGCCTTTTTGATTTATTGGAAAAATACGGCACCTCCACGGTCATCACCGACGTGGCTGGCCGCCGGGACGTGGCGCACATGCGGCTCACCTCCGGCCAGGTGCTAGTCCGCTTCGTCGGCAACAACCTGCACCCCACCGATTTCACCCGGTTGGACGACTGGGCGGAGCGCCTAACCGACTGGTTTTCAATGGGTTTGAAGGCGTGCTATTTCTTCACCCACGAGCCGGACAACCTGTTGGCTCCCGACCTTGCGGCAGCGTTTTACGAAAAAACAAAAAGCATCGTCGGCATCAGCACCCGTGGGCCGAAAATTGCTGGGGAGGAAACGGGACAGCAGATGACGCTTTTTTAATGGAAAATGGAGAATTGAAAATTGAAAATGTGGGCTGCGTAATTTTCAATTTTCAATTCTCCATTTTCAATTCAACGTTAATTTTCGTTGCAATCATTGCAAATCAACCTGCCAACATTGAAACTTGCTAATTTAGCCGCCAAATTCCACAGTACTCCAAGCAACATGATAACAGCCGAAGACATAGACGTACGACCATCAGAAGGCACTGAAAACTATCCTTTTTTGCACCGGGACATCAGTTGGCTTTCGTTCAACTACCGGGTATTGCAGGAGGCGAAAGACCCGACCGTGCCCCTGCTGGAGCGCCTGAAATTCCTTGCCATTTACTCCTCCAACCTCGACGAATTTTTTCGGGTACGGGTAGCCAACCACCGTAACCTGATGCGGGTTGGCAAAAAGACCCGGCAGGTTTTTGACTACAACCCAAAGGCGATTTTGAAGCAAATCCTGCAAATCGTGAACGAGCAGCAGCAGGAGTTCAGCGAGATTTTCGAGAAGCAAATCGTGCCGGAGCTTGGCAGGCACCGAATTTTCCTCAAGCGCCGGCTACAGTTGGGAGAGAAGCAGCGCCAGTTTGTGGAGAATTATTTTGACGAGTATATGTTGCCCTTCGTGCAGCCGGTTTTGTTGCTGAAGGGGAAAATCAGGCCGTTCCTCAACAACGCCTCGCTCTACCTGATGGTACACATGGAAGACAAGGATGACCATTCCACGCAGTACGCCATCGTGAAGGTGCCGAGCGACCACCTGCCCCGTTTCATCCAATTGCCCTCGCTAAACGGTCGCCGTGAAATCATCATGCTCGACGACGTTGTGCGGCACTGCCTCGGCGAAATGTTTCCCGGCTACGATATCCAGGACACTTACTCCATCAAGTTGACCCGTGACGCCGAGCTGTACATTGACGACGAGTACTCCGGCGACTTGCTTGCCAAAATACGAACCAGCCTGACCAAGCGCCACGTGGGGCCGCCCAGCCGCTTCGTGTACGACCGGGAGATGCCGCTGGAACTATTGGATTTTTTGGTGGAATCGTTTGAACTCAAGAAAACAGACCTGCTGGTGGAGGGCCGCTACCACAACAATTTCGACTTTTTCAAGTTCCCGGACTTCGGGCTTGCGGAGCTGAAAAATAAGCCGTTGGTGCCATTGCCCTACAAGCCGCTCACTACCGCCATTGATTTTTTTGGTGCCTTGAATGGCAAGGACCACCTGCTGGCGTTCCCCTACCACGCTTACCAAACGGTGATCAATTTTTTTGAAAAAGCGGCGCACGACCCCCTCGTGACCACCATAAAAATCACGCAATATCGGGTGGCCAAGCATTCCCGAATCATGAATGCCTTGATGGAAGCCGTGGAAAACGGCAAGCAGGTCTTTGTTTTCATTGAAGTGAAAGCCCGCTTCGACGAAGAGGCGAACCTCAACTGGGGCGAGCGCCTCGAAGCCGCTGGGGTGAAGGTGGCCTACAGCCTGCCCGGCGTGAAGGTACATTCAAAGCTGGCGCAAGTCACGAGACAGGAGGCTGGTGGGCCGCAGGTTTATACCTACCTCAGCACTGGGAACTTCCATGAGGAAACCGCTAAGATTTATAGCGACTTCAGCATTTTCACCACAGACCCACGGCTGACGGACGAGGTTTCAAGGCTGTTCCACTTTTTGGAAACTGGGAACAAGCCAGAACAGGGCTTCGAGCATTTGCTGGTGGGGCAGTTCCAGATGCGGGAAAAAATCGAGTGGCTCATTGACCGTGAAATCGGCAATGCAAAAGTGGGCAAGCCCTGTGGCATTGCTTTGAAGCTCAACAGCATTCAGGATGAAAAAATGATCGTGAAGCTCTACCAGGCAAGTCAAGCTGGTGTGCCTATCCGATTGATTATCAGGGGGATATGTTCCGTCGTGCCCAACATGCAGGGCGTCAGCGAGAACATCCAAATCATCAGCATCGTGGACCGTTACCTCGAACATGCCCGGGTTTTCATTTTCCACAATATGGGCAACGAGGAGATTTACCTCGCCAGTGCCGACCTGATGACCCGCAACCTAAGCTGGCGGGTGGAGACGGTCTTCCCCGTGTACGACGAAGCCATCAAAAAGCAAATCCGGGATGTGATTTCCATCCAGTGGAGCGACAACTGCAAGGCCCGAATCATTGATAGGGACAACACAAATACTTACCGGCATATAGCAGGTAAATTGGTGCAGTCGCAGGTGGAGACGTACCATTATTTTAAGCGGCTGGGGGAAGGAAAAGCTGGCTAATTATCGGCACTTTCCCTTTTTTTTACAAGGTCTCAATTTTTTCAACTAGCCATTTTTTTGAAACAATTGGCTGTAATCCTTCCAGCTTCAATCGGAGCTTTTCCTTGTCTATTTCTGGCACCACATGTTTTTCAAATTTGACCGCCGTCATCTTTCGCACAAAACGGATACAGTTCAATTGGGCGTTTTTCTTCTCTTCGGTCAATTGCTTGGCTTTTACGAATTTTTCAAAAGCAGTCAAATGGGAAGTCAGAAATTCGTAATCTTTCCCTTCTTTCAAATACCTGTCAAAAGCTATTTTCAACAGAAAGCCCCTTGCCACAACTTCGAAAGCGGGAGTGGTGAAAAACAGATTGCACCAAGCTCGTTTGCGCCTTATCTAAAAAGCCCTGGCCATAATACAAGAAGGCAGAGGACAATGCTATCGTGGCCTGCTGTGCCTTCTTCCAAATAAGTTGAAAATCTTTTCATGAAAGAATCGGCCCAATCGAACTCATTGCACAGTGCAGCACAGGCCACGATGTTCGCAAAAGTGATATGGCTTATGCGTCCACCATGGAGCAGCACATCGGCTTCAATAGCCATCTTAAAGAGCGAGAGCATCTCCGCATTCATCCACGTCCCTTACACCGAGCGATATGCCCATATTAATAAGGTGCAGCAACAGGCCCTGCTGGTCAGATTTGGGCAACAGGGCAAACTTGTTATCGAACATTGCTTTTAAATCCCAGAAGCCAACCTCCGTGACGCCATTCAGGTACAACTTTACAAGCTTACTGTAAATAGCCGCCATGGGGTGGCTGTCAATCAGGTTGGGGTCGGCGGTTCGCTCCATCACCGCCTGCAACAGCGGCAATTCATATTGGACTTGGAAAAGCCTTTCTCTTGCTTTCATTTCCGCCGCATATTGCAGCTTCGCAATGCAATAAAACAGGTCAAGGTGCTCCATCGCCAACTGCAGTCGGGGCGGGTACTCGCTATACTTGGGCGTATCGGGGTTAAAATAAACTTGGTGGTGAAGCTGTTGTAGGGTAAAGTAGTCGTCCAGTTCTTTTACAGGGCGGGAGTTGGTCTCGTCAATCAGCCGCTGGGCCTCTACTCGAAAATAAGCGCCAGCGTTCCGATTGCCGAGCGCTTTGACGAGCAGTTCTTTCCAAATCCGCCCCTTCTCCGAAGTTCCATCTTCCGATAGCAACATTTTTACCACCAAGAAATCTTCCACTTGGCGGCAAATGCCGGATAATAAGTTGAATAGTTTGGAATCAGTGTAGGCCGCTTTGCCAAAACTACGTTTGTAAATGGCTTCCATGTCCGCTTTGGATGCATCGAAAGTTGGATGAAGCTTGCAAAGCAGCCTAAAAAATTTAGCATAACGCTCGCCAAGTTTGAAGAAATTGATTTCACAAAGTGTTGGAACTCAATGTGTTCTTCGGGCTTGAGGGTTTTAAGCAGTGTCAATAATTTCATAAGTCCAATTTGAGGACTTTTTTTCTTTGCATCGAAATTATCTGAAATCACTATAAAAAAGCAGAAGTAAAAACAAGTAATTTAGGGCGTTAAAAAACTGATATTCAATAGCTTACAAATTGATAACATTAAAAACAATTTTTCGATTCTTTAAGAAATGGGAAATTTTGGGTGGATTTATTCAAAGTCCCCATAACTACTATTGCACTCAGCTTTGGTTTATAGGCGGCTTTGGAAAGCGAATTCCGAAAGTCTTTATTGGTTTGATAATCGGCATTACTGTTCAGTTCCTCTTTGAGGTTAACCCTAAAAACATTTTTTTACACAACGAACCCTATGGGTAAGCTAGTGATAGCTTACCCATCAATATGATTCATAAGATACGCATCCTCCTCGACGGATGAAGGCCTGATTACGCTCAACTTAAGAAGTAGGATTTTTTTAACGAAAAACCTGTTGGCCTGCAAATGCAGCCGCTATAATTTTTTCCTTGCTCGGATACACTTTTGTAACGTTCAATAACCCAATAATTATGAAGAACCTGTACTTACGCTTCCTGTTTTCTCTTTCTTTTCAGCTTTGAATGATGCCACCACTTTTATTCATTTTGATGACAGGATGGCTTGCCCAGCAAGTCAACGCAACAGTTTATTATGTTACACCCGGAGGGAGTGACGTCAACACCGGAACCTCCTGGGGGCAGGCATTTCAGACGCTTCAAAAAGCAATAGAAGCAACCGTTGCCAACGACGAAATTTGGGTTGCTGCGGGGACGTATATGCCCACCAAGGACCTCACCGGCAATCCAAATCCTGCAAATCCACGTTTAAAAACATTTTACATCAACAAAAACATCAAAATCTACGGTGGCTTCAACGGCACAGAGACAATGCTTTCAGAGCGGAGCTGGATCACCAATGTCACTATCTTGAGCGGAAACATTGGCATAGCGAACAATACTGATAATGCCTATCATGTGATGTGGATCAACTATCGAACTAGCGAAATGGTGCTGGATGGGTTCACAGTCACTTTGGGCAATGCAAATGGAGCAAATGAACACGGCAACGGAGGCGGTATTTTTAACCATGGCGTCGGTCAAGCCAATTCATCCAACCCAACTATTGCCAACTGTGTTTTTATAGACAATGCGGCTCATCCAACCAGCGGAAACGGTGGCGCACTTTACAACAATGGCGTGGACGGCAATGCCAATCCATCCTTTACGAACTGTTCATTCACGAACAACACTGCCCATAATGGGGGTGCCATTGGGAATAACGGGCTTTTTAACGGTGACGCCAACCCAACATTAACCAATTGCCTTTTTTCAGGCAATATTGCCAATTATGGAGGCGGAATCTATAGCAATGGTCATAATGGCAATGCGACTCCAAGCTTTATGAGCTGCATTTTTTCAGCAAACAAGGCAAACGCTTATGGTGGCGGGTTTTTCAGTGTAGCCTCAAATGGCCCTTCAGCCTGGTCTTTTACCAATTGCCTTTTCAGTGGAAACAAATCAAACCTCCCTGGTGCCGCAATTTACTATGACGACGGCAATGGCGGAGCGCCTATGATTTCCAACTCCACCTTTAGCGCCAATAATGCGCCTAACGGTGGAGTCATTCATTTTCAAAAGGATGGGAGCGCCGGCAACCCCACCTTCAACAATTGTATCATATTTGGCAATAGCTCCGTAGCTTCTTACCAAAGTGGAGCCAACGCCTCTCATATTTTCATTAACTACTCAACCGTCCAAGGCGGTTGGACAGGCAGCGGCGGCAATAACATCAGCAGCGATCCATTGTTCATCAGTATGCCCCCATTTGCCAACGCTCCGACTACCGCGGGAAATTTCCACCTGCAGCTCTGCTCGCCCACCTCACCTGCTATCAATGCTGGTAGCAATGCGCTCGTTCTGGAGGTGTAATCGCCGACCTAGAAGGAAACTTGCGAATTTTGATGGAACTGTGGATATGGGAGCCTATGAATCCCAGCAGCAAGTAGTGGTTACATGCTATCGGGATAATGATGGGGACAACTATGGGGATCCCAATATTTCCCAAACTTTTTGCGCAGTCTGTGGGCCCGGCTATGTGCTTACAAGTGGAGATTGTAACGACGAGAATATGAACGTTTATCCCAACAACCCGGAAATCTGCGATGAACAGGACAACGACTGCGACGAACTTGTTGACGAAGGTTTCGACCAAGATGGCGATGGCTTTACCATCTGCGTAGGTGATTGTGACGACGAAAACCCCAATATCAACCCCGATGCAGCTGAAGTTTGTGGAAACAATGTGGACGACAATTGTAACGGAGCCGTTGACGAAGGCTGCTGCTATCTCACCGTTGAATTGCCGGCATGCAGGACGGTCTATGTTGGCTATACCCCGGCTGCCTCTACCACGCTGACACATACTGTAACAGGCGATAATGGTTCACCAACCTACGCCTGGAGCAATGGGGAAACTACTGCATCTATCACCGTCAGCCCTAGTTCCAATACGACCTACATAGTTACTGTTACCTCCGGAGCCAACTGCACAGCAACCGCCACCACGCTGGTGGAATCGGTGGACGTGCGCTGTGGGAACAACAATGATAAAGTACAAGTTTGCCATGGAAACTCAAATACACTGTGTATTTCGCAGTCGGCAGTAGCTGCCCACTTGGCGCACGGGGATGCGCTTGGTGCCTGTGGCTTGCAGGTTTGCCAGCCCTATCAACCTGCTGGTTATCAAATGGAGGGTCATGATGATTTGAACATGGCAATTGCTGAATCGCTGGATTATCGGCAACTAAAGATGTACCCGAACCCGGCCACCGATAAGATTACGGTCGTTTTGACATTGGAAAATAGTCTTTCCAGCAACTTGATAATCGAGAATAGCTTGGGGCAGGTCTTACTGTCCACGGACATTGAACCAGGTACTACCCGATTGGACATTGATATCTCACAACTGAGGTCGGGTATCTATTTTCTAAAGGAAAAGAGCGGGGCAGCGGTGCGGTTTGTTAAGCATTAAAACACATCGAAAACTCTATACCATTTGATTATAACCTCGCCTGCCGTTGGTCGCAGGCGAGGTTTTTTTTTGCCACATGAGCCTCCTTCTTAAACCTGGTTTGGTTCGATACAGAAGTATTACCCCCCTGCCACCATCGGCCCCAGCACCTTCCACACATTTTCCCGCAGGATAAACTGCCCTTTCTCATTGGGGTGAATCCGGTCGCCTTGGTTCAAGTCAGGTATGCCGCCCACGTTTTCGAGGATGAAGGGGATGAGGATTGCGCCATGCTCCTTGGCCAGTTTTGGGTACATGGCTCGGAACTGGTCGGTGTAGGTCTGACCCATGTTTGGAGGGGCTTGCATGCCCGCCAGCACGAGTTTTGCTTTTGGGTATTTCGCTTTCACTTTGTCGAGGATGGAACCGAGGTTCTTGATTGTTTCTTCGGGTTGGATGCCACGGAGGGCGTCGTTGCCACCAAGTTCCAGCACGAAGATATCCACGGGAGTCTTGATGACCCAATCCACCCGGTCATTGCCACCGGCAGAGGTTTCGCCACTGAGGCCAGCGTTCACGGCATGGTAAGGCAGGCCGAGCGAGTCGAGGCGTTGCTGGATTAGGGAGACATAGCCAGACTTGACATTCTCCAGCCCATAGCCCGCCGTCAGGCTATTGCCAAAGAATACGATGGTTTTCTTTTTGCTTGAATCTGGCATGGCGGGGGTTGTAGTTTCAGTGGATTTGGCAGCCTCGTCTGCCTTTTGTTCCGGTTGGGAGCAAGCAAATAGGGTGAGGCAACAGAGGAAAATTGAAGTGAAATGGAGCATCATGTTTTGATAATTGAGTTTGATTTGCCTTCTATTTTGGGAAGGGCGATTGGCATAAATAACACACCAAGCCTAAAAGTTCTTTGGCAATGGGAGAAAAAATGTTGGGTCTTTGTCAAAAGTGTGGAAAGCAGGGATTGGAAAGCCCGTTAGGGATTTCTAAGCCCGACCCGCTTAGGCTGCCCCTCTTCGCCGTCCCGAACAGCGGGACAGGCTCTTCGGCGGCTCGTCGGGGGAGGGCGTCTTGAGGGCGGCTGCGCCGCCCCCAAACCCCCTTCGCTTTCACGCTAGACTATTTTTATAGGAACCCCCTGCTAATTTTTATAGTGCTAGCCCTCCTTGTTTAAGAACTTCAAGTTCCGTTTCAGTCCCTCGAACTTTGTCCTTTTCACGGCCGATTTTTTGAAGATTTTTTGGAAGACCTCCTCGGTCAACTCCTGCCAATCCGCTGGCTTCATGCCCAGCAAGTCTGGGTGCGGCTCAAAAGCGGGTTCATTGTGCGGCTTCGCAAAGCGGTTCCACGGACAAACTTCTTGGCAAATGTCGCAGCCAAAAGCCCAGTTCTCCATTTTCCCTTGAAACTCCGTTGGAATCTCCTCCCGCAGCTCGATGGTCAAATAGCTGATGCACTTCGAGGCATCCAGCAGGTAGCCTTGGGGCGAAATGGCCTCCGTCGGGCAAGCCTCGATGCAGCGACGGCAGGTGCCGCAGTGGTCACGGATGGGGTCATCGGCCACCAGCGGCAGGTCAAGAATCAGCTCGGCCAAGAAAAAGTAGGAGCCAGCACCTGGGCGTATCAACAAGGTGTTCTTTCCCGTCCAGCCAAGGCCGGCCCGCTTGGCCCATTCTCGTTCCATGACCGGGGCGGAGTCCACGAAGCACCGCCCGTCCACCTCGCCGATGTTTTCCCGGATGAAGCGGAGCAGGTTTTTGAGTTTGCTTTTCAGTACGTGGTGGTAGTCCTCGCCGTAGGCGTAGCGGGCGAGCTTGGGCGCTGTGGGGTCGAGTTGGTTTTCCTTTGGAAAGTAGTTTTGCATCAGCACAATCACGGACTTGGCACCAGGCACTAGCTTGGTGGGATCGGTGCGCAGGTCGAAGTGGTTGGCCATGTACTGCATCTTGCCGTGAAAGCCTTGGTTGAGCCAGGCTTCCAATCGTCGGGCCTCGTCGTCGAGGGGTTCAGCTTTTGCGAAGCCGACAAAGTCAAAACCCAGCCGCTCCGCCTCCGTGCGGATTAGCTGTGTGTTTTTATGTAAAAGGTTGATTGACAAATAGTTGGCTTTGTATTGCACGTTGCAGTGGCAAATGTCGGCAATTTTCCCACTTAAAACTTAACGCACTCAAACGATGGAGGTATGGCGGACTGGGTTCATTTGCGAACCAATTGCCAAAAATGAAAAGCATGATTTTGAGGAATTCAAGTGGCGAACTCTCGCACTATGAAAGGTACGTTTGACCAAATTCGAGGTAGTGATGGTCGTGCAGGAAAACAAAAACGGGATGCCCCCTGGGTAAGCATTTGGGCATCCCTTCAATTGGTCGTAGGAGTTAACAAGGGGTGATACAAAATTCTAAGCACTATATCTGGAACTTCACGCTGTCAGAAGCGGCATCGTAACGCACGTTCAGTTGCGATACGGATGTGTATCCCATATTGGTATCATCAATCCCAATGTTCATAACACCGCCATTCATCGTTACTATGATGGTTGGATTGTCAGATACATCAGAACTGATGTCGGTGTTTAAGCCGGAAATGGCATCGGTGAACACGAGTTGGTTGTTCACGATTTTCACGCCAAGGAAAACACTGGAATTGATGTCATTGGTACATTCTACCGTGAGGTTGCCAAGTTGAAAGACGTGGATTTCCTTTCTGTCCGTGGTAAATTTGATGTTTTTGATCAACGCACTGCCGCCGTCCAACAGTGCAATGCTGGTGTCTTTTCTACAGTTTGCCATAAGAGTAAGCTTTAATATTGTTTTAGGTGAAAAATTACAGTGTTTCGTTCTCTGGAGCTACCTTAATCAATGGTTCGTGAAGGTTTCAAGTTTCAGGTTTCACGGGGGGCTCTCGTCAATTGAAAATGGCGTGCATTTTTAAAATGACTTTGCTAGCAAATCAACCCCTTAAAAGGGATGTAGCAGACTTTTCCCTTAAACTTGAAACCAAAAACCTCACGAACCATTGTTAATGGATTTTCGGGACTAGAAAGTAAAAGTTCTTTTCTTCAATAAGTAATTGGGGTCTTCGCCGTAGGTCGTGATTTTTGGGCTTTGAAAAACGGGCATATTCATGGCGACCTCTTTGAAAAACAATTCATAACTTCCCAAGAAGGTTCCACCGTTCCAGGTATGCTTGATGGCGGCTGTCAGGTATCCATTGTAATTGGACTCAAAGGCAACCTGGTTTATCTGGCACCCGGTAAGCCAGGTAACGTTGGCGGAAATGGTAGGATTGGATTTGGAGCCTAGATAAATGGAATCGTACTGGTCTTTGTTTTTGAGGTAAACCGTTTCAGCAATCTCCACGGGCAGTGAACGTTGGCGGTCAGCATTGGTAGGGTTAATGGGCTGATAATTCAAACTGGAATAAGGACTTGAAGTATCGGAAACAATCAAAATGTTGACGCCCTGCGTGAAATCGGAAAGTGCCTGGAATATTTCGGGGAACAGCAGTTGGCCATTTTGCAGGCACCAGGTTGCGCTTATTTGTTCGCTTAGGTTTCCATCAAAGTTGATGACCTGGCCCCCGTACCCCGAAAACGTTAGCAATAAGAAATCGCCTGCTTTCAGCATTTTGGCTGTTTTGGCCAGGGTGCTTAAAAGCTTGGACCGTGTTGCATTTTCAGCAAGTAGGATTTGGGTGGTCAACCCATTCAGTTTGGCGATTAGTTCATAATCTTCCACATCTTTGTCGGGACTGAGCAAATCAACGCAAGAAGTGCCATAGTGGCCAGGGTCAAGTTTGTTCACACCGACAAGAACGGCTGCACCGTTAGCCTGTCTAGGTGAAGTCTTCATCTTTTGTGAGGTGAAAAAACAGCGGGGCTTATTGCCATTTTATTGGAATAAGCACCCGTTATTCTGTTGAAAACTCAAAAGAGCGTTCATTGGTTTTTTAGGTTTGGTTTTAAAGGTTTGGTTTTTTAGGTTTTTTTGCTGGTTTTCTAGGCTTGGTTTTGAAGGTTTGGTTTGGTTTTCTAGGGCTGGTTTTGGAAACGTTCAGGTTAAATGATTGCTCAAATTTGGTTTGGATTACTATTTAGCAGAGCATGGTTTAGAGGAAAGAATAAGCTGGTCTAGTAACTGGTTTTCTTAAAGGTGGTATTGATGTTACAAAAGTAGGTGGCCGGAATACCGTCGGCAAGCCTGTTTACTTCGCATTATTAAAAGTCTAAGACATTGGATTTTGCCAAAAAATACTTTGTAGGGAAGTTTTAAGAAAACTGAAAAGACAGTTATTGCTTGATTTTGACAGCAATTTGCTATGTTGTGCCTTACTTGGATATTCACATCTAAATTAATCACCTAATTCACCAATATTAAACATCAATGACACCTACGACAGAGTTATTTGACTTGATAAAAAGATTGACAAAATCAGAAAAGCGGTATTTCACGGTCAATTCCAAGGCCCAGGAAGGTTCGAAGCTGTATTTGACCTTGTTTCAGGAAATGGATAAAATAGAAACCTACGATGAGGCAAAGCTGAAAGACCGCCTGAAATCATTGGGATTCAAACCTACCAACCTGGCTGTGACGAAAGTACATCTGACAAAATTGATTTTAAAGGCACTGCGTTCGTTTTATGAGGGAAACTCACCGGAGCACACCATACTTTCCATGTTGTTGGAAGCTGAAATCCTCAAGAAAAAGGGACTCTACCGACAGGCCATCAAGCACCTTGAAAAAGCAAAGGACACTGCCCGGCATTATGAAATGCACTACCATATTTTCGAAATCCTGAACCGCCTTATCTTCACCCATATTGGATTATTCGTGAAGGGAACAGCAGAAAAACTGGAAGCGCTTTTTGAGGAAATGGAATCACTGAAAAACCTGGCTTACAAAGAGGCAGAAGTCAAGACGTTGGCTTGCAAAGCTTGGCTAATCCAAATACAAAGCAATTGAGGCATCCGGCAACGCTGGCAGCCATTGACGAAATCGAACGCCATCCAATGCTCGAAACCATAGAGACGGGTGATACTTTTTTTACAAAAATCTACTATTTCAATGCACACGCCCATCTGAACCATGCCAAAGGGGAATATCACAAAGCCAATCAGCATTACAAAAAAATCCTGGAGCTTTGGAACAGCCATCCCCATATTCGAGACATAAAAAATCGTACCTACAAAGGGGATATTACCAATTACCTGAATAGTTGCCATACGCTGGGCAGGTATGAAGTCTTTGATGAATGGCTGGAACGGTTTGAAAGCATCAAGGACACCAACTTCAATGAAGAAGCGGGCAGTTTCAAAGATTATTACCAAATAACACTTCTCTATTTGCTCAACACGGCGCAATTAAAACGGGCATTGGATATCGTGCCGAAAGTTGAATACGGACTAAAGGCTTACAAACAGCGAATAAACAAGGCACGGGAAATGTCACTTCGCTTCAACGTTTTTTTTGTCTTCTTTTGCAATGAAAGATTCTCCGAAGCGCTGGATTGGCTCAATACCCTGGACTTGGACAACAAGCTGGAAGCCAAAGCCGACACAAAGGCCCTTGCAAGGATTATTCGGGTTATTGTCCATTATGAATTGGGTCACACCCGTATCCTGGAGGATCTCAGAACTTCCGTCTATCGGAAACTGAAGAAGGAGGACCAATTGCACGAATTCGAACGAACCATCCTTGAACATATCCGCCAATTGGAAAACACCCCCGACAAAAAAGACAAAAAAGTTTTGTTTGAATCCCTGCTTGAAAAGTTGAATGCAATCGGTGAAACTTACGGCATGCAGAAGATCGCTGGCCTGGAAGATATCGTATGTTGGGCAGAAAGCCGGGTGTACAATAAATCTTATTTAGAGGTACTTGAGCAAAGAAAGAAGCAGTAAAAATTACTTTTGCTTATCAATGAAGCTGTTTAGACTTTCCCATTTGGCTAAAAAAGGAAAGTCTAAACAGCTTCAATAAAAAACAAAACGATATGACCGCACAACACTGGCGCATCAAGCTTTCCCTTTTCCTGAACTATTTCGTTTTTGCCATCCTGCTCAACAGCGTCGGCACTGTTATTCTGCAAGTGCAGAACAACTACAGCGTCAGCGAGTCCTCGGCCAGCGTGCTGGAGGCATTCAAAGACCTCAGCATCGCCATCGTTTCCTTTTTGGTGGCCAGTTACATCACCCGCATCGGCTACAAGCGGGCCATGCTCATCGCATTGGCCTTCGTTACCGGGGCTTGTCTGCTCATGCCTGTAGTTGGCGGCTTCGCAATGAGCAAGCTGCTTTTCGCCACTGTCGGTGCTTCATTTGCCCTCATCAAAGTCAGCGTGTACGCCACCATCGGCATCATCACCAAGGACAAACAGGAACACGTCAGCTTCATGAGCTTCATCGAGTCGTTTTTCATGGTGGGCATCCTGTGCGGCTACTTCATTTTCAGCGCCTACGTGGACGATGCCAACCCACAGAGCACCACCTGGCTCCATGTGTACTATCTTTTGGCCGGTATCTCGGCAGTCGCTTTTTTGCTCTTGTTGAGCACCCCGCTCGACGAGTCGTCGGTACACGCAGAACCCGGCAAGCCCATTACTGCCGACTTCGCCGAGATGTTCGGGTTGCTGGCGCAATTGTTGGTGGTGGTGTTTATCATCAGTGCATTTTTTTACGTGCTCATCGAGCAGAGCATCATGAGCTGGCTGCCCACGTTCAACAGCAAAGTGCTCCTGCTGCCCACCACCCTCAGCATCCAAATGGCCAGTATCCTTGCGGCTTCCACCGCCCTTGGGCGGTTCTTGGCAGGGGTGGTGCTCCGCAAAACCCATTGGTATTTCGTGCTCATGGCTTGTTTGGCGGCAGCGGCAGTCCTCGTGCTGGCAGCTATGCCGCTGGCTCGTGGGGTGGATGGTTCCGCCGTTGTCGGCTGGGGCGATGCACCGCTGGCGGCGTTTATTTTTCCGCTCATCGGGCTGTTCCTGGCGCCCATTTACCCGGCTATCAACAGTGCCGTGCTGAGTGCCCTGCCCGCCCGGATGCACGGCCCCATGTCGGGACTCATCGTCATTTTTTCTGCCTTGGGCGGCACCACCGGCTCGTTGCTCACGGGCGCTGTTTTTCAAAAATTTGGGGGACAAACGGCCTTCTATTTTTCGTTGATTCCCATCAGCATACTTGCGCTTAGCCTGTTCTTTTTCAATAAATTGCAAAAACAAGCATTGGCGAAAGCCAAGTGATTTACGATTTACGATTGACGACTGACGATTGTGGGGCAATCGTAAATCGTCAATCGTCAATCCAAAATCCTCATCATGAAATACATCCACGAACTTGGCGAACTCTTCGAAGCGGTGCAGATGGGCGGCATTTTTCCCGACGGGAAAACCTTCCCGGATTGCCTGCCGAAGAAGGCACTGGCGACCATTGCGAAGCAATACGAAAAGCACAAGCGCCTGCCAGGGTTTGACCTTGCAGCGTTCGTCGCCGCCAACTTCGACCTGCCCCCCACCGTTGGCAGCGACTTCAAAAGCGACCCTGCCCGCTCGCCGGAGCAGCACATCGAGGCACTGTGGGACGTGCTCACCCGCCAACCCGACGCCAAGCCGCCGAAGCAAAGCTCGCTCCTCCCGCTGCCCAACCCCTACGTGGTTCCGGGCGGTCGGTTCCGGGAGGTGTACTACTGGGACAGCTATTTCACCATGCTCGGCCTGAAGGCGCATGGTCGCTGGGACCTCATCGAGGGGATGCTCAACAATTTTGCCCACCTCGCCGAGACCTACGGCTTCATTCCAAATGGCAACCGCAGCTACTACCTCGGGCGGTCGCAGCCGCCTTTTGCTTCGCTGATGGTGAAATTGTACGCCGAACATGCCGGAGAAGCAGCGCTGGTCAAATACTTTTCACTGCTGACCAAGGAGTACAAGTTTTGGCAAAAGGGCCACCTTGACCTCAACCAGGAAACCCGGGCTTCCAAACGGATGGTAGCGCTCGGCGGCTCCGACTTCCTCAACCGCTACTGGGACGAGTTCGACACGCCCCGCCCCGAATCCTACAAGGAAGACGTACACCTGGCGCTCACGTCCATGCAGCCTTCGCCCCAGATTTACCGCAACCTGCGGGCAGCCGCCGAATCGGGCTGGGATTTCAGCAGCCGATGGTTCGCCGACCAGGGCGGGTTTGCCAGCATCTGCACCACGGACATCGTGCCCGTTGACCTCAACTGCTTGGTGTGGCACCTCGAAACCACCCTCGCCGAAATCTGTGGCATCATTGGCCAGGCCGACCTCCAACAGCAAATTCAGGACGATGCCGAGGACCGCAAACGGGCGCTCCTCCGCCATTGCTGGGACGAGACCGACGGCTTCTTTTTCGATTACAATTTCAAGACGGGACGCACTACCAACCGCCGCACCTTGGCGGCCATGTTCCCCTTGTTTTTCAACCTCGCCAGCCAAGCGCAGGCCAACCAAGTCGCCGACATCATCGAACAGGACTTCCTCAAACCGGGCGGCCTCGTCACCACTTTAAGCCAAACCGGCCAGCAATGGGACGCCCCCAACGGTTGGGCACCGCTCCAGTGGATTGCCTACAAGGGCCTGAAAAACTACGGCCACGACAGTCTCGCCGAGCGGGTCAGGGCGAACTGGCTCAGTGCCGTTCGCCATGTTTATGAAAAAACAGGGAAGATGACGGAGAAGTACAATGTTTTCAACGAAAGCACCAATGCCGGTGGCGGCGAGTACGAAAACCAAGATGGGTTTGGGTGGACGAATGGGGTTTTTGCGGGTATGAGGTATGAGGTATGAGGTATGGTGGCATCCGCTGTGTCCCAAACATACCTCATACCTCATACCTCATACCTCCTTCACCCGCCATTCACAATCGCCAGCTTACCATCGCCGCTGATGGCCATTCGGGTGATGTTGTTGACGCCAATCCTTTTTAGTTCGGCGACTTCTTGCCAGTTTTTACTCTTTGTTGGGTTGAAGCGGTAGAGGCGGCTGCCTTTGCCCATGACGATGGAGCCATCTTTCATGATGACGAAATCCTCGGCGCCAGAGATGGTCTTGCAGATTTCGGTGACTTCCAACGTGTTTTTATCGAGGGCTTTGATGACCCAGTTGCTGTCATTAATCTTGTGGACGTACACGAGGCGGCCATTTGGCGAGGTCTGGAAGCAGCGGCCCACGGAGGGCGAGAGGTTTTGGATAGCGGCGTCACGGGTATCGGCCATGGAGAGGTAGTTGAGGTTGTCGGAGGTGATGTTGAACAGCGCCACCTTGTATCGGTCGAGCCAGTGGTAGTAGCCTACGCCCCGCAGGAACCTGAATGCAGCCTTGCCCACGTCCTGTCTGTCGAGGGGATACTGCCAGAGGCGCTGCGAGCGGTCTGCGTCTGTCTCCACCCGCACCACGCTGAAAAACAGGTTGTCGGGCGTGGGTTTTGGCGAAAACTCCGACTCGGCGGTGTGGGTCATGCGCAGCCTCGATTTCGCTGTCAGGTCGAGCAAATAGATGTCGGTCTGGCGGTCGTTTGGCGCAGCCGAAGCAATCAGCAACTCCGCGTTGTTGACGAAGCAGGGCTGGTTGTTGTAGCCGTTTTAGAACTGAGGGTCGGTAAGCGACAGCACGGAGTCCTGCATCGAGGTTCTGAAAAGGTAAATATTGCAGGAAGGAAGGTCTTGCCCAAAGGCGTTGGCCGTCAGCATCATGGCAATGGCGAGGGTCGTAATTAATTTCTTCATGTTGGCTAGTTTTGTAAATGACGTTACAAAGTAAGTTTAAATTCGCCGAAAAGGTAAACAGTTCGGATTGAATGTTGAATTTTGGGGTTCACATAAGGGCGCAAAGGTTTTCACGCAAAGGCGCTAAGCTAAATACAAAGACGCTAAGTGTTCGTGCCATGTAACTTTGCGTCTTTGCGTGAAACCCCTGCATGAAAATCCACTCACAAAACACAAAAATGAAAATCTTACTACCACTATTTTTCGCAAGCCTATTTTTTGTAGGACAAACGAGCGCACAGGTCGTGCTACAGCAAATTGCCAGCGGCTTCACCCGCCCCTGCGACATCACCAACGCTGGCGACGACCGCCTCTTCGTGGTGGAGCAGCGTGGCTATATTTGGATTTTGGACAAAAATGGCGTCAAACTGCCCACCCCGTTCCTCAACATTGACCCCATTGTGGGTTCCAGTGGCAATGAGCAGGGATTGCTCGGGCTGGCCTTTCACCCAAATTACCCGCTCACGCCCTACTTCTTCGTCAACTACACCGACAACAACGGCGATACCCATGTCTCCCGTTTTTCCGTTTCGGACACCGACCCCAACCTTGCCGACCCCAACAGCGAGTGGAATTTGCTGCAAGCAGACCAACCATACGGCAACCACAACGGCGGCTGCGTCAAGTTTGGCCCGGACGGCTACCTCTACATCGGCCTTGGCGATGGCGGTTCCGGTGGCGACCCACAGGGGAATGGGCAGAAGAAAACGACTTTCCTGGGCAAAATGCTCCGCATTGACGTGGACAACGGCAACCCCTACGGCATTCCGCCCAGCAATCCTTTCATTGCCGACGCCGTTACCCTCGACGAAATCTGGGCGATAGGCGTCCGCAACCCCTGGCGCTTCAGCTTCGACCGCCTCACTGGTGACCTTTGGATTGGTGATGTGGGTCAGGACGCTTGGGAAGAGATTGACTTCCAGCCCGCAGGTAGCCCCGGTGGCCAAAACTACGGCTGGCGCTGCTATGAAGGCAACCATACTTTCAACACTACCGGCTGCCCTCCCATCACCGAAATGACCTTCCCTGTGGCCGAGTACGCCAACTCAGGCCCCCTGGGCTGCTCCGTTACAGGCGGCTTCGTTTACAGGGGCTTCAGTTTTCCCCAGCTTTACGGCAAGTACCTCTACACCGATTACTGCACCGGCCTGCTTTGGAGCATAGTGCCTGATGGCGCTGGTGGCTGGACGAACACCCAAATCGCAGACCTCATCAACAATCAACTGGTTTCTTTTGGGGAAAACAAAAACGGCGAACTCTTCGCCCTCGGCAACTCCAACGGCATCGTGTACCGGGTGGTGGAGAATTCGGAAGATTGGAGCTACACTATCACCGTGTTGAACCCGCCCTGCACCGGCACCACTGACGGCCTTATTCAACTGGTGTTCCCCTCCAACGTACCAACTCCGACCATCACCTGGAATGACGGTGCCATCGGCCCGCTCCGCACCGATTTGCCAGAAGGCACTTATACCGCCACCATCGTCGGCGCAAACGGCAGCGTGGCTACCGAAACCGTGGTCCTTGCTCCAACCGTTTCGATTTCCACGGTGGTCAGTGATGTGGTATGCCCTGGCGGACAAGACGGTGCTATCGGCATCGTCGTGCTCGGCTCACAAGGCCCGGCCACGGCCACTTGGTCGGATGGTGCTACTGGGTTGGAGCGCATCGAACTTACCGCTGGCCCGTATTCGGTGACTGTAACCTCTGCGGAGGGCTGCGTTTTTACGGAGAGTTTCAACATCGTTACCCTGTTGCCGTCGCCAATGCCCGTCATCGAGGCGCAGGGCGACACACTGAACGTGGTTGGCAGCTATGAAGACTACCAGTGGCTGCTGGGTGGAGCGCCCATCGCTGGGGCGACGGACTCTACTTATGCCGCTACCGAGTCTGGCACTTACAGCCTTGCCGTCGTGGATATTTACGGTTGTACTGGCACTTCCAATGCAATTTTTGTGGAGTACACAGCCGCCAGCGTCATCCCGGAATTGAAGTCCGTGAAGGTGACGCCCAACCCATTTACCGAGCAACTCCGGCTGGAATTGACGGTATCCGAGCCAGTCTTTCTGGAGCTTTCCATCAATGATTTGCAGGGAAAAACGATGCTAACCGAGCGGCTCGCCGTGTCGTCCACCACCATCCGTGATTTTGATTTAGGAAAAATACCGAGCGGGACTTACCTGCTGGTGTTGAAGAATGGGAAAGGGGAATGGGTGGAAAGGGTGGTGAAGTTGTAATTGAAGTATGGAGAATTGATAGTGTCGGCGTGGCTCCAAGCCACGCCGACACTCCTCGCTGGATATTGCCCCGCTTATCTATACTTAACAATGCTGACAAATCCACCAATTCCAGCCCTTTAATTCTTGAATAGGCGGTGCTTCAAATGTAGGGCTGGTTTTCTTCTCTTCTTCCTAGTGGGACGCAATGTAATGTCGTCAACTTAACGGGCGTAGTATGTTTGGAGGGCGGAATTTATTCCGCTTTTGCCTAATGATTTGCAGGTTTTGGCGGAATAAATTCCGCCCTCCAAACACAATGCACTTTTAGTATCCAGGCAAATCAACTCCATAGGTTAAGTGCTTTGCGTTTTTCGAGGATGAGTTCGTATTCTGCATCAGTCATATCAGGCGCATCGAGCAAAGCACTTTGCAGGTCACTTACTTTTTGGGAAGTAGGCTCAGATTCGTCTTCCCATTCGAGTGGGATAATGATGACCTCTACTTTTTTGGAAGTCACCGAGTCGGGCAGTGTTACCCTTACCTCGTGGTCCTTTACTTCTGCAAATGTTCGAATAGCATTCATGGCTGTTAATTTTTTCAAAGATAACCCAAAATTCCTAAAAATCGTCACCGCACCACCACCTTCCTAACCCCCATCTCCCCATCCACATTCAAGCGAACAAAATAAAGCCCCCTCCCAAATCCAGCGAAAGCGCTAGCTGCTGCTGCCCCTCAGCCAGCCGCTCCTCGTCCAAGGATAGCACCTGCCGACCCTGCGCATCGAAGACGGTGAGCCGCACGGCCGCATTTTTATCCAACAGCAAATCAATCGTCACTTCGCCGCTGGTCGGGTTGGGAGAAATGAGCCAGTCGAACGATTGGCCAATGGCCTCCTCAGCGTCCGTGTAAAAGCTCGGCGGCGACACCTTCAAGTCGGTGTAGAGGCGATATTCGCCAGCGTTGAAACTCAGTGGCGTGGCCACGTCAGCCACGTTCAGGCTGTCGCCGGTGAAGTAATCGTACCACCAACCTGTGTGCTGGAAGTTGGGCGACACGTTGCTGGTTTGCACCGCAAAATTGCCGAGTACCACGGCGTTCATGGTCGTGTGGTTGAGTCGGATGGATTTTTGGAAGCCACTGGTAACCATTTGAAAATCAGTCGTTTGGAAGGTCTCGTAATTGGTACGCAGCAGGTTCATCTGGCGCACGACGTTCCAGAGGTCCACCCGGTCGGGGTTGGCCATGTAGTCCCAGCGGACGGGCTTGGGGTCGAGGCGGCAGTTGTTGTTCACCGTGCCGTTGGTGCAGCGGTTGATGGAGTAGTCGTAGCCCATTTCACCGAATTGCCAAAGCATTTTCGGGCCGGGGATGGCGAGGTAAAAAACGCTGGTCAGTTCCGCCCGGTCGAGCGCCACAGGCAGGCTGCGGATGTTGTAATTTGGGTTTGACTGGTTGCCAAAAGTGATGTTTTTGTACATCATGCGCTCCTCGTCGTGGCTCTCCATGTAGGCGATGAGGTGCGGGTCATCCCAGCCCTTCGACTTGTAGCTGGCGCCGCTGAAACTGCTGGCGGAGCCTAGCGAAGACTCCAGGAACTGGTTGCTGGTACCCGCCCCGCCCCATAGCATACAGCCGTAGTCGCTTAGTTCCTTCTCCTCGGTGTTGGCGGTGAAATGCTCCAGAATCACATAGGCGTCGGGGCTTTCCGCCCATATCGCATCGGCGTAGTTTTTCAGCGTGGCAATGCGGGCGGCATCGTAAGCACCAGCGTCGTAGGGGCCGTTGGTGTTCTGCGTGAGGCCCTTGGAGAGGTCGAATCGAAAGCCGTCCACATGGAAGTCGTTGAGCCAATGTTTCAACACCTTGCGGACGTAAACCTTGGTCGCCTCGCTCTCGTGGTTGAAGTCGTAGAACACACTGTAATCGTGCAGTAGTATTTGTCCAAAGCATAGTGGTAGGTGGGGTTGTAGCCCCAACTCAGGTTCCCGTCAAACTCGTTGACAGGCATCAGTTCAATGGCGTTGACGCCGAGCCGCTGGAAGTAGTCGAGCGTATCGGTCAGTGTCTCGAAGTTTTGCTTTTGGGTAAAATCCCGCATCAGTATTTCATAAATAATCAGCTTGTCCTCGGCGGGGCGGTCGTAGTCGTCGTGCTGCCAGTCGAATGTGGGTTCGGCGGTGCGCAGCAGCGAGGCGATGCCCGTGGTTTTGCCAGCGGGGTAGGGCGGTATGTTGGGAAATGTTTCCGAAGGGATGTACTGGTCGTTGGAGGGGTCGAGCACAAGGTTGCTGTACGGGTCGCCAATGCGAATGTCACCGTTCACGACATACTGGAAGGCGTAGTATTGGCCGGGGGTGAGGCCGCTAACGTCAATCCACCAGGTCGTGCCATCGGGGGTGCGCTTCATCTGGTAGTCGTCACTGAACTGCCAGTCGTTGAAGTCGCCGAGGAGGTAGGCGAAGGTCTTATTTGGGGCATAAAATGCCAGTCGAACACCCGTGTTGGAGAGGTAGTTGATGCCAAGTTCGGTGCCAGCGGGCAACGCCTCAACAACCGTCGGGCCGGGAATCAAGTAGGTAAAACTGCGGACAATGGTTTCAGTACCGTTGGTGGCTTCGATTTCCACCAAATGGATGCCACCGGAGTTCACGTTCAGGTTGTAGTTGATTGAGGTGGTGCCAATATTGGTGAGCAGGATATTCCCATTGTCCCTCACCAAAAAATTGCCCTGCTGCGAACTGGTGGCTTGAATGTTTATGAATGCTCCAATGCTGGTGAAAATTGCCTGCTGCGTCGGCGCAAACAGGGTCATGTTGAACACCGAATTATCGGGATACACGTCGTAATAAATGTCTGCCCCGCCCACATTTTTACCTTCCAGCGAGCCGTCACCGTTGCGGAACACGAAGGCCATTTGTTCGATGACCTCGTTGGGGTTGGTCAGGTTGTAGTAACTGCGGATGGTGGGCGTGATGTCGTAGCTGTACACGTTCGGTTGGCCGCCGACTGGGGTCATTTTCCAGTTGACATTGGGTTGCCCCCAGCTCGTCACCACGTGCATCCAATCGCTCGGCCCCGTGCTCAGCGAGGTGATGACACCCGTGTGAAGGTACACGTCGCAATTGCAATTGGCAAGGCCGCCGCTGCCCTGCGTGGCATCGAAGTAGATGGTGACGGCTTGGTTATCGGTCGGGAAAACAGGGTCGGCCCAGATGACTTGTGCTTGGGCGGTTTTTGCAAAGCAAAGCAGCAAAAAGAGGTGGGTGATGAAACGAGACATGGACATTTTTTTTGGTTTGACGCCGGAGGATACCGGTATGGCAAAGGTAGGAAATCTGTGGTGGAGTGGTGATGTCGTGGTGACGGTGAAACGCCTGCTTGTCCAAGGCCGCCTAGAGGAAACTACCTCCTATGCCATTTTTTTGGGCGTGTGAAGAAGGTAAGCTAGAAATAGGCAGCCAGAAATCAAGCCACACCAAAAGCTGTTTCAAATCATGCGAAGGCGTGACTATTGTCACTCGTAAAACCTTGGACGGCAACGCAACCCATCGTACATTTGCGATAAACCAAGTGGGCTTTTGACAGTAACTAGATTCAGCGAAAAACTGGAACTGGAGCCTGTCCAAGGTCGTCAACAACACATCCTACTCATCACCTTTAAAACAAAACATCATGTCAGAAATAGCAAAATCAGAAAGGCAAATCACCTTGATTTACAACTCGGAATCTGTGAGGGCGAAAAAGACGTTGGCCTTGGCGCTAACCAAAGAACTGCCCATTCGGGAAATTGACGTGCTGTCCACCAAGCTAACCGGAGAACAGTTTGCAGAGATTGCCACCAGCTTGAATCTGCCGATTGATGAGCTTGTCAACCAAGATCACCCCTATTTTAAGGAGCATTTTGGGCACAAGGAATTCTCGGACATGGACTGGCTGACGATGATTGAGCACAACCCGCAAATCCTCAAGCAGCCTATCGCCATGAGGGGCGAGAAGGCCATCCTGATAGATACGCCGACAGATATTTTGCAACTGTAAGCCTCAAATTAAAATTAGAAAGGCAATCGTCCATTCACGATTGGCATAAAACGATTCAGATGAAAGACATCAAAATCCTGGGCACAGGCTGTCCAAAATGCAAGCAGACCACTGCCGCCGTTGAAGAAACGGTGAAGAAATTGGGCATTGAGGCCACCATTGAAAAAGTGGAGGACATCATGGAAATCATGAAGTACAACGTGCTTTCTACCCCTGCTGTGGTCGTGAACGGCAACATCGTCTTCAAGGGTCGGGTTCCAACTTCAAGCGAGTTGGAAGCTATCTTGGCTAATTAATTCATTGGCATGTTTGACTGGCTACAACACTTTGCCGACTGGCTGATTTACGCCGTGTTTGGCATCGGTGCCGAGACGCATTTGGGCGCAGCGCTCAACTTCTTTGTCTTTGACACGCTGAAAATCCTGCTGCTGCTTTTCCTCATTGTCTTCCTGATGGGCATCGTGAACGCCTATTTTCCTGTGGAGCGCTTGCGCAATTATTTGAGCCGCAACAAGCTCTACGGAGGGGAACACCTGCTGGCTGCGGTGTTCGGGGCGGTCACGCCGTTCTGCTCCTGCTCTTCTGTTCCATTGTTTATTGGCTTCGTGCGGGGCGGCATCCCGCTGGGTGTCACGTTTTCGTTCCTCATCACCTCGCCGCTGGTCAATGAGGTGGCGCTGGCCATGTTCCTCGGCATGTTCGGCTGGAAAGTGACGGTGATTTATGCAGCGAGCGGCATCGTTTTGGGTACAGTCGGCGGCTGGGTACTGGGCAAGCTGAACCTCCAGCGCTACCTCAGCGATTGGGTTAAACAACTGTGGGAAAACGCCCAACGGGAAACCGATGCATTGGAAGCTGACGCACAAACCTTTGCGCAGCGCCTACCCAGCATCGCCCGTGGCGCTTGGGACATCGTGAAGGGAGTGGTGCTGTACGTCATCATCGGCATTGGCATCGGGGCCATGCACGGCTTTGTGCCGGAAAACTTCTTTACCGAATACCTTGGCGGCGGGCAATGGTGGACGGTTCCGGTGGCCGTGATTGTTGCCGTGCCGTTGTACGCCAATGCGGCGGGCATCCTGCCTGTCATTCAGGTATTGGTGGCAAAAGGCGTCCCATTGGGTACGGCTATCGCATTCATGATGGGCACGGTGGGGCTTTCGTTGCCGGAGGCCACGCTGCTGAAAAAGGTAATGACGATGCGGCTGATTGCCATATTTTTTGGTGTGGTAACGGCCTTTATCATCTTGTCCGGCTATTTGTTCAATCTTGTTTTTTAAAAAATAATGCAAGTTGCGGGTACTTGTCTGTCGGAGCAGAAGCAGCAGCGCTGCGAAATCTTTGTAGAATTTTACGGTGTAGCCTTCTCAAGGTGCAGCGCACCGAAATATTGCGGTGCGCTGCACCTTGAGATTCGTGGGTGATTAAATAGCTACAAATATTTTGCGGCGCTGCCGCTTCTGCCCCGGCAGACAAGTATCCGCAACTTGGGTTAAAAATCGAATCAAAATGAGCATTGTAAAATCTTTCAAAATCAGCTTAATCCTTGCAGCCTTTTTGGCTATAATTGGTTGCGGCAGTAATCAAAACCAATCCACGACCGAGGCCGAAACCGCTGCCGACAGCATCAATATCGAATCCATGATGGCCGTCACTCCTGCCGCCAACCGCATCGAGGTCATAGACTTCTACGGTACGCACCGCTGCGTCACCTGCAAGGCCATCGAGGCGAACACGAAGTATGCCCTGGCCACGCTTTACCCGGAGGAACTGAAGTCCGGCAAAATCACCTTCCGCACCGTCAACGTGGACGACAAGGCCAACTACGACATGGCCGAAGCTTATGAGGCAACGGGCACGGCCCTCTACCTCAACGTGGTAAAGGACGGCAAGGAAACGCATGTTGACCTCACGGAACAGGCGTTTGCCAAGGGCAAGGAACGGGACGCATTTACGGAGGAACTGAAGTTTTTCATAGACATGCAGATGAAGGAAATACAGGACATGTAGTGACCAAACTGACCAAAACAACCGCTGCCATTCTTTACTAAATTTTTAAAAAATGAAACGACTCATAAGCCGCTGCTTGCTGCTGACAATCTTGGCCTTCTTGGCCAATGTGACTGCAACTGCCCAAACCAAAAAAGCCTCCGTTGCAAATATAAACAACCGGGTGGAAGTGCTCGACTTCCACACCGACCACCGCTGCGCCACCTGCCTCGAAATCGAAAAGTTGACCAAGAAGGTGCTGGCCGACCACTATGCCAATGAAATGAAGAGCGGCAAAATCACTTTCCGCCTCCTCAATGCCGACGATAAGGCCAATGCCGCCATCGTTGAGAAGTTCATGGCCTACGGTACTACGCTCATTGTCTATTCAGTCAAAAGCGGAAAGGAAAACCATGTTGACCTGACCAGTTTTGCCTTCATGAATTTCAACAAAGCGGACAAGTTCACCGCCGAACTGCGGAAGGAAGTGGATGCGGCGCTCAAAAAAATCCAACCATGAGGGAGTGGCTGCAATCACTGGCCGAGGCGGGCGACTTCCCGTGGCTCTCTGCCCTCGCACTGGGCTTGTTGACGGCCATCAGCCCCTGCCCGTTGGCCACCAACATCACGGCGACTGCCTACATCGCCAAGGGTTTTACCGAAAAAAAGAAAGTGCTGTTAAGCGGCCTGCTCTACACACTGGGCCGGGCATTCAGTTATGTAGCTATCGCAATGGCGCTGTACTTCGGGGCCAGCAAGTTCCACATCGCCCGTTTTTTTCAGGGCAACGGTGAAAAATGGCTGGGGCCGCTGCTCATCGTCATCGGTTTGATTATGCTCAATGTCATCCCGCTCAATTTCAAGGGCAGCAACTTCACGCAAAAACTCACTGACCGCTTGAGCAATCATGGCATCTTCGGTGCATTTTTCATGGGCATCCTGTTCGCCTTGGCGTTCTGCCCGTACAGTGGTGCCCTGTATTTCGGGATGCTCATCCCGTTGACGCTGAGTGCGGGCGACGCATTTTCTGTCCCGTTGGTTTTTGCGCTCGGCACGGGGCTGCCCGTGCTGATGTTCACCTACCTGCTGGCCTACAGCATGGAGAAAGTGGGCGTTTGGTTCAACGCCATCCAGAAGGTGGAAAAGGTGATGCGCTACGCCGTGGGCGGGGTGTTCGTGCTGGTGGGGCTGTACTATGTGGCGATTTTTGCGGGGTGGATAAATTAATTTTAAAGAAATCTTGCACGTTAAATATTTCATCGTATTTTTGCGATGGATTTCAAAACCATTAAATGGCCATCCATAAAAAAGAAGAGTTCAGCTTGGAAGAACAGGAACTGGCAGCCTTGGCAAAAGCGCTGGCGCACCCGGCCCGTATTGCCATTTTGAAGGAGCTGGCCAAGCGGCAAAGCTGTGTCTGCGGCGAAATCGTGGAGGTGTTGCCGCTGGCACAAAGTACGGTATCGCAGCACTTGAAGGAACTCCTGAACGCTGGTTTGATTCAGGGAACGGTAGAGGGCGCAAAGTCCTGCTACTGCCTGAACACGGAGACTTTCATGCGTTTTGAAAAGATTTTTACTTTGTTTTTTACCCACACGATGAAAGACAAATGCTGTTAAAATGGCCTTGAAAAGGGCATTTTTTTTGGCAAAATTCATCGTATGTTTTCGATAAAATAAATCACCAATCAACATGACATCAGCAGAAGAATTAAAGAAAGTCGTCCGGGAGAAATACTCGGAAATCGCCACGCATGACAAGGTCGCCAATGCTACTTCTTGTTGCGGCGCAACAGCTTCCGGCACCTACACCATCATGTCGGACAGCTACGCCGACCTCGTGGGCTACAACCCCGACGCCGACCTCGGCCTTGGTTGCGGGCTGCCCACGCAATTTGCCAAGATTCAAGCTGGCGACACCGTGCTAGACCTCGGCTCCGGCGCTGGCAACGACTGCTTCGTGGCTCGTGCCGAAGCGGGCGAAACGGGCAAGGTCATCGGCGTGGACTTTACGCCAAAGATGATTCAACTGGCTCGCCAGAATGCCGAGAAACGAGGCTTCAACAACGTGGAGTTCCGGCAAGGCGACATCGAGGAACTGCCCATCAGCGACCAATCCGTGGACGTGGTGGTGAGCAATTGCGTGCTGAACCTCGTGCCGGACAAGGCAAAGGTTTTCAGTGAAATCATGCGGGTGCTGCGCCCCGGCGGGCATTTCAGCATATCGGACGTGGTGCTGCGGGGCGATTTGCCCAAAAAACTGCAAGATCCAGCGGAGATGTACGCTGGCTGCGTTTCGGGTGCCATGCAAATGGACGAGTACCTTGCCCTCATCGAGCAAGCAGGCTTTGAAAATAGTACTGTTCAGAAACAAAAGCCCATCCTCATCCCCGACGAAATCCTGCTCGAATACCTTTCATCAGAAGAACTCAAGGCATTTGCTGCTTCCAAAACGGGCATTTTCAGCATCACGGTTTATGCGGACAAGGCGGCTAGCACAAAGGAACACCGGGCAGCCAAGCCAAAATTGAACCTTGCCGATTTGCCAACGGCTGGCTGCTGTGGGCCTGGCTGCTGCTAAAAACTGGCCTGACTTTACTGTTTAACACAAGCTTCATGCACCGCATGTGGCTTGTGTTAACTCGCCAAGTTACTTTTGCCCGATGGATGAACAACGAAGTTCATTTTTACAAAAAACGAAACATGGGATTTTTGAAAACCTTCTTTACAAGTCTTGGGATACTCCTTCTTTCCTTTGCTGCATTTGCGCAGCAACATCCCCGCCTCGTGGTGGGCATCACCATTGACCAGATGCGCTACGACTACCTCTATCGGTACTGGGACGATTTGGGCGAAACTGGCTTTAAAAGACTGCTTCGGGAAGGCCATGTAGCCCACGACGGTCACTACCAATATGCCCCCACTTTCACAGGCCCCGGCCATGCCAGCATTTACACCGGTACCAGCCCCACCCTGAACGGCATTATTGGCAACGAATGGTACTCCCGGCTGGACAAAAAAACCGTTTATTGCGTCGAAGACCAAACGGCCAACACGGTTGGTTCCAACTCCGTGGAGGGCAAAATGTCGCCCCGCAGGCTGACGGCTACCACCTTAGCCGACCAACTGGAACTGGCTACCAACCGCCGCTCGAAGACCATTGGCGTTGCCATCAAGGATCGGGGTTCCATCCTCCCGGCAGGGTTCCTCGCCGATGGGGCCTACTGGTACGACAAGACCAACGGCCTTTTCATCACCAGCGATTTTTACAAGAAAGACCTGCCGGATTGGGTCAATCAGTTCAACAGTCGCCAACTGCCCGGCAAGTACCTCGAACAACCTTGGACGCTCCTGCTGCCGCAAGAACGCTACGACGAAAGCCTTCCCGACGACCGCCCCTTCGAGCGGCCATTTGCCAACACCGAAAAGGCTGTTTTCCCTTACGACCTTAAATTTATCAGCGATACCAAAAGGTTTGGGGTCGGCAAATCGCCGTTTGGCATCCTCCTTTCCAGCCCCCACGGCAATTCGCTGACGCTGGAGTTCGCCAAAGCCGCCATCGAGGGCGAGCAAATGGGGCAGGACGACATCACCGACCTGCTGGCACTCAGCTTCTCTTCGACAGATTATGCGGGGCACCAGTTTGGGCCACATTCGGTTGAAATACAAGACATGTACCTTCGCCTCGACCGGGAAATGGGCAACTTCCTCCAGTACCTCGATAGCCTCGTCGGCCTAAAAAACACCCTCATTTTTCTCACTGCCGACCACGGTGCAGCTGACGTGCCGGGGTATATTTCGCCACCCGCTGGCTATTTTAGAACGGCCAGTTTTAAAGACGCCCTGAGCAACTACCTCAAGCATAAAACAGGCAAAGACCCAATCGAATATTTCATCAACGAGCAAATCTATTTCGCCCAAGACCACGGCGTGGATGAAGTGCTGCTCGAAAAAACGGTGCGGGAATTTGCAGAAAGATTTCCCGGCGTAATCGGCGTCATTTCGCTAAAGGATTTTTCAAAATGCAATGCCGAACCGGGCGTTTGCGACAAAATAAGGAGGGGCGTAATGCCCGGCAGGAGCGGCGATTTCTATGTGCAACTCTACCCTGGCTGGACGCCCGACTACACCGAAAAAGGCGGCACCACGCATGGCAGCCCCTATGCTTACGATACGCATGTGCCCATTATTTTCTTTGGGTGGAACATCGCACGGCAGGATAACTACGACCGGGTATGGGTCGAGGACATCGCCCCAACGGTTTGTGCATTGCTGAAAATAGCCTTGCCATCGGGCTGCACGGGTATGCCAATTGGGGAGGTTTTGCGATAGAATAATTGTTGGATATTCAAGTGTCAAGCGGTAAAAAGTCACATTATTCGTCCCATCGGGACGACATCTTTGTAGAAATTTTTTAACCATTGTTAACCGTTCCATCGGAACGGTATCTACAGAGAGATACCGTTCCGATGGAACGATTATTCTCGATAAACGCTCGATACTTCAAGTGCTATCAACTCTTGTTTTTTCATAACTCGAAACTAACAAATCACAGCTAAATTTCAACATGAGCGCAACTGACTGCAACCCCGCCACTGGGCGAAAAAAACTCTCCTTTCTCGACCGTTACCTGACGCTGTGGATTTTCCTGGCGATGGCCGTGGGCGTGGGAATCGGTTATTTCATTCCATCATCTTCCGGGTTCATCAACTCGTTTTCGAGCGGCACGACCAATGTACCGCTGGCCATCGGCCTCATCCTGATGATGTACCCGCCGCTGGCCAAGGTCAGGTATGAGAAAATGGGCGAGGTATTCCGCAACACCAAAATCTTGGGCATCTCATTGCTGCTCAACTGGGTCATCGGCCCCATCCTCATGTTCGTGCTGGCCATCACCTTCCTGCGTGACTACCCGGAGTACATGGTGGGCCTCATCCTTATCGGCTTGGCCCGCTGCATTGCAATGGTCATCGTTTGGAACGAACTGGCCGAGGGAAGCCGGGAATATGCCGCCGGGCTGGTGGCGTTGAACAGCATTTTTCAGGTTTTGCTGTACAGCGTGTACGCTTGGGTGTTCATCACGGTGCTGCCGCCCATGTTTGGAATGACGGGGCTGGAGGTCAACGTGACCATCGGCCAGATAGCCGAGAGCGTGGCCATCTACCTTGGCATCCCTTTTCTGGCCGGTATCGTGAGCCGTTTTGCGCTGTTAAAATGGAAAGGCGAGGCTTGGTTTCAGGAGAAATTCGTCCCGTTCATTTCGCCCATCACATTGATTGCATTGCTGTTTACCATCGTGCTGATGTTCAGCCTGAAAGGTGAGTTGATAGTCCGCATCCCGCTGGACGTGGTGCGCATTGCCATCCCGTTGGTCATCTATTTTGCCATCATGTTCCTCACCAGTTTCTTCGTGGCAAAAGCCCTGGGCGCCGATTATTCCAAGAACGCCTCGATTGCTTTCACGGCTTCAGGCAACAATTTCGAGTTGGCCATTGCCGTCGCCATCGGGGTTTTCGGCATCAACAGCGGTCAGGCATTTGCCGGGGTCATCGGCCCGCTGGTGGAAGTGCCTGCGCTGATTGCGCTGGTGAACGTGGCTTTTTGGCTGCGCAAAAAATACTATCCTTTGGGGGGGGGGGGTGGCTTCATCAAGAACAACCGAACAAGCATCATGAAAATAGCACTATTCTCCGACATCCACGCCAATTTGCCGGCCCTCGAAGCCTGTCTCGCCGACATCGAGCGCCGCCAGCCCGACGCCGTTTATTGCCTCGGCGACCTCGTCGGCTACAATATCTGGCCCAACGAAGTCATCCGGGAAATCCGCCGCCGGGGCATCCCAACCATCGCCGGGAACTATGACTTCGGCATCGGTAGGGGCATTGACGACTGCGGCTGTGCCTACAAGACCGATGACGAGAAGGCCAACGGGGCAGTGTCCATTTCGTTTACCAACCAAATCACACAGCCAGCGGAGCGCCAGTATTTGCGCTCCCTGCCCGCCCATATCCGTCTGGAATTTCAGTTGAACGACGACAAACTGAACCTGCTGCTGGTGCACGGCAGCCCCCGCAAAATCAACGAGTACCTATTTGAAGACCGGGAAGAAAAAAGCCTGCTGCGCATCCTCGAAGGCGCGGATGCCGACATCCTCTGCTTTGGGCATACGCACAAGCCCTACCACCGTACCCTCAATTCCGGCACGGAAAAAGCTCCGCATTACCGCCACGCCATCAACATCGGCTCGGTGGGCAAGCCCAAGGACGGCGACCCACGGGGCTGCTACGCCCTGCTTTCGGTGAACGAGCACAGTTCCATTTTGGACAAAAACAGCGTCAGCGTTGAGTTCGTCCGGTTTGAATATGATGTGGAAAAAGCGGCGAAAGCAGTGGAGGAAAGCCCGCTGCCGAATGCGTATGCGGAGGCGTTGCGGCTTGCTAAATAAAGCCCAATTCTGCCAGCAGGAAGGAACCGACGGCAAAGGCCATTAAAAAAGCACTCATCCCCTCTTTAAGGTGAAATAGAGGTTTTCGAAGGCAGAGGTAGGACTAAGGTGACACCTCAAAATGGCCGCTCGACTCTTGCAAATTCGCACGCCTATGGGGGCCATTTTGAGGTGTCATCTTAGTCCGGGATAGTCGTCTAATTTCATAACCAACTGACAATGAACAAATTGCTCCTATTTTTCCTTTTTTACTCCACAATGGCCTGCAACCACCACGTTGTACTTTCCAATGGCCAAAAACCAACTTCAAATTGGCCGCAACAGCTCGTCGTAGTGCGAAGCCCATCGGACACCAGCACACTGGCACAGCTCCAGCGTTTTGAAAAAAATGGAAAGAAGTGGCAGCCTGTGGGCGATGCAGTGGCCGTGACGCTTGGCCGCTCCGGCTTGGCTTGGGGTAGGGGAGAACATGCGCCACACGCTGGCCTGCAAAAGCGGGAAGGTGACGGCAAATCGCCCAGTGGGGTTTATTCTTTCGGCAAAATATTCGGCTATGCCCCAGCCTCGGAAGCCAATTTCAAAATGCCCTACGTGACTGCCGACGAGGCGCTGGAATGTGTGGACGATAGCGGCTCCCGGTTTTACAACCAACTCGTTGACAACAAGTCCGCAAAAAAAGACTGGACGAGCAGCGAGTTCATGCGCCGAAACGACCACCAATACCGCTGGGGAATCGTGGTGAACCACAACACGCCAGCAGTAGCGCAGGGCGGTTCCTGCATTTTCCTCCACATCTGGAACAAGCCGGGCGCACCCACTTCTGGCTGTACCGCCATGGCCGAGGGCGACCTGCTCACCCTGCTTCATTGGCTCGACCCGGTCAAGTTTCCGCAATTGTTGCAGGTGACGGAGGCGGAGTATCCTGCTTTTCGGAAGGCGTTTGGGTTGCCGGAATGACTTGGGTTGCCTTTTTGCGATAGCATCGAGTGTTAATTGGGAATACTCGTCCCATCGGGACGGCATCTTTGTAACATTGATAAATTAACCTCGGTCTCCGTTCCATCGGAACGGCATCTCCCTGAAGATACCGTTCCGATGGAACGGTTAGCAACGGGTGGTGATTTCTACAAAGATGCCGTCCCGCTGGGACGATAAAAATGACTTTTGAACACTCGAATTAAAGTAAAAAAGCCCCGCCAGATGTTGGCAGGGCTTTCTAATTCACTGTGCGTCAATCTATTGCGGAGCAATTTAATTCACATGGAACTCGACTGACTCCAACACTTCTGCCACACCATCATCATGGCCCCAGACCTTGGCTTCGAGCACCCAATGGCCAGGCGTGTCCAGCAAAATAGCATCTTCGAAACTGTATTCACCCTCTGCGTGGACGTGCTCGGCTTCGGGCTTGTTGTAAATCTCGGTGCCGCTGTCCTTCTCGTAGATGCGGACGTTGATGTGGTGTACCGTGCCACCGTTTTTGTCCGAAAAATGGATGTGGATATCCAGCGAGTCGCCCACCACCTTGTCGGTGGCATCGGGAGATTCGATGTCTATTTGGTAGTCAGGTTCCGAGCTGGTATCGTCGTCCTTGCAAGCATTGAAGGTAAAAAGTGCAGCCAAGAGGCTGAGGAAAAGGAATTTTTTCATGATAAATTTTAAGTTAGAAACTGGTGGCGAAGTGGCTTCCCGGCACGTTGCCGTAGAACCGACCAAGCCTGTTTTGTGATTACAAAAAGTAGGTTATCTCCAGCGAGTAGCGTTGCTTCGCAACGATGGCCCGCTGTGAATAATTTTGTTGAAATGGCCTTGAGGTCAATGCGCCCACCTGAAAATCCCCGAAGCGAGCGTTCAACCCCGCCAGCACAAACCAGCCGTGGCCGCCGGAGCCTTCGGCAAAATTGCCGCTGGGCAGGTGGTTCTTCCCGAAATATTCCGTGGAAGCACCTGCGAGGGGTGTCAGCTTCATTTTTTCGCTCAGGGCAATCTCCCGGAACACCGTCAGGGCGGACGTGAACTGGTGGCCGTAGTGGTAGTCGTCCCGGCTTTTACCGTTCAACTGGGTACTGGCCATGTGTGCAACCCCCATTTTTTTATGAAAGAAAACAAGGTTTGACTGGAACAAATATCCCATGTTGCCCATGCCGAGGTTGAGGTTGCCGGGCAGGTCACGGTAGTAAATACTGGGGTCGTACTTTCCCGTTGGCAGCTTGAGGCCAGCGCCCAACTCCCAGTAAATCAAAGAGTTGTGAGCCAATGCCTTGTTGTCGAACAAAGTGTAGCTGCCCGTCAGTCGGGTGTCGGCAAGTCCGTGTAACAGCTCATCGTCGCCGGGTTGTTGGCGGTGGTTCCAGCGGTAGGGCTGTTGCAGGCTCACCCGTATCCGGCTTGTGAGCTGGTAACGGCCAGACAGCTCCGCCACGTAGAAATTGTCCTGAAAGCTTTCCTCATTCGTTGCGCTCGTCTCAAACGGAACGGCCATGAACCGCAGCCCTGCACAGTTGTTGCGGAGGTTGGTCAGGAGGCCGGTGCTACCGCAGGAGGAAAGTCCACCAGCGTTGCAGCACGATTGTCCAATCGTTTGAACAAACGGAAACGAAACGAGCAATAGCATCCAAAAATGCTTTGCCATATTCATGTTGTTTTTGAAAAAGAAGGTCGAAATCAGCGCAAGAACAAGCTCCAATGCCGGTAGTGGAATTTGCTTATAAGCTATACAATCAGCGATAGTGTGATTCCACTTTTTACTTTGTTCTTTGTTCTTTTTACTTAGACAGTTTGCTGATTATCTGGCGGTTGGAAAAGCGACTTTCCAAAAAGGCGGGAAATGAAACTCAACTGGCAATCGGACACCGGGAGGTTGGAATCCTTGGCCAAAACCAAAACTACTGGTTGTAGTTGTTGGTGAAAAAAATTGATTTTGAAGCTTTGCTCAAGGTTGTTGAGCGGGCTTGGCTGGTTGTGGTCGTTGTTTTTGGCCAGTTCCTGTTTCAAATGGCATTTGCCGTGGCACTGCATTTTTGGCTTCGCCTTGTTTACGCAGTACAACCGTTCGATTTCAGCTTGGTTCAGCTTGAACTCGGCAACCAACAGCGCATTGCTCATCGAGCTGATGAGGATGACGGCTGCGGCGAATATGGCGAACGTTTTTTTCACTGTCGCAAATGTAGCACCCGAACTCAACTCACCCGGTGATTTTAATCAACCAAAACCAAGTATGAATGTCACCCGACAAATCGCTCAACGGGCCTTTCACCGCTCACCAACCAGCGTCCGCAAGGTCATGTACCCAATGCCGAGCACACCCGCCATGACGGCGGCCAGGCCAAGTGAACCCAAGTTTGAGAAGGGGTGCAGCACCACGCCCGCCACGTCCCAGAACAACTGGAATGGTTGGAGCAGCAGGTCCCAGGTGTTCCAGCGCTGGTAGCGACCCATGTACACCCCGAAGGCGCAGAGGCCGATCGCTGCCCAAATGATGGTGGCAGAAAGGCGTTTTCCAATGTTTTTTTCCAAGAAAGCCTGCACGTCGAGCAGGGAAATGAAGCCGAGGAGCAGCCCGGTCCAGGCAAAGGAAAAAATCATCATCATGTCGTACCAGAGCGGGATGCCCGAGCGGTAGTGGATGTGCATCAGGTCGGTGACGATGTAGGGCGCATTGGGCAAGAAGACCAGCCATACGGCCAACAGCGGAATGGCCAGCCACCGGGTGGGCAGCTTCGGCAGGAACAGCGATAAAATATAGGGTACCCAAGCTAGGAACAGGTTCCAGATGAGGAACAGGAAAGTAGTGCTTCGGGTCATTGCCAAGTCGTAGAACTCGTTAATTTGCCCAAAATCAAAGCCCGTGTGGATAAGCCGATAACCCACCAACCCGAAGTTGAGCAGGGTGGAAAGGCAGAGCAGCAGGAAGAGGCGGTATTGTTTTTCGGTCTGGAAAATGGATTTCAGCATTGGAATAGAATGATGAATGAGTGAATGATAAATTTTTTGAAGCAAAAAGCGGGAGGCGAGGCCGTAAATTATTGATTTACAATATTTTACTCCTCGAAAGCCCTCCCCCTGCTATTGCCTAATTGTTGTCTTTAATGTCGGCTCATGACGCCTTAGAGTGAAAGCTAAGGGGGTTCGGGGGCGCCGCGCCGCTTCTCTTCACCCTGGCGCAGTGCCGGAGGCGCTGCGCCGAAAGCGCTCTTGGGGGCGTTCCGCCCTCAAACCCCTGTTTTTACGCTAAGGCGTCATGAGCCTAAATGTCATTGGTCAATGGAGTGGCTGGGGCAGATGGGCTATCGTCCCTGTTCCCCAGGTTGTACCAGTCCACCTTCCTCGAACTGTACATCACGGCTGCCAGTGCCACGAACACGCCAATGCTTCCGGCCAAAAGGGCGAAATCTTCCAATTGGAGCAGCACGAAAATGAACCCGTAAATAGCGATGAGCATCCCCAACAGTTGCCAAACCAGCCGCCGGATGCCCAGCATGGTGCTGCTGTACCCACAGATGAGGCCAATGGTGGCAATGGATGAAATCAAGTAGGCAATGTTGAACCCCAAATGCTCAGACAGGGAAAGCAGCAGCAAGTAGAATACCGTGAGCGCAAGCCCTACCAATAGGTACTGGAAATGGGTGGATAAATATCCGCCGCATCACTTTGAAGAAAAAATAGAGCAGGAACGTCAGCCCGATGATGAGGATGGCGTACTTGGCCGAGCGGGTGTTTTTCAGGTACTCGTCCACGGGCTGGATGAGGCGCACAGCCATGCTGGAGGTGCCGAAGCTTACCCCATCATCCGACCACTGCTGCGGGTAGGGGCGGTTCAGGTCGAGCACCTGCCATTGGGCGGTGAAGCCTGTGGCCGAAACCTCCCGCTGGTCGGGCAGGAAAGCTCCATCGAAGCTCGGCGAATGCCAGTCGGATTTCAGGTTGACGGTGGTGGACTTGCCCACTGGCTCGAAGCTGAGGTGCTCGCTGCCATTGAGCTTGATGGGGATGGAGAATTGGTAGTTTTTGCCATCGGCAGCAATCGAAATGGGCGTGCTGACGCCCGTAGCGAGCAGTTCGGTCATGCCTGTGCCCGGCTCCATGCGCCGCTGGTTGCCCGCCCAGTCCACCTGCACGGATTCCTTGATACCGGTCATGCCCTGAATGCCCACGGCCAGCTTCGCTTCGTCCCAGTGGACGTCTGCTGGAGCGACGTTAAGTGCCTGAAAATCAGGTTGTTGAAACTCACCTGACAGCACGATGCCAGCTTGGTAAAGCACCACGTCGAAGATGCTTCGCTTGCGGATTTGGTGCTTCAAGTCGCCATCCACCATTAGGTTTTGGGGCAAAAAATAGGCGACGTGGCGGTTCTCGCTCCGCTTCCCATCCTGGAATTCCGTCCAGGAAGAGTAGGGGACGGCAAGCACAGGTCCCTGGATTGCCTGGCTGCCGCCCCACGAAAGACTAACTTCATTTTTTACCTCCTGTTTGCGGATTTGTCGTTCCCGTATTTGTTCTTGGATGAGGGCGTTGGGAATGAGCAGTATCAGCACCAGAAAGCCGATGGAGAGTAGCTTGATGACCAGCGATTCTTTGAGCCACTGGCTGAATTTTTGGATGGTGGATTGGTTTTGATTTTCCATGATAAATGTTTTGATTTTATTGATTTTTCGGGTCGCCATCGGCGACAAACTCATCTTTACTTCTTCCGGCACGGCGGAGCCGTGCCGGAAGAAGTTTGAAATTATCCAAAAAGAACTTTGAATTTCAAAGTTTATTGTCAAAAAAAATTCAACTCCCAGATTTTAACAGCTCCTCCAGCGCTGCCAAGTGGTCGTTGAACGCTTTCCGTCCAAGTATGGTGGCCGTGTAGGAGGTCTGCGGTTTGCGCCCCACGAAGAGCTTGCGCATTTCGACATAGTTCTCGCTTTCGAGCACTTTCATGTGGCTGGCGAGGTTGCCGTCCGTGAGGCCGAGCATCTCCTTGAAGGCGCCGAAATCCACCCAATCGTTCACCATCAGGATGGACATGATGCCCAACCGGATGCGGTTGTCGAGTTTGGTGTTTTCAAGCTTTTCGAGCAGGTGCTTCATGTTTAGTTTGCAGTTAGACAGTTGGCAGTTTGCAGTCAGTGTGCTGCTTCATTCATACTTCCGGTACATGACCAGCCCATAGACGATGTGTAATATGCCAAATCCAATGGCCCAAAGCTCTAGACCGTATCCGGGTAAAACAGCCCAATGATGCCCAGCAAAATCTCACTTAGCCCCAAGTAGCGGATGTCGTTGAGGGTAAACTTGCTGCCGTTCACAAGTGCCAGCCCGTAGAAGACCAACATGGCCGGGGCGATGAGCAAAATCTGCCGTTCCCGGTACAGTACCAAGCAGAAAATGCCGCCCACCACCAGTGGTATGGCCAGGTTTGTCAACATTCGCAGGGCTGACTGGTCCCAGACTTTCTGCCCCTTTCTTCGGGCCTTGCGGGTGGTGAAGTAGACGCCACTAATCAAGGCCAGTATTAAAACCAGCGCAGCATCGAGCAGGAAAAAGGTTTCGTAACCGATGCCCCATTTGCTGTTTTTCAGCACCTCGGCGTAGAAAATGCGGTAGTTGGAAAACGGGCGAAGGCCGAGGTAAACATAAACCATTGCCGCACCCAAAAGTGCAAAGCTGCCAGCCGCCACGCCCGACAGGCCGCTCAAAGAGATGAAGCGGCTGCTGCGCTCCATCATGGAGCGTATCTGGCCCAATGTTTCGAGATGTTCGTTGTGATTTGCCACGGTATGTTTATTTCAAAAAGAACTTTGAAGTGCAAAGTAGATTCATTTTCCACGAACTTCCAAACGGAACGGCCGCTTCTTTTCAAAAAACTTTTGGTTGGTGAATCTTGTGATGAAAATCACAGTGTCCTGCGGGGCATTCTGGCTACCTTTGCCGCCACCTAAATTCAATATTGATTTATGAGCATTCTGAAAAAAGGCACGAAAGCATACAGCGTACTTAACCTCAAATGCCCTCGTTGCCACGAGGGCGATCTATTTCCGACTGGTTCGTTTTCGTTCAACAAGCCTTTTGACATGCCTGAAAACTGCCCAAAGTGCGGGCAAAAATACTTCCTTGGCCCTGGCTTCTACTACGGGGCGATGTTCATCTCCTACATCATCACGGCCTTTTTTGCCTGTTTTTTGCAGGTGGGCTGGTTTTGTTCACGGACATATCCGTGAACATGGCCTTCGTTCTACTCCTCGTTGTCATCTCGTTTTTGTTCGTTTGGTTTTTCCGGCTGGCCCGTGCCATTTGGATCAACATGAACGTAAAGTACGACAAGCGGGTGGGGGAAGCGGTGGCCCCGGGCACCAAAAATTGAATAATTGCAGGGTAGCAAAAAAAATATAGGGTGACATCTTCATTGTTTTGAAAGTGTCGCCCTTTTTTGTTGTGTGCGTAAATTCAGTAGTGTACATTCTTTTGAGAACCAGCATTTTGTGAGCAACGCCTGATTCCAAAACCCGAAAAAATAATTCTTATTGGAAACTATCCGATTGCGTACAGCCCTCAAAACTGCACTTTTGAAAATATCGTTTCTTAGTTATTTTACAAAAATAAATCTGAACGGCATTGTTAAATAAATGTGTCCTGCTATCTTTGACCTTTACCTTTAACCAGTTACCACTATTTGATGAACACAAAAAATCCACCTTGCCTAAATGGCGAAAAAGTCGAGTTGGCGACGAATCTGCTACGGGTATTCAATCACAAGCACCGGTTTGCCATCATCAACAAACTCCTTGACAAAGGCGGAATGGACACCACCAAGTTGGCAGTTTCCCTTCGTTTGCAGGAGTCGTACATCTTGGAACACCTGCAGGTGCTGCAACAGATAGGCATCGTTCGTTCCATTGATGTGCTGGATGGCGTGAAGTTCGTGGCAAACAAGCGGGCTATTCGCAAAGTGAATGAAGCTTTGCGCAGCTTCTCACAAAACTAAGGTTGGCTTTCCCTTCTTTTCCTACTTCTATCTTGATAAAAATTTGGCTTCCCCTACCACCGGGCTACTAGCGTTGCCGTTGGGGGCTTGCGTTTAGTTTTCGCAAAAGCTGCTCAGGTTGGTTACTACCGGTGCATGTGAACCCACGTGTATGGCATTCGAGTTGCCTTTGCGCACGGTTACTTGCTTGGTCACGCAGTTGATTTGGCGCTGGTAGTCCTTGCATACTGGACAGGTGAAGATGATCCAGTCACCTTCCTTGTGGCCGATGCAATGGTGTTCCTTTTCTTGCTTTTGATTGGAAGCTTGGCGTCTCATGGTGTGTGCAATTTCCTGATTCATTTGCCAATAGCTGGTGAGGGTGGCCTGACACGTAGGCAGACATGTCCGAGCCAAGGAAGACACAAACGTTGGCCACTTCTTCGCCTTTTCCAAAGCGCTTCATCGGGATGCTGGCGAAATATGCTTCCCTCGTCTTCTCGTCCAAAGCCTCCGTCATCTCCGTTTCGATGAAGCCAGGTGCCACGGCATTGCAGCGGATGCTGCGGGAGCCAACCTCCTTCGCCACCGATTTTGTGAAACCAAAAATGCCCGCTTTCGAAGCGGCGTAGTTGGCCTGCCCGGCATTGCCCGTCTCGCCCACGATGCTGCTCATGTTGATGATGGAACCCGATTTTGCCTTCAGCATCGGCTTCAGCGTATGCTTGGTCAGGTTGAAAATGGACTTGAGGTTGGTGTTGATGACCTCGTCCCACTGCTCCTCGGTCATGCGGAGCATGAGGTTGTCACGGGTGATGCCCGCATTGTTCACGAGGATGTCAATTTTGCCAAAATCACGAAGCACATCACCCACGAGCGTTTCCGCTTGCGCAAAATCAGCGGCGTTGGAGGCGTAAGCTTGCACTTGAACACCATAATTGTTGGTCAATTCAGTCGCCAGCGTATTGGCCTTTTCAGCCGAAGAAAGGTAGGTGAACGCCACGCTTGCGCCTTCCTCCACAAATCTCCGAACGATGGCAGCGCCGATGCCCCTTGAGCCGCCCGTGACGAGGGCTGTTTTTCCATGTAGTAATTTCATGTTGTTTTTTGTTTAAAAATTCTGCTCATGTCGGTTTAGCGAGAAAGCAAGGGGATTGGGCAGCGCAGCGCCCAGCCTCTCCCAAGAGCCGCCAGGCGGCGATGAGGGCGAAATTTGTTTATCATTTAAGTGGTTTCACTGTAAACCGACATAAGCAAAAATTCTGGGCGTGAAGGTAGGGCTGAAAGTCAAAAGGAAAAAGTTCAAAGGAAAAAGATGAGGCCCCAAGCCATCGTTTCGACCTAACTTTGGCCACATGAAACAGTTTTTTGTAACCATCATTTTCATTTTGGCTGGCCTGGCGACCAATGGCCAAGACATCCAGAGCCTGCGGGCCTCGCTGATGCAGTACCAGTTCAACGCACTGCCACTAAACCCAGCCTACGCCGGTCGGCTGGAAGCAACCAGTTTCGAGGCATTTTACTACGGCAGTTTTTCTTCTCAACAGCAGGTGAGTCGCTCCGCAATGGTCAGCCTACACGGGCGGGGCGGGGCTTCGCAACAACTAGGTTGGGGCGGCGTGCTCCAGTTCCACAACCAGGATTTTTACAACGAACTGAACTTTCACCCTGCATTTTCGAGGATTATCCGGCTGCCCAGTGGTAATCTTTCCTTCGGCGCCACGCTCGGTATCAACTATTTCGATGTGGACGAATCGGTAGCTACTACCCTCAGTTCCAGTTTCATGTCCGTGGAAGGTGGGGTAGGGGCTTTTTACCACAACCAACGCTCGTTCATCGGCGTGTCAGTGCCCAGTTTTTTTGAAAAAAGCCTCTCGATAGACGACGACGACACCGGCAGCTTGCTCCGTTCCCGCCCCATCAACCTTCATGCGGGCAGCCTCTTTCGCCTCAACGATGAGCTTTACCTCAAGCCGACGATGTTGCTCCGCTATGCCAGCATTTATGGCATCCCCGACCAAAATTCCAGCCCCAACTACTCCCTCTGGTCTGCCGATGCCCATGTTAGCGTGTTCGTGGAGGGCACCTACGTGATTGGGCTGCTGGCCGGGTACACCAAGCCCGAGCAGGGATTTGAGCAGACCAGGGTTGGGCTGTCGGCCACGCTGCTTTTTGGCAATTTCCGACTCGGCTACGCCATCCAGTACAACAACCAGAAGGCCAGCTCGGTGTCCTTGCCAGCCAGCCACACCATCAGTGCAGGATATGATTTTTTTGAAAATCCGGAGGAGGGGAGGCGGGTGTTTTGAGGTTACGCCAACAGATTTTATTTGCCCTACCTCTGCCTTCGCTTTTTTGAAACCCTCACAGCTGAACGAAATTGAACTTTGGGTGCCCCAGACGCTTTTGTAAAAGAGATAAAACCAATTTCCATGCAGCACAAACTCCTACTTCCTGTTTTCCTACTAATAGTCCAAACTGCTATTGCCCAGTTCCAAAACATCCTCATCCTGGAAAGCCCGAACCCAAAGGAGCCTCCATTTGCATCAACCCCAAGAACGTCAACGAACTGGTGGCGGGCGCAAATGGCGACAACTTTTTCTACTCGCACGACGGCGGCTGGACTTGGTCGCAGGACAAGCTGACCTCCTCTTTCGGCATCTGGGGCGATCCCTGCATCGTGGCAGACACGAGCGGCAATTTTTACTACTCCCACCTCTCCAACACGGGCGGCGCAACGGGCTGGCTCGACCGCATCGTCATCCAAAAATCAACCGACGGCGGGGTGAGCTGGAACGACGGCAGCTTCACCGGACTGAACGACGACAAGGACCAGGACAAACCCTGGATGGCCTTCGATGCCTCGCCTGGCAGCCCGTTCAAGGGCAACCTCTACGTTGCCTGGACGGAATTCGATACCTACGGCGATACCGACCCGGAAAACCGCAGCCGCATCCGCTGCGCCGTGTCGAACGACGGTGCGGCCACCTGGAGCGACCCCGTGGTGGTGAGCCAGTTCACGGGCGATTGCATTGACGATGATCATACCGCCCAAGGTGCGGTGCCTGCCACCGGGCCGAATGGGGAGGTCTATACCGCATGGTCGCTGAACGATACCATTTGGTTCGACCGCTCGCTCGACGGCGGACTGACTTGGTTGGCGCAGGACATCCCAATTTCAAAACAAGTCGGCGGTTGGAAGTTCAATGTGCCGGGTCTGAATCGTTGCAACGGCTTCCCCGTCACCACTTGCGACCGCAACACGGGCACTATCTACGTTAACTGGTCGGACAAGCGAAACGGCTTCGACGATACGGATATTTGGCTATCGAAAAGTACTGATGGTGGAAATACTTGGAGCAAAGCCGTTCGGGTGAACAACGACCCGCCCGGCAAGCACAACTTCCTCTCTTGGATGGCGGTTGACCAAGTGACAGGTTACCTCTACTTCGTTTTTTACGACCGCCGTGACTACGACGACTGGCAAACGGGCGTTTACCTCGCTTACTCGACCGACGGTGGCGAGACCTTCGCCAACTTGAAAATCAGCAACCTGCCATTTACCCCGCAGCCCGACAAGTTTTTTGGCGACTACACCAACATCGTCGCCCACGACGGGCACGTCCATCCGATTTGGGAGCGGCAGGTGAACGGTGCCGCTTCCATCTGGACCGCCGTACTGGCCTATCCGGTGGGTATCCAAAGCCCCGACTTTTTTGCACTGCAAACCAAAATGGAGAGCTTCCCGAACCCATTTTCCGAGTCCGCCACGATTAGCTTCAACATGGCCACCGAGCAAATACTTTCGATGACCGTCCTCGACCTGATGGGCAGGGTAGTTCACCTGTTTTTACACAAAAAAAATACCCGCCCGGCCTGCACGAAGTGAAGCTGGACAATGCAGCTTTTCGCCTACGCCCCGGCATGTATTTTTTGAAATTGAGCAACGGCCACGCCTCCGAAACCTGCAAAGTAGTGGTGAGGTGAGATGGCAAGCCATTGGCAAATGCGGCGTTTTTTGCCCGAAAGATCTTAGTAAAAAATGAACTTTGAGAAAAATTAGGATTGGTATGAATTTACAAAAAACAATACTCCACTTGGCCTTGCTGGCGCTTTTGTCCTTCGGAAAAAACGCCGCTGCGCAACACACCAACGTCCTCGTGAGCACGGAAGGCTCCCCCAACGAGCCGTCCATTTGCATCAACCCCAAGAACACGCAAGAGCTGGTTGCGGGCGCCAATCTCAACAATGTTTACTACTCCCACGACGGCGGTGCCAGTTGGACAAAGGCGTCAGTCTCCTGCCCCTGGGGCATTTGGGGCGACCCCGTCATTGGGGTGGACACGGCGGGGGCGTTCTTCTACCTCCACCTCTCAAACCCGCCAGCGGGCAGTTGGATTGACCGCATCATTGCCCAAAAAAGTACCGACGGCGGTGTCACTTGGTCGGACGGCAGCTTCATGGGCCTGAACGGCTCGAAGGCACAGGACAAGCACTGGATTGCCGTGGATAGGGAGACGAACACACTTTACGTCACTTGGACGCAGTTCGACGACTACGGCTCCACGAACCCTGCCGACAGCTCCGTCATCCTTTTTTCAAAAAGCCTGGACGCTGGCGCAACATGGTCGCCTGCCCAGCGCATCAATTTACTTGGCGGCGACTGCATTGACTCCGACGACACCGCCGAGGGTGCCGTGCCCTGCGTCGGCCCGAACGGCGAGGTTTACGTCGCTTGGTCGAACCGCAGCAAAATCTGGTTCGACCGCTCCACGGACGGCGGCGCAACCTGGCTCACCAACGACATTTTCGTGAGCGACCAACCCGGCGGCTGGGATTATGGCATCCCCGGCATCTATCGGGCGAACGGGCTGCCCGTCACCACCTGCGACCTGAGCGGTGGGGCCAACCACGGCACGATTTACGTCAACTGGAGCGACCAGCGCAACGGCACGGACGACACCGACGTCTGGCTCGCCAAAAGCACCGACGGCGGCAACACCTGGAGCACCGCCGTGCGGGTGAACGACGACCCGGCGGGCAAACAGCAGTTTTTCACTTGGATGACCGTTGACCAAGCCACGGGCTGGCTCTGGTTCACTTTCTACGACCGCCGCAGTTACGACGACGACCGCACCGACGTGTACATGGCCGTGTCCACCGACGGCGGCGAGACCTTCAAAAACTTCAGGGTGAGCGAAAGTCCGTTCGTGCCGAACAGCGGCTTTTTCTTCGGTGACTACACCAACGTCACAGCCCACAACGGCGTGGTGCGCCCGATTTGGACAAGGCTGAACAATGGCGAGCTTTCCATCTGGTCGGCGCTGGTAGAACCCGATAGTGTGATTTCTGGCACCAATCAAGCAGCGGAATCGCCGTTGTTTTACATGGGAAATCCGTACCCCAATCCTGCCTCGGCGGAAACGGGCATCTCGTTCAAGCTGCACCAGCGCTCGCTCGTCAGCCTAACGGTGACGGACATGCAGGGTCGGGAACTCGCCCGCCCGATTGACAACGAGTGGCGGGACTACGGCATTTACCTCGAAAAAATAAACCTCGCAGGGATGGATTTGCCGCTCGGCGGCTATTTTTTATTACTGCGGGTGGACGGGCATGTGCTGAAAAAGAAGCTGGTGCGGATGTTCTGATTTTGGCGACTTGCCCAATGGGTGCGAAAATCACCAACCAAGTAATCCCTACGTGTTTAATTTGCATGAATTTGTGTGGGTCATTTTTTTTAAACCAAAGTCTCAAAACCTTCTGAAAAGACGCAATTTATAAACGCTTTTTCATGCTTGCCTTCACGGCAAGCCTTTTCGCCCAAAACCATGTCGAAGACGACTTTGAAAACATCGTCTGCAAGGAAGCCGAGGCACACGCCCATTTCCTCCACCCTGTCCCTGCGGCCAACCCGCTGACGGCCAACTACGACCTGAAATACTACCGATTCGAGTGGTACATTGACCCGGCACAGTATTTCATTGATGGCAAGGCGACGGTTTATTTTGAGACGCTGGAGGACGGCTTCGCCGAAATCAACTTCGACTTTTCCACCCAAATGGCCGTCAACGACATCAGCTACCACGGCCAAAGCCTCAACTCCACCGCCAGCGGTGCCTACCTGCTCACGGTGCAACTGCCCACACCACTGACCGCTGGTACGCTCGACAGCATGACGATTACCTACGCTGGAGCGCCTCCGTCAAGTGGTTTTGGCTCGTTCATCCAAAGCGAGCACAACGGCATTCCGTCACTTTGGACGCTCTCCGAACCCTACGGCGCCCAGGACTGGTGGCCCTGCAAGAATGGCCTCGACGACAAGATTGACAGCATTGACGTCATTGTCACCACGCCCGAAGCCTACCGGGCAGCCAGCAACGGCCTGCTGGTGCAGGAGACCGTCGTCGGTTCGGACAAGGTTTACCACTGGAAGCACCGCTACCCGATTGCCCCATACCTCGTGGCCATTGCTGTCACGAATTTTGCGCAATACACTGACAATGTGCCACTTAGCAATGGCACGAACCTGCCCATGCTCAACTATGTTTACCCCGAAAATCTCGCAAACGCACAGTCCGGTACGGGCAAGCTGGTGCAAGTCCTGCAGTTTTACGACAGCCTTTTTGTGAGCTACCCGTTTCACGAAGAAAAATACGGCCACGCCGAGTTCGGCTGGGGCGGCGGCATGGAGCACCAGACCATGAGCTACGTGACAAGCTACGGCTGGGGCTTGCTGGCGCACGAGTTGGCGCACCAGTGGTTCGGCGACATGGTAACCTGCGGCAGTTGGGAGGACATCTGGCTCAACGAAGGCTTTGCCACCTACCTCGAAGGCTTGTCGAGGGAGCGATTCCCATCGCAGGTAGTCACGCAGTGGTACGACTGGAAACTCAGCAAAATCAACAGCATCACCTCGCAGACCGGCGGCTCGGTGAAGGTGGCGGACACCACGAGCGTCAACAGCATTTTCAGCAGCCGATTGAGCTACAACAAAGGCTCGTACCTGCTGCACATGCTGCGGTGGAAACTCGGAGACGAGGACTTTTTCATGGGGCTTCGTAATTACCTGACCGACCGCCAGTACGATTACGCCCTCACCAACAGCCTGCAATTGCACCTCGAAGCAGCATCTGGTCAGGACTTGACGGAATATTTCGAGGACTGGTTCACTGGGCAAGGCCACCCGAGCTACCAAGTGACCTGGGAGCAGAGCAGTGCTGGCGATGTTTATATCCAACTGAACCAGACGACCTCGCACGTTTCGGTTGACTTTTTTGAAATGCCCGTGCCTGTTCTGTTGAAGGGCGCTGGCGTGGACTCGCTCGTGCGATTGGAACATACCCAGAACGGCGAACTGTTCAGCATGAACATGCCCTTCACGGTCACGTCCGTGCAGTTCGACCCCGACCTCTGGCTGATTTCCGCCAACAACACAGTACAGCAGGGCGAGCTGACCGGAACCGGGGAAGCGTTTGCCGAAGGCGACATCTTCATTTACCCCAACCCGGCGAAGGATTTTATTCAGGTATTTTTTGAAAAAAACAAGCCTGAAAGCGAGCTTAACTGGCTCATGGTCAATGGATTAGCAGACAGCCAAGGCTGGCTCCATGGAATGGGGTGGCATTACAATTGACATTTCCGACCTACCATCCGGGCTTTACCGCTTGGTGCTGAGAGACCAGAACGGTGGCATGACGGTGCGCAGTTTTGTGAAAAAATAAGCGGTGGGTTTAATGTAAAAGCCCAGCGGGATTCCACCCGCTGGGCTTTCGTATTTTTGATAGCCTAGAAACCCTGCCCAAATTACCAGAACTGGTACGGTGCTGTGACTGAACAGATGGAAGACTTGCCAACCTAACTGAACCTACGCCAACAAGTCAATTTTTTACTCTTTGCACAAAAAACTTCCAGTTGCTTTCTCAATTAATCTCAAGAAATAAACACCATCTGGTAATGTGCTTACAGATATTTGCATCATGTTCTCAGAATCTAACAACAAGTGGGAATTAAAATCCAATAATTGCACTGATGAAATCAGTATTTTCTTTTGGCTTGATGTATAAGACGTCGGAAACTGGAATAGGGTAAACAACAAAAGGTGTCTCTGGTTCGGCCAGGGTTTCATCTGCACCCAACAATAAATTGATCAAACAAATGCTGGATGAGGCAGAAATGGAATAATTATTTGCGTAAATAATGTCTTTCAATCCATCCATGTCCAAATCCTCAAATTCCAAAAAATCATGCACGTAATACGTCACTCCTGCTTCTTGATGCAGCAAAATCGGTTGATTTTGTGTATCAATATAATAGAACTTGCCTTGAGTTATTGCAAACAAATCATCAACGCCATCGGCATTCAAATCAAGCGCTTCAACGCTATTCACATCTTCGCTTCCTATATTAATCAATAGGAAATTATTAAAATCATTGGTGCTAAAAAAAATCAAATTCCCATATTCATCAGAAGCGACAATATCTTGAACACCATCACCATTTTTGTCAAAAATGTCAAAATCAACGATGTCTTGATACGTGCTTGTCCAAAATCAATTGAAAATCATCATCAAAGACATTTATAAATTCATTTGCGAAAATGATTTCCAATTTTGGGATCATTGTCAATATTGACAGCTTTAAATTTCAGTGGTTACATCAAAATCAGCCACTAGGCTACCAATTTTGTTCAAATTGGCATCAAAAATATCAACACCACTATGATTTCCAACCAAGATTTCTTTTACGCCATCATTGTCTAAATCAGCGACATCTGCCGAGTAATAAGTGTCAAAGCTTTCATCGTAGCTTTTCAATTCACTATAATCACCAACACTTACAAGGCTGACTTTATATTGGCCATACAATAATAGCTTTTCGGGCTGGGTTTCTTCCAACTTTACATTCTTCATTCCAAACAGCTCATGCGAAGCGAATACGTTTGCAAACTGTCCGAGTTCATCACCGGTTGCAGGGTCAATTTCGACCAAAATACCCGCAGTATTCCCTCCTTCAATGGTATAGGAATGGCCTAATATTTTATTCGTTGTTGCAACATAGGTTAAAGCTGAAAAGGGGCCATCCAAATCCAGATGGCTCCACTCAAAGTCTGCTGTCAAAAAGTCATAGACCTGAATATGTTGGCCACTATTGGTAGTGCAACCTTCTCCCATCACAACCTCTAAACTACCGTCATTGTCGGAATCCGATATAACGAAGCCACAAATTCCATTCAATTGATTGGCTGAACCGTTGATAATCTGAGTTTTTACAGTTAGGTCACTGTTGTAACCATATATATTGCCCAATTCATCCCCAATATAAATTTCAGGTTGGGCAGCACCACTTGTTTGGAAAATCCTAAAGTCCGTAATTTTATAATCTGAATTCGTAGAAAATTTTCCTGTTGTTCTGCTGCATCAAAATTCGGATGCTTGTGCCATAAGAAATGACGAATTCCAAGATTGGGTCTTGGTCAACCTTAGCAATTCTATAAGTCTAATGTTGTAAAAGTCGCTTTCGTCAAACGCATTCCATTCATTTGTTAATACCGTCCCATTAAGCTGAAACACATCCCCATCGGCATTGATGATTTCCTAAATTTGCATCTGCATCTATTTGTCCTACTACCACATCCCTTGTTTGGCGTTAAATTGAAACTCAATTTGAAAAGTCGTAGCATTTACCACAAAAGCATCATATTCGCTGCATAATAGCAATTCTTTCTCACCATCATTGTCTGCATCCTCGAACAATACTCGTGTAATGGCCGCAGTCGGCAAATCAAAATTGGCCATACTTCCAAGGTTTGACCATCAGTAAATTGTCGTCCTTCCGTAAGCATCCGATGCAAAAATCTCATCGTCGCCATCTTCATCCCAGTCTAGCCAGCTGTTAAAAGGACAATTTCCGCCTCTAATGCAGGTGGACTTGTCCAAACTATTTTGTACTTGTTTTCGGATGGGATGTAATTCATGATGTACCAAACCCAATTGCTCCTAGAGAGTTGACTAAGATTTCAGGTATCCCATCGTTATCAAGGTCTTTGGATTGAATACTCCTGAGACCAGGAAGTTGCCCAAATTTGTGTACCTCCATTGGCTCACAAGGCAATTGAGCAACAATTTCGGTACAAAATGAAAGGCAGTAAAGAAAATCAATGATTTAGTTAAAGTCAACATGATTAAATGGTTTAGATTGAACAGTTAATTTTTTAGCTTTTAAATTTTACTAATTAGTAAGCATCACCCCCACCTCATCCACCTCCCCCATCACCCGCCCCGTCTCCGCCAGCGCCACGATGATCTTCTGATAATGAAAATATCGTCAAAGCTCAATTGCCGCTCTTCCTATCCTTCAGCCACTTCCTGTGCGGGCAGGTGGAGCGAAGCGGCACTTTCGACGCCTACCTGGCACACCCCAAGTGCCACTTCGCTCAACAATTGCTCAAACTACTGCTTTTTATTCAATGAGTCGGAAGACTTGGCACAACTAGATATTATTACCCCGAATTCAAAACTTGCTCAATCCTTTTTACCACCTGAGTCCAAAAGCTTCATCTTTCACCCTCCAATCATCAACAGGTTTTCCTTTCTCAGGCAAAGCATTTAATTTCCCAAAGGTGCTTTCTCCCAAGCACAGGCACGAATAATTACCGGAATAACAGTAGCCTCTCCTCTTTCATGCCCAATGCTTCCTTCATTTCCACATCCCAGATATAATCGGTATTGATTAGGTCGGCACTGATTAACAGGACGATAATATCAGCCGCTGTTAGTTCCGGCTTGATTGCCTTGTCCCATTCTTCGCCGGGCTGAATATGGCTATCATCCCAAGTTTCAAGTTGATTCAACCGCTTAAACAAGGCAAGTTGCTTTTTTGAATTCTTCCAAAAACAGCTTTGTCTGATTTGGAATAGGAAATGAACATTTTCTTCATTTTGATTGGATTTTGTAAAGTTTGAATATCAATTGGCTCTGGAGTGATTTAGGAGCAAACACCCATCTAACAGCCCGCCACCGACACATCGGCATAGGGTTTCACTTTGCATTCAATAGTCATTTTACCATTGTTCTTTCGGTCTGTTAGTTCTTCATAATTGTAAAATGCGGCTCAGAAGCCTTGCCGCATACCCGGCAATTGCAAGGAATCATCTTCCGCACCTTCAAGCCTTCCAGCCGCTCGTGCATCTTGTCGAAATCCTCGCTTAGGATGGTAAGCAATTCTTTGGCCTGTACGCCACGGGCACGGATGCGAATATTGCGGCTGCCCAGCCTCCGTCACCAATGCCTGCGCAGGCCTGCCGCTCGAATACGGCACCGCTCTTCCAAGCCAGCTCTGTTTGCCGGATATAGCGGTGGTTGCGCACGATATGCTGTGAGAGCAAGCCCTTGGGGCATGAACTCGTATTCGTAGCG
>JADJYH010000030.1 GCA_016719855.1 Saprospiraceae bacterium | reverse complement strand
TTTCCATCAAAAAGAAGGCAATTATTATTGTGATAAAATCACCGCCGGATACTTCAGGAACACGGGTGGGCGCAGCGGTTTTCCAAATTGACTCCTGGCATCGAACCTGAAGGTTTCTGTCGACCCCCGCAGTGTGTGGGAAAAGCTGTTTCATTGGTATTTGAGAAAGAGCCAGCCATTCAGTCGTTTGCTCCCGGTAAGCGATTGATAAAACTCCGAGGTTGATTGTTCGGTGATGTCTGCTTCCTCTTCAAATAGTTTTCCGCCGCCATCCCTTGAAAAAACAGGTTTTCCCTGGACGCTGGATGAATATGCCACACCGCTCGAACTTCTCATTTCCCAAGAATCACCCTCATCACCCCCTCCCTCAACCAAGGTCAATTCCTGGAAGAAACCATCCGCTCCGTCCTCCTCCAAAACTATCCCAATCTCGGATAGCATCATCGTGATTGCGGCACGGGACGGGCTCCCGTTAAGACATTCTTGGAAGTACGAAAAATGGCTGGCACATTGGGTCAGCGAGCCGGACAGGGGACAGAGCCACGCCCTGAACAAAGGCTTGGCGCTGGCTACGGGCGACATTTTCAACTGGGTAAACAGCGATGACTTGCTGGCACCTGGTGCGTTGTTGGCGGTGGCGAAGGCTTTTTTAGAGAACGATGCAGACTTGGTCTGTGGTTATTACACGCTCTTGGACAACAACAGAACCGTGCCCCGGCCTTGATGGAAGTATTTCCCAGCTTGAGAAGACGATGATTTTTGGGCACGCCAGCCCTTGTTGCCTGTTTTGCGAGTCGCCGGCAGTGCAGTCGCTCGGCGGGTTCGACGAAAAAGCCGACTAGCTGCATGGATTTGAATTTTGGTACAGGTATGTGGAGAAGTTCTGCATGGAGAAGTTTTGTTTTATCGAAGAAAACCTGCTTTTTCGCTGGCACGACGCTTCGAAATCAGTTAAGCCGGGAGCGCTATTTTGATACCGAACGCTTCCAGATGCAGCTCATTGCTTAGTTTCCTAATGCCAGCCCTTTGCTGAAAAGGCTGACGGCTGGGCTGTCCGATTGTGACGGAGTGCCGCCGAAGCCTTCAAGCCCGACAATCTGCCTTTGCCGCCCATTTCTTGCTTGATATATCTAACGTTTCAAAAAATTCAAGCCCCTAGACTTTTGCACCATATTTCCAACTCTGCTGCTATTGCCTTCCCAAGAACTGGCGGTTCTTCACCCTTTCCCCTTCGCCGGTTGAATGGTTGCTCGGCAAGCTTCGGCGGTAGCGCCAGTAGGCACTGGGTAACAAAAGCGGGCGGCGAGGTTTGACCACCGCCGCCGCTTTTGTTTTCAGGCAATTCCAGATTTAGCGCACAATCACCATTTTACCGTAGCCTTTATCAAAAAACTGATCTGCACCTGTCTCGAAAGTTTCCCATGTCTTGCCCTCAGCATTTTGCGCCAGCACCCGGTAGAGGTACACGCCATTGGCGAGGCGGTCGCCGAACTCATCCCTGCCGTCCCAAACAAAATCGGTTTGGTGTGTGCCGACCTTCAAATCGCCAATTTCGTCCTGTGTTATTTCCCGCACACTTGCCGCCGATAGTCAGGATTTGTATTTTGAAGGGGGCGGGCTGCTTCAAGCCTCGGGGTGAGCGTATAAACGGAACCGCCGAGTGGCGGTGGAAAACGGGTTCGGGTAATTCAAAAACGTTGGAAATCATGGACTTGGTGATGACCTTAAATGCCACTTTGAACTCAAATTGCCTCGATGCATTGCCGGTGGCGTCGCGGAACTGACTATGAAGGCGTAAGTTCCGTCCTGTGTGAAAACGGGCGAAAATTCAATGGTAGCTTTGTTTTCGCTGTTGGCGGAGGCAGGCATGAATTGCACGGCGGGGTCGCTGAACGGCACGAGCAAGGGCTGTTCAGCGCTATCGGCCATGCGAGGAAGAGCTTGAAAGGGCAGTGTCGTCCAGTGAGAGAAAACGGTTTTCATCATGGAGCGTGACTGAAAGAGCGGCTTTGCACTGACGAGGTCTCCGTCGAGGAAGTGAGCGCCATCGAAAGTGACGTCCAGCAGAGGGTTTGCGGTCTGCCTCGACGAAGAAGCCGGTGTGGAGGAAGTTGTTCAAGTGAATTTGCTCGGGCTGGTCGGCAGCAGGATTGACTTCAGCGGAAAGCTGGTAGCTGTTTGCCAACTCCTTGGTTGTCAGGGGAAAGTGGGCGATGAGCGAGTCCTCGGCAGCCAAGGGCGGCAACCGTTGGAGGAGAGACGTCTCGTTGTTGTCCCGGTCTCGCCAGGTGTATTTCACGAGCAGGCTGTCGCCATTCCAGGTGGAGAGATTTTCGACGGCAAAGTCAAGCGACAGGGGTTCCCCTGCTGGACGGTGTCGCTTTCAAAGAGTAATCCGCCGTCTGGTTGACGGCAAACCCAGGTGTATCGCCTTCGTAGAGCACCCGCCAATAGTCCAACTGGGCTGAGGTGCGGAAAAGAGAGTCTTCGAGTTGAATTTCAGTTTCAAAACGGGGAAGGCACCCAGCGTCGATCGCTGGAAAGGTCGAGCGGGCCCGGTAGACAAGTTTCCAGGAGTAGGGTTTGTTATTCCATTCGCGCGACGCCTAACTGCAAGGTTTACCGTATCGGCTTGCGGCTGGTTGATCAGAGTGCGCCTGCCAATCGAGATAGTTCCATTTTTTGGCCGGACCAATCAGCGTGAGGCAACATTCTCTCTGTCCCAATTGCCGGGCAAAGAAAAATAGACATTCAAAATGTCGGTCACGGAGGAGGCAACTTCCTCGACCAGCACATCGCCTCCTTTTTGATATGCCACCACATAAGGCACGGAGCCTTTTGTTTCCAAGCTGCGCACGAGCTGCGCCCCTTGCGATTCAAGGCTTTGGAAAAGGTTTTTGCCATAAATGAGGCTGTCGCTCGCCCACTCCTGCGGCTTATAGTCGGCGGAGGCGTTGGGTTGCACCGTCCAGAACAGGACGTATTCGTGCGGGGCAATAACGTCGTCAAGGAAATCCATGAGTTGTTTTCGACCATCCGGTATGCTGGTGTCGAACATGAAAGTGCGTACCCAATACCCCGCAGGGTGCGGGATGCTGTATTGATATGGACCTTGTCCCGGTGGATAATTCACCTTCGGTTCCACAAAAACAGAATCCATCCACAAGACGTAAACACCAGCCGGTGGCAACCCCCAGTATGTTCCATACCAGCCGTTGTTGACCCGGATGTCAATCTGTTGAATAGATTGCAAACAATTGCGAAGTGAAAAGTCCTTAAAGTTCGTGATGAAATCGAGGTTGTCTTGAGGGCAATTCCAGATTGACCAAATCATCTTTCAAAACTTGATAAAAATGCGACTGGTTCCAGCCGGCGAGGCTGTCGTTTTAAAGAGAAAGGAGCTACCGTTCCAGTTAAACCCTCCTAGTCAGAGACGCTGTCGGGACTGATTCGCCAATAAAATCAGTCCGTCCTGCCAAGCAACGGAAGGCTTCCATCGAATCACGCCGCCCGGCTGTAATAACTTCAGCCTCTGAAAAAAGGTGGAGCTGTTGAAAGTCTCCGTCGTGTCAAGTTGCAGGATGTACTTTTACGGGCAGGAGCGAGTTGGTGGTCGAGGCTTTTAGCACAAGGTCTGGGCCAGGATTCGATGCCGAATTCGGGGGCCAAAGCTGGCTTGGCGCTGTTGTCGCGGATGAAGAGCGAAGCCCGGTTCGCCGCCTGCTGACCAGGTCGTTGTTCGCCTCTGCCTGCGGGGCAGCAGTTCCGCCACCCTGTCGGTGGCGTCTACTTCGATGAAAAATCGATTCAACCCGACGCACTGGTCAACTTTGCCGGGAATCTTGCAAACCATTTCTTGCGAAAAGCCGGGCGAAGGAATCAATTGTTGCACCACGATTTGCTCCAAGCCGTTGGGGAAGCGCTGGGTTACTTGCACCACGATTGAGTCGGGCAATCGTTGCCCAATGTTCACCGTGTTGAATTTCAATTCAAAAGTGTCCAAGCTCGCGGTTACTTGTTTTGGAGAGAACTGGGCGGAAGCAGCGTCAATCACATAATCAGGACCTGGAGCTGGATTGAGCCGAAGCGAAGGGTCACAATTAAAATTGAACTGCTGTCGAATCAAGTCCAGCCCGAAGCCGCCTGACGGCTTGTTTCGAATGGCAGACCGCAGGGCATCACCAATGCCTTGCCCATACATTTCGTCACCAATGATGCGATAGAATTCAGAGGCAAATTCGTAGAGGGAGGAAATGTAGCCTTGCCCTGAAGTTGCGGCGAAAGCAACGGGACCCTTTTTCAAAAAAAAATCGCTCGCTGACCCCCACCGTCGAAGTGTGGATATTGCCGGAATAGCAGCCCAGGGAGAGCATGAGGGGGTACTTGCCTTGGTTGGAGTAATTGACGGGTTGTCAATGCTGAAATCAAAAAGTGCCCACACCCGAATGCCAAAAAAGGTCATCATCGAAACTCCTTCGTTGATGACGTCGAACAGCTGCTGGGTTTGCGGTATTTGAATGGGGTCGGTGCTGGTTTTGTAAAAGACTTGACCTCACCGCCGAATTTGCCTGCCTTGATATTCCCTTCCATGTTGCTTGAAATAGCTACGGATAATGACTGCTCGGAGTTGGTCTGTCCGCCGCCTAAGTGGAGATGCCTTGTTTCATCCAAGCTTTGTCCGCAATCGTTTGAGGTAAATCCCTGTTCGCTTCAAACTGCTGAACTTTATCCAAATAAATCCGAATATCCTCTACTTTAGAAACCGCTATCCTTCCCACCGGTATTACCGGAGTAAACCCATCACTGCCCGCCAACAAAAGGTTGTCCGAGCCAGGCGTCCCATAAGTCGGAATAAAATAGGAGGTATTTGAAGTACTTATAAGTTGTGCAGAAGTCCGCACATTCGGATACTCCCTCCCCTTCCCAACCACAAAAAAATACTTCACTTCCGCCCAGTTCTTCTTCACAAAATGCCCGAAATCCCGAATCGAAAGCGGGTGACGGTTCAGCCCCCACCCAAACTGGTCGTACACCTGCTGCACATCTACAATGACCGTCGAATAATCGCCGCCAGTGGCAGAACTTCGATAATCGGCATATTCCTGCACATAATTATTCCCATTTCCATCGTCGTACAATTTCGGATTGGACAAAATAATGAACTCCGCATTGAGGGCAGCATAATCAATGAATGAAACCGGAATCAACTGACCAACGGGTTTCACACCTGCTGCATCGTTGACCAATACCAGCTGGACAGCTTCGGAGGAAGGAGGCAGGGCTATTTTCACCAACCCATTCTCATAAGTGACTGCCATTCGAGTCCGATTGTTTAGGTCATACAACACCGGGTTGCCACCAGAAGCATTGAAATTCTCGATTTCAAGGTAGCGTACTGCCGAAGCTGCTGGAAGGTCGAAGATAAAAGCTGGTTGGTTGCCGAATTTATAAAGCGCTGGATAACGTAGGATTACATTCGCCACCCGCTGGCGGTCGGTAGTGGAGGCGAGGCCTTGAAACTTCAACGCCATAGCCGATGTGAGCTGGGCATTTGGTATGTCAAAGTTTAGTTGCCGAACCTGAAAATCCGAAAATTCATCTGTAACCAATGGCTGGTCGTTGAGGGTAATCAACTGCTGGTGTGAGCCGATATTGGTTCCGTAACGAATATCCAATTGTCCATCTGGTCCACCAGCATAGGGGTTGGGTGGGTTGATAGTAATGGTCTGTACATTGGCAAAGGCATTGGAATAGCCTTCCGTTACCCCATAATCCGAGGAACTTATGCCCTGTGAATTTGACTTTTTCGAAAAAGCAGAAAAATAATTCAGCACATGCGTTGCCATAAAATACTCCTCCTTCGCCGGCAGATTCGTCAAATCGTTCGGAATCGTTTCATAGCGCAGACTCCCACCACCCAGTTTCCAAGTCAAAAAATACGCCGCCGTGTCCGTGAACAGGCTGTACAGTGGGTTCATCATCTCCGCATCGGGGTCTTTGAAAAGGTGGCGGTCAAGTTCCGAAGTATTTTTTTGGCCAAAAAACTCGATGTAGTCGTTGCTCCCAAGGAGACCATCCGTGGTAAGGTAAATTGGCACCTCCTCCCCATTGTGGAAAAGCTGGAATTGATTGCCATTGATTTGGCCTAACGGAAGGTTTGCATCGGAAAGCACCTGCTGTGAAACTCGGTAAATGCCATCCTCGGCCACCATAATTTTGAAGTAGCTCTGGTCAAAATTTATCCACTCGTTCCCATACAATGTGTCGAGGCCATTGATGATTTGAGCCTTGACACTTGTAAGAAAAATTGTAAGGAATGAAAGGGCAAACAGGGTCTTCTTCATCGGGAAATAGTTGTATTCAAAAGTCCGTCAACTTTAAAGCAATTCAGCAAACCAACAAGCGGGAGGCAATGCTGGTCGCTTGAGTTCAAAACTTAACCAAAAAGCAATGAATTCACGGAACGCATGGCCGTCTGTGTGGCTCCGGACTTCATCTGCACGTATGATTTCGCAGCTTTTGAAGCCATGGACTGCTTTTCGGGGTTGGTCAACTGGGCAAGCACTTCTTGCAACTCATTTTCATCCCTCACCACAAACCCGCCGCCATGCTCCACCAACCAAACAGCCTCCTCGAATTTGCGATACTTTGGCCCAAAAACCACTGGCAAACCATAAGCCGCAGGTTCCAGCGTATTGTGGATGCCTTGCCCGAAACCGCCGCCAATATAGGCGATTTTACCGAAAAAATAGAGGGAAGAGAGCAACCCAATATTGTCCACCAACAAAAGTCGAACGGCTGAAAAGTCGGAATTTTCAAGTTGAGAAAAACGACAGGAAGGAACTTCCAGCTTCGATTCAATTGCCTGAATGTGAGCAGGTTGCACATCGTGGGGAGCCAGGATGAACTTCCAATTCTTGAACTTCTCATGAGTAAAAATGGGGTTCAAAATCGCTTCATCGGCAGGCCAGGTGCTACCGCAAACGAGCACAGGGGCGTCTCCGCAGAATTTTTTGACGAGTGGCAAATCTTTCGGGTGCTTGGCGATTTCAAGTACCCGGTCTACCCTACTGTCCCCGGCGACTTGCACGTTTAGAAAATTGATTCCGGTTAAGCGCTCTTGGGAGCCAATATCCTGCACGAGTATTTCGCTGAAGCAGCTCAACATTTTGCGATGCAGCCCGCCGTACCATTTGAAAAACGGCTGTGTTGGCCGGAAAATCGCAGCAATCAAAAGGGTTGGGATTTGCAGCTGCTTCAAATTGGTCAGGTAGTGGTACCAGAATTCGTACTTCACGAAAATGGCCAAATCCGGCTTGACCAAAGCCAGAAAGCGTTGCGCATTGGATTTGGAATCGGCAGGGAGGTAAAAAACCCAGTCGGCAAACGGGTAATTTTTTCGGATTTCGTAACCAGAGGGAGAGAAGAAAGTGAGCAGCACCAGCACCTCCGGATGCTGTTTTTTCAAGGCTTCGATGATGGTTCGTCCCTGTTCAAACTCACCGAGCGAGGCGCAGTGCATCCAAACAAGTCGTTGATTGACCCTTCTTTTTAGGGGAATTTCGATAGCCTGTTTTTCAAACACCCCGACCCTACCCTTCACCCAAAGCTTGGCCTTTTCGTTTCGGAAAGCAGCCAGCCTGATGCCCAAAAAATAGGCTTGGGTCAATAAATTGTAGCCAAGTTTCCCCCATTCATCATTCACCATTTATCATTCATCATTAAAATCAGTAGTTGATTTCATCCGCATTTTCACCGATAAAAAGTGGCAAGGTCCACGTTAAGCGGAAGCCGTAGAGCAAGTCGAGCCGCTTGTCAAGGCCGGGGCTGCGGGTATCGAAGTTGAAGCTGCGACGACCTTGCGTGATGCCTTGAACGAACTCTGCACCAATCGAAAAATTGATAAGCCGATTATTCGCAATGAACTGGTAACCAATGAATTCGGTAATCGTAGCACCGTTTGTTAGGCGGTCGTAGCCTTTTTTGTAGTCCTTGTAAATGCTCGAAACGAATACCTGCGGCTCTTCCTGAATCCTGATTTTGTGCTGCAAAAATCCGCCACCAATCGTCACCCGCAAGCCAGAGCGTTTGTTGGTTTCCGAGAACGAAAACACCCTGCCGATGTGCGCACTCAGGTGAATTCCCCGTTCCCTCAGTTTGATGTCCGAAATGCCGCCATCGTCAGCGTACACGAAACCAGCATCTCCACGCAAGTTGGCCAGCACATCGGTTTCCACGTCCTTGCCAAACATGAAATCTCCTTTCAAGCCCAAAATCCAATTGTCTTTGGTGTAGTAATCCGCCCCAACACCTGCCAAGAAATTCTTACCGAACCTGTCGGCCATATCGCCACCCGGCAATTGGCCGCCATAGCTGAAATTCATCAACAAAACGGACCCTTCGTTGCTCCGCTGTTGTTCGTAAGCTTGCCTCCGGCCCGACTGCCCAAAAGCGACGCTGTGCGCCACAACCACTACCAATAGAATTAAAATTTTCCTCATGATTCAATGCGTTTAGTTTTCAAAAAAAGCTTTCTGGTTCCATTTGCCAACAAGCTAACTTGGGTTTCCATATGCAAAACGCCAACAACCAACACCCCACCTCACTTGCAGGCCCCCTTCGTATATTTTTTAACACCGGCGTTCTTTGCGTAGCATTCATTGGGGTAGGTTTTCCCGTCGCAGCCGCAGACTGGCTCGTAGATTTCGATGCAGGCATTTTGCTTGGGGTTGGGGTCCAAGCAGTCGCTGCATTCGCCGTCTCGCCAAGATTTCAAGCCAGCACGCTCGGCCATGCACTGGTTTCCGTAAGTCTTGCCATCACAGCCACAAACCGGGCGGTACTCCTTGGTGCAGCCGCCATTGCTGATTTTAGCAGGGTCAATGCAATCGTTGCAGTCACCTTCCTTCCAGCTTCGGAGACCGGCTTTTTCGGCTTCGCAAGCGTTGGAGTAAACTTTGCCATCGCAACCGCAGACCGGTTTAAAAATGCGAGGGCAGACCTTGGTTGGGTCTATTTTACCGACGTCCACGCAGTCGTTGCACTCGCCGGGCACCGTCTTCATCACCCCAGCATGGGCGGCAGCGCAAGGGTTGCCATAGGTGATTCCGTTGCACCCGCAGACTGGGTTGTACTCCATCGTGCAGATGCCATTCGGATTGATTTTCTTGGGGTCAATGCACTCGCCACATTTGCCAGCGGTAAAAAACTGAACGCCCGCACGTTCCGCCTCGCACTGGTTGCCGTAAGTGACGCCGTTGCAGCCGCAAACGGGTGCGAACTCTTCGGTACAAGCTCGCTTTGGGTCGGCTTTTTTGAGGTCAACGCAATTGCTGGATGCATGGTCACCGTTGGGCTGCTGCGCATTTTCGCAGGTGCTTGACAGGAATATTGCCCCAGCGAAAATCAAGAACAAGGATGTGATGTTTTTCATGTTTGGTTGTATGCTAGTGATTGAGGTGACATCTTTTCCCCGCTCCACATCCCGGATTTAAAGATGAATGTCCCGGGAAAAGGTGTCATCTCACCGCCATGTCCCGTTTGTCATCTCACTGTTCATCTCCTGTTTGAGATTACACCTTCCCCTCCCTGTTTTTTTTTAAAATGAAAATGTGGAGCGGGGAGTGTCACCTCAAAGCCTACTGAACAGCTTTTTTTGCAAAACGAAATATTTCAAAACGATGCTGCCCGGCAGGATTCCTTGTCGGTTGGGCTGTGGGGAAATGCGGATGCGCTCCAGCAGCAGCTCAAGTTCCAGCCGTTTTTTGATGAAGAGCACAAGTGCCAAAAAGAACGAAAAAAACGCAGCGATGACTGCTTGGGCATGAAGCCATTTGGCTTGCATTAGAAAATTGAAGGCGGCCACTGTGTCCATCGCCAGGCGCAACGGCAGCAAAAAGGCCAGCTTGAGGATAGGCTCGTTTTTCAGCAAAGTGTAGTAGCTGTTGCGGAAGTTCAGGTAGGTTTTATAAGGGGAATGGTAGCCCAACGTGCCACCGCCCAAGTGGAAAACCGTTGATTTTGGCGTGAACATCACCTTATAACCCGCCCGCTTGAAGCGCCAACAGAGGTCTATTTCCTCCAAATGGGCGAAGAAATCGTTGTCGAAACCACCGAACCCCTTGAAAAGCGGTCCCCGAACCATCATGCAGCAACCAGAGGCCCAGAAGATTTCCACGGCATTGTCGTACTGGCCGTTGTCCTTTTCGACCGTATCGAAAATGCGGCCACGGGCAAACGGATACCCCAGCGAATCAATCCAACCGCCCGCTGCGCCCGCATACTCGAAGTATTCCGGCTTGCCCAGTGCCCTTATTTTTGGCTGAACGGCGGCAATGGTTGGGTCTTTTTGCATCATTTCGACCAGTGGCTCCAGCCAGTTGGTCGGAACTTCCACATCTGAGTTCAACAGCAGGAAATAGTCCTCGTCAAGGTCCTCAAGTGCGAGGTTGTACCCTTTTGAAAAGCCAAAATTCTGGTTGAGCTGAATAATGCTGACCGTTGGAAACTGCTTTTTTAGGTACGCAATCGAGTCGTCTTTGCTGGCGTTGTCCGCTACATAAACCTTGTAGTTGGCATAGCTGGTCGCCAGGACAGAGGGCAGGTGCTTCTCCAAAAAATTCTTTCCGTTGTAGTTGAGGATGACCACGGCGACCGAGGGATTTTCAAGGTTTTGCCATGCAACGACTTGGATTTTTGCCTTTTGCAAAATGGCTTCGGCAGCTTCCTGGTCCTTGGCTATCTGAGCTTTGAGCGACTCGATGTCCTTGAGGTCGGCGTCGGGGCGGATGAACGCTACCAGTTCCACTTCCAGTTCGTCCTCGTAAATGGATTTTTGGAAACCAAAAATATTGACCTCAACGGTCCGGTTCTGGTACTTTTTCAGCGTGGGCCTTTTGCCGATGTACAACATGGCGTGCAGGCGCTCGCCATCGTGTTTTGCGAAGCAAGCATAAACGCCGTCGGGCGGAATGAGCTTGCTGCCCTCCCTGATTTCGAGGTTGGCAGTTGGGTAGCCGATGGTGGTGCCGATTTGCTGGCCCTTCACCACTTTCCCCGTGAGGGTAAAATAATTGCCCAACAAACGGGAGGCCGCCGCCACGTCCGCCGATTCCACCGCCTCTCGGATACGGGTGGAACTGACGCCCAGCTCGTCAATCTCTGCCTCCTCAATTTCGACCACTTTGTAGCCAAGGTTGCGCTCGTGCCAGCGCAGGAAGTTGATGTCGCCCTGGCGGTTCATGCCAAAACGGTGGTCGTAGCCGATGACGATATGCTTTGGCTCAAACTTGCCAACCAAGAATTTCTGGATGTATTCGTCGGCGTTGAGCTGCGAAAATTCAAAGGTGAACGGCACGATGACAAGGTGGTCAATCCCGGTTTTTTCCAACAAATGGATCTTCTCCTCGGTGGTGGTGATGAGCTTGAGCGAGTCGTCTTTAGGATAGATTATTTGACGGGGATGCGGGTGAAAAGTGATGATGATACTTTCACCGCCCGTTGCAAGCGCCAAGTCCTTGACCTTCTTGATAATTTTACGATGACCACAATGCACGCCGTCAAAGGAACCGATGGTGATTACCGCATTCCTGAACTGAGGCAGGTTGTTGAGGTCTCTATGCAATTTCATGGCGGCAAAAGTAATACGATTTACGATTTATCGATTTACGATTTACGATTTGGGGCGTCTATTTTATCCAAAAATCGCCTTTGGGAAGGTTTCATTTTCAGGTTTGCAAGGATTTCCTAAGTTTGAGGTTTCAGTGTCCCCAATTCAATTACACAGTCTCCCAATCGTAAAACCAAAATCGTAAACCGTAAATCATCTTACCTTTGTGCAGCTTAAAAAACAGCATTTGATGGATATTGACAAACAACAGATAATCGAAGCACTTTACAAGGTGAAAGACCCGGCCTCTGGCAAAGACTTGATTGCTGCCCGGATGGTCGAAAACCTACTGACCGAAGGCAACAACGTCAACTTCAACTTGGTTTTGCCGTCGCTGAACAGCCCCCACAAATCAAACCTGATTTTTGACTGCGTGGCCACCATCAAAGAAGTTTTCCCACAAGCGGATGTAAATGTACACGTGGTGGCCAAGACACCTGGCTCCCAGGAGTCGTCCAGTTCCGTTCCGCATATCAAGAACATCATTGCGGTGGCCTCCGGCAAAGGGGGAGTCGGCAAGTCCACGGTTGCCGTCAATTTGGCGCTGGGGCTGAAGCGTTTGGGCGCAAAGGTTGGCCTCGTTGACGCCGACCTGTACGGCCCATCCATCCCGACCATGTTGGGTTTGCAGGGGCAGCGTCCCCGCATCCAGGAAATACACGGGCAGCCAAAAATCATCCCACTGATGGCCTACGATATTCCGGTGATGTCCATCGGTTTCATCATTGAGCCAGAGCAGGCGGTCGTGCTGCGTGGCCCAAGGCTCGGCGCCATTATCAAGCAGTTCTTCAACGATGTGGTCTGGCCCGACCTCGACTACCTGGTGGTGGATTTGCCGCCCGGCACCGGCGACATTCAACTTACGCTCGTGCAAACTGTTCCCGTAACTGGCGCTGTGATGGTAACTACCCCGCAGGAGGTTGCCGTGGTGGATGCCGTGAAGGCCATGAACATGTTCCTGCTGCCTTCGGTCAACGTGCCAATCTTGGGGGTAGTGGAAAACATGTCTTGGTTCACGCCCGAAGATTTGCCTGAAAGAAAATACTACCTGTTCGGCGAGGGCGGCGGCAAGAAGCTGGCGCAAATGGCTGAGTCGGTGCTGCTGGGTCAAGTCCCCATCGTACAGGGAATCCGGGAGGGCGGCGATGCTGGAAAACCAGTGGTCTTGAACCCACAATCGCCTGTTGCCCAAGCTTTCATGACAATTTCGGAGAATGTTGCTCGGCAGCTTGCGATGCGAAACGAGTTCAAGGAACCAACCAAGATTGTCAACGTAGCCGGATAAAAATGGAGGTTGAATTCAGGAAATATCGTTCAAGCGACTTTAAGGAATTGGCCTTGATGGTGCTCGGCCTCTACTCCAAGGATGGCCAAAAAGCTACCCACATGACCACCGAAAAAGTGGCGCTCTCCGTGGAAAATTTGACGGGGCCAACGAGTTTGGGCCAGATTTTTATCTTTGAAAAAGGGAGTGTAAGCATCGGCTACTCCATCGTCAACCGCTTTTGGAGCAACGAGTTTTCAGGACAAATTTTGTACGTGGACGAACTGTACGTGAAGCCCGAATACAGAAGTCTGGCATAGGCGCTCAATTTTTTGATTTTTGCAAACAAACCCTGAAAATCATTCCGTAGCTTTCATGCTCGAAACCATGCACGACAACAAAAAAGCCATTGAATTCTATAAAAAAATTGGATTTAATCCCCATCACAACTATTTGATGTTCAAGCTATTAGCATAAATATTATCAGCATGACAGCACAGGAAAAATTTGACCTCATCTCCAGGATAAACATTGCGCTTGACGATGTTCGCCCGCATCTGATGTCCGATGGCGGCGACATTGAAGTGGTGGACGTGACCGATGACATGACCGTTTTGGTCAAATGGTTGGGCAATTGCCAGAACTGCAACATGTCCGTGATGACCATGAGGGCCGGCATCGAGCATGCCATCAAGAACAAGATTCCAGCAATCCAGCATGTCGAAGCAGTGAACCCGGTGGAGGTTGGGTAGTTGGGCAGTTGGCGTATTGGGTAGCCCCTGCCAATTTGCCAATGCCCCACCCAACTTGCCAACATGCCAAAACGCTAAATCAATGACCGAAGGCTCGAAAGTATATCCGCACGTCATACCGGACATGGACCAATGGCCTATCTACAAGCTATTGGACGACCGCAAGAACCTTATTGAAGAAATAGACGAGTTCACGTTCCACCGTATTTTGAAGCTCCACAGCGATGACTTGGACGACGTAATCGCCAAGACGGTGTACATGGAGCGTATAAGGATGAAGGAGGAACCCTGGAAGGTTGACCCACCGCAAGACCGTGTTTTTTGGAGAAAAATCAGCAAGAAACTGTTCGGCAAACCTGACGAACAACTGTCCGATGAAGAAAAACAAGCAAGGGTAGAAGGTCTCTTGCGTCGGATAATCCACCGATACAGCGACGAAATTGTTGGCACCTTCCGAATTCCCACCTTCTTGTTTGCCCGCAAGTTTTTAACCGTCCTTTTCAACCGCCTGTTAAACACTGCCGCCGGGCGCAACATGAAGCGGATTTTTGGCACAAAGTACAAGGTGTACGAGCGGCTGTTGACCAAGGGCGAAGTGGAAAAACTCCGTATCCTAATGACTAAAGGAACGGTGATAATTGTGCCTACGCACTCCTCCAACCTTGACTCCATGCTCATTGGCTATGCCTTGGACGCCATCGTGGGTGTTCCGTCATTTTCCTACGGCGCTGGCCTCAACCTCTACAACACGGGCTACACCGCCTACTTCATGAACCGACTCGGCGCTTACCGGGTGGACCGACGGAAGAAGAATCCGATTTACCTCGAAACGCTGAAGGCCATGTCGAACTTGTCCATTCAGCGGGGCACGAACAGCCTGTTTTTCCCTGGCGGCACACGCAGTCGTTCTGGAGCGCTGGAGGACAAACTGAAAATGGGATTGCTGGGCACTGCAGTTGAAGCACAGCGCACCATTTTTCAAAATGGACGGGAGGAAAAGATTTTCATCGTGCCATTGGTTTTGAGCTACCACTTTGTGCTGGAGGCAAAATACCTCATCGAACAATACCTTAGTTATACAGGCAAGGAGCGCTATTTCCGCTCAAAAGACGAATTTTACAGCCTGCGGAAATTGTTGAAATTTGGCTGGACTTTTTTCTCCCAGCCTTCGGAAATTACCCTCAGCTTTGGCAAGCCACTGGACGTAATGGGCAATTTTGTGGATGAAAATGGCATCAGTTACGATCGTTTTGGCCACCCGGTAAACCTCGTCGAATACTTCTACAGTGAAGGCAAAGTGACGGAAAACCTTCAACGGGAATCTGAGTACACTATCATGCTTGCCGAGCGGCTGGTGGAGCGCTACAACAAAGAAAACATCGTGCTTACCAGTCATATCGTTGCCTATGCTGCTTTCAACATTTTGCAAAGGCTGCATTCCCACCTCGATTTGTTTGGGGTGCTCCGACTTCCTCCCGACGATTTTGTCTTCCCGATGGAATTGATGCTCGACATTGTAGCGCAAACCAGGAATATTTTGATAGAGATGAACAAGCAGGGTAAAATCAAGCTCTCAAACCAAGTTTATTTCGAGCCAAAGGAGCTATTGAAAGACGGTGTGCGCAACCTTGGCGTTTACCATATCGAAAAACCCCTAATTTTTGAGGGCCACAACCTGGCCAGTCAAGACTTCAAGCTCCTGTTTTTTTACCACAACAGACTTGACAATTACAAGCTCGACAAGAAATACGTTTGGAACGCCGCTAAAGAAAAAATGGCACTCGAAACAGCTTGAAAACGAGCATCCACAAATATTTATTAATCTAAAAATTTGGATTCTATGAAAAAATACCTACTCCCTCTGCTGCTGTTGCCAGCATTTTTCTCCTGTAAAAATGAGCCTTCAACCTCGACCACAACACCTGCGGATACCGCCTCAGCAGCCGTTGTTGACGAGAGCATAACACTGCCGAATGGGTTTAAAGCATATATTTTTGCGGAAAATCTTGGAGCAGGCGGTCGCCATATTGCCGTGAATTCAAACGGGGATGTGTATGTGCAAATGCACGACTTGGCCAACGGAAAGGGAATCGCCGCCCTTCGTGACACCAACGGCGACGGGAAAGCCGACTCCACGGAATACTTTGGCTCAAACGTTGGCACGGGCATGGAAATACAGGGCAACCACCTGTACTGCTCCTCCGACGATGAGGTGTTCAGGTACGACCTGAAAGCTGGCGAACTGGTGCCCGATGAAAATTCGAGGGTGCTGCTGATTGGCGGCTTCCCAAAGCAGAATGAGCACGCCTCAAAGTCACTAGCGCTTGATGGGAAAGGTGGCATCTACGTCAATATCGGCGCCCCAAGCAACTGCTGTCAGGTGGAAAACAGGACACCGGGTTCACCGGGCCAAGACCCTGCCCATTGCTCGAAAACCACGCTGGCATCTGGCGTTTTGAGGTAGAAAAATTGCGCAGCAAGCAAAAGACGGCAAGCGCTACGCTTCTGGCATCCGCAACGCCGTGGCGCTGACATGGAACGCTGGCACAAACGGCCTCTTCGCCATGCAGCATGGCCGTGACCAGTTGGGCGAGTTTTGGCCAAAAATCTACACAGCAGCGCAAAACGCCGAACTGCCAGCCGAAGAGTTTTTTCAGATAAACGATGGCGACTTTTTTGGTTGGCCCTACTGCTATTTTGACCCCATGCAAAACAAAAAAGTGATGACGCCGGAATATGGCGGCGATGGAAAAAAAACCGGAAGGTGCGAGCAAGCGAAAGTCCCAATTCTGGCGTTCCCGGCACACATGGCACCCAACGACTTGATTTTTTATGATGGCAAAATGTTCCCTGAACAATATCAAACTGGAGCGTTCATCGCATTCCACGGCTCATGGAACCGCTCACCACAAGAGCAAAAAGGCTACTACGTGGTCTTCGTGCCTTTCAAGGACGGCAAAGTTGCTGGGAACTGGGAACCATTCGCTGATGGTTTTGCGGGTTTGAAACCAATCCCCTCGCCCGGCGATGCAAAACACCGCCCCTGCGGCCTGGCAGTCGGGCCAGATGGCGCCTTGTACATCAGCGACTCTGTGGAAGGCAAAATTTGGAAGGTTGTCCATGAATGATCTCTGGTAAAAAGCACACAGCTTTGAGCAATAAAAAAGGGTCTGGCAGTACTGCCAGACCCTTTTTCATGCGTATTTATTCCAAAAGCTAGGGCGGATGAGGATTTAGAATTTGCAAAGGGAGGGCAGTTGAAGTGCCCGTCAGGATGAAGTAGTGATTCATGATGTTCTTGTTTAATAGAGGTGAAATTGATACATGATTGCTGCTTTTTTGATTGAGATGACCTACAAATCCTTGGAAGTCAAAATCTTAAGCCGGAAAAGAGGAGGGAATTGATACGGATGTCACCTTTCTCACAGGTCAAAGAAGTTTCAATGTTTGATATTATTCGGTTTCCAAATCCAAGAAATTTGGAATGTTGTTGCTGTTGTCATCTATGTCGGGGGTGCCATTTAACAGTCCAAAACTGCCATCAGCTCAAAATCTGAAGAGACATCAGCATGGTTTGGCGCAATTTCATCCTTGCAACCTGCCATAGGATAGCAGAGCAAAAGCGAGAGTTAGAGCCAGCAAAGCAGGGCTTAGTGTTTCCTTGTTTTGACATAGTTTTTTCAAAATAAGGGTGATAATTATTCAATTTCGGCAAAGTCAGTATCTTGAACAATTGAGGCGCTGATGCCGTTAAGCTTAAAAAATGCCTTACAAGACCGATAGGCACAGAATCTGTGCCTTTGCTTTTTGAATTTGAATGGATTAGAAATCAGGAAGTGTAATGGAGAGGAAAAAAAAGTATTACCTGAAATGGCAAAAATAATACCAAAAATCGTTCACCCATGAGCGAACTATTGAAAAGAGATGTTGTTAGTTCAGGTGTTATTATTGTAAAAAGCTACAAAAACTTACAAAAATTCTAATACCGGAAGGCTGTTTACCGTTAAACTAGCATAAAAGATTGTTTTTAGAAACTTGTCAAAGCGTTAAGCCACTTTCCAAGACCATCCCTGAAGGTATCAGGGTAAATTTTTTTTAATCAATGAGAGCTTTAGTCATTACCCAGTCGATTACTCGCCGAGATGCAAAATCACTTGAAAAGTATATGACGGAGGTTTCCCGCTACGACGTTCTTACCCCAGAACAGGAAGTGGATTTGTTCAGGAAATACAAGGAAGGCAGCTTGGAGGCCTTTCAGAAAATTGTGAATTGTAACCTGAAATTTGTCATCTCCGTATCCAAGCAGTACCAAAATTGTGGTCTATCGCTTGGCGATTTGATAAACGAAGGCAACCTTGGCCTGCTCAAAGCAGCCGAGCGATTCGACGAAACCAAAGGGTTCAAGTTCATCTCCTATGCCGTTTGGTGGATTCGCCAGAGCATACTTCAGGCCATCGGTGAGAAGTCAAGGGAAATACGAGTGCCATTCAACCACCAATCAAACCTCATGCGGGTCACACGAACCCGTGATGACCTGATGCAGGTGTACGAGCGTGAGCCAACACTTGAGGAAATCGCTGCGGTTGTTGAAATGACAACTGACTCCGTGGAAAAATGCCTTTCCTCCAATGGCCGTTGCAGTTCCCTCGATGCACCGCTCGGCGACGATGAAGACGTTGACTTGACCTATTTCATCGAAGATGACGCTATCCCTCGCCCAGATGCCAAGGTCGTCCAGCACGAATCCATGCAAAAGGAAGTGGAGATATTGCTCAACAGCTTGCCAGAAAACGAAGCGCAAGTTTTGGCCATGTTCTACGGCATTGGCCGTGACCGGGCTTACAGCCTTGACGAAATTAGCGAACTGCTCGGTGTTGGTAAGGAGCGCATTCGCCAGATAAAATACAAGGGTTTAAAAAGCCTTCAATCCAAGGTTCAGCGGCACGGGCTTTATTTTAGCCTGAACTTTGACATTTTTCAATGGGCTTGCAACTTGCCAAGAGAGGGTGTAAGTGCATTTCATGAGAAGTGTCCACCGTTTTCATTTTGAAAAACAACCTCACCTTTTTGGGCAACCATTATCTTTGCCGCCGTTTTTCAAACCCAACATCTTAGATGAAGAAGAAACTGAAAGTATTCAAGTTTGGTGGCGCTTCGGTCAAAAATGCCGAAGGCGTAAAAAATGTTGCCAACATCTTGCAAACCTACAAGGACGACCCGATAATGATAATCGTATCGGCCATGGGCAAGACGACTGATGCACTCGAACGCATCGTGGCTGCACATGCCAACAAGACCGGTGATGCTTACGACTTGCTTGAAAAACTCAAGCAGTCGCATTATGTCATCATGGAAGAACTGTTTGGGAAAGGCCACCCAGCATTTGATGATGTGAACGATACTTTTGTGGCAATTGAATGGGTGCTGGAAGAAGCGCCCCACCCCAACTACGATTTCATGTACGACCAAATCGTGTCGGTGGGCGAATTGGTTTCTACGAAAATCGTTGCAGCCTACCTCAACCACATTGGTCTACCAACCCAATGGCTCGACGCTCGGGACGTCATATTAACAGACGAAATCTATCGGGAAGGCTGGGTGCAGTGGGAAGAAACAGTTGCAAATGCCAATAAAATTGCAAAGCCGATGGTGGAGAAAGGCGGATTTGTGCTCACGCAAGGTTTTATAGGCAGTACATCGGATAACTTCACGACCACGCTTGGCCGGGAAGGCTCCGACTACACGGCTGCCATTTTTTCCTATTGCCTCGATGCGGAGAGCATGACCATTTGGAAAGATGTCCCGGGCGTGCTTACGGCTGACCCTCGCATCTTTGAGAACGTGGCCAAACTCGACCGTCTTAGCTATAAGGAAGCCATCGAAATGACCTACTACGGTGCCAAAGTCATCCACCCAAAGACCATCAAGCCGCTGCAAAACAAGAGCATACCGCTGTACGTGAAGTCGTTCTTGAACCCAGAAGCCCCCGGCACCTTCATTGGGCCAGACGTGGACGACCTATACCCCCCTATGGTGGCCATTGAGAAAAACCAAGCCCTGCTCAACATTAGCACCCGTGACTTCTCCTTCGTTGCGGAGCACCACATGAGTTATATTTTTACAAAAATTGCGGAGTACCGCTTGCAAGTCAACTTGATGCAAAACACCGCCATCAGCTTCGCCGTCTGCGTGAACGACGTGGACGACCGGGTGCATCGTTTTGCGGAAAGCATCGAAAAAGACTTCAAAGTCGTCATTGACAATGATGCACTGGAATTGACCACCGTTCGCCACTACACCACGCCGACGCTGGAGATGCTTCGCAGTGGCAAAATCATACTCGTGGAGGAACGCAGCAAAACACGGTGCAGATGGTCATGAAAGTGGTGCCTGAGTTGAGGCGGAAGGATGCATAGTTCAGCGACCACAGTTACCCATCTGCACCACGGATGAATCGGATGAAAAGATTACACTGACTCCAACTGCATTCGTCAGAAGCAAAATTTAGAGAATTCAAGAATTCACAGAATAAGGCCCATGTCCTAATCCTGAAAATCCCAAAATCTTGTAAATCCGTGATTCAGACAATCACGCCCCTATCGCCTCCCGCAACACCGCCTGCAATAGCCCCTCCGCCTGCACCCGCTGCCCCGCTGCCTCGGCTTCCAACTGCCCCACCGAGCCCAGCAGCCGCTCCACTTGGGCGACGATGGTTTGCTGTTCGGGGAGTGGGGGTTAGAGCTTTGATTGACCATTGACAATTTCTCTAATGATAAATTCCTTCAATAGTGATAGCATCTCAAGTTGTTTTTCAACCTCACTTCTAAGGTTTTGCACGTTGTCAATTTTCTTTATTAAAGCTCTTTGTACTTCAATCGGCGGCAAAGGAATCTCCAGTTCCTCCAGCGCCTTCAAGGACATTGTCACGTTTGCCATGCCCCGCATCAGCGGCACGAACAGTTCCTCCTTGAAAACATCGCAATAATGGTACAGGAACAACGGCTCCTACACATCATGGTCTTTCGGTATGACGGCGCAAAGGATGGTGCCTACTGCAAACTTTCCCTCCTGATAATGTATGCGGTTGATACTGGCCTTGCCATGCCCTGAACCAGATACCATCGGAATTATTATCGCTTTCGCATCAAATTGGTATTCATTGTGCGTTTTACGCTCTGCCGCCATCGTCACTATCGGGTAGTCGCCGGGGATGGCTTTCATTATCCCGGTATTGCCTTTTTCGAGGCGGCAGACTTCTTTTAATTTCACCGTTTCCCAACTCATCAATTCGTATTTCGCTTTGTTCAAGTCGCATTCGTCGCCTTTGTCATTGCCGAAGGCAAACCGCAACGTCACGCACACGCCACATTTGTCATTGCCGAAGGCAACCTGCGACGTCCAGTGTGTGCGCCGCTTTGTCATAGCCGAAGGCAAACCGCAACGTCACGCACAAGCCACGTTTGTCATTGCCGAAGGCAACCTGCGACGTCATGCGGGCCGTCCCGGCGTGACTTCCCTCGTGACGTCGCAGTTCCTCTTCGAGGATGACAAAATAGACGCACACGCTAGACGTCGCAGTTTGCCTTCGGCAATGACAAAAAGAAACTGCTAAACCCCATCCTCATTCCCCTCCTTACCAAGTGCCTCCAACAACTCCGCATTTGGCGGCCACATCCCGCAAATGTCTTCATTTAGGAAACGCCAAGTCGGATTTATCTCCGCAATCAAAGCTTCTTTTTGCTCCCTCGTCATTTCCTTTAGCAGCTTCTCATGGCCGATGGCATTGTAAACGTATTGGTGCCATTCAAACCAGACCAGATTGAAGCAAAAATACTTGCCCGCAAAGCTGTCCTTGTTTCCCCTGTTTTGATAATGCTCCACCAATCGCCGGGTCAAGTTATTGGTCATGCCAGCATACAATACCGTTTTCCTAGGATTGGTCGTGATATACACCCAGAAGTTGTAAGTTTTCGCCATAGTATTTTGGTTTAGTAGTTTCCCTTTTTGTCGCTTTTGTCATTGCCGCAGGCAATCTGCAAGCCACGACGGGCCGCTGTGGTTTACGCCTCGCTGTGCGCCACTTTTGTCATCGCCGCAGGCGACCTGTGACGTCAAACGGGTCGCTGTGGTTTACGCCCCGCTGTGTGCCGCTTTGTCTTTGCCGCAGGCAACCTGCGACGTCAAACGGGCCGCTGTGGTTTACGCCCCGCTGTGTGCCGCTTTGTCTTTGCCGCAGGCAACCTGTGACGTCAAACGGGCCGCTGTGGTTTACGCCCCGCTGTGTGCCGCTTTGTCATTGCCGCAGGCAACCTGCGACGTCAAACGGGTCGCTGTGGTTTACGCCCCACTGTGTGCCGCTTTGTCATTGCCGCAGGCAACCAGGCAGTCAAACGTTCCGCTGTGGTTTACGCCCCACTGTGTGCCGCCTTTGTCATCGTCTAAGACGACCTGCGACGTCATGTTTGATGTCCCGTCGTGGCTTCGGTATAGACGGGTTCGCCGAAGTAGTCGTAGTTGCTGGCGTCGTGGGTTTCCTTGGGGTGGCGGTGAGGCCGAGTTGGGTAGCGCCGGTGAAGTAGTCGAGGATGGTGCGCCATGCGCTGTCGGCGGTGGCGCTGCCCCGGTGGCACTCGTCTATAACGATGAGGTCGAAGAAGTTGGGGGAGAACTGTTGAAAGAGGCTCGTCTCCGGTATTGGGAGGGCAGAAATGTCATTTTTTGAAAAATGACATTTTATCATCGTCTTTGCTGCCAACGGTCAGGCCTTGGTAGAGGGCTAGGTAGATTTCGTAGCTTTTGTCCACTTGGCCGTTTTTCACGACGGTCATTACGTCGCTGAAATGCTTGAAATCGCCCCGGCGGATTTGGCTGATGAGGGCGTTGCGGTCGGCCAAGAAGAGGATGCGCTTTTTGAGGCCGGATTTCCAGAGCCGCCAGACGATTTGGAAGGCGGTATAGGTCTTGCCCGTGCCCGTGGCCATGACCAGCATGAGCCGCTGCTGCCCCTTGGCGATGGCCTCCACCGTGCGGTTGATGGCGATTTGCTGGTAGTAGCGGGGGTGGCGGCCGCTGCCGTCGGTGTAGTAGTCCTGTGCGGCGATGCGTTCCTCTTCGGTGGTGGCGATGCCTGTGTAGCGTTTGTAGCGCTCCCAGAGGTCGGCGGGGCGGGGGAATTGGTCGAGGGGAGTTCTTGTTCGATGGCGGGTTGTCGGTAAGGACCTCAACAGGTTTTGTGAAAACCTGTTAGGTCTGGGAGACGGCCCGCACTCCGGTCATGGAACAAAAACCCATCCCCGTTGCTGCTGAACACGCATGGGATGTCCAAAATCCTTGCATACTCTAGCGCCTGTTGGATGCCCGCCCGCATGGAGTGGGTATTGTCCTTTGCCTCGATGATGGCGATGGGAATATTCGGCTTGTAATAAAGGATATAGTCGGCCCGCTTGCCCTTGCCCCGTGCGGCGAGCTTGCCATGCACATAGATTTTGCCATCGGTAAAAGAGACTTCTTCCAAGAGTTGCAAATGCCTGTCCCATCCGGCGGCTTCAAGGGCGGGGGTGATGTACTTGGTGCAGATGTCTCGCTCGGAAAGGAGCTTTTTGTTTATTGGCATGGTGCGTTTTGGAGCGAGTACAAGGGTTTTAACGGGCGGAAATTAACATTTTTTGGGATTGCTCACTTTATTTAGCCTCGAATTCAAAAAAGTAACCTGCCCGCATTTACGGAACGGTAGGAATGGTTGAGGAAACGGTCATTTGGATAATTGTTGTCGTCTTCCCAGCGAAAGCATTCCCGCCACCAACCCCATCACTCCCCATCCGTGCAATCCCAAAATCTATCAAATCCGTGATTCAGACGATCGCCCAGTGTCTGCACCAAACCCCAAACTTCCACAAAAACCGTTTACTAGTCCAACCAACCACTCTCTAGCCTAAAATAGACTGCGGGGAGCCGGTGACAGCTTTTCAAAAAGGTGTCATCGCTGTGGTTCACCCCATCCGTGCAATCCCAAAATCCGTAAAAACCGTGATTCAGATTCTCGTTCACACAATTCACAGATAATCAATGGGTTACGTTCACAAATCAGTGGCCTTTAGCCCCTTCGGAAAGGGATAATGCCCCCCGCTTTTAGGCGTGCATCTTCACCTTTAAGCTTGCATCTTCGGCTTTTAAGCTTGCGTCTTCGGCTTTAGGCAGCTTTTAAACAAGCGTGAAACCCATTTATGCGTGCATATTTGGCTTTTAAGTGTAGGGAAAACCCATTCTTTTAAGACCATCAAGTTACGGCCCGCCCATGCTCAAAAGGCAATTAGGTCGAGGACCGTTCTTGCAGCGAATACAATGCAAAAATGGAGAATGGGCACTAGGCCACATTCTCCATTTCATCATTCATCAATCGTAAATCCTCAAATCCTCAATCAATCTTCTTCTTCCTCCGCCACCACCGTTGTTTTGTTCATCAAAAACGCTTTCAAAAAACCGTCCAAATCGCCGTCAAGCACTGCGTCGGTTTGAGAGGTTTGGTAGCCAGTTCGGTGGTCTTTCACTCGGCGGTCGTCAAGCACGTAACTGCGGATTTGACTGCCCCACTCGTTTTTCATCTTGCCAGCTTCCACCTTTTCTTTTTCTGCCTTTTGCTTTTCAAGTTCCCTTTCATAAGGGCGGGAACGCAATAGCTGCACGGCCTTTACACGGTTTTGCAGCTGGGAACGCTCTTGCTGGCCCTCTGCCACGTGGCCAGTTGGCAAGTGTCGGACCCGCACGGCGCTTTCCGTTTTGTTGACATGCTGGCCGCCCGCACCACTAGCCCGGAAGGTATCCCATTCGAGGTCGGCAGGATTGATTTCTATCTCGATGCGGTCGTCAATCATCGGATGGACGAAGACGGACGAGAACGAAGTCATGCGCTTGCCTTGGGAATTGAACGGACTTACCCGCACGAGGCGGTGAACGCCATTTTCACCCTTCAACATGCCGTAGGAGTAGTCGCCGTAAATTTCAAGACCAACGGATTTCACGCCTGCGGTATCGCCAGGAGTTTGCCAGAGTTGTGAGGTTTTGTAGCCGTTGGCCTCTGCCCACATGACGTACATGCGTGCCAACATGGAAGTCCAGTCGCAAGCCTCTGTGCCCCCTGCACCAGCATTGATTTCGAGGACAGCGCCAAGCTCGTCTTCAGGTTGGTTGAGTGTGCAGCGGAACTCCAGGTCGTCCACGGCCTCCATGGCCTTGGCATACTGGGCATCCACCTCTTCTTCCGTTGCCTCCCCAGCTTTTTGGAATTCGAGTAGCACCTCGGCATCACCAACGGCGGTTTCGACCGTGGTGTACTGTTCAATCCATTTCTTGTTGGTCTTGATGACCTTTAGCACGGATTGCGCCTTTGCCGAATCTTCCCAAAAATTGGGGTCTCCGGTCAATTCTTCTTTTTCCCTTATCTCTCGAAGTCGCTTGGCGACGTCAAAGATACCTCCCCAAAAGACCCAGTCGCTCCTTGAGCGTCATCAGTTGTTCACTGGTCATACGTTTATTGTGTTTAAAAAAAGGAATGAAATGGAGAATAGAATATGAGAAAATAGAGAATTGAAAATGAGGCACTGCACCCCATTCTCAATTCTCCATTTTCAATTCTCAATTAATAATCAGTTTACTTTCTGCAACTCGACGTAGAACATCAGCTCGGACTTCGGCGGAATTTTGCCTTGACCAGCATCGCCATAGCCAAGTTCAGAGGGGATGAAAAGCACTGCTTTGGAGCCTTCCTTCAAAAGGGCAATGCCCTCATCCCAACCCTTAATCACTTGACCTTGACCGAGCGGGAAGCTGAAAACTTGGCCACGCTTGAAGGAGTTGTCGAACTCCTCGCCGCTTGGCAGCATACCGTAATACATCACGTCAACGCTTTTCCCAGCGGTTGCCTGGGCACCTGTTCCTTCCTCTATAATGAGGTATTTCAGGCCGGAGGCAGTGGACTTGACCTTGTCCTTATTTTTGCCACCAATATATTCCTTGACGATTCCGCCAAGTTGTGCAGCAATTGTGGCTTCTTGCGCTTTGAACGCACCGGCCTTTTCTTCAGTTGCCTTTTGCTCATCCATCTTAGCCTGGTCGTACTGTTCTTTGTTTTTTACATCTACGAGCACAATTCCGTAAGCCAATTTCTTGGCATTTTTCAAATTGGGCGACTGGCGCATCATAGAGTCAATTGGAATTTCCACGGTGATGCTGTCCCCTACTTTCATGAATGCAAGTACATCTGCAACAGGGTTGGCCTTACCAACACCTTTTTGGTCATCAGGTATTTGCGTTAGGTCTGGCACGATGATAGGCACAGTGCGCCCCATCTTGTAGGTGCTGTTTATCAAGGAATCGTCCTGATAAACAGAGATGTGGACATAGCCATAATCGCCGACGTTTGGCGCAGTGCCAGTGGCATTGGTGTGCTTGACGTAGTTGTAGCCGTTTGGTGAAACAAGGCTATCAACTCCACAAGCAATAATCAGTGCAGCAATGGCTGCGAACAGAAGAAAAGAAATCTTTTTCATGTTTGAAAAAATTGTCAGGCTGCCTTCCCAGAGGGAATTTTGGTACGGCGAACCTTAGAGGTCATTGTTTAAAAGCGCTTCCTGATATTCAGGTAAAATTTGTTTGAACTTGCTCACTGTTGGCCGTAGGCCAATGTAGGAATATCCGCCCGAAGCATTCTTGTGCCCTCCCCCTTTGAAGTGCTTCCGGGCAATATCCTGCACCGAAAAATTGCCTTTTGACCGCAGCGAAATCTTGGTGATGGTCGGCTGCTCATGAATGAACGCCGCCATGGTGATGTTTTTCATTTGTAGCAAGAAATTGACCAGCCCTTCAGTATCGCCCCGGCTAATCTGGAACTTCTCATAGTCTTGTTTCGTCAGTGTGATGATGGCCGTGCGGTACTCTTCCAGAACCTCCATCCTTTCATTCAATACCAGGCCAATCAACCGCAAGTGCTTCTCGTCCAAACTGTTGAACACCAGGTCTTGGATGCGCATGTCGTCCACGCCCAGCTCGACCAAGTCGGCAACCAACCTGAAAAGTTTGGGTGAGGTGGAGTATTTGAACGAACCCGTGTCAGTCAAGATGCCCGTAAACAGGCACTCTCCAATGGTTTTGTTGATTTTGTCCTTGTCTCCCAGCAAGCAGATGAAATCGAAAACCAATTCGCTGGTGGAACTTGCCGTTACGTCGTGGAGGTCATAGTCGTAGAACGGCTCAGGGTAAAGGTGGTGGTCTATCAATATTTTCTTCGCTTTTAGCGGGGCGATGAGTTCGCCCATCCTGTCAATGCGTTCAAGCGAATTGAAATCGAGACAAAAAACGATGTCAGGCTTTTCGAGTACTCGCTTCACATCCTCCAGGTGGAGGTCGTAAATCATGATTTGGCCCGCTCCGGGCATCCAGCTCAAAAAACTGGTGACTCCGACGGCACAACCACTTTCACGGTGTGCCCCAGCATTTCGAGATAATGCTTCAAGCCAAGCGAAGCGCCAATTGCGTCTCCGTCGGGGTTTCGGTGCGTCGTGATTACGATGTCTTTTGGTACCGCCAGCAGCGATTTTACTTCTTTGATTTTTTCCATTCCAGTCATGCCTCAAAAATTCGGCGGGCGAAGTTCCCAAAAAATGTAATTATTCCAAAATTAACCTTCCTATTTAAACCAAAAAGGCGGAAAAGTTTACTTTTGCGCCCGTTTTGAAACAATGAGTGAATGAATAAAGGTAAGAATGAGTGAATACAACCCCGTTTCATCAATTCTTGTCCGATATGTATTCACTCATTCCAACATTCAATCATTCAATCATTACCAATGTCAGGAAATAAGACTTTGACCATGATTAAGCCCGATGGTGTCCGTGACGGCCACATCGGTGCCATCCTCAATGACATCACGGCTGCAGGATTCCGAATCGTAGCCCTGAAAATGACCCAACTCACGCTTGCCAAAGCTGGCGAGTTCTACGCCGTTCATGCCGAGCGTCCGTTCTACGGCGAACTGGTTGAATTCATGTCTTCCGGCCCAATCGTGGCGGCCATCCTCGAAAAGGACAACGCTGTGGCTGATTTCCGTACGCTGATTGGTGCTACTAACCCAGCAAATGCAGCTCCCGGTACCATCCGTGCCAAGTACGCAAAGAGCATGGGTGAAAACGCCGTACACGGCTCTGACTCTGACGAGAACGCTGCCATCGAAGGTGCTTTCCATTTCGCAGGCGTTGAAATGTTCTAAGACTTCCGCCGGAACAAAAGAGAAAGCCTCCTGTGACAAGAATCCACAGGAGGCTTTTCTTTTGATTTCAATTCAGGATGGATGCTGGAAAGTTATTTCCCAAGCATGCCACCAGTCATTTCCTGAAATTCTTCCATCGTCATTTTCTGGTAGCCTTCGGGGACAGTGAACGCTGCTTCTGGCAGCTCTTTTGACACTTCGACGGCCTTGAAAGTCATTTTCATGCCTTGGCCGGTATCAATTATCATCTCCAAAGGGTATCCCTTCAAAGCAACTTTTTGTGATTTACCCTTGATGCCAGATGGTGGCTGTATTTTTTCGGTGATGTAGTACTCCATGTTCACGTCATTGTCCATCTTGACCTTTGCCTTGTAACACGGATATCCGGCAATTTCCTTTTTGTCCTTCTCGTCGTATGTGACGTTCGAAATGTCGTCAACGTTCATCATGTTGTAGTTGCCCGTAAGGTCTTCTTCGCTCAGGCCTACCAATTGTATTTTTTGGCCGAGCATGTCCATCAAAACGGCAGCATCTTTAGGGCTATTGACGGGAACGATAGTCTGGATTTTCATCATTCCCCCCATCATGTTCATGTCCATTCGCTGCTTTTCCGCTGAACAATAGAAGTCCAGCGTTGTACCGCCAAGCATCGCCATTTCAGGAGAAGCATCCTCCCCGTCGGTCGAAAGTTCAAATTTTACGGAACCTCCTTTGATTTTTTTCTGGCCAAATGCCGTCGAGGTCAAAGAAACCACCAACAACATCAGCAAACTTAGATTCAGGAATTTCTTCATTTTTAGATTTTTATGTGTGTAAAGCCCGGTTCCGCCGGAACGGTTTTGTAAAGATGATTTTATCGAAAAATCAGAGTGGCTTTTGCTAGTGAATCCACAACATGCAAGTGTATGTTGCTGAGTTCATCAAACCCGCCAAACGTCAATATGTTTGACAAAAATCTTGGAAAGGTTCTCGGCATCCGAAATGGCCCGATGGTAAACGCCTGAAAACTCAAATCCTTCCAGTTCCACTACTTTTTTTAACCCTTGTAGGTGCGCCAGCGGCGCAACTCGTGGTATTGCCGACGAATATTTAAGTGGAACGGCTCTATCCAGTCGGTTTCCAGGTTGTGAAGCTGAGTCCTGCACCAACATACGTTTGTCAAATGAACCCCAGGAGCAGAACATGCAGTCCTCATCGTCGAATACACCAGCCCATTCCTGAAAATCCTCCACCACATTTGGAAAGGTGTCCGCACGGTTGATGCTGATTTGGTCAATCGTGGTCAGTTGCCGACAAAACAAGGAGAGGTTCGGGTGCAAAACTGGCCTGACAAAGCTGTTGAACGTGCCTTCCAGCTCCCCATACGGGTTGATTTTCAACGCACCAATTTCGATAATCTCCTGCACCATGTCTGGTGATTCCCCTTCCCAACACGTCGCTTCCAAGTCATAAACTATATAGTTCATCGTACTTCGGTTCTGGTTTTTGAAAAAAAGCCTATCGAAGTATGAGGTATGAGGTATGCGCCTCATACCTCCATACCTCATACCTCACAGCCTACCTGAACAATTCCATATACCCTTTTTGCACAGTCGTCTCGCCGTTGTCCGTCCATTCCAGTATGAAGTAATACGTTCCATCAGGAAGGTCAGTGTCGGCGCCCCAAGTGCCTGGCCAATTGTTTCGGTACACCGTCGTTTCGTACACCAGGCTTCCCCAAATATTGTAAACCCAAAGGTGGTTGTCAGGGAACTCCTCAATTTTGGCGATGTAAAAGAAATCATTTACGTCGTCATTGTTTGGTGAAACGGCTGTAAAAATGGTAAGTTCGATACATTCTATGAAAATACTGACAGTGGTCGTGTCGCATCCGTTCGGGTTGCAAGCCACGTAGGTAAAATTGTCCCAACGGGCACAATACGGGTTGTCGGGGATGTAGGTGAATGAGTTGTCGAGGTTGAGCACAACGGAACCAGAGATTGGCTCATCCAGCACAAAGATGTCCACGATGCCACCGTAAATCGTGTCATTTGCCAAAAAGTCAATGACCACGGGCGTACCCTTCACGGTCGTTGTACTGTCCGGCCCCAGGGTCGGCGGGTCAAAGTAGGGCTTGACGAAAAAGCAAAAATAGGTAGTGTCGCAAAACCCAAATTCATCGCAAAAAACGATGCACGAGCTGTCCCTTCCTTGGGTCAGCCCTTTGTAAAAAACACATTTTCCATTTTGGTTGATGGCCAATTCCACGTTCCCAGTGCGCTCATCAGGGCAGATTTCATGCAAGCTCCCATCGGCGAAGTCGCCCGGCAATTCAGCATCATCCAAGCAATACAGCTTTGACTCCCCGACAAAAATGGTGTCGCAATAAGTTTCTGGCGTTGTTTTCCGAACAAAAATCTGCAACTCGACCAACGCCACATTGCCCAGCGCATCCTCAAATCGGAAACAGGCAGAATCGGCACCAATGGCAAAACCATTGTACAAAATGCAGTTGCCCTCAACTGTGAAATTGACGTTGTCGCCATTGTTTTCAGGGCAAATGTCTTCGATGCTTACCAGCGCACCGGGCAGCCAGCCTTGCGGCAAACAGAAGGTATCGGTCTCCAAGAGCAGAAAAACCGTGTCTTGGATGACACTACCAGGCACTACCGTGACGAGGAAATTTACCGTGTCGCAGTTGCCAAGGTCGTCGCAAAGCTCGATACAAGCATTCTCCGTCCCAACCCCAACTGCCAGATAATCCAAGCAGAAGCCGATGCTGTCCACCATGAACTGCACAGATGTGCCAGATGAACCAGGACAAATATTTTGGATGGAAGTCAGCGTCCCGGCAAGGTTCAACTGATTTTCATCAAAGCAAAACTGACCAATTTGCGTGAGCGTAAGCGTGTCCGCAATGCCGTTGAGGAACGGATGGGAAACCGTGGCAACCAGCAGCGTTGTATCGCAGAATCCATTGCCATCGCAGGCTACCAGGCATGCGTTTTCTTGGCCAACCAAATTGCCCGTAAGGATGATGCAGCTATCGTTAAGCAATTGATAACCAATAAATTGCCCGTCTTGACAAATATTGGTCAGGGAAATTATTTGCCCTGAAAGCTCGCTCGAAGAAACACAAATTGTATCTGATTCGCCAATCAAAAGCGACACTTGGAGGGTCTCGGTTGAGGTGCAATTGACTGTCACCGTTACCGTGTCAGCACAGCCCGAAACAGTGTCCACTGCGACGAGTTCATGTACCCCTGACGCCAATTGAAGGCTAAATCCGCCACTACAATTGGAAAAACCACCGAGGTACGGTTGCCCGTTGTCTGTGAAGACGAAATTTGGGAAAAGCAAGGAGGGAATCTCAGCACAAACTGATGCAAGCGTTTGACAATTAGCCACTTGCAAGTCCAATTGTTGTTCCGCAAAAACACCGTTTGCACTGCTCGGCACTACGATTTGCACGGTGTCAAATGTCACCGTGCCGCAAGCCAGCCGTTCTGTGGCCAGTATGTACTGGAGCGTTTGCCCCAAATAATTCATGGGGTCAATCGTCAAAACTGGATTGGCAATGTTTGGGTCGCTGAGGTCGGCAAGGCTCGCTGGCGCAATGGCCGACCAAGTAAGCAGGTAGCTCGTGGAATCACAGGCCGCACCCTGGCCAAGTGTCGTTGTGAACTGATTGGAGACATCGCAAAAAGTAAGGTCGTTGCCAGCATTTCGAATTTGAGGTGTTGGCAAATCCACTGTGAATGAACTACAGGTTCCGCTCACAGTGGTTTCAATTTTTAGCAAAAGCTGGCAGGATTGGTCGGTTTGCACTTGCAACAACTGACTGAAAGTCAACGGATTGGCAGGCGATACAGACCCTGAAATGTTTTGTTGAGCTACCAAGGTTTCATTCCCTTGAATGATGCCATCCGCATTTTCATCCCAAATAAACGACAGTGAGTAGGTATCGTTTGGGAGCGGCACAGCGCTGGTGAGGCTGCCCGAAACGGTCACCTCCTCCCCTGCCCCAAAACAAACTGAAGTCAGTGCTGAGAGGCTGACTTGTATGGGAGCAACTCCGCTGTTCTGTGCACTCAAAGAAAGCGAGGAGCTACCGCACAAAGCATTGTCATCCGGTGTCCAACTTGGTGCGTAGGGGCTGCAATTCCACCCATACTGAACGTTTAAGTCCACATCATCGCAACTAGTGACGGAAGCTGTGACCCGCAGTGTAAGGCACTGTCCAGCATTGATGCCAGGCGTAAATGCGAATACATTTTGCCCGAATGGCAACAAAGCAAGTTGCACCGGATTGCCAGGATTGGTGATATTGGCGATGGATGTGACCGTTAGGAGGCCGCTTGGGTCCTCCACTGCGAGCCAGTTGATACCCGAATCCGATTGGCCGGAAGTGTTGCAAATTTTCAGGTCCCAAGTTGCTATGCCGTTTGCCACGGTTGCATTTGCCGACGTTAAAGGGGTGAGGCTAAACGTCGGCGGCAAATTGTAGGCTACGGCGCTAGTGGCTTGGTCGGTCTGCACGTTCACGCAACCGCCGTCGCCGATGAAATGGGCGTAGTAGCGGTCGGTGTAAGTAACAGCAGATTGGATGTCGTAAACATGGTTGCCCGAAGCACTACCCGCTGAACTTTGGCAGGTCGGCGTCAGCTTCACCCGAAGGTCGAAGGTGTAGGTCTGCACCAAGTTGAGCGAAGGCACGCTCGGCAGCGTGTCAAAAAATGGCGACGTAATGGCCATCAGGAAAGTCGGACAATGGTCGGATTGGAAAATAGCTGTTCCCAAAGGTCGGGTGTCCGGGAATCGAAACTTCAACAGCGCCACCTGTAAAGGCCGAGAGCAACCCTGGGTCGAAGTCGAAAACCAGCGAATCAACCTTGGTGGCTGGGCGCAGCTCGTTGCCGAACCAGTCGGAAAAGTCGTTGTCTGGAACAAAAAGCCGCCAATCGAGTTGGCCCTCGTCGCAGCCTGAGGGCAGCCCGTTGATGGTATTTGGGAAGTCAAAAACGACTTCGCTTTTGGACAAAGTGAAGGATTCGGTGAGTGTGTCGCAGGAAAGTCCAACACCGTTTTGGGTGGCGTAAGCAGAAGCGCTGAAGCTCGGAACGGCTTGGAACATGGGGGTAATCGGCCCGTTGGGGTTCACCGAAAATTTGCCAACAAACCGCATCGTATCGCCCGGAAGCAAGGTGAGACCGAGGCTAGTTAGGCAGTTGTGCAGGTTGAAATTGAGCGTTTTTATGCCAAAAACAGAGGTCACGGACATTGCGTTTGGCAAAACGGAGCAGCTAAAATTACTGCCCCCGTTGGAGAAAGTCACCTGCCCTTGGTCGAACAGAAAAACCTGGGTTGCAGCGGTCGAGCCGTTTGGATTTCCGTAGTTGATTTTGAAGCCCAAGCTGTCGTTTGCGCTAATCCCGCTAACAACGGCTACGAGGGACATCTCGATTGAGTCGCAGCCCAACGCCACTTTTTATTGGCGAGGGCGGGGTCAAACGGTTGGGTAAAGTTTGCGTCTGCAAAACCGAATGTCGTTCTATTTGCTTGGAAATCAATGACTTGGAGGCCAGGATTGGCAATGGAGTTGGTGATAGAAACAGTTGAAACCCCTGCACCGGGTGTGGTTGAGGTGGTCACTGCTAGAGCGTTTTCCGGGTTGGCGAAGGGATTTGTTAAGCAAAAATCATTAAGCCGAAGGGAAAATATTGCAGCCAAAAAAAGAAATATCTGTCCGGTTTTATCCATCTGAGGTTCATTACGAAACTAGACGGAGGATAGGCCAAAACTGTACCAGTTAAGTCCAGCAACCCTTCAAAAATGGCTGAAATTAAGATTTTTGCTAAGACATGAATTTTAGTCCTTTTTCACTGCCTCGATGCGGTTGAGGAAAGCAGATGCCGTGGATTCTTCCACTGGTTGTATCTCGTAAGTTTCGCCGTCAGGGAGCTTAATTATCTTATCCTTGTCCTTCATTTTCAGCAGTTGCTCCATGAAGCGGGTATTGTTCGACACTAGGTTTAAGATGCCCTGCTTGTACCCAAAGAAATAGTACATTTGGCTCGGCGATTTGATGTAAACATAGAGTCGGTCGTCATCGTTGGTTGGCATTTTCACCTCGATGTAGGCGTTGATGACAGTGTTCAACATCTCGCCGTCCACGCTCACCAATCCAATCTTTGATTTTGTGGAAACGAAACTCTGGTAGTCTGCATCCCAGTTCAATGGCACCCGGTCGAAGAGCATCGTGTACTTGTTGTGCTTTTGGGGCAAAACGAGCGTACCCAAACTGATGCCGTCAATGGCGCTCTGAATCTCCTCGTTGACGGGAAACAACTGGCGGATCACCTTGCGGTAAAACGGCATGTCCTTGGCGTAAACGATGGGCGTGGCATCGAAGGTGCTGGACTTGAAGTCAGAAACGATGATTTTCAGGAGGTCGGACGGGATGGTGAATTTCAGCCCCATCATCGCCTCCATTTCTAGGTTCGATTTCATGGCCGCCGTGCCAAGCACCGAGTCGGTCACCATTTCGCCGAAGGTGGTTTTCACATAGCCAGCTGCGTCAACGCTGACATTTTTGAGGGCCGACCCCAAGCTGAACTTGCCCTCCATATCAATTTTACCGGTTTTGTTGTCGTACACTAGTTGGTTGCCGCCTGGTGTATGGCGCCGCCACTCATCAATCTGGTAGAATCGGAAAAGATGAACTTGTCCACCTTTTCGTCGTATTGCATGACGCCCTGCACGGCCAGCAGCGGGCGGTCCTTGCGGAAAAATAAGGGCATCATCACCCGTGGGTAGCAAGTTGCGGTTTCTTTGCTGAGGTAAAGTCCAGTGAAAATTTGCTCCCCATCTGGGTTCAGCGGAATGGTGTAGGCAATGGACAGGTCATTCTTGTCGCCCTCACAATTGATTGAAAACCAATGTTTTGCAGGTAAAGTCTCAGATTGGAGCTGTGCAAAACCGTTGAACCCAAGGTTGGGTTTTCAGCACTCAGGTTAATTGTCCCCTGGAACTTTGTCTTGTGGTCAATGTAAAAATTGTTGCGCTCGCCGATTTCACCAGTTGCCCTGGTCACGGAGCGTTTGGTCTGGTGGTTGCCCTCCCCTATCCTTGTTCCGACGATCTCCGCAAACTCGATTTCCTGTGTTTTGCCCGCAATATTGTACTCGTAAAAACCCTTTGCCCGGTATTCTTTTTGCCTAAAACATTCACTGTCGCCCGGTTGATGACGTGGTACTGGTTGATGGTATCCGCCACGATTTTGGCATTTTTCAGCTCCGTGATGACACCGCCAGCCTGCACTTCGATGTCGCCAGTTTCGGTGTAAATGAAAGGCGTCGGAAGAAACGATGTACGGCACACCTGCCACTTTTAGCAAGTTCGTCTTGAGGTCGTAGAGTGCATTTTTACCCTGAAAAAACAAGGAATCTTGGTCTGGGTGGATGGAAACGAAGTTGCCCAATTTGCCCTCAAATGCCCGAAACGTCACGGTCTCCTTGGCCATGTCCCAGTCAAATTCGTTGAAGGTAGTGACGTATTGGTTGTATGGCAAAGTGGTGGTCAGCACCTCGGCATTGGCCTTGAAAGTGCCCAGTTGCTTGTCGAAATCAACGTTGCCGTTCAGGTTGCTGGTCGAAAGTACAATCGCATCAGCGTCAATGGCTTTGATTTTGAGGTCGGTCGTGTCTGCTTTTGCCGAATAGGCGCCAAAGCTGAAAAGTTTGGAGGTCATGCTGGCTTTGTCCCAATCAAAAAGGCCACGTCCCTTCAAGCCGCCCGGTGTCAAAATCAACGTACCTTTCAAAGTGTGCCGCCCTTCCTTGAACAACTCGAACGGTGCTTCTTTTGAAGTCACGTACATGCTGTCCTTGTAGGGTCGCCAATCTATCAACACATCAAAGCCACGCACCTGCGGCACTTGAATGGCTGCTTTTCGGTCCTCCTCCATGTCGAATCGCTCGGCGCTCCCGGTCATTTGGTGAGGCTTGAATATCAAGTCGTCGGAGTCAATTTTGGCGCCGAGGTAATTCAAAGTCCCCTTGCCGAGCATACCCTTGTTGCTGAGGTCAATGGTACCTTTAAATTTTCCCTTGCCTTGGTAATTGGGATATCCTTCGGCGGGCGTTTTTGTTATGAACCCGAGGGATGAATCCTCCCTAACCAAAATCGTCTCATCAAAAACAGGGAAAATATCCGCCGAAACCATTTTGCCCTTGAAGTGAATGTCGGACTGCGAGTATTTGTCTAAGCTATTGAAGCTGAACGGGTTAAGATGAAAATAAAACGAATCCCGTTGGTAAACACCGCCCTGAGTTTTCTTGTAATCGTAAAAAACAAAGGAGTTCTTTTTGCTCTCCATCGAAGGAAACATCTCGATGGACTCCCGTCCCGATTTGTTGGAAGGTGCGTCAATGAGCAGCACACCGTTCAGGTGCTCGATGCGGGAGGCTATTGAGTAGGCTTCTGGCACGCCATTTTTGTCAACTTTCCCGGTTGGCAAGTACATGTCGAAGTACCGCACGGAGTCGAGTCCAATCTGGTATTTGTTGTAATCGAAATGAAAATCCTTGCCTTCAATCACCCCAAAACCTGCAAACAACCGCCCATGAAAATCCATGTCCCGGTTGCCCTTCATCCGCACATTGTCCCCGTATGGCTTGAGGCCCACTCGTTGCGATTGGCTGAACTCGATGTTTTGTACCCCGTTGATGGAGGTGGAATTGTCTTTTAGGTCAAAAATGGCGTTGGTTTCGTTCGTTTCGGAGCTGATGCGCATGTTGTCGTAATCCACTTTTTTCTGGCTGGCCTCGGCGTAGTGCAACACTTTGTCCTTCAACTCCACCATCCCGTCGTCGGCGTTGTAGTTGATAAAACCCTTTGAAACGAGGTCGTACAACAACGAGTTGATGTTCTCGACCGAAAACTTGGGGTTGAGGCGCTTGGCCAGTGACTCAGCGGCAATGGTTTTTTCGCCGGTCTCCTGGTAGGCAACCTTCATCAAGGCGATTGGGTTGGTGGTGGAGATGTTTTGGAGGCGATTGTAATCATTTTCGCTAAAAAACTTCAACGACTCGAAGACAACGGGCACGGCCGATTTTGCGATACCCATGTTGCGCCGCCCAATGTAGATGCTGTCGGTCTCCAACTCAAAATCCATGCGCTCGGCATCCAGGTTTATCTGTTGAAAGGAATTGAAAAATGGGTTGCGGTCGCTGCCCCGCTTACCACGGGCCAATTGCAACTCCCTGGTTTTCAAATCGAAACGAATGTTAACCGATGGGTGATAAATAGAATCCTTCCCGAAATAGATGGCCGATTCAACGCCCTCTCCCACGATTCGCTCCTCTTGTTTTATGACAAAAAGCTCCGCTTGGCCTTTGTAAACCAAGCTGTTTTTTTTGTTGAAAAGCTGGAGTTCTGCTCGTTCGGTTCGATTGCCGAAACCATAAACCGTGGTTCCCTGCAATCGAAAGCCGCCCTTGAACCGCACTCCTTCGCCGATGTTTTTGATTTCCAGCACCCGTTCCTTCGATTCAAAACGGGGGTAGCTTCCCTCAGTGGCTTCGTTTGATGTCACCAATTTGTCCTCGAACTTGCCCTCCACCACCGCCTGACCGAAGTAGAGCGGGTAGTGCATTTTTACGTTGGCCACTTCGTAAAGGCTTTTTTTGGTCTCAAACTCGTACTCGGACAGTTCGGCGTAAACATCATTGCCGCCCAAGCCGCTCCCACGAGACGATGCCACCTTTGCCCTTCCAGATTTCATCCACCGGGGAGTACACGCCTGCCGTTGATTTTATTAGGATGGAGTCCTTGCCACGGGTGGCGATGAGGTCGAGTTTGTCGTATTTTATGATGGGCTTTCCGCCCTCGAAAACGAGGTCGTAGCGGGAGGCATTGGCAATCCAAGTGGTGCCGAGGTCGGATTTACGGAGCGCATTTTTCTCAAAAAAACCATAACTAAAATCCAGAAAATCCTGAAAAGGTTGAAGTTTTCGGTTCTCGATGCTGGCAAGTACACCATCCAGCACCTCATGCCAGTTCTTGAAGCGGCTCTCGCCCAGTTCCGATTTTTTGACCAATGAAAGGGCTTGCAGGTAGGCCGTGAAATAGGGATTGGCAGGCATGCGCTGTTCCAGCATCTTGTCACCGGTTTGCCGTATCCGGGTGATTTCCTCGGCACTGAAAACGCCGCTCTTGAACGATTTTTCAAAGTCCTTGAAGAGTTCCTCCAGCTTTGGGTTCTTTGAGGCCGTCATCATCACCTCCAGTTCCTTTAGGAATGCGTCGGGGGCTTCTGAGAATTTCTCAAGCCGCTGGGCAGAAAGCAGGAAGGGAAAAGCGAGAATTGCGAAGAGTAAGCTACACCTAAATTTCATCTTGATACGTTAGAGTGGTCGCCAAACTTGTTTGGCAGACCGTTTTGCCAGTATTTCCAAATCAATTTGATTTGAAAAACGCTAGCTCCTTGCCATTTACAAATTTTGATATTTGCTCATCGTGATTGATTTGGTCAGCCAAATAAATTTGGCGACCACATTTATCCAGTTTTCAGCGTTTTCATTGCCAGCCAGTTGTTCTTGCGCTTTGTTTCGAGGATGGTGAAGCCTTGTTTTTGCAGCGAATCTGCCATCAATTGCTCATCATCCAGCACAAAGCCTGAAACGACCAAAAGTCCGGCAGGTTTCAGCAACTCGAATAACGAGCCAAGCGAGTCCAAAATTACATTGCGGTTGATATTTGCCAAGATGATGTCGAAATCCTTGCCCGGCACATCCGTCAAAATACCGTGAATTGCCGATACGTTTTCTGCGCCATTTATCTGGCTGTTTTCCAGCGTATTTCGATAGGACTCCACTTCAATATCCACGGCCTCGATGTGCCTTGCACCAAGCCGGGAAGCCAGTATGGCCAAAACGCCAGTGCCGCAACCGTAGTCAAGGACATTTTTGTCGGCAAACTGGATGCCTTGCATGATTTCAATCACGGAAAAAGTGGTCTCGTGGTGACCTGTGCCAAACGCCATTTTTGGATTGATGACCAGCTCGTGCTCCATGCCGGCCAGTGGCTCGTGAAAGTCAGCCCTGATGCTGCAAAAACTGCCAACGATGACGGGATGGAAGTTCGATTCCCAGATTTCGTTCCAGTTCTGGCCAGGGATATGCGTTTTTTCAAACTCGAAATTGAAGCGCTGCTGCAAGGCTTCCAGCTCTGTTTCGGCCTCGGCCTCGTTCCCATTATCTGGCAAAAAAGCATTGAACCCCGATTCGGTTTCTTCAAACGTATCGAAGGGCAAATGGCTGAGAAGCGCAATCAAAATATCGTTTTGGGCAGGGTCGGTGGAGATGCTGTATTGGTAGTAATCCATTTTTAAAATTTGGAGGGCGGAATTCATTCCGGCTTCATGGTTTTTGATGGCGGAATAAATTCCGCCTCCAATTTAGCCTAATGCCCAGTATTCCAGTGCTTAACCGTGGAAGGTGCAACACCGAGGTTTTTATCAATTTCGAGCGAAGGAGCGGCGGCTTTTAGACCCATTTTTATCATGGCAAGATGGTGTACGGCATGGTCGTAGGCGTACATCATTTCACGACCGACGGTTGAAAGCACCACAGGTCGAGTCTCGTTGAGGTCAGAAGAAAAATCGGCGACAATTTCCACGGTGGCAGCTTCGTCCGCAGCTTGCATGCCGATGAAATAGTCATTGAGCACTTTGGCAGCATAGTCCGCTTCCGTTTCAACGCGGGTATCCCTTTGGCGCTGGGCATAGTCAACCCTCCCCTCGCCCACTCCCCGGGACAAGCAACCGTAAAAGTCAACGATATGGCGGAAATGTTGGCCGATGGAAGAGCCGTTGAACAGTTGCAGCGGCTGGGCGTAAGTCTCGGGCGCAATCCTGCCGAGCAGGTCTTTCATTTGTCCGATAATGATTTCTGTTCCTTGTTTGCAATTCATTGCAGGGCGAATGGTTGTGTGTTAGTAGAAAAGTGATTACGCTGAATGTTCAAAACTATGTTTTACAAGTGCTCCCATGCGTTCATAGATAACGCTGTATATTTTGCAAATCAAGCTCAATCTGGTTCATGATGCTCTGGTGAGTATGCTCAAAACTATCATTGGTCGCCTGAATCTTCTTCATCTCGGCTTCCATGTGGTTGCCAGCATCATCAATCGTGGCCTGGGACTTTGCAATCTGATTTTGCAAATTGACAATTTGTGCTTGCCATGCCTCTATCTGTGCTTTTAGTTTCACCACCTCCTCCTGCTTGTTGCTCACCCGTTTTTTCAATTGCCCCTGTAAAGCGATATTGAACTGCTCCTTTTCATCGAACAGCACCTTGCGGTAATGTTGGCCCGTGGTCAACAGCTTCTCCTTCGTCAGTCCAACCGTGGAGGCAGTGGCAAATGCAGATTTGTAGGCCATTTCCTCTGGCAGGTTCATCAGCGCCAGCTTTCCCAACGATAGTTTGAATTCTAGGTAGTCGAAGCCCGGCAAGTTGTTTTTTTCCAATGCACGGGTCAGCGATTCAATGCTTTTGGGGTCCAAGCCGGTGGTGTCACCAAAAATTTCTTTCAAATCTTGCTGCATGACAATGTTGTTTTGTGCGGCAAAGATAGAAATTCATTTGGATGGCAAACCCCTAAGGATTCCGCTAACCGATGAAGTAGCTGGATTCAACGAGCGGCAGGTTGGTTTGGAGGATGAGTGGGTAAATCAAGGCCATGTCCATGCCAAGCAGGTTGGGAGTGGTTGCCTTTTATCAATACTCTACACCCTTCTCTTCAATCAAAGGATTGACATAAATTCGATTGGGTTCCTTCTGTTGGTTGATTCGATAATGGAAGGAAAGCAGAATTGCCCGTGATTGCCACAAAAAATTATCCTCCGAAAAAAAGGTTTCATCTTCTGAAAAGGAACGGCGACGTCGGCTGTTGAAAATATCATTGACGCTCAGCGTCAACGTCCCATTTTTCTTCAAAAAATCCATGCCTGTGCCCCCAACGAAAACCTCCTGCCCCTCGTGTTTAAAGGTGCCCTCGGAAAGGGAGTGGAAGATGTTGACATCACCATTGAGCCGCCATTTTTGATGCGGGAAATAAGCATAGGTGAGTTCTACCCCATAATTTCTTTTGAAGTCCAGGTTTTCAGCTTGCGTGATGGTGACGCCTGGAAAATCCGCATCTACCCGTTGGATTCTTTTGATGACGTTATCCGTCTTTCGGAAATAGGCAACGGAACTCAATGACGCCTTTTCCCAGTACCGGATATATCCAAGCTCATAAGAATCCGTGTGTTCGGGCTCGATGTTGGGGTTTCCACGGAAGATGTTTCGCCGGTCACGGATGGTGAAAAAGGGGTTTAGATCAGCAGAGACTGGGCGTTGGATACGTCGGCTGTAACTCAACTGAAAGGCATTGCCATTGGACAAGTTGTAGGTCAAGAAAGCGCTGGGGAACAGGTCGGCGTACTTGCGTGGATTTGTTTCATTGGTGGCGAGCAATTTTGTGGTGACATCGGAGTGCTCCAACCTCAGCCCTGTTTGAAGGGTGAACTTGTTGATTGCCTTCCCAAAGTTTACGTAGGCACCATGAATGATTTCCTGATACAGAAAGTCATTTGTGAAATCTGCATCAGGATTTTCAATGCTATTGACAATTTCTTTTACCACATAATTATTGAAAATCTCCCGGAAGGAACTCTGCAATCCTGCTTCAAACTTGCCATCTATTTTTAGTGGAAGGATATAATCCAGGTTAATTCCCAGCCTGCGGTTGCCTTCTTCGTTGCCGGACAATTGAAGGTAATCAACCCCGCTCAGGGGATTGTTCGACCCATCAAAATATTGTTCTTCGAAAACTGAGGTTTTCTCTGCTGCTTTGTCTTCATATTGAAAGTCCGAAATCAACTGGTGCCCTTTCCTCGGAAATGATTTTTTATAAATCAAGGAGTACAGCAAATCCGTTTCCTTCTCCTTCTCATCTTCCAGTCGTTGTGTAATCAGGAAAACGTTGCCGGGAATGCCCAAAGCATCCCTGTATGTCAAATCAGAGGAATTCATTCCATTGCTTCCCGATAGGCGAAAGACGTTGTGATGCTATTCTTCGGGTTGAAATTATAGTCTGCCCCAAACTTGACAAACCTGGGCAAAGAAGCACGATCGTGCGTCCTGTTCATGTTGGAGAAAATGGTGCTGTCGGGGTATTCAAGGTTGTAGAACCTGTTCCTGAAACTTCCAGTGCCGGGCCTGTTGGCATACCAGCCGCCAATTCCCAAGAAACCATTGAACCTGCCTTTATTGTAATTGAAGTTAGCCCCCAGTCCCTTGTTTTTGTTGTTGCCAAAATGCGCATCCAAAGAGGCGTTCATCCCCTTTAACTGATTCGTTTTGAGGACAATATTGACAATGCCGGCCATGCCCTCCGCCTCATAGCGTGCCGAAGGGTTGGTGATGATTTCAACCCGCTCAATTTGGTTGGCCCTGATTTGCCGCAGACCCGATAAGTTTTCATTGCTCACCAAGGAAGAGGCCCTGCCGTTCAATAAAATGCGAACGCTGCCATTCCCCCTCAAATTGAAACGGCCGTCGCTATCCACCGAAACGCCGGGTACATTCCTCAGCACATCTTCCGCCGTTCCGCCAACGCTTGTCAAATCTTTTCCCACATTGAAAACCCGCTTGTCCAATGCCATTATTACCGAGCTTTTTCCGAAATCACCTCCACTTCCGCCATGCGCTCCACATTCGGTATTAGTTCGATGACCCCAAGTCAATCCGTGCCTGGTTATTTGTCAGTTCAGTTTCTTCAACTGTGGCGGGCAGGTAGGCTATGAACTCTACTTTAATGAAAAAGTCCCGATGGATGGTTTTCATTGAAAAATTGCCGTCGGCATCAGCAACTGTGCCCGTTAAAACGAGGCTATCTTTTTTGGAATAAAGGGAAATCGTGCTGAACTCCAAGGGCAATTTTGTGTCCCTGTCAATCACCTTTCCTACAATCTCCAAGGCAGTTGCCTGTTTTTTATCGGTTTCAGGGGGGGAAGGTTCTAAGTTTTGAGCTTGCATGTTAAGGGCACCTGCCAACACCAAAACAAGCGTTTTCGTCCTGTTTCGGAAGATAGAATGGAAGCCCTTTTGTTTCATAAAGTTGATTGCAAGAATTTGTAAGCACGGTAAGGACGTGCGGAAAGAGATGCACTACAAGAATCGTACTAAGAATGGCTGCAATCCATCCATACCAAATGCTGCTAATTAGAAATCAACTTGATTCAAGCCTATTTTCCCATCCTCCAAAAGACCACGCCCGCCGACAGCACCGTCAGCCCACCTATCACCGCCACCGACCATTCCAGCCCCAGCGAATCGGCGATGATGCCCGTGAGCAGTGCGCCGATGGCATAGCCCAAGTCACGCCAGAGCCGGAAAACTCCGATGCTTTCCGCCCGCTGCTGCGGGTGCGTCAGCCCAGCAATGGCGGCCAAGAACGTCGGATAAACCACTGCCGTGCCAAGGCCGAGCACGGCGCTTAGGGCAATGAACTGGCCGTTGGTTTTGGCGGGAATGAACAGCAGCAGCGCCAGTCCTTGCAGCGCCATGCCACCCGGCCTCCGCAGCGACGTGGTGGCGGGTGTCCTTCACCCAAATCAAAGTGCCGAGCAGGCCCGCCACGGCAAGGGCAATGCCGATGTAAAACGGATAGGGTCGCAGGCCGTATTCGCTAGCTATCCAACCCGTTGCGAAGGCCACTGCACCGACGGCGAGGTAGCCAGCCGCCTCGTTCAGCCCCATCGCCAGTCCCCGATCCTTGTCTCCCACGAGGTCCATTTTCATCACCACCGTACTCGACCAGCACAGACCTTGGTGGATGCCGAGCAGCACGTTGGCAGCGATGACCCACTGCCAGTTGGGGGCATAAATCAGCAGCAAGGGGATTGGGAGCGCCAGCACCCAGCCGAGCAACAGCAGGTTTTTGCGCCCAAGTCGGTTGGCGAGCGCCCCGGTGTAGTAGTTCGTAATGGCCTTGGTCACGCCAAAGACGATGATGAACGACAGGATGGCCGTCTTGGCAGCAATGCCGAACTCGGCCTGCGCCAGTTCCGGCAAGATGGTGCGCTCCAGCCCGACCATGCCGCCCACGAAGGCGTTGATGACGACGAGCAGGGTGAACTGTTGCCAGTTTTCCCTTAAACCGAGGCGGACGATGGTGGCAGTGAGTGACCTTGTGACTTGAGTCACCCTGGCACTTTCGGTCAGTTTTTCCATGTCTCGTCAGTTTTCAACCTGTGATCGAGGTAGGTTTCTTCCAACCGTACCGCATCGAAGCCGTTGGCCTTGAGCAGTTGCACGGCCTCGTCGGCGAAGGTGCAGAACGGCCCACGGCAATAGGTGATGATTGTCAGGTGGCGGGGCAGTTCGCCGAGGCGCTGCGGCAGTTCTTCGATGGGGATGGAAAGGGCGTTTTCGAGGTGGCCTGCGGCAAATTCGTCGGATGGGCGCACGTCGAGCGCAGCGCAAGGTCGCTGCTGGGCAACTCGTCAAGCATGAAGCTTTGCGGGTTGCCTGCTTCCTTTCGGTACTTCTGGAGCGTCACCTGCACGGCGGGTTCGGCTTCCAGCGCCAAGTCACGAAGGGCTTGCCAGGCGGCATACGCCTTTCGGCCATTGATGGTGTAAAAAATGAAATTGCCGTCCCGTCGTGCCTTCACCAGCCGGGCGTTTTTCAGCACCTGCAAGTGCTGCGATGCATTAGCTATCGTGATGGCGGTCTGCATGGCGATTTGCTCGACGGTCTTTTCGCCGTTGGCCAACAGGTCGAGGATTTCCAGGCGGTTGGCGTTGCCAAAGGCTTTCGTCAGCCCGGCGATAGCGGAGTAGATGCTGTCCTTGAAGACTCGTTTTTCCATGTTTTTAATTTTAATTCAAGTATTCAAACAATTACTTGAATAGATAGTTTTTCGAAGAAAAAGATTGATTGAAAAAATAATCCCGCCACATTGATGAGCACATCCAAGACAAAGGTGAATAGCCTTTCGTTTCAACTAAATGATGAGTAGTTTTGCCGCCTTAAAAGTATTTCTACATGCTCACGCAAAAAGCAAAGTACGCCATCAAGGCACTGACATTTCTGGCCCAAAAAGGCGACCTGACCAAGACCCAGGAAATTGCAGATGGCGCAAAAATTCCGAAAAAATTCCTCGAATCCATCCTCATCGAGTTGAAAAGTCACCAGTTGGTTGCCAGCGTGCAAGGTGCTGCTGGTGGATACTACTTGCTAAAAAAACCCAACGAAATTAGCCTCGCCGACATCCATCGGATCTTTGAGGGGGCCATCGCATTGCTGCTTTGCGCTTCGCTCAATTTTTACCAACCATGTGCAGATTGTGCCGACGTGGAAAACTGCAAATTGAAATTTGCTTTGATAAAAGTACGCAGCAAGACGCTTGAAGCAATGGAGGGCATTACCCTTGATCAGTTGGTGAATAGTCATGGGTGATTTTTTTTGAAATTTTAATTCTACTAATTTGGTAGAATTAAAATAAGTGGCTTATATTCGCAGCATGTTTCAAAGCTGCGCGACCAAGGCAGATTTAAAACAAGCTAAATCCAATGTGCCACTCAAAAAAGTTGAACAATGAAAACCTTGAGTAATTCTCCCACAAATTCATTGCGCTTGACCACCAACACTTTCTGCCCTTCCAATACTTCCATGCGATGTCGCAGCATGTCACTTTCCTGTTGTTGCTAATTCCTTTTAGCAACCATTCATTCCATTCATAAAAATCTGATTCACAACAACTTGTAGCGCTGCTCAAGGCAATGCTCGTATTGCTTCATGCAACCTGTTTGCTGCTTTGATGGCGCTGTATTTTCATTCAATACCAACCTACTGTTATGAAAAAATCTTTACAAAAATCACTTTCACTGGCCAGTATATTGGCCATTCTCGCTTTTTTGCCAACTGCCATTTTGTTTTCCCAAGATGGGATTGTGTCTGGCATGATAAGGGACAATGAAGGCGCACCTCTTATCGGCGCAACAGTCGAAATAAAGGGCACGAGCACCACCATTCGCCTTGGTGTCAGGTTCGTTGGCTTTGAACCCCAAGAGTTCAAGCGATCCAAGTTGACCGGTAAGCCGCTGGACATCATCCTCATCAATGACGCAATCCTGAACGAAATCGTCGTCACCTCCCGCCGCCGAAAAGAAGCGGTGCAAGACGTGCCCATCCCCATCACCGTGGTCGGTGGTGCGCTCGTCGCCGATGCGGGCGCTTTCAATGTCAACCGCTTGAAGGAACTGGTTCCATCGGTACAGCTCTACTCCTCCAACCCCCGCAACACCGGCCTCAGCATCCGGGGCCTTGGCACCACCTTCGGGCTGACCAACGACGGCATTGACCCCGGCGTGGGTTTCTACGTGGACGGCGTGTACTATGCCCGACCTGCTGCCACTACGCTCGACTTCATTGACGTGGAGCAAATCGAGGTGCTACGTGGGCCACAGGGAACGCTATTCGGCAAGAACACCACCGCTGGCGCTTTCAACGTCACGACCCGCAAGCCGAGCTTCATGCCCGGCGCAAACTTCGAACTCAGCTACGGCAACTACGGCTACGTGCAGGCCAAAAGTTCCATCACCGGGCCGCTCACCAAAACCATTGCTGCACGGATCTCTTCTCCGGCACCCAGCGCAACGGCCCGCTCTACAACACCGTCACGGAGAAGCCCGTGAACGACCTCAACAACTTCGGGGCAAGGGGGCAACTGCTGTTCAAACCATCGGACAAGGTGAGGATCATCTTGGCTGGCGACGCTACCCGCCAGCGCCCCGATGGCTTTGCACAAGTATTTGCGGGAGTAGCACCTACCCAGCGGGCAGCATACCGGCAGTTTGAGAACATCATCGCCGATCTCGGCTACACGATACCGAACCGGAACCCGTTTGACCGCAAAATAGACCACGATACGCCGTGGCGCTCCGGCCAAAACCTCGGCGGCGCTTCGCTCAATGCCGACTTCCAACTTGGTGCTGGCACACTGACCTCCACCACTGCTTGGCGTTACTGGGATTGGGACCCCTCCAACGACCGTGACTTCACCGGCTTGCAGGCACTTGCGCTTTCACAAGCACCATCCAAGCACCGCCAATGGTCGCAGGAACTGCGATGGGCAGGCACGTTTTCCTCCAAACTGAGCGGTGTGTTCGGTGTCTTCGCCTTCGGCCAAAACCTGAAGTCAGACCCGGTCCATACAGAGGAATCCGGCATACACCAGTGGCGCTTTGCGCAAAATTCGACCAGCGAACTTTGGAAAACGCCAGGCCTTTTGGAAGGGTATGGGATAAATACTACATCAAAGCTCAACACTTTCAGCGGAGCTGTTTTCGGGCAAATAGATTGGTCCATTACAGACCGCATCAGCTTGCTGCCCGGCCTACGCTACAACTATGACGAAAAAGACGTGGATTTCAACCGACAAACCTACGGCGGTTTGCAAACGGACGACCCCGCCCTCATTGCATTGAAGCGGGTGGTTTACACCGACCAAGCTTTCAAGGCAAATATTGATGATACCAACTTTTCGGGGCAGTTGACGCTGGCCTTCAAGGCCACGGAGCGCATCAATACTTTTGCCACCTACTCAACGGGTTTCAAACCGGTCGGCCTCAACCTTGGCGGCCTGCCCGCCGCCAGCGGCGCACCGCTGCTGGAACTGGCGGTGATAAAACCGGAGGCGGTCAACCACTTAGAAATTGGCGTGAAAACAACCCCTACCCCTGCTTCCACGCTGAACCTCGTGTTTTACAATACCGATATCGAAGATTACCAGACACAGGTGCAGTCGCCCGAACTGGGCATCAACCGTGGCTACCTTGCCAATGCCGAGCAGGTGCGGGTGCGTGGCCTCGAAGTGGACGGCAGCCTGAAAGTGCAAAAATTCCTTTCGTTTTATGGCTCGCTGGCCTACACAGATGGGAAGTACGAAAAATTCACGAACGCACCGCTGCCGCTCGAAGAAACGGGCCAGCAGGTGGACGGCGTCAAGTCGCCTTCAAGGATATTTCTGGCGAGAGGCTCCGGCATCTTCCAAACGGGCAGTTTCTGTTGGTGGCGAGCTGGCTTTGCCGAGCATTTCCTTGGCAAGTCTCGGACTTCTTGGTCGCCTTCGATTCCTACTACCGCTCTGAGTTCTCATCCAGCCCCGCCTTCTAAATACCTCGTGGTGGATGGCTATGCGTTGCTGAACGGTCGCTTGGCTTCCGGGCAACAAAAGGCGTGTCGTTTTTGTTTGGGCACGCAACCTGCTGGACAAGGATTATTTCGAGCAACTGCTGCCTGGGGCTGGCAATGCGGGCCATTATGCTGCGGTGCTTGGTGACCCTCGGACTTATGGCGTGACCTTGCGGTATAATTTATAAAGCTGAAAGCGTACTACCATTTTAAACCATTTAGTGAGCAAGTGGCCGGGACACAACTCGGCCATTTTGCCATTTTATGAATCAAATGTCGCATGGAAAAAGTCCAATAAAAGCATATCTCCTACGTCATCATTGCCCTCAAAATC
>JADJYH010000029.1 GCA_016719855.1 Saprospiraceae bacterium | reverse complement strand
AAGGCCGACTGGCAGGAGGTCATCCCACACCGCTCGGATGTTTTTCTCGAAGGTTTTACTCTTTTCAAGACGCACCTCGTGCTGGAGGAGCGCATCAACGGTATCGTTAACATCCGCATCAAATCCTGGGACGGAAAGCAGGATGACAAGGTGGACTTCGGCGAGGACAGCTACGTGGCGCATCCTTCCAACAACCCAGAATTCAACAGTGGCATCCTTCGCCTCGGCTACCAGTCGCTGACCACGCCCGCTACGGTCTATGATGTCAACCTGTTGACGAAGGAAAAAAAGACCATGAAAGTGCAGGAGGTGCTCGGCGGCTTCGACCGCAACAACTACGTGAGCGAGCGCATCTACGCCACCGCACGGGACGGTGTGAAGGTGCCCATCTCCATCGTTTACAAAAAGGGTTTCCAGAAAGACGGCACGCAGCCGCTTTTGCTTTATGCTTACGGCAGTTACGGTTACAGTTCCGACCCTTCGTTCAGCGCAGCTCGCCTCAGCTTGTTGGACAGGGGTTTTGCTTTTGCTATCGCCCATATCCGGGGCGGGCAGGAGATGGGCCGCCAATGGTACGACGACGGCAAGCTGCTCAAAAAGCAGAACACCTTCAACGACTTCGTGGACTGCGGCGACTACCTCGTGGCCCAAAAGTACACGGGAAAGGACCACCTCTTCGCCATGGGCGGCAGCGCTGGCGGCCTGCTGATGGGCGCCGTGGTGAACATGCGCCCCGACCTCTTCAAGGGCGTGGTGGCCGCCGTACCTTTCGTAGACGTGGTGACGACGATGCTCGACGAGACCATCCCGCTCACCACTTTCGAGTGGGACGAATGGGGCGACCCGCACAAAAAGGAATACTACGACTATATGCTCAGTTACTCGCCCTACGACCAAGTGGCGAAGAAGGACTACCCCGCCATGCTCGTGACCACCGGCCTCCACGATTCGCAGGTGCAGTATTTCGAGCCTGCCAAATGGGTCGCCAAGCTGCGCACTATGAAGACCGACAAAAACCCACTCCTGCTCCACACCAACATGGACGCCGGGCACGGCGGACAGTCGGGCCGCTTCCGGGCGTTCCGGGAGGTGGCGCTGGAGTATGCGTTTATGCTGGATTTGGCGGGGAAGGTGAAAGTCAAGGGATGAGGAATTAGGGGTGAGGGATGAAAATGAGGGGCTGTGAGTGCCCGAACACTTTTGTGTGGCTTCCACTACGCTCTTTTTTGTCATTGCCGTAGGCAAACTGCGACGTCATGTGTGATGTCCCGCACGACGTTGCAGTTTGCCTGCGGCAATGACAAAGCGGCGTGTTCCGCACGTAGTCGCAGTTTCTGGGTTAGTTGTTTTGAAAATGAAATAAATCGCTTATATCTTTGACCCAACCATCATAAACAAGCCAATATGCCCCCATTCAATGACACCATATTCTTCATCCCCTACGTCTCCATCCCCGACCACGAGCGACCCCTCGGCAGGGACGAAGACTTGCAAGACCTCGCCCGCCGACTGCAAGAAGCCGGCCAGCTTGTCGTCGTAAAAGGACTTGGCGGCATCGGCAAAAGCACCCTCGCCCGCTACTATGTGGACAGCCACCGCCACGAATACCGCCATATCGCTTGGGTAAAAGTAAACAGCGGCCTGCCTGCTGGCTTCTCGCAGGATACTTACCTGCATGGCAAGCTTGAGCTTGACCTCTCGCAAATACCCCACGAATACGACCGCTTTACCGCCTGCCTAAATGCCTTGGAAAAGCTAGAAGGCCCCAACCTGCTTGTGCTGGACAATGCCGTACAGGACGCCGCCTCCCAAAACTACCGCAGCCTGCTGCCCAAAGCCCCCCGCTGGCAGGTGCTGCTCACCAGCCGCCATGAACTGAACGGCTATTCCAAAATGGAGCTTGGCAAACTCTCCAACAATGCTGCCCGCCAGCTCTTTGAGCGTTGCTACCAAAAGCACGTGGCGGACGAAACTTGGAAGGAACTTTACAAACTTACCGATGGCCATGCGCTTTCCTTGGAATTATTTGGTAAAAGCCTGCACAAAACGCTGGGCAGACTTGGGGCGGAAGGCTTGGTGCAACGCTTGAAGGAGAAAAACTAGACGACCCTGTGTTGCAGCAGCGCATCGCTTCCGGACATAGCGGGGACGAAACGACGGTGTATGAGCATTTGCTCATCACTTTTAACTTGTCTGAGTTTGGGGAGTTCACGATTTGGCTGTTTAAGCAGTTTGTGGCCTTACCACTCTTGCCACATCGGTTTGATGATTTGGTGGCTTGGCTACAAATAGAAGAAGAAGGCAAAAAAGACTTGCATAATGCCTTGCTTTTTACGGAAGAAACGGGCTGGTTGCAGCGGGAAGACGATGGGTTTTTGATGCATCCGATGTTGCAGCAGGTGGTTTACTACCATCTGCATCCGACAGATAAAGATGTGAAAGCAGTGATCGAAATAGTTACGATTTCCTTGGAATTAGATCAAACAAAAGATAATCCAATTGAGAAACTGTTTTAAAACCCTCTCATAAGCGGTTGGCCATTATTCTAATCATGGCAATATATACCATGCTTTGACTATTTCGAACCGTTTTTTCATAGTCCTTGTTAAGCCTTCTAGATTGGGTTAACCATGCAAAAGTTCTTTCCACAACCCAGCGCTTCGGCAACAGGACAAATCCTTTCTGATTGTCCGAGCGAAGAACCACCCGCCATACCCACCCCAAAGCCTGCTGACCCAATCCATCAGTTCGTCTCCCCGATAGCCGCCGTCCACCCAGACCAAGCGCAGCCTGCCGCACAGCTTTTTCAGGCGCTTCCTCGACTTTATGTAGCTCAATAGCCCCATTGCTCCCGCTTTCTCCGACAGGCCAGCGGCACATACCCATACCGCCAGCAACAGGCCCTGCGTGTCCGTCAGGATAAAGCGCTTGCGCCCCTTGACCAGCTTGCCCCCGTCGAAGCCCCGTTCTTCCCCGCCACAGGAAGTGGTCTTGACCGATTGGGAGTCAAGGCTTCCCGCACTGGGGCGCTTCTTGCGGCCTGCCTTCTTGCGCAACTTCTTGATAAAGAAGGTATTGATTTCCTCCCACAGGCCTATCTGGCCCCACAGGTTGTAGTAACCGAAGACAGTTGACCAGTTGGGGAAATCGTGTGGCAGGCTTCGCCAGGAACACCCGGTCTTAACAACGTAGAAGATGGCGTTTACCACCTCCTTTAGTTCAACGGGCGGTCTTCCGCCAGTAATTTCATTGGACTTTGCCACTGGAAGCAGCTTCTTTAAGTTCTTCCAGCCGTTTTTGCTGATGTCGCTTGGGTATTTGGTTCTTTTGCCATTCTTTTGCTGTGTGCTCATAACGTCGTGGTTTAAGATTCGAGACCTCAAACTTATTGTCGTTTTGAGCACACTTTCTACTCATGAAGGGGTTTTAAAACAGTTTCTGGTAAGTTCCCCCTTTTTGCCGTTTGGAGATGTACTATTGAACTATATCGTTTGGGAGATAATGATGGACAGGAATGCTGCAAAACAATCTAGCAATAATATATTTGGAAGTTGGTAATTATCAAAAGGCCTGTAATCTTTTAGAAGAAGCTTTGGCCATAGCAATTGAACACTTTGGCAAAAGTCATTACAATGTGGCTAGATGTCAGAGCAACCTTGCTGTTGCTTATGAAAAAATGGGCAATTATCAAAAAGCTCGTGACTTATTAGAGGTAGCTTTAGCCATAGTAATTGAACATTTTGGAGAAAATCACCCTAACGTAGATACCGGTCAAAATAATCTTGCAAGTATTTATAATCATTGCACGACTTAAAAAAGCCCGTGATATTTAGAGGCACTCTTAGTTAAAATATCGAAAACTTTGGAGAAAAACCACTCAACAGTGGCCCTCCATCGGGGCAATCTTGCCAATATTGTACGGCAATTTGGGTGAACATAAAAAAGCTCATGAACTATCAGAAGCAGCTCTGGCTAGCGACATCAAAAATTTTGGTGAAAATCATCCAAATGTTGACAGAGGTAGGAGTAACCTTGCCATTATTTATTGGGATACAGGCGAATATGAAAAGGCCCATAGCCTTTTGGAGATAGCATTAGCCAGCAATATCAAAAATTTTGGAGAGTATCATCCAGATGTCGCTATCCAATTCAGTAATCTTGCCCATTTTTACATTTACAGAAAACAGTGGCAAAAAGCAGCAATTTATTTCCAAAAAGCATATGATATTTCGATGCAAATATTGGGTCAAAACCATCCAAATACTAAGGATAACAAACAAAGCCTCGCCTTCGCCCAAGCCCAACTCTCCAAAATAACCCTCCCCAACTCCAAACTCCGAAAAAAACACAAAAAGCCCTAACCCCACCCAAAAACAAAAAGGACGCTGCATCACAGCTCCCTTTTTGTTTTGCGCCCAGCCAGCCACTCGCAATTCTGGTTATGCTCATACACATGCTCATCGAACTGTGACCAGTTGATTTTCTCGAACTTGTTCTTGAGCGGGAGCAGAAGCCGAAGACTTTCATGAAGTCCTCTTCATAGTTTTTCTTCATCAACTTGAAGGCCGTTTGGTTCCGGACAGCCACGTAGTAGGATTTGTCGTCGCCACCTGCGAGTGTGAAACCACCGATGCCTACTGATGCGGACTCAGTGGCGTAGGGGTCGTGGTACACCTTTATTTTGCTGGAGAATGATGGGTTCAGGAGCTGCATCATCAGCGTGAGCTTCTCCTTTTTCACCTGCACCTCGGCTTGCTCGAAGTAGATATAGCCATCGGCCACTTTGCTTTGGTCAATCTCCTTGTTGTCCCATTTTTGCACGTCGTGGATGAAGTCCATTTCCTTGGAAAACTTGTCAAAACCACTTTGCGGGAGGTACATGAACTTGATGTCTTTTGGCTTTATCTTCGATTTGTTGCCTGCTGCGTCCTCAACTTTTAGCTCTTCGATAAGGCCTTTTTCCCGTTTGATGCTTTTCAGGAAAACTTCTTTTACGCTGCCATCCATCATGGTGAGGTAGCTGACTTTTTTGGGTGAGAATGTCTCAGATGGCTCCAAAAAACGCTGTGCAGTGAGGCTGTTCATGGCGAGCAACAGGAGTGCCAAGAGGGCGGAGAATTTTGAAAGATTCATTAGCAATTGGATTTTAAATGATAAGGAATAGAATGAATGATAGTTGGTGATATGGTTGATTCAATGGTTCGTGAAGGTTTCAAGTTTCGGGTTTCAGGGGGAGGGCTGCTAATTTGAGAATGAATGGCATTATTGAAATGGTTTCATTGGCAAATCAACCTATCAAAAATGATGTAAGCAGGTATTTCCCTGAAACTTGAAACCTAAAACCTCACGAACCATTGTGGTTGAGGGGTTGGCAAATATCGTGATTAATCAAAAAATAAGCGGGCAGCCATCTAGGAAGCCCGCTTATTTGACGAAATGCCTAAAATATTACAGTTGGCCGCTATCCGCAATCACCACCTTCTGTGAGGTAGCGCCGCTGCGGCTGCCGACGGCTTCCATTTTCTGCACCACATCGTAGCCTTCGATGACCTGACCGAACACGACGTGCTTGCCGTTGAGCCAAGGCGTCGGTACGGTGCAGATGAAGAACTGCGAGCCGTTGGTGTTCGGGCCAGCGTTGGCCATGCTCAGGATGCCGGGGCCGGGGTGTACGCCCGCCTTGCCTGCGAAGGTTTCATCGGCGAACTTGGCACCGTAGATGCTCTCGCCGCCCGTGCCGTTGCCGTTGGTGAAGTCACCGCCCTGGCACATGAACTGCGTGATGACACGGTGGAAGCTGCTGCCCTTGTAATGGAGCGGTTTGCCGGAGGTGCCCATCCCTTTTTCGCCGGTGCAGAGTGCCCGGAAGTTCTCGGCAGTCTTGGGGGCGGCATCGGCAAAAAGCTCGAAAACCACCCGACCGGCTGGCTGGTCGCCGATGCTGATGTCAAAGAAAACCTTGGGGTTGGCAGCGTTTGGCGCTACGGGGGGGGTATAGGAAGTACTTGTCATAGGTTTTGAAGTAAGTGTTTGTGCAAGAAGTGAAGAAGTCCCAAAGGCAAGCATGAGGATACCTGCGAGAAGAGAAATGCTTACTTTTTTCATGAATAAGATGGTTTAGATAAAAAATTTGCCGATTACTAACGGGATTCAGCTGCTCCGCCCAGCGTTGTTGGCTGCTGGGTCGCCAGTTTGAAGGCGCAAATATAGGTCGTTGACGATTGGGACGTCTTGTTTTTTCTGCCCCAAAATTAAATGCAACCGCATTTTGGTTGAACGCCGAGTCATTTGTCGGTGTACTTTTTAGGAACCAGAATGGGGGTAACGACCTTTTTTCTGCATCTTTTTTTCAACCGCATGTAAACGCAGTGCGGTCATGTTTCTTGTACCCGACTTGTTAATCAAATTCAAAACTATTACATGAAGACCCGACTGTTCCCCAAGGCGCTTGGCATCTGCACGGCACTTTTTGGCTTTTTCCAACCCGTTTTTTCCCAAAACCAAATCACCGGAACCATCACCAATAGCAAAGGCGACGGCATTTTCTACGCCACCGTGGCCTTGTACCGACAGGCCGACAGCACAGTAGTTGGTGCCGAATCTTCTGATGCGGCAGGCAAGTTTACTCCTAAAAGACATCCCCGATGGCTGTACTATTTGGAGGTAAACATGCTCGGCTACCTCGACCAGAGGGTGGGCGACATCAACCTGCCCGCCGACAACCGCAAGGACTTCGACCTCAGCCTCGCCGACGATGCCCTGACCCTCGCCACCGTGAACGTGACCGCCAAAGCACCCCTCCTCGAACAACGTGCCGACCGCCTCATCGTCAACGTGGAAAACAACATCGCCAGCATGAACATGAACCTGCTGGATGTGATGAAAAAAGTGCCGGGCGTGCTCGTCGTGGGCGATAAACTGCGCATGGCCGGGCAGTCGAACGTCACCATTCTCATCAACGGCAAAACGACCAAGTACATGGACGTGGAGGCGTTGCTGAAAGACCTTCCCGGAGACAACATCAAGCGGGTGGAGGTCATCCACCAGCCGGGCGCCGAGTTCGAGGCGGAGGGCACCGGGCCAATCATCAACATCATTACGAAGAAAAACAGCCTTTTTGGCACCAACGGCAGCTTCAACGCTGGCATCGGCAAGGGGGAAAACTGGCGCTACCGCACAGGCCTCAACCTCAGCCACTACCAAGGCGCCTTGAACATCAACGGCGGCATCGGCACGGGCCGCAACGCTTGGTACGAGGAACTCGACCTCGTGCGCAGGGTAGGCAACGACACCTACACCCAAGAGACCGTGAACACCAACCCCAGCGACTACCTGCAAGCCAACCTCGCCCTTGACTGGGACGTGACGAGCCGCCACCGCCTCGGTTTTTCAAGCCGCTGGAACGGTAACCGTCGGGACTACACCATCAAAAATATCACCGACGTGGACTTCGCAGATGCCTCTGATGGCGACCTGCTCCTCCTCACCGACAACCAGCGAAAGGGCGATTGGAACATGCTCACCATCAATCCCTACTACAGTTTTGAGATTGACACGATGGGGCAAAAACTCGACTTTGACGTGAATTATGTGCGCATCGGCAACGACGCCTCCAACTATCTTCAACCCGTGGAGGTCAATTACGGGGTGCCGTTCCCCGGCCAATACTACGAGCAGCCGGGCAACACAGAGATTTACACCTCCAGCCTCGACTACGCCTATCCACTGTCAAAAGATATGAAGCTGCAAATAGGTGGCCGCTTCAGCACCGCCGACCTTGACAACGACCTGCGCTCCTTTTTGGAGGATTCGACAGGCGTGCTGCAGCCCAATATTTTGCAGAGCAACCATTATCTTTTCGAGGAGGATATCTTGGCTGGCTACGCCAAAATGGATTGGAAAAAGGACAAATGGAGCGGAACGGCAGGACTGCGCTACGAGGACAGCCAGTCCACAGGCTATTCCGTTACGCTTGATTCCACGCAGGAGCGGCATATCGGCAAGCTGTTCCCCAGCGCCAGCCTGAGCCGTGAAATCACGAAAAAGCTCGGCGCTGCCGTGGCCTACAGCTACCGCATTGACCGCCCGCACTACGGCGACCTGAACCCCTTCGTCTATTACTTGGACAGCTACACCTATGAGCGGGGCAACCCACGGCTGCGGCCATCGCTCACGCATAGCACGAAGTTCAGCCTAATGTATGAAAACCAGCCTTTCTTCAACGTCGAGTACAAGCATACCAGCGATGCCATGCAGGATGTCATCGAGCAGAACGACGAAACGGGCGAGGCTTTCCAGACCCAGGTGAACTTGAAATCGTTCAAAGTGCTGAATATCAGCCTGTTCTTCCCACTCGATTTCATCCCAAAAATCACGGGCTACGGTGGCTTCATCGCCAACCACGGCAAATACGATTCGCCATACCTCGACCAACAGTTCCAGCAGTCGAAATGGGACTACACGGCTTTCCTGAATGCCAATTTCACGCTGCCTGGCAAGATTGACGTGGAGCTATCGGGCTGGTGGAACAGCGGCCCGTTGGAGGGCATCCTCAACTCCGAGTGGATGTATGGCACCGACGTGGGCGTGAGCCGCAAGTTTTTGAAAGACAAATTGAAAATCAGCCTGGGCGTGGAAAACCTGTTCAACCGCTTTTACCACGGCAACGTAACCTACTCAAATGTTCAATTGGACGTGGTCAACAAATGGGACGCACCGGTGTACAATTTCCAGTTGAGCTATAAATTTGGGAACCAACACATGAAAAGCAAGGGCGGCAGGCAGAGCAGTGCGGAGGATGTGATACAGCGGGCGCAACAGAACTGAGAAGCTGGCGATGAAATTGGAATAAAAAGATTTATCTGTGCAATCTTTGCCGCTCCACTTCTGGATGCCAGCAAAAATTGAACAGTGAACCGAGAATTCCTCCTCAACGCCGCCTTCCTTGTCCTCGTGAACGTGCTCATCAAGCCGTTCTACGTCTTCGGCATTGAGCGGACGGTGCAGGAGCGGGTGGGGCCGGAGCAGTACGGACTGTACGCCACGCTGTTCAGCTTCACGTTCCTGCTGTTCATGGTCAACGACTTCGGCATCCATTATTTCAACAACCGAACCATCGCCCGGCACCCGCAGCTCATTGGCAAATATTTTCCCAACATACTGGTTGTCAAGACGTTGCTCACGGTGATGTATCTCGTGTTGGTGTTCTTGGCAGCGCTGGTGCGTGGTTTCGAGCCAGCTATTTTCCACCTGATTTTCTTCATTGCCCTCAACCATGTCTTCATCTCGATGGTGGCATTCCTGCGATCCAACATCAGCGGCTTGGGCATGTACCGCACGGACAGCCTCGTGTCCACGCTCGACAAACTGCTGTTGATTGGCGCTTGCTCGGTGCTGTTGTGGTCCCCATTCTGGGAAGGCAAATTCAGAATCGAGTGGTTCATCCACGCCCAAAACCTGACCTGGGGCTAACGGCGCTCACCGCTTTTTTGATTGTCAAAAAACACCTCCACCAGCCCCTCCGTTTCCGGCTGAACTGGCCGCAGATGCTGGTCATCCTGAAAGCATCCGCTCCCTACGCCCTCGCCGTTTTCCTCATGACGGCCTACACCCGCTTCGACATCGTGCTGCTCGAATGGCTGCTGCCGGACGGACGCCACGAGGCTGGGGTCTATGCCGCCGCCTACCGCATCCTCGATGCCTTCAACATGGTCGGCTACCTCTTCGCTGGGCTGCTGCTACCCATGTTTTCCAGCCAATTGCGACATCAGGAAAAGTTGGCAGTTGGCAGTTGGCAGTTGGCAGTTGGCCATGAAGTAAACAGCCCACAGTCCGCAATCGTCAATCGTCAATCGTCAATCGTCAATCTCCTCCGCTTCGCCCTCCAACTCATCTGGGCCGGCACGGTGACGTTTGCGGTGTCGTGTTTTTTCTTTCGCACAGAACTGATGCTGTGGATTTACCCGCAAAACGGAACGGGCTACTACGGTGAGGTGCTGGCTCCCATCATCCTGACGCTTGTGCCGTTCAGCGGCATTTTCATCTACTCGACCCTGCTCACCGCCAACGACAGCTTGCGCAAAATGAACGGCCTGTTCCTCGTTGGCATCGTGGTGAACCTGGCGCTGAACCTGCTGCTCATCCCGCAGTGGAAGGCGGTCGGTGCGGGCATGTCGGCATTTTTTACCCAAACCATTGTGCTGGTGGCGATGATGATTTTGGCAAAAAAAGAACTGCGACTGCCATTGGAGCTGCGACAATTTTTGAAAATAGCGGCCTTCGTTTCGTTGGTTTGCTTCGCAAATTGGGCGCTGTACCGCCTCCCCGGTTTTGACTGGTTGCTAAAATTCGGCGTTGGCATTGCGGTCGGGCTGCTGCTGGCGTTCCTGCTTCGCATGATTAATTTGAAAACTACCTTGGCGATGTTGAAAAAATGAGAAGCTCACCTAAAACTAACCAGTTTTTCATTGTAGCCGCCAAATTTATTTGGCTGGCTAATAGTCAATAAAAGTTAATACCAAGCTCAACATTTATAATGGGCCAGCCAAACAAGTTTGGCGGCCACAATGGAGACCACTTGTGAAACAGCCTCGAAAACATTGCCCTTCACAACCAAAAATCCTTCACCATCAAGCGCAGATACGCCTTGCCCTGCCATTGCTCCTCCTCAATTTTGTACGCCACATGGAACGGCCGCTTCGAGGAAATCCGAGTGAAATATTCACCCATCCCGAAGGCCATGCCCGTGGCGGGGGGTGTCCCATCCTGGCGCAATGAAAGCCGTAGGTGGTTGCCTTTCAGCAGGCGGGAGTGGCCGGTGTCCACCACGTTTTTTGACACAAAAACCGGGCTGCGGTTGCCGGGGCCAAACGGGGCAAACTGCTTCAATATCCGCCAAAACCCTGGCGTGATTTCCTTCAAATCCAGCACAGCGGATACCAGCGTTTCCGGCACTTGTTGCTCCGCCGTGATGCTGCCCCGCACCGCCGCTTCGAACCGCTGCTGAAACTCCGGCACGGCATCGAGTGGCATGGTCAGGCCAGCAGCGTGGTCGTGGCCGCCGAAGTTGGTGAGCAGGTCGCCGCAAGATTTGATGGCTTTGTAAACATTGAACCCCGGCACGGTGCGGGCCGAGCCGACGGCCATCCCGTTCGACTCGGTGAGCAGGATGGCGGGCCGGTGGAAGCGCTCGACCATGCGGGCGGCGGCGATGCCGATGACGCCCTTGTGCCATTCTGGTTGGTACAGCACGAGGCTCCGCAGGGCTTCCCAGCCAGGAGTTGCTTCGAAGTGGCGAATGGCCTCGTCCTGAATCTGTTGGTCGTGCTCTTTGCGGAGCTGGTTGCGGCGCAGGAGCACCTGGGCGATTTCGGCGGCCTCTGTTTTGTCAGTGGAGACGAGCAGCTTCACGGCTTGGTCGGCATCGGCGAGGCGGCCAGCGGCGTTGATGAGCGGTGCCAGGCCGAACACCACGTCGCTGGTGGAGAGCGGGAACTGCCTGCCACTGAGTTCGATGAGGGCAGAGATGCCTGGCCGTTCTGCTCGGTTGATGCACTGGAGGCCGAGGTGGGCGAGCACCCGGTTCTCCCCAATCATCGGCACGATGTCGGCGGCGATGCTGAGGGCGAGCAGGTCGAGCAGGGGGTGCAGTTCGGTGTCGGGCAGCTTGTTTTTTTGCAAAAAAGCCTGTGCCAGCTTGAAGGCTACGCCGCAGCCGCTCAAGCCCTTGAAAGGGTAGGGGCAGTCAGGTCGCATGGGGTCGAGCACGGCGATGGCATTGGGGAGTGGCCCATCGGGCAGGTGGTGGTCGCAGATGATAAAGTCAATGCCGTGTGCCTTTGCCCGTGCCACTTGCTCCCTGGCATTTACGCCGCAGTCCATGGCGATGACGAGTTTTATGCCGTTGGCAATGGCATGGTCAATGCCCGCCATGCTCACGCCGTAACCTTCCCGGTAGCGGTCGGGGATGTAGAAGCTGAGGTGTTGGTGGCGTTTGGAGAGGAAGTCGTGCATTAGTGCGACGGAGGTGGTGCCATCCACGTCGTAGTCGCCGTAAAGTAGAATTCGTTCCTTGTTTTGGAGCGCTTGCTGTAATCGCATTACGGCGGCGTCCATGTCTTTCATCAAAAATGGGTCGTGGAGTTGCGACCATTCGGGTCGGAAGAATGTCCTTGCCTCATCGAAGGTGGTGATGCCCCTTTGCGCCAGCAAACGGCAAAAGACGGGTTGGATTTTGAGGACTTGCTGAAGGTGGCTGACAACGGCCTCGTCGGCGGGCTGGAGTGTCCATCGTTTTCTCATAGGGGCTTTGTTTGGTGGTTTAGTGGATACGAAGATAAAGAATTGTCGGAGATTGACGTATTTCCCAAAAAAATTGTCCAAAACGTGCTACGACACGAATTTTTATGAAAATAACAGTCCGATTTCATTTCTTTGCTTTCACAAAGAATATTAATGCTACCCACTATGATAAAAGCCATGTTGATTGACGATGAACCCGATAATTTACAGTTCATTTCTTCCATGATTAGTATTTTTTGCCCGGCTGTTTCAGTGGTTGGAGCTTACTCCGACCCCTTTGAAGGAATGGAGGCCATTTTGAAGCAAAAGCCTGATGTTTTGTTGTTGGATATCGAAATGCCGGGGATGACGGGGTTTGAACTGCTGGGCGCCTACCGGCTGTTGATTTTGAGTTGATTTTTGTCACGGCGCACAACCAGTATGCGCTCAATGCCATCAAGCTCAGCGCCCTCGACTTCCTGTTGAAACCGGTGGACCCCACGGAATTGGAGGAGGCCCTTGCGAAAGTGGAGCAGAAGCTGAAAGAAAAAAGGACGGTGGAGCAGTTCAACGTATTGGTCAATTTGTTGAACCAAAAACAGGATGGCTCCAAAATGCGCCAGCACAACCGGATTGCCCTGCCCACTTTCAACGCGCTGATTTACGTCAACATGCTGGATGTCATCATGATTGAAGCAGAACAGAATTATTGCAAGTTTATCATCGAAAACAGGCAGAGCCTGACAATCTCCAAGAACATCAAGAATTACGAGGGATTGGAGGAGCATGATTTCATGCGGGTTCATCGGTCGTCCATCATCAATTTGAACCACGTGAAGGAGTTTGTGCGGCACGATGGGGGGTATGTGGTCATGACAAACGGCACCCGGGCCGACGTTTCGAAGCAAAAAAAGGATGAGTTGTTGGAACGGTTGGCGAGGTTGTAGCTGATTACGGTAAGGACTTTCGTACATTGAAAAGGGTGTTTCGTGAAGTGAGGGAGAGGATTCGTGGAATGGGTGTTGAGGGGAGGGGGATTTTACATTAGCATTGAAGCGGCAATTCGTTGCTTGGGATATGATTATTCACCTAAAATCTTAAAAAAATGGCGTACACATCAATTTCAAAAGCAACCCTTCCTTCTCCAATTAAAAATGACATGAATGCACCCTATTTTCATCTGCAAGACATACTTAACGTGATGAATCAGGGAGCAATTGCTGTTCAATTGATTCAAGTGACGATTAAAAATGTGAAATTATTTGCGCTTGTTGGGGTGAAAAAAATTGCAGTAGTAAATGGTTTAGAAACTGCTACCGAATGGTTGGAGACACAAGAAAATATACTTGCAGTAGGGTGTCCTCCACTAAACAAGACTGGCGGACAACTTCTTTTGGATCCCACACCTATTGTTCCATAAGGTTGGCCACGAAATTTCATTGCAATTGCTCCTGTGACTGAAAAGGTCAAGGGATATTGTTTAATATTTGCATGGATGGTCAATTGTCAAATCAGGCATTTGGACTCAATCATAATTATAAAAAATTAAGGCAAAGATTTCAAAAAACGACCTAAAGAATATACAAGCCAATATTCTGAAGCCTCACGGGAGAGAACATGCGTGGTGCATTTTCATCCAGTTTACTCCAGGAAAACCGCAATTGTACAAGATTGGGTCAAGCAATTTTCTCAAAAGGTAACTTCAGCCCAAAGGCAACAAGAGCAAAAAATAGTGTTTCGGAACGAAACGCCTTTGGACAAAGGAACACTAACTTGCCTTTTCCTCTCAGCAAAAGGATATGGCAAACTTGGGTTCACAACTGAAGATATGCCCCAAGACCCATCATTCCGTTTAGGCATGAAGCACGGCAGGGTAAACAGCAAGCTTTCTGACGTGCCATCTGGCTATTGGGAAGAAAACTATCAGAAGGATTTGGATGCAATGATACTGATAGCCAATGATGACCTTAACGAGATTGGGGAACGCTTTAAAGCAATTATTGAAGACTTGGTATGTCAAAGGCAGGAGAATATTTGTACACTGAAAAAGGTGGAGACACCCCCCGATTAAAACAAGGTGAAAACACAAAAGTAGAGTGAGTCGTTGAACACTTCGGTTTTTGGACGGCATTAGTAACCCTGAATTTCTTGATAAAGAAGGAACCTTTCAAAAGAAGATCCGGAGATGGTATTGGATGCCAATTCTTTAGGTAGTTATTTGGTGTTTAGGAAACTCGAGCAAAATGTTTGGTCTTTTAATCGTCAAGTCAAGCGGCTGGCAAAAGACTTAGGTATAAGTCAAGAATTAGCAGAAGCGCAAGTAATCGGCCGCTTTAAAAATGGGAAACCCCTGTTAAGCTGTGAGACAGATGATTACTTGGGCAATGACTTCGATTTTAAAAACGATGTAAATGGACGCTCCTGCCCTTTTCATGCTCACATCAGGAAAACCAATCCAAGGAATGAAAGAGACCATTTTGACATTGAACCAAAGACAAATATTGGGCGCATCGTCAGAAGGGGCATGACTTATGATTATACTGAAAACAAAAGAAAAATTGATTTGAGTGACCAACCAAAGAAAGACGTTGGGCTTTTGTTCATGTGCTGCCAAAGTAGTATCGAGCAACAATTCGAGCAAATTCAGGCGGGCTGGTGCAATAATAAATTATTTATTTCTCCAAATCATTTGAAGCATGGATTGACAGGGATAGACCCCATTATTGGTCAACACATCTCTGGTAGACAAATGCAAAACTGGAACACCCAAAGTTCACGGAAAAGGCGGAGTTTTTCAAATGTCGTAAAGCTAATGGGAGGCGAATATTTTTATGCTCCTCCCAAGTCATTCCTTGAGAATCCTATTCCCATCCCCAATACCTCACCGAAATTACCAGGCCAACCGACAGACACACCTCCGGGGTATGGGGGCGTTAATTATTCTACAACTGGCTATTACCAGCCGAGCTATTGAATGTCAATCATTATCAAGATTCAGGTAACTCTCACAGCTGACAGGAGCTTGGATAAAACAAGATCATGCAATTGAAAGCAGCCTATTTCATTTTGATGTTGTTTTTACCCATAGTTTCGTACTTACAGGAACCTACCACACTATGGTTTCAAAGCCCAATCAACTTACCCAACTATGCCCCCAGTTTCAACTATTTCGTTTACCATGACTCCGAGGGCTTTGTCTGGATCAGCTCCACCGCTGGGCTGAACCGCTTTGACGGAACCAGGGTGAAGCATTACAGCTCCGACCAAGCCGATTCTACTTCACTTTTTACAGATGATAACATCCAAAGCAGTTTTTTTGAGGACAGGCAAAAGAACCTATGGTTTGCCACGGAGGAGGCGATTCATTGCTACAACAGAAAAAACGACAACTTCCGGCATATTCAAGTCAAGGACAAGGACAGTGTAGTTGTGAAGACAGGCTATCGTGTATTTTTCTTAGAAAAAGACAGTTTTCTTTGGATCACCACAGATACATCCATCGTTCGGCTAAATATTTTTCAGCCTGACGAATATACCATTATTGCCAACAGTAACAACTCATTTCATAGGGTGGACACCTTGGCTGATGGTAGCGTTCGGGCAGTTTACAGAATGGGAAATATCAGGAATACCCGTTCTTCCTATTGGGTGATAGACCATGGGAAATTGAAGCAACAAATGGCATGGTTCAAGGTAAGTAAAGGGCAATCTGCGCCTTATATAATTGAAGACATAGTTCCCGACAATGGCACACTCGCTTGGCTGAGTACGGACAAAGGCTTGGTCGCCTGGAACCCCAAAACGGGCGATTGGCGAATCATGGGTGGACTGGATGTTGGACGTTGTTTCATCGAACCCTTTGGCAAGCAATTCCTCATTGTCTGGTCATTGAGCAAGGGACTTTTTTGTTCGATAAGGGTAAAGAGGTGTTTACGCCTATTGAAATCCGCACGTTAAATGACCTTCAAGTTGCCACTGATGATGTTTTTGATATTTACCTTGACAAAGATGAAACCCTTTGGGTTTCGTTCATGGGTAGCGGGTTGATTTATGCGAATTTGCATAAAACCAAGTTCCAGTCCATCCCTAAAACCCCGGATAATAATGGCAATACCTCCTATGCTTATTGGACAAGTCTTTGGGATAAGGATGGAAATTTTTGGCATGGCTCAAGCACCAACGGCCTATTTATGCTAAATGCCAAAGGGCAAATTTTGAAACAATTCCGGCATAAACCTGGGATGCCCAACTCGTTGCCAGATGACTGGATAACGAGTCTACTCCAGGACAATGATGGAAGGATTTGGGTAGGAACCCAAAAAGGTCTGGCCTGGATGAACCCCAAACAAATAGGTGTCTTTCACCAGGTGCTTCCAGAAGACAAAGCGGATTTGTTCATTATTGGCCTTTGCCAATTAAAAAGCAATGCAACTATTCTAGTCCAACCAATGGGTCTGGAATTTGCATGGTAAAGCAAAAAAACGGCAAAACCTTCCTCAAAAATGCCACCGCCATCAATGATTCATACGTCCTCATTTATGAAGATGCATTTGGAAGGATTTTTAGCGGCCAAAATAGCGTAGGGATTGATGTATTCAACTTCAGGAAAGACACCCTGCATTTAATAAAAAGAATTCAGGCAGATGGCTATATCAATGGTTTCTATGAGGACTTGGACAGGAAAACGCTATGGATATCGTCTTTTTCAGGGTTAATAAAAGTAGACCTCGACAGCTTAAAAGTGGATACGGTATTTACCGAAAAAGACGGCCTGCCCGATAAGAACATCCATGCCATGCTGGCCGATGATGAAGGAAACCTCTGGCTGGGCACGCCCAAAGGGCTAACTGTTTATCAGCGCAAGGATGGAAGATTGCGGCAATTCAGCCTTGCTGATGGGACGCAGTCAACTGAATTTCTATTGATGGCAGGTGCCAAGCGCCGCAACGGCGAGCTTTGGTTCGGTGGCTCCAACGGTATCACAATCGTTCCAGCAGGTAGGGTAGATTCAATTAAAACCAAATCCGTTGTAAAAATCACGGCCATTACAATCAACGACGAAGATCCCGTGGATTTGAGAGATGAAGAAACAGGGGCTACCAACATCACCCAAATACATCATATTAGCCTACCTTATAGCCAAAATACAGTCTCCTTTGAATTCGTAGCGATTGATTACAGCGACCCAGCCAACAACAGGCTTCGTTACAAATTGGAAGGTGAAGACGACAGTTGGGTAGAACTCAAAAAGGGCGAACCTGCCTTTACCCGATACTCCAATTTGTGGTCAAGAAATTACACGTTTTGGTTGCAAAGCGCCAACAGCGACGGGGTCTGGAGTGAGCCTATTGAAGCAATAAAGCTTACCATCCGTGCACCGTTTTGGGCAAGATGGGAATTCATCGCCGCAGTTGTTATTGCGCTTGCGGCCATCACTTGGCTCCTCATCCGCTACCGCATCTCCCAGATCCGTGAAAAGGCAGAACTGAACACCCGCGTCGCCGAAAACAAGATGGCTGCCTTGCGCTCCCAGATGAACCCCCACTTCGTGTTCAACAGCCTACAAACGGTCAACGTCTTCATCACCAAGCAAGACCTCCGGGGTGCCATCGAGTACGTCAACCAGTTTGCACGGCTGATGCGGGTCATCCTGGAAAACAGCCGGGTGAACGTCATCCCGCTCGACAACGAAATCGAGTTGCTGGAGCTTTACCTTAAAATCGAGTCTCGTCGCTTTAGCCAGCCCTTCACGTACTCCATCACAGTGGGAAATGATTTGGACACGTTCAGTACCGAAATTCCGCCGATGCTGCTCCAGCCTTTTGTCGAAAATGCCATCAAGCACGGCTTGTTCCACAAAAAGAACAGGGCATATTTCCATCACTTTCCACCGGGAAAATGGTAGCCTGAAATGCTCCGTGGAAGACAATGGCGTGGGTAGGGCAAAAAGTGCAGAACTGAACGAGCAGCAAGGCCGGTCCCATAAATCCAGGGGTATGGAAATCATCCAGGAAAGGCTTGAAATCATCCGGGCATCCCATCCCGGAAATTATGAGGTGAAGATAATTGACTTGGCCGACCTTCAACAAAACCCGACCGGTACCCGGGCCGAGATCACCTTGCCGTTGGATGAGTGATTGGTTGTTGTTACAATTGGAATATACTTTCGTTCATCCAATCCGTCGTTTCGTACAATCGGCCTATGACTATTGATGCGCCTAATATTACCTTGCGGTAGAATCGAGCAAATAACAACCACACACTAAACTGCAATCCTTGATTTGCTTGCTTCATCCCTAAAAACCAACATCAACCCTATAAAAAAGGACATCTGTAACAATCTGTCCTATTTATCCCCAATGAAACCAATCTTGCCCGGCCAAAACCGGGCATTTTCATTCAATATCAGATTGTCGTTCAGTAGAACCGCCTCGTCATCCATTAATCCCTTTGCTTCATACATCCATTGTTTTATTCCTTTCAAAACAGCCCCAAATTGTGTGGGAATTAAGCAATGATATTCGCCCGAAGAACTGCCATCCGTCATTGTTTGGTTCACCCTAAAAATCCAAGATCAACCCGTTGTTTTCGTAAAGGAAATAAAATACCAATTGAACTCAATTTAAACATTTTACCCTGAACTTATCCTAGGCTCGGTCTTATCAACCGGGCTTTTTTAATGCGCTTTCTTCAAAACCCATATTGCTTTGAAGCCCAATGGCTAGCATGCCAGTGATGCATAAATCAACAGGAATTGTGTTTTGAGATTGGTTCAATGCAAAATCTCCCCAAATGCTTTCGGCACCATCACCCGCAACGAGTTTGGAACAATGGTGAAACGGGCTTCACCCGTCAGGTCGAATCCCTCGCCATCGAGGTGGTAGCAGGTTGGAGTGGCAGGAGTTATCACCACCATCTTGCAAGTAAAGCTTTCTGACAGGCGGCTTTTGTGAAACGAGCGGTTGAGGAAGCGCCAGCTTTCGAGCAGGTAGCGCCATTTGGGGGCGCCCTTTATCACCAGCACTTCCAGCAAGCCATCCTTGAAATTGGCATGTGGCACGATGCTGAAACCATAGCCGTAAATGGGCGCATTGGCCACTTCCACCAACAGGCAATGGCGGCTTATTTTTTGTCCATCTACCTCAATATCAAGCTGTTGCATCTTGTAGGCCCATACCTCTTCCAGCGTGTAGCGCAGATAGGCCCAGAATCCCCGCACGGGGCTGTCGTGCAGGCGCTTTGCCACCACCCCATCGAAGCCGACACCTGCCAGGTTGACGAACGGCTTGCCGTTCATCTGACAGGAGTCCACGGTGATGACCTTGCCGTTGTTGAGGAATTGGATGGCCCGCTCCACGTCCCGCCCGATGCCGAGGTGTCCGGCGAAGCCGTTGCCTGAGCCGCTCGGCACCACGCCCAGCACGGTGTTCGTACCGACGAGCTGCCCGGCGATTTCGTTCACCGAACCATCGCCGCCACAGGCCACGACCATTGACGTGCCGAGGTCGGCTGCTTCCTTCGCCAGTTGGACGGCGTGCCCGGCATACTCGGTCAGGCAGATTTCGGCATCGAAGCGGCTGTGGTCAATGTTTTTTTCGATCAATTCGGGCAGACTGCGCTTGCGGCTGACACCGGAGCGTGGATTGATTATGAAGCGGATTTTCTTTTTTTTGTCCATCAACGAAACACAAAATGCTTGAACATCAGGTAATTTACGGTCAGCCCCATCAAGACTGCTACGATGACTTTTGATATAACGTATTGAATATCAAAGGCTTCTGTTAACAGCCAAACGCCCGATGTGTTCAAAACCAAACTCAAGCCGGAAGCGAGAACATAGCGCACCGCCTGTCCGTGCCACCGCTGGTCGTGCCGCTGGAATGCCCAGTGGCGCAGCAAGGCAAAACTAACTATTGCTCCGCAAAGCGCCCCGGTGGCATTTGAGGCTACGTACCACAGCCCGGCGAGTTCCTTCAACCCAATGGTCACGAGGAAGTCCGTGCCAGTGGCCGTGAGCGCTGCAGCTTGGGAGCGTAACCACGAGGTTTTGGTGGCGGGTTTGACTTGGTCAGTGGACATTGCGGGCAATTTGCGGCAAAGTTAGTTTTAACACGGAGAAACGGAGTACACGGAAGTACACGGAGTTGTAACTGCCTTAAAATCAACGCAATATCTCTCTGTGTCCCTCCGTGTTCTCCGTTTCTCCGTGTTAAAAAGTGTCTGCTCTAAAACCAAACTGACACCTCCTCCAGCCCCTTCCTTCGCAAATCCGGCACGGTGGCCCCCTCCGCCGGGTAGCCGACGGGGATGAGCAAAAATGGCCGCTCGTTGTCCGGTCGGTCGAGGATTTTCTGCAAAAAGTTCATCGGACTGGGCGTGTGGGTGAGTGACACCAGTCCAGCGTGGTGGATGGCCGCCAGCAGAAAGCCGCAGGCTATTCCCACTGACTCATTCACGTAGTAGCATTTGCGCCGCTCGCCACCCTCCATCTCGTAGGCTTTTTTGAAAACGACGATGAGCCACGGGGCAATCTCCAAAAATGGCTTCTGCCAATCCGTGCCGAGCGGGGCGAGGTCACGCAGCCACTCCTCGCTCATGCGGCCATTGTAGCTTTCCCGCTCCTCGGCCTCTGCTGCTTCCCTGATTTTGGCTTTGATGTCCGGGTCGCCCACTACGCAGAAGGTCCAGGGTTGCTTGTGCGCCCCACTCGGTGCGGTGCTGGCGGTCATGATTAAGTTTTCGATAACTTCCTTCGGCACTGGGGCGGTCGGAGAAGAAGCGTAGGGAGCGGCGCTTTTCCATGAAGTCGTGGAAGGATTGGGAGCGGGCGAAGGTTTCGGCCTCGGTGAAGGTTTGGGGGAGTAGTGGATGTGTGGGTATTCTGTCATGTCAGTTTTTTGGTAAAAGTAGAATTTTGGCTTCGTTACTCCCGCTTAAACCCAATCGGTTTCCTCGGCTCGTTCCCCGCCTTCACGAACTGCCGGATGACCTGCAAGATATGCTCGATTTTTTCGCCCTGTTCCCCAAATTGAGCTTCCAGTTCCGTAAGCCGCAGTTCTAGTTCTTTGTACATGCCAATCATGTTTCGCAGTTGCACGAAGGCTTTCACGACGTAGATGCTGGCTTGTACGGCGGATTCGGTGTTGAGGACGCTGGCGGCCATGACTGCACCGTGCTCGGTGAAGGCGTAGGGCTGGTATCGTCGACCTCCCCAACTTGAGGTCGCAATTTGCGACCTCAAGTTTTCAAACTCAACGTCGGTAAGTTGAAACACAAATTCTGGGGGAATCGCTTGATGTTGCGTCTAACTTGTTCATTGAGCCGCTTGGTTGTTGTGCCGTAAACCTCGGCCAAGTCCATATCCAGCATGACCCGCTGGCCTCGAATTTGATAAATCTGGGAAAGAAACTCCTCAGAGAGTGGTGTCAGTTTTTCCATAGTAGGGTGTTTGTTTATGGAGGACAAGGTACGGCGGCAAATTTGTGGTTGCAAATTGCAACTGCAAATCTTGATGTTGCAATTTGCAACATCAAGTTGGCAATTCCACTTTCAATTTTGCGGTCGCAGATTGCGACCGCAAATCTTGAAATCCCAATTTGCGATTTCAAGATTGAAAGATACCTCAACCCCTCATCATCAACCAAACCTGCACTCCCACCCCCGCCGCCACCCCTGCCGCCACATCATCCATCATCACCCCCCAGCCACCGGGCAGCTTCTCCAACTTCCTGATTCCCAAGGGTTTCCAAATATCAAACAGCCTGAAAAGGCCAAAGGCGAGCAGCAAATTCAGCCAGTTGACTGGGACGCCGAGCATGGCCACCCACACGCCGACGAGTTCGTCCACGGTGATGCGGGAAGGGTCGTGACCCCATTCGGGCTCCAGCTTTTGCGAAGCTTTTACCCCCAAAAAAAAGAAAACAAGAATGGCCACGAGCAACCAATGTGCCTGTGGCCATCCGCCGGAAAACTGTCCCGGCCAAACTTCGCTCATACCCCAAAGCATCAGTACCCCGACCGCCGCCCCCGCCGTTCCCGGCGCTACGGGCGAGTAGCCGCTGTAGAAGGCGGTGGCAATTAACTTCCACATGAAAAGGCATTAGGTGATAGGCTATGAGTATAGATGGGCGGGCGGTGGGCCGTCTACCATCTAACGTCTATTGTCTAAAGTCTCAGTAATAATAGTCCAGCCCCAAGTGCGTGATCAACTCCTCGTCCATCAGGTGGCGGAGGGTGTTGAGCAGCTTTTGGTTTTGGAGGAAGATGTCGTGCATCGGTTGAAGGCCCTTGGCGGCTTGCGGCGACTTCAGGTAGAACGACAGCCACTCCTGGATGCCGTAGAAATCGGCTCGTTTGGCCAGGTCGAGGAACAGCGCCAGGTCGAGCACGATGGGCGCTGCCAAGATGCTGTCCCGGCAGAGGAAGTCAATCTTGATTTGCATTTTGTAGCCGAGCCAGCCGAAAATGTCAATGTTGTCCCAACCTTCTTTGTTGTCGCCGTGGGGCGGGTAGTAGTTGATGCGCACCTTGTGGTAGAGGTCGCCGTAGAGGTCGGGGTTTTGCTCCGGCTGCAGGATTTCTTCGAGTACGCCGAGCTTGGACACTTCCTTGGACTTGAAGTTGTCCGGGTCGTCGAGCACCTCACCGTCCCGGTTGCCGAGGATGTTGGTCGAGAACCAGCCGTGGATGCCGAGCGCCCGTACCTTCAGGCCGGGTGCCACGATGGTTTTCATCAGCGTTTGACCAGTCTTGAAGTCCTTGCCGAAGATGGGGGTACGGGTCTGCTTGGACAGTTCGACCATTGCCTCCACGTCGCAGCTAAGGTTGGGAGCGCCGTTGGCGTAAGGCACGCCCATTTTCACAGCGGCGTAAGCATAAATCATGCTCGGTGGGATGTTTGGGTCGTTGTTGCGCAAGCCCGCTTCCAGTTTTTCAACCGAAGAATGCACATCGCTTTCTTCCATGTAAATCTCAGTAGAACCGCACCAAACCATCACCAATCGGTCGCAGCCGTTTTCTTCCTTGAAGCGGCGCATGTCTTCCATGACGGCCTCAGCAAGTTCCATTTTGGTGGCTGCTTTCTTGACGTTCGGACCGTCGAGCCTTTTCACAAAACTGCGGTCGAAGACGGCGGTCATCGGCTTGATGGCCTCCAGCTCCGGGCGGATTTGGTCGAGGAGCGACTGTTCGAGCACCTTGGCATTGAGGGCCGACTCGTACATGTTGTCCTCGAAGATGTCCCAGCCGCCAAACACGATGTCGGTGAGTTTGGCGAGCGGCACGAAGTCCTTGATGAGGGGATTGCGGTTTTCGGTGCGCTTTCCGAGGCGGATGTTGCCCATCTGCGTGACCGAACCGATGGGCTTGGAGATGCCCTTGTTGACGGCGATGACGCCCGCCATGAACGTGGAAGCCACAGCGCCCATCCCAGGAGTCAGGATGCCGAGCTTGCCATTTGCTGCTTTAACTTTTGTCATGTTGAATTATTAGTGTAGTTCAAGTTCAGGGCAAGGGAGTTTGCGGATGGCAGATTGCTTTCGTTGAAATCCGTTTGCCTTGAATATCAGGTGTTGAAAAATCTTATTTGGAAAAAGCGGGGCAAAGATAGGCAATTGCATTTACCTGTTTGCTGCATAATAATGCCTCGAAATGAAATTTCGTTGCGTTGGGTAGCGGGTTAAGTCGTTGTTCGGTGAAAAAAAGTAGATGGGGAGGGTGGCGGGGTAGAGGATAGGTAAGAAACAATTGTTCCAACGTTCACTTTTCCCGCATCCTATTTGAATCGAGTGCCCATTTTTAGCTAAATTTGCAAAAATCATAATCATGGAAGCCATTTCTGCACAGCGAAGAAGACTCCGCAAATGCCCGTCCCCTCTAAGGAACAAAACTATCCAAGCGTATTTCTTGGGAGCATTTTCAAAGAAATACCTTGTCACGGGAGGATGGCTTCAAGTATGAATGGGTGGGTGGGAATCTTAGTCAAAACACAAGTAACTATGGATTACTCGAATTTTTACATTCTAAACAACTCTTGACCAGGCTTTTTCCGATGCCTTGGTAAACGAGGACAAAGTACATGGGAACTGATAATTGCAGGTTGTGACACCTTCTTCCTCGAAAATCATCGCCGCCCCGACATCGCTTGGTTCACCGACGAGCAAATCGCACTGGCCAAACATGGCGTCAAACCCATGCCCCTATTCGTCATCGAAGTCATTTCTACCAAAGACCAGATGAACTTGGTGGAAGACAAAATGGAGAACTACCGGGCAGCAGGGGTAAAGGTGGTCTGGCAGATTTTTCCAAAATTTGAAAAAGTCCATGTTTACGCTGGCGAAAACCTCGACTCGATGACCGTTTGCAAAGGCGATAGACTCTGTTCCGCAGCGCCAGCCCTGCCTGATTTTGTAATGGCGGCGAAGGATGTTTTCAAGGGATAAAATCCTTTTTTTCAAAAATCATAAAATCAAAACAGGCCACCCGAAATCCCTCGGTTGGCCTGTTTCGTTCTTCCCTCATTCCTCACTCCTCATCCCTGATTCAAGGTTTATTTACCGCATTCACTCCGCCAGGCGGGCAATGCTCCTTCAAGTATTTGCTGACCATCGTGCTCAGGTGCAGGAACGTGCCCTCGCCCTCGCTCAGCCCGTGCGAGCGCATCGGGTAGGCCATATACTGGAACTGTTTGTTGTATTTCACCAGCTCGTTCACCAACATTTCCGCGTTCTGGAAGTGGACGTTGTCGTCGCCCGTGCCGTGGATGAGCATCAGGTTGCCCTTCAAGTTTTTGGCGTGGGTGATGGATGCCCCGGCGGTGTAGTCTTCCATGTTTTCCTGTGGCAGGCCCATGTAGCGCTCGGTGTAGATGTTGTCGTAAAAAAGCGAACTCGTCACCGGGGCGATGGAGATGCCCGTTTTGTAAATCTCCGGGTATTGGAACATCAGGTTCAGCGTGGAAGAGCCGCCGCCACTCCAGCCCCAAACTGCCACTCGACTAGTGTCCATGAACGGCCATTCGAGGATTTTCTTGGCCCCCATCGCCTGGTCACGGATGTTGATTTGCCCGATTTTTCGGTAGATGGCCTTGCGCCAGTCACGGCCCTTAGGCGCAGGCGTTCCCCGGTTGTCAATACTGACGTGGATGTACCCGTCCTCGGCCATGTCACCGTCGTAGATGAAGTCGTTGGCAGCGCCGTAGGCGTCCTCGACTGTCGTGCCAGCAGGTTCGCCGTACACGTAGAACACGACCGGGTATTTTTTATTCGGGTCAAAATTGGTGGGCTTTTTCATCCAGCCGTCCATTTCCACGCCATCCTCGGTGGTCACCTTGAAGAACTCGACGTTGGTGGAGTCCTTGGCTTTTGGGTTGAACTCCTTGGCAAGGTCTTTTTGCCCGGCCAGCGGCTTTTGCGAGGGCAACTCCTCCCAAGTCGTTTTCAGCGGGGAATAGTAGTTGGAAAAACTGTGTCGGGCGTATTTGCCGCTTGGCGAAATGGTGTAGGTATGCGTGCCGGGCAAGCTGGCCGGGGTCAGTTGCTCGGCCTTGCCCTTGCCGTTCAGCGGTGCTTTGAACAGGTATTTTTGCACGGCACTGTTTGGTGAAGCCGAAAAATAGACCACGCCGCCCTTCTCGTCAATGCGATCGAGACTGATGACATCGTATTTGCCTTGGGTCAGCAGCGTCTCCTTTTTGCCATCCCGTGATATGGCGTAGATATGCCGCCAGCCATCCTTTTCGCTCATCCAGATGAAGCTCTTGCCGCCTTCCAGCCAGTCCCAGCCGATGGAGCTGTTCGACCACTCGTTGATGGTGCTCACCCACGCTTCGTCGGTTTCCGTGAAAATGGTCTTGGCAACGCCCGATTTTGGTTCGCAGAGCATCAGTTTGCTCTCGTTCTGCTTGCGGTTCAGTTGCTGGAGGATGATTTCTTTGCCGTCCGGTGCCCATTCCATGCGAACGATGTAGTGCTGGGCAGGGTCGCCGGGCACGGCCATCCAGGTCGTTTTTGCGTTGGCGATGTCTACCACGCCGATGCGGGCTGGGCTGGGCGGGTCGCCCACTTTTGGGTATTCCACCGGCACAATTTGGCTGTACACCGAGTCCGTGTTGTTGATCATGTAGAAATCCCGGATTTTATTGGCATCAATCTGCCAGTAGGCAATGCTGCGGCTGTCGGGCGCCCAGCGGAAGCCGTCCTCGGCAGAAAAACTCCTCCTCGTACACCCAGTCGAAGGTGCCGTTGATGAGCTTTTTCGTGCCGAGGTCGTCGGTCAGCTTTTTGATGCTGCCGTGGCAAGGTCTTCCACATAGACGTTGCGCTCACTCACGTAGGCCGCCTTTGTGCCGTCGGGGGAGAGCTTCGCAAACATGAGGCTGGAGGCTGGACGGCCTTTGCCCAGTTGCGTCAGCGACTTGGTTTTGAGGTCGAGAAGCCAGTAGTCGCCTCGGGTCTTTGCCCGCCACACCCGCTTGCTGTTGGTGTAAATGAGCGCCCGATTGCCGTCGTCGGTAAGTGAAAAGCCCTCGACTTTCAAGGCGTTCTCCACGCCCGTTGCCTTGAGCATGTCTTTGCTGACGACCACGCTTTTTTCCAGTGTTGGCAGGGTATATTTCACGATGCCGCCCTCCTCCGAGGTGAGGTAGCTGTTGCCGTCGGCAGCCCATTTCAGTGGCTGGCCGAAGCTGGCCAAGGCAAGGAAACAAAAAGCGGCGAAAAATATTGACCTAAAAATGTTGGGTCTAAAATTCATGTTCAGTTTTATTTTGATGATAAAATTCCGATTTCAATGCCCGCAAATGTAGCTACCTACTGCCAAACAAAGCCTAAAAGACCGTGTTTTGTCTGCCACTCGGCTGGGTTTGTGGAAACGTTGCGCTCCGTTCCTCGTTCAGTCGCTTGTGGCCGCCAAATTTGTTGGGCAGGCCGTGTTAAAAAATAACGGCCTGCCAAACAAGTTTGGCGGCCACAAGGAAAGTCAGCTTGCGTAAAAAATGGTTGCTTTGTGCTAAATTTTTCCAATTGCAAAAGCCATACTGCTGCATGAACAAAAAGTTATTTCCACTGCTGGTTTCAATCTTGTTTTTGGTAAAAATGGCGCACTCCCAGCCCCTCGTGACCGAGTGGGCGGGCGAGGTAACGCAAGAGGGAAAAACCAGCAGCTTTCGCTACACCCTCAGCCTGACGCAGGTGAACGACATGGTTTCCGGCACGGCCACCTCCAGCAATGCCGATGGGAGCGGCGCTGCCAAGTTTGAGGTTGGTGGAAAATTCGATGGCAAGCTGCTTATCCTCCAGGAAGTCCTGCAACTCGAACCCAAAAACGCCCGCTGGTGCCTCAAGCACATGCGGCTCCAACTCGTTGAAAATCAAGGCGTTGAAACCCTCGAAGGCAACTGGGAAGCCGATGGTTGCAAGCCGGGCACGATGAAGTTGTTGGCAGTTCGACAGTTGGCAGTTGGCAGTCAGACTCCAGCCAATCCGTAATCCGCAATCCGCAATCCGCAATCGAATCCCGCTTCTCCGGCCACCTCTCCCAATCCGACCGGGACTACGGCTTTTATTTTGAAATGAATTTCGAGGCAGGCGGCACGGGCACCTCCCAAATCACCTCCGACGGCGAGGGCGGCAATGCTACGCACCGTCTCCGCTGGACCTTCGACGAGGCCGAGCAGCGGTTGGATTTTGAGGAAACCGACATCCTCGAAGAGTCCGTGCCAAGCTGGCGGTGGTGCATGAAATCGGGCAGCCTTTTTTACCAAAAAGAAAAAAACCGCCGCTCGCTGGCGGGCAACTGGCAAGGGTACATCGAAGGGCTTACGCCAAAAACTGGCGCTTGTGCCCCCGGCAAGTTGTACGTGGAGCAGCCCATTTTTGACCAAGATGAAACGGTGGCGAAGGCCGGCGAGCCTGCGAAACCAGCCCAGGTGGAAATTAAAGCCTACGAGACCAAAACCAAGCGGGATGTTGATGTGGAGCGGGTACTGGAGGTCAAGAGTAAGACCGTCCGCATCCGGGTCTGGGACAATGGCACGGTGGACGGCGACGTGCTTTCCCTCTTCCTCAACGGCGAGCAAATCGTCAAAAACTACCGGGTGACCCGCCAAAAGCACGAGACCATCGTGAAGCTCGACAAGCCCACCAATTTCATCATCCTTCATGCCCTAAACGTGGGCAGCATCTCGCCCAACACCGTCGCCGTGTCCGTGGACGACGGGTTTCAGGAGCAGGTGGTCATCATCAGTTCCAATCTGGATAAAAGCGGGGCGATCATGATAAGGGAGTTTACGGTGAAATAAGCAGGTGATCGGGTGAGAGAGGTGAGCGAGTGAGCAGGTCAAGTGCATTGCTCACTCGCTCACCCGATCACTCGCTCACTCGCTATTCAATTTCCATCGCTGTTCCGAAATTGTCCATCAGCAGCGAGGAGAGGTCGTCGTTTTCAGGGTTGTAGGTGGAAAGGTTGGCTGGGTCGGTGAAGTCAATCGTTTGATTGTCAGCGCTTTGAAGGAGTTTCAGTACGTCCACGGACAGGTCAAGGTCAACGGTTTGTCCATTTTCCAAGGTAAAAGTTTTGAGCAGGGTCAGCGTCTGGAAGTTGCCGTTCTTGGCTGGGAACAGCTCGAATGGGTTGTCTTCAGGCGATGTGCCGAAACTGCCGTCGCCGTTCAGGTCGTACACACCGGCCATTTTCATAAAGAAAAAGCTGTTGCCGTCCTCCCAAAAATGGGTGTCGAAAGCCTGCTTCAGTGGGTGGCCAGCGCCGTAGCGCTGTACCGACGACTTGTTCAGCCTTGACGGTACGCCGATGCTGATTTTGATGCCCCGGTACTTCACCGCTGGCACGGTATTGAACTCGAAAATGGCTGGCTGCACGTTGGCGGGGCTGGTGTTTCCGCTGAAATCGGCCAATGCCACTTCCAGCAGGTCGGTCTCGTCCTCGGTCTCGGCCTCCAGCAGTTTCACATCGCTGATGAAGAAGTTGAATTGGTCGAACTTGACTTGGTTGGCGCTGCCAAACAGGTACGGCTGGTCCAGCACGAGCGGTTGGCCCGCAAACACGGCGTGCAGGTTGAGGTTCACATTGCCCGTTGGGCCAAGGATTGATTCATCACGGCAGGAGGCCAGTAAAATCAAGGTTATGAAGTAGAAAATCTTTTTCATTGCAAAAAAATTGGGTTTGTTTATTTGCTCAAGTTTACCCGAAAAGACACGATGAAGTTCCGCCCGGCGGCACTCACGCCAGATGCGAACGGGCGGTAGTGCAGGTCGGTGATATTCTCCACAGCGAAGTTTAAGGTGAGTTGTTTCGTTAAAGTCCAAGCGGTGTAGATGTTGTAGGTGGCCCAAGCCAAGGTGCCGTCGAAAAGGACTTTTCCATTATTGGGGTCAATGCGCCAATACGAATATTCCAGGTTGTCTTCTGTGCCACCAAGTTCAATGATTCTGTTGCCGTCTTCGTCAATGGAGATATTGGAAACGCCATATTTATCAGGGGTCTTGGCGCCTTGGTATCGCACGATGCCAGAAATTTTCAATTTTTTATTTTTATAGGTAAGGCTTGTGAAACCATGTACTGGGGGTATGTGGTCAATATGAGCCAATGTGTCTAACACCACTATGCCTTGTGCGTCTTTAACCTCAAACAAGGAACGGCCATCTGTGTAACTAAGGTTGGATTCAATGGACCAGTTCTTTAAAAAATTGCATTGAACCTCGCCGCTGAACCCACGGATAATTCCTTTTTTTGCATTAACGTTTGCCCTCGTTTCATATTCGACACCAAATACTTTAACGATGTTGCTTCCGTCGGGAAGTAGGTAGGGGCGCCTAGTCATCAATCCCTTGATGTAGGTGTAGTAACCCGTTGCCGCCAACCTAATGCCAAAGCCATCGGATTTGGCCAGTTCATGGGAAATGGTCAATTCCCCATTGTATGACCGTTCTGGTTTGAGGTCTGGGTTAGGTATGGAGATGAAGCCGTTTCGTGGACGAAACTGGGAAAAGTCATCAATGTTTGGCGACCTGAAAGCCTTAGAACCCAGCAATTTGATGACTGTGCCGCCAGGCAATGAATAACTGCCACCCAACGACCAAGTAATATCGTTGCTGTTGGAGCCAACCCCGGGTTCGTAAAAATCGGCAGGCCATGTGGTGGAGCTATCCAACAGCGAATACAGCGAAAGCAACTTTACTTGGGTAAATCGAAGCCCTGCGTTAAAAGTAAAAGCAGAGTCGGCAGACGAAACTTGATAGTTGGTGTAGGCCGCCAAGGTCGTCATGCTGTTGTCGGCGGGGTAGCGGCTGATGGGGTTTTCGTTGGTGGTCTCATCCGCAATTTTGATTTTACCAGTTTTTGATTGCACATAATTGTAGTTCAAGTCCACGCCGTACATGAGCTTCTGGCGGCCATTTTCATTCAGGTCCTTGTCAAAATCCGCTGTGAGGGAATAAACGTAAACGTTCTCTAATTGGAAAATCCGCTGGCTGTTGTACAACACGCGGTAGAGGCGGTTCTCGTGTACCCGCTGGAACGCTCCGATGACCGTTGCCTTGTCGTACAGTGCATTCGCTTTTGTGAACCTCGATTTCAGGGAGGCCATCAGGCGGCGCTGAGGGCCGTAGTACCACTCGGCGTAGCGAAAGCTGTTGGGGTCGGCAGGATTGGTCAGCTCGGTCAGGTAATCGTAACGAGGCACATCGGTGCTGGTGGACTGTTGAAAGTTGAGCACTGCGTGGAAGTTGCGATTTGGCTGGAACTTGATTTTTTGCGTAAAATCTATTTGGCTGTAGGCCGTTCCAACTTGCACGTCGTAGTTTTCTTTGAAACTGCCATCACTGTTTTGGATGATGTTGGCAACGATTTGGTCGCTATTGCCCACCCTCCGAACGAATGCCTTCCGCTTGCCAAACTCCTCGTAACCCTCCGGGCGGTTGCTGCCCATGCGCTGGTCGTTATAGTCGGTGAAGGTCAGGCTGGTGAGCGAGGCCCATTTGCGCTTGCCGTAGTTCACGTCGGCATGGATAGATTTTTCTTGGTTTGCGGAAGAGTACCGGGTGTACAAGCCCGATTCAACAACATGTGATTTGTCTCCGAGGCTCAGCTTGGGTTCTTTTGAACGAAAATGGATGACGCCACCCATTGCATCGCTGCCGTAAAGCAGCGACCGGGCCCGAACACCACCTCCGTCCGCTCCAGCATGGCATTGTCCACGGTGATGGAGTTTTGCAAGTGGCCGCTGCGATACACGGCATTGTTCATGCGCACCCCGTCCACCACGAGCAACACCCGGTTGGCCTCGAAGCCACGCAGCACGGGGCTGCCGCCGCCCATCTGGGTTTTTTGTACAAAAACACCTGCCGTGTTCCAAAGCGCATCGGCGGTGGTTTGCGACTCGAAGAAGGCGATGTCTTTCTTGTCAATTTTTGTGAAAGTGTAAGGCACCTGAGAGGGCAGGTCGTCACGGCGACCGATGACCACGACTTCGTTCAGTTCGGTTGCCGAGCGTGCCATTCGGATGATGCCGTTGCGCCGCCGGATTTCGTAGAAGGGCAGTCGCAGGCTGTTGTAGCCGATGTAAGTGAAGTTGATTTCTTCCTTGTTGTCCACGTCCTTGAGCGTGGCCTTGCCTTGCTCGTCGGTGGTGGTGGCCACTTTTTGCTGGTCGTTGGTGAAGACATTCACACCGAACAACGGCTCGCCCTTCTCGTCGAGCACTGTCACGACGTATTCATAAACAGTGGGGCTGGTGGCAAATGCGGCTTTTTGGAAAAGGGTACTGAAAAGCAGGCACAAAAGCCCAAGTCTGGAGGTGCAGTGCATAAACATGTATTGTGTCGGATGATGGATGAATGCCGTGGGGCAGACTGGAGGGAAGGATGGCTGGACGGGTGGAGCCTTACTTCGGCAATTGAATAGTGAAGGTCGTTCCCTCGTTCAGCACCGACTTTTTTACAAAAATCTTGCCGGAATGGTATTCTTCGATAATTCGCTTGGTGAGCGATAGCCCCAAGCCCCATCCCCTTTTTTTTGTGGTGTAGCCGGGTTGGAAGACGGTCTTGAACTTGGAGGCGGGGATGCCCTTGCCCGTATCTGTGAGGTCAATGAACACGTTCCTTGGGTCCTGATAAACGGTGGCGCTGATGCTGCCTGTGCCTTCCATCGAGTCAAGGGCGTTGCGGAGCAGGTTCTCGATGACCCACTCGAAGAGGTGGGAGTTTATTTTGACGGTAATCGGTTCAAAATCAGTGGGTTGCGGAAAGTGGAACTCGACCTTGCGGCTGGCTCGGCGCTGCATGTACTGGCGGCATTTTTCGAGTTCATCGAAAATATTAACGGGAGAAAGCTCCGGTGCCGAGCCGATTTTGGAGAAGCGGTCGGCGATGAGTTCGAGGCGAATCACGTCGTTGCCGAGTTCGTCGAGGACTTCGTTCACCTCGGTGTCGTCTTCCCGGAGACTGCGCAGGTGCTCTATCCAAGCCACGATTCCGCTGATGGGCGTACCGAGCTGGTGCGCCGTCTCCTTGGCCATGCCCGCCCAGACTCGGTTCTGCTCCGCCCGGCGGCTGGTGCTGAAACCGAGGTAGCCGAAGGCGATGAAGGCGGCGATGAGGATGAACTGGAGGATGGGGTAGAGCTTGAGCAGTTGTAGAATCAGCGAGTGCTCGAAGTAGAGTCGCTGACTGCCCCAAGGCGTGGAAACGTTTATCGGTTCCGAATGATTCGATTGGAATTCTTGCAGTTTTTGCTTCAAAAATGCTTGGTCGGTATCCTGAGTTGGGCCAAAATTCCTGCCCTCCTGCGGGTTGCCCATTTCGTCCACCAATAGTATCGGTACGGTGGTGTTCTCGGAAAGAAAATTGGTCTGAAAGCTCACATCGCACTGCAAGGTGTCTTCCATTGCCAAGGTCAGCGTTTCGAGGGCCGTCTTCAACTGTTGCACCTTTTTCAATTCCTCCTGCTCCAGCTTGCCAGTCAAGTACTTGGTGTAGAACATGGAAATCAATACGATGACCGCCCCGGCAGCAGCCAGGTACCATTTCCAACGTGATTTTCTTTGATAGATATCCATGTTTTTTAAGACGGTAGACAATAGACTCTAGACAAGTTCCTGCTTAATCTCAAGTCTATTGTCTACCGTCTAAAGTCTTTTTGTTCGCCAAGTCAACATTCACCAAAACCGCCATGCAAAGAAAGAAAAACGAGCCAATTTTGTCCGTTTCCACCAAGTCGTTCATCAGCAGCAGGCCATCAATGACCACGGTGGTCAGCATCACCATCATCACCAACCGCTTGCGGTCGGGGTCGGTGGTTTGGTGGTAGATGATTTCGCCCTTCAAAAGTACAATGAAAACCAATGCCACGAACAACAACGCACCGATGTACCCCTGCTCCACCGCCGTCATCAGGTAGTAGCAGTGTATGCCGGAGCCTTCAGTGTTGTCGCTGACGTAGGTGCGAAAGCCGTGCAGTGTGTAGGTTTTGTAAAATGCCGTAAACGTCCCCGGCCCAAAGCCCAGCAGTGGCCGCTCGCCGAGCATGTGCCCGCCGGCCACCCAACGGTACACCCGCTCCATCGTGCTCACGTCCTGCCCCTTGGTCGTGGAGTTCAGCAGGTCGCCGAAGTCCTCGTGGGTGATGGTCTTTTCATAAACGGGCTTGTGGTCGAGGTAGCTGTTGTGGCTCACCATGCCCACCACGTAAAGCACTGCCAATATGGCCGCTCCCACGAGTACGGGCTTCATCAGTCGCCATTTTATCACAAAAAAGGCTCCGACGGCCATCCCCAACGTGAGGTACGCCGCACGGGTGTACGAATATTGGATGCCAATCAGCAACAGCACAGTCACCCCGGCCAGTATCGTCCACTGCCATGACCAGGTGCGGTACATCTGGCGGGTGAACCAAACGAAAGGCAGAAAGATGCTCAACATGCAGGCGTAGGCCACTTTGTTGCGGTAAAACGGCTGCACGATGGTGTGGATTTCGGCGAAGCTGAACCCGATGGCGGCGTGTTTGACCAGCACGTAAAAAACGGTGCCCACCAGCGGCACCAGCACCACCCAGGTAAGCTTGCGCAGGTCTTTTTCTTCCTTCAAAATGCTGCCCGCCAGAAAGAAAAACGTGGTGACGTACCAGATTTTTGCCAACGAAAACTTGACGGAAATCATCAAGTCCTGCGAGGTGATGGCCGTGACGAACAGCCAGCCGAGGTGCAGCAGCAGCGCCAGTGTGATGGGGTGCTTGAGGAAGTCCGAGCGGAGGTTGCGCCCATTGCGGAGCGTGTAAACGAAGTAAATCCCCATCAACAGCACGGTCATCAGCTCGGTGGGCATATCGGTCACGGTGCCGTTGGGCAGCCAGACCTCCACGGTGAGGGGGATGAAAAAGAAGAGCAGGTAGAAGATTTTGCGGAAATCAACCAGGGCGAGGTAGCCGTACAGCGCCAACGCCGGGATGCCCGCCAGGAACCACCAATTGCCAGCGACGCCCACCAGCAGGCTCACCACCACGATGGCGGAAAAGCCGATGAGCAAGGTGCGGGTTTTTTGGTCGGCGAGGGTCATTTTGGTTGTGGGTTCAGTACCTCTCGCCAATTCACGTCACGATAGGTGTCGAAAATCAGTACGCCTAGCACGCTGAAAATGAACGCCACGAACGTCGAAACTACCACCATCATCGCCCGCTTGGGCCGCTCTTTGATGACTGGCACCTGCCCTGGTTCGAGCAGGAACAGCGCCGGGAACTCTGAATTGTAGGCAGCTTTTGACATCTTGTAGTGCTCCTTGTCCTCGGCCAGTTGCTCGCTCGCTTGGAGCTGCGACTCCACGAGGTAGTCCATCAATGACATGCCCTTGTTGAAGGTGTCGAGGCGGACGTAGAGCTGCTGCAACTGGCTTTCGTAGCCCGTGATATTGGCTTGGAGCAAGGTCAGCGAATCCTTTTTGTTGTAGCCAGCATTCAGCAGCGACGAGAGTTTCGCCTTGGAAAGGTTCATTTTTGCCTCCCCCGTCGCTATCAGTTCCGAGAGGTTTTCGGATTGCGCCTTGGTGTTGTACACGCCGTAGCGGAGGCGGATGCGCTGCATCGAGTCGTTCATCATTTTCATGTCGGCCTCTTTCTGCGCAATGTTTTCTTCGAAAGTTCGCACGGTCTTCGACTGGCTTTCCTTGATGATTCTTTGCGCAAGCATGTTGACAAAGTTGCGGGCGGCATTGGTCATCTTGGACGCCATTTCCTTGTCCTCGTCTTCGATGCTCAGCTCGATGGCATCGTACTTCGTTTTCACCACATCGAAATGCCCCTGAAACTCCAACGCCACGTAGTAAGACCCTCGTGGGCTTTTTGGGTCAATATCGTAGCGCTCGTACAGGTCGAAGCTGTCCACCATGAACGCTACCAGTTCGCCCGACTTGGCAATGCTCAGTATCCGGTCAATATCGTTCTCCGTTCCATAGTAATCTGGTGGTTCCCCACCCGTGCCAAAGATGGCCTCCGGTACCGCCAAGTCTGGACTGGCCGCATAAAAAATCGTGGTGGATTTGTAATAAACCGGCAGCACCAGCGACACAATTGCCGCACCAACGGCCGTAACGGCACAGGTGAGGAGGATGATTTTCCGCCATTTGAAAATGGTCGAAATGACGCCGAGTAGGTTGTCTTTGTTGTCCATGAATGTTGAGGGTTTGAGCGTTCGAGCGTTCGAGCGTTTGAGGGGCCTCGTCTCAAGCCCTCAAATTCTCAAATTCTTAAATTCTCAAGAAAGCTGCAAATGTAAAGAGAAACCCCATCCAGCCAATTCTCCCCAGGTTTTTCATCCATGCTTTCTTGAAAAACGATGGTGGTGGTGGAGATTTTGGCTCGATGTTTTGTGAAAAACCCGAAAATCTCATATCACAGGCCTTCACAGCGCCTTCGGCGGCTCTTCGGGGGAGGGGTATTTTGGGGGCGTTCCGCCCCCAAGCCCCCTTTGCACAAAACCTTTTGGAGCGAAGTAAAGTGGTTGACGGCACTTGGAACTCCTAATTCGCATAAATTGAAATCACTAATAACGGGCAGCCATTTCTAAAAACTATTGCTAACTTTCCCACCTCATTTTTCACCTACAACCACCACCTGCAAAATCCAAGACACATGGAACGCTCCGACAGATTGCCCTTCGAACTGCTGGGAACAATTTTGCTCCTCTTTTTTTGCTCAAGTATTTTTGCGCAGAACATCACTTACCAAAATCCTGCTGATTTCTTTGCCTGCGACCAGGCCAGCTTCAGTTTCACCGTGCAAAACACCACCGGCGCTACCCTGACCAGCGCAATGGTGACGGTGAATTTCACCACCACCCTCGGCACTTCCTGCGGCATCGAGTACGTGCAGGGGTCGGTGAGCGGGGGCGTGGTGGAAGGCAACCTCAGCAACCTTTCCGCTCCGCAATTCATGCTGCCCAACCTTTCCCCGGGCGCTTCGCAAACCTTCACGCTGCTGGCCAGCGCCAAATGCCAAACAGCAGCCTGCGTTGACAACGCCGAGGTTTTTGTGAACAATATCACGCTCAACTGGAACGGCGGCAGCACGAACGTGACGACCAATCCCTACGTAATTGACCGGGCGCTGCTGGTCATCACCGCCGTAACGAACACGGTGATGATGGGTACTAGGGGCGATGTTTTGCACCGCAAAATCACCGTCCGGAACACCCGCCCCGGAGCCTTGTCGAGCTTCACGTTCAAGGACGTGTACCAGCCCGGCATCAGCATCACCTCCCCGCAGGGCACGGTGGTGCCATCAGGGCCGGGTGTTTTCGAGTTGCTGTTCGATGCCTCCGATTTTAGTGCGGTGGGCGATGGCGACGGGCTGTTCGAGTTCAACGAAACCATCGTCATCAACGAGGACATCGAAATCGTGACCTGCGGGCTGGACGAACATTCCTCCGTGTCGAACATCACGGTGGGCTGGGGCTGCGATGGCGCTGAGTGCCAGCAGGAATCGGTGAATGCGGTGGTCACTTTCCAGTTGTACACCAAAGCGCCGCAGCTTGCTTGGGAGCCAATCATCACGGTGCCGGAATGTTTCTGTGGGCCGAACGGCTATGCGCAGGGCATGAAAATCACGAATGTGGGGACAGGCAAGGCGCTGGACATTAGATTTTTTGTGCAGCAACCACTTTCGACAAATGTCTACTTAAGCGGGATGGTGGACACAACCTCCATCCATGTGGACAGCTCGAACATTGCCATTGATTTTGACCTAAATAGTTTTGCCGAACCGGGCTTTGGGCCACCATGTGATGGGCCACAAGACTTGGTAAGTTCATTCAACGTTGTAATAACCAGCTTGGCACCCGGTGCTTCAGTGATAGTACATTGGGACTTGTATTTCTGCAATCTGGAATGTCCGTTCCCATTGAAACCCAGCACAGGATGGGAATACAAGTACAGTTATTTCAAAGAGTGCCCGCCTAATATATTTATTCAAAACAACAATTATGTTTTGGTGAGCAAAACTGGACTTCAGCTCACTACCACAGCAAATATATTTACCAATGAACCCATGATAGATGGTGGTATTTACACCGTTTTTTACGAAGTAAATTATGACAGCCTCTCGCTACTTGATGTGCCGCTCACCATCAATATCGAGCTACCCTGCGGTATGGAATGGGTGCCAGACAATGAATTGCTGCTCAACGGAAATGCTCCAATCAGTTTCCAAATCACTGAAACTGACACGTTAACCACTATGACGGCAGTATATGACTTGCCACTCACGGTTGACACGGGCGCCATGCAATTTGATTTTATTTTTGATTGCGAGGCACTTTGTTTTGACCAAGCTGTCTGCAACTATGAGTATGTTAGCACCTGCGGTATTTTTGATAGTTGTTTTCCCGTTTTCCCCCCTTCTTTTTCCGGTAATATTATGACTACGCTAAGCAAATGTGGCAACTATCCAATTGACTGTAATATTAAGGACTGTACATCATTTGGAGCTAGCTACAATTGTCTCATTGACTCCACCTGCATTGACCAACCGCCGGGCTACATGGTGTACAATTTCACTGCGCTCCGCAAAAACTACGGACTGCCCGACAACAACAACGACCGCTTTGCCGACGCACCGTCTGGCCTGCCCGACATGAACCTCGTGGAGCGACAGCGCTTCATCGCTGGCGATACGGTCCGTACGACGCTACGAGGTGCTGTGGTGATTGATGTTCCGGGGGCTACATTGCCACTTGGGTTCATGAATATCAGTTTTTCTGGAGGAGACAAGATGACTCTCTTTAACAGTACCGAACTTTTTACACCCGACAATTTCTCGGAGGTAGGCTCAAGAATGAGCATCTACGACAAAAGCACCAATATTTGGTACGATTGTCCAAATCCTCCGTTTACTACCAACGGCATAATAAGGTACAATTACGACCTATCGCAACTCATTGGTACATGCCTACCTGCCAGTTTCGCCTTTGACCAAGGAGACTCTTTGGTCTTTGTGGGTGATTACCGTATTGGCTACAATCCAAAATTTGAAATGGACGCAACTCCACTAGTAGGCAATATTGTTGTCAATCCGGATGTATCCATTTTCGATGCCGATTCGAGCGAATATACCATCCTGAATTGCCACTGCGGAGGCACAGAACTGGAGCTTTCATACTACGAGTTCAAAATAATTCCCGGTACGTTCGGGATGCCGCCCTGCGAGCCTTCCACTTTCAATACGGCAAGTTTGGTGAGGCTGCAACTGCACGAGGGCAACTTTTTCCCCTTCGAGCACCGCAACTTAATAGTGGTGGAAGACCTCCACATCATGGTGCCGCCCAGCGTTCAGCTTTGCACAACCCGCATGACCAACCTGCGGTTCCAGGATGGTGCGCAGCTTTTTACGCAGGTCTCGTTCACGCCAAATTTGATGAACGGCCAATATTTCCACGCCCTCCTCCCCTACCAAACACCATCGCTTGACGAGGGCTTTTCAGGCACTTTCCAGTACATTTTCAAAAATGAGTGTACGAACAAATTCTCGATGCCGATGGTACACGGCACCACTGTCAACTTTGCGCCCGGCCTGCCCGAACCAGTTGACCCGCTGGATTTTACCATCGAGACAAACGCCCTGCGACCGCTCATTGCCAACCTGGCCATTGATGCCCCGCTGTACGACCTCATCAGTTTCAGCAACCAACTCTTGTTCGATTTTAAGTTGAAAAACACGCCGACCATCGTCGGCAGCCAGTCGAGCGGGCCTGCCCTCAACACCTGGATGTACGTCACCTCGCAAACTGGTCTGGTGACGGGCTTCCAACTGATTGACCAAACCACAGGGCTGCCGGTGCCTGCCGTCAACGGCGTTTGGCAACTTGGCACCTTGCCGGAAAACCCCGACGGCTTTCCGTACCGCCTGCTCGCCACCAACAATTCCTGCCAATTGGAAAACCTGCAAATCCATTTTGGCTGGAACTGCGACCCCTACCAAAGTATCGTGCTGACGCCCTGCTACGAGCAGGTGACGCCGCTCACCATCGAGTCGCCGCCGGGCGAAATTGACATGATAGTGGACAGTCCGATCGGGTGCAGCGCACTCTGCGACACCATCCCGTACCACACGCTGGAGGTGTTCAACGCACAGCTCGGTGCCGTGTACGACCTGCGGGTGAAGGCGCTCGTACCGCCTGGGATGAACGTTATTTCCGGCTCCTGCGAGGTGGAATACCCAACGGGCAGCGGCCTGATTTACCCTATCGGCGACCCGACCATCGTTGGTTCGGGCGTGGTGGAATGGAACCTTTCGATGCTCTTCGACAGCATCGCCGGGGGGCTGCCGGGCGTGAGCGAAGCACCGTTCAACTCGCTGACGCTCCGTTTTTTGGGGGAAACCACTTGCGACTTCATCGCCGACGCCTACGTGCTGTTCATTGCGACAGCAGAGCAGAATTGTGGCACGCCAACCAATACCATTGCCAAGCCGGGCGACCCACTTTGCATTGACGGGGTGAGCGGCACATTCACCATGAACATCAACGTCAACGCCGTTCCGGGCTTCGGGTGCAACAACGATGTGGGCTTCGAAGTCACGCTCTCGGCATCCGACACGTTGCCGCCAGGCGCCTGCCTCATCGTCACGTTGCCGCCGGGCATCACCTACGAACTGAACTCCTGCGAAAGCACCTGCGCCGCCGGGCTGAACTGCACGCCCACGATTGACGGGAGCCTCGTCACTTGGCAGTTGCCAGCGGGCATTTTGCCCAGCCAGCTCCTCTGTTTAAACTTCAACACCCAAGGCTGGGCGGGCCTCGGCTGCGAGAATGGCGTGGTGCTTTTCCGAAGCGCTGCGCAAACGCAGGCCATCTGCGCCCTCACCGGCGACTCGTGCAGCACGAAGGTGAGCACGGGGTCGCTCATCCTGCCATTTGACGTGATGCGACCGGAATATGACCTGAACGATTTCAACATAACTGCCTCAGCGTCAGGGCCAAACGACTTGGTGAACTTCAGCGTTGACGTGACGAACAGCGGTGCCGACAACCTGCCGCCGCTCGAAATCGAGTTCTACCTCGACACAGACGGAGATGGGGACGGCGACCAACTCGTACACACGGAGAACTACACAACCATGATTTCAGCCGGGCAAACCGTGACCGTGACGGGGAGTTTTTCATTGCCTTCGGCAACAAACTTGTGCAGCTTGATAGCCCTGATTGACCCGACCCAGCAATGCGCCTGTTCCGGCGACCTGGTGCAAGTGGCCACCCCCATCGAGTACGAGACGGGTCAAAACTGGACGGTCTGTTCCGGTGCCGACCAGCCCATCGGGGTGGTGGCCATGCCTGGTTTTGACTACCAGTGGACGCCCGCCGATTGCCTCACCGATGCCCAATTGCCCATGACCATTTTTAATTGTGTGAACGACGGAGTGGCACCAGTGGACTACCAGTTCACGTTGGCCGAGGGCAACGGTTTTTGTGAAATCCAAAACCTGATTGCCGTGACGGTGCAGCCCGTGCCGGGCATTGCCTACGCCGACTCGCCCATCTGCCTTGGCGAAAGCGCCAACCTTGCCGCCACGGATGGCGTCAGCTTCAACTGGCAAGGCCCCGGCATTGCGCAGCCAAACCAACAAATCGTCACGGTGACCCCGGCCAGCACCAGCACCTACTCGGTCACGGTCGTGGACACATTCGGTTGTGCTGGCTCGGACACGGTGATGGTCGTGGTGGCACCGCTGCCAATCGTCACGGCTGGGCCTGACGATACATTTTGCCCCGGCGAGGTGGCTCAACTGAACGCCACCTACGACCCCGATTTTGACTATTTCTGGAGTCCTGTGGCCATTGGCGGCTTGCCCGCCCTGAGCAACCCGACCATCAGCAGCCCACTTGTGCTGACCAACCAGACGACCACGTTTTCACTCTTGGTTTTGGATGAAAATGGTTGCTCCGCAATGGACGAAGTGACAGTCAGTTTCGCCGATTCCCTCCTGATTGTCATGCCGCCCGACGTGACCATTTGCACGGGGGGCAACACCACGCTGGTGGTCACGAGCAACGTCCCGGCCAATTTCATTTGGTCGCCGGATGGTGCTTGCGTCAATCCACCGTCTTGCTCCAGCTTGCTCGTAATGCCCTCCTCCACAACGACTTACTTCGTAAACGCCACCTCCGACGACGGTTGTACCACCTCCGGCAGCGTGACCGTCACGGTGGTCACCGACCAAATCGTGGAGAACGGCCCAACGGTGGAAATCTGTGAAGGGGAAACGACCGTGATTTTCGGCCAGACGGTGAGCGAGCCGGGCATCTACTGCGACACGTTCACGGTGGCGGGCGGCTGCGACAGCCTGTACTGCGTGGAGTTGCTGGTGAAACCGGGCATTGATACTTCACTCGTTTTGGATACCATCTGCTTCGGCGAGAGCGTGGTTTTCGAGGGGGCAACGTACACGGAAGAAGGCCAGCATTGCGTCACCTATCCTGCACCCAACGGTTGCGACAGCACCATTTGCCTAAATTTGACGGTGCTGGACACGGCCATTTTTGAGCTAGTTTTTGCAACGGACACCATCAATCTCGGCGACTCGCTGACCCTGAGCATCCTGCCCGGCGGCTATACTTCCATCATCTGGATGGCCAATGATTCCCTGTTGGCTGGTTGCACCGATTCGCTGGCCTGCACCGTTTTTCCCACCAAAAACACGACCTACTCGGTCGCCGTCACTACCCCGGATGGCTGTGGCGGCTCTGCCTCGCAGGTCATCGCTGTGATACCCGACTGCGACCCAGAAAACGTGGAGGTTCCCAACGCCTTTTCGCCCAACGGCGACAGCAAAAACGATGTTTTCAGGATTGTAGGTCCCGGTTCGGAGGCCATCCTGAACATGCGCATCTGGAACCGCTGGGGCGAAAAAGTGTACGACGGCGCTGGTCCCTGGGATGGCACACAGGATGGCAAGCCCGCTGCCAGCGACGTGTATATTTACCTGATAAAAGTAGGCTGCGCCGTGGCTGTGGAAGACATGGAGAAGGTGTTGAAGGGGGATGTGACGTTGCTGCGGTGATAAAACAACGTGAATTCGGAAAAATGCACTGAATATCAATGCATTAGTTCCTTCGGAACTACATCTTTGTAGCATTTTCGATAATAGAGGTTTCCAGCGGGCCGTAGGCTCGACATCTTCATTTGTGGTCAATGATTGCGCCAAAAATGGGGGAGAGGAATTTTAGGGGTTTTCAAGGAATTGGGGGTGGCAGCTCATACCTCATGCCTCATACCTCTCATACCCCAATATGAAACAAAGCATCCCCCATGCCCACCACCGGGTTGTTATTGTGCCCGATGATATGCCCCGCCTTCTTTGCCACTACCGGGATTTCGTCCATGCCGTAAGGGTCGTTCAGTACCGCCAGAATTTCGCCGGGCTGAGCCATCTCGCCGGATTGTTTCAGCCAGCGGAAAATGCCGGGGCGTTCGGCCCGCAACCAGTCCGCTTTTTCGCTTTGGATGCTGGGGGTAGGGGAGGGCGCCGCTTCGGCCAACATGCCCTGGGCGTGCAGCATCCGGCGGATGCCCGCCAGTCCCTCGTCAATGGAAAGCTGGTCGAAGCGGAGGTTTTCGCCGCCCTCGAAAACAAGTATGGACTTGCCGTGGTCGAAAGCGGTCTTCCTCAGTGACTTGGTGATGTGCTTGCTGGCCACGACGTAGGGGGAGCCGAAAACATCGGCCAGTTCGCGGCTGCGTGCATCAGTGGGGGCGTACCGGATTTGCGGGTAGTTGTAGTTTTTGTTGCCGCCCGTGTGGAGGTCCACGCCGAAGTCAATCACGGGCAGGATGTGCTTGGTGAAAATATGCGCCACCCGTGCGGCCATTGAGCCATTGGCAGAGCCGGGGAAGCTGCGGTTCACGTCCTTGCCGTCCGGCACATCCCGGCTAAAATTGTTGAAGCCGTGTACGTTTGTGAGCGGAATGGCCACCACGCTGCCCCGTTGAAGCCCCTCGAACCACCGCTGCGCAAGGGTGCGCCGCACGATTTCCACCCCATTTATTTCGTCGCCATGCACCCCGGCCATGATGAGCACTGTCGGCCCAGGCTCGGTGCTGCGAAAAACGTGGACATTGAGGGCGATTCTCGTATCGGAAGGCAAACGGCCAACGCCGAGTTTGAGGACGGCGTTTTGGCCACGTTCTATGATGTTGTTTTGGATTACCATATTTGTTATTGAGTTATTGGGTTATTGGGTTATTGGGTTATTGGGGTTGTTGAGTTGGTCCTCTAGTTTTTTGATGTAGATGTTTAGTTTGTGGTGTAGCGTACTGAGTTTTTCGATTAGGGTATCATATTCAACTAGGCTCATTAATTCTCGATTTTTTGATTTGATAGCCCAATTTTTTGTTTCCAATAATGAGCCACGACCATAGTAGCAAAATTGCTTTCTGTCTTTGTAAAAGTAACGCCGTTGCCTCGGCGATATTGGCTGAAATAGAATCGGCAGCTTCGACAAATTGTGCGCCTACGGTCTTTTTTGGGAAATATTCCCATTTTAGCACTATTGCCCAGACATATTCGCCAATATCCAAAGCTAGCTGGTAAATCTCAAGGTCTTCTAATTTTACAGGTTTTTCCATAGCATGTGTTTTTAGAATTGAAAAAATACATTTCCATCCTCAAAATAACCCAAAACCAAACCCAAAACCCAATAACCCAACCTCCATTTCCGCCTACTCGCATACTTCTCCACCCCCCGCTCGATGTTCTCAATAATTGCTGCCGCAATATCCACTTTCGTTGTGTTTTCTATGCCTTCGAGGCCGGGCGAGGCGTTCACTTCCATCACCAATGGGCCACGCTTGGAGCGTAGGAGGTCCACCCCGGCGATGTCGAGGTTCATCAGGCGGGCGGATTCCAACACGATTTTTTCCTCGGCAGGTGTCAATGGGATGGGAATTGCGGTAGCACCGAGGTGCATATTGGACCGGAACTCACCAGCTTGCGCCTGGCGGAGCATGGAAGCTACCACCCGTTTTCCGACCACGAAAGCACGGATGTCGGTGCCCGAAGCTTCTTCGATGTACTCCTGCAAAATGACGGGTTGCCCCAATTTCGTGAACGCTTCCACCAGCGAAATGGCGGTATTGCGGCTCTCGGCGAGCATCACCCCGACGCCGTGGGTGCTTTCCAACATTTTCACCACGATGGGTAAGCTACCGAGGGTGTCAATCAGCCGTGGCAATGCCTCCAGCATTCCAGCGATGATGGTTCGGGGTACGGCGATGCCATTGGCGCTGAGTATTTGCAGGCATTTGAGCTTGTCCCGAGCCATGATGAGCGCTTCCGAGCGGGTGGCGGTGTAAATGTCCATCAGCTCAAATTGCCGGATGACCGCTGCCCCGTAATCCGTCACCGATGCCCCGATGCGGGGGATGAGCGCATCCATGCCGACGAGCCTCGTGCCCTCGTATATCACCTGCGGCACGCCCTGCTCAATTAGGAGGCTGCACTGTCCGTGGTCAATCACCCGCACGTAATGCCCTCGTGAGCGCGCTGCCCGGAACAAACTTTGCGTGGAGTAGAGGCCGGGTCCTCTGGAAAGTATGGCGATGTTTAACATTTACGATTTAGCGATTTACGATTTAGCGATTTACGATTGGGACGCCGTCCAACTTTCAAATTGCCGAAAGGCAGTTTTGTGACGCAGAACTGATTTTGCGGCCACAAAATATTTGAAAAAAACGAAAACTGAACATTTCAACAAGCTCCCCAATCGTAAATCGTAAATCGCTAAATCCAAAATCCCCTTATCTTTCGCCAAACGAAAATCGAATGACCGAAACGAAACCCAACTTTCAACTCAACGACCCGAAAGTCATCAAAGGCTGGACCATGTTCGATTGGGCCAATTCTGCCTTCGCACTGACGATTGCCGTGGCCATCTTCCCATCGTATTTTGAGGGAATTACCGCCCACCAAATCAATCCGCTCGGCATTTCAATGTACAACACGACGCTGTTTTCGCTGACGGTAGCGACGGCGTATCTGCTCATTGCGTTCCTGTCTCCCATCCTGTCCGGTATCGCCGACTCAAGTGGGCGAAGGAAGGCTTTCCTGCGGTTTTTCACCACCGTGGGTTCGTTGGCCTGCATGTCGCTGTTTTTTTTCACAGGGGAAGAACTGACGAACGGGCCGATGCTGGCGCTGGGCATATTTGGCTTTCTCATTGGCACGGCTGGGTTCGGCGGTTCGCTGGTGTTTTACAACTCCTACCTCCCCGACATCGTGACCGAAGACCGCTACAATACGGTGAGCGCCCGTGGCTTCATGATGGGCTATGTCGGAAGTGTTATCTTGTTGATTGTCAATTTGTTGGTGATAACTTTCCCGGCCAAGTTCGGCTTACCAGCGGAGGGCACACTGGCCATTCGCATCTCGTTTTTGACGGTTGGCTTGTGGTGGATTGGCTTTGCGCAATACTCGTTTCGGCGACTGCCGAAAGACAGCGATGCGCCATTTGACCTAAAAATTTTATCAAAAGGCTACGCCGAATTCAACAAGGTATGGCAGCAGGTGAAGCAGTTGCCCAACCTCAAGCGCTTCCTGATTTCCTTCTTTTTTTACAGCGCTGGGGTGCAGACGGTACTAGCGCTGGCAGCCCTCTTCGCTGACGTGGAAATGAAGATGGACACCAATGAGCTAATCATCGTCATCCTGCTCTTGCAAATCCTGGCGCTGGTGGGTGCTTGGTCCTTCGCCAAACTCTCCGACCGGATCGGCAACAAAGCGGGCTTGGTGGTCATGCTCATCCTCTGGACGGTGGTGTGTGTGGGAGGCTATTTTGTGGAGGGCAAAACGCAGTTTTACATCATGGCCTCCGCTGTCGGGTTGGTCATGGGCGGGGTGCAGTCGCAGTCTCGGGCCACCTATTCCAAGCTGCTGCCTGTGGGCGTGAAGGACACTACGTCGTACTTCAGTTTTTACGATGTTTTGGAAAAAGCGGCCACTGCGCTCGGCTCGTTCAGCTTCGCCTTCACCGGGCAGCTTTCGGGCGGCATGAGGGTGAGCGTGATGGCGCTGGCCGTGTTCTTTCTGATTGGGCTTTTGATATTGTTGAAAGTGAAAATAGCGCATGCACGGGTTTGATTATGTTATTGGGATATTGGGATATTGTGAACCCCCGCATTCATTATAACCACAATTCAATTGTTAGAGTCCTATTATTTTGTACTGTTTCAAAAAATTTTTTTTTTTTTTTTTTAAAAAAAAAACAAAAAAATTTTTTATTTTTTTGACCCCCCCGCTCCAATAACTCAATATCCCAGTATCTCAATAACCCAATAACTCAATATCCCAATATTTTATGTTCAAAACACTCGACACCACCACTTGGAAACGCCGCGACGTTTTCCACTTTTTCCGCAAGTTCGACGACCCGTTTTTCAACGTCTGCACCAACGTGGACGTGACTCGGCTTTTTGATTTTTGTAAAAAAAGTAAACTTCCCTTTTCGCTGGCCAGCTTGTACTGTTCCACCAACGCTGCCAATGCCATCCAGGAGTTTCGAATGAGGCTCGTTGGTGGCGAAGTGCGCTGTTACGACGTGGTACACCCAAGTCTCACCGTCCTCCACGACGACGAAACCTTCAGCTTCTGCTACCTCGAAATGCGGCACGACCTCCGCAGTTTCGTGGCCTTGGGCCGTGAAAAAATGGACGAGCAGCTCCGCACCCGCGACCTTAACCCTGGCGACGATGAACACGACAAACTGCACTACTCCATCATGCCGTGGGTATCGTTCACGGCCGTGAAACACGCCCGCCGGTTTGGTCGGGAGGAGAGCGTACCGAAGCTTGTTTTTGGCAAAACATTCGAGGAAAACGGACAGTGGAAAATGCCCGTGTCCGTGGAAGCTAACCACGCCCTGATGGATGGGCTGCATGTGGGGCGGTATTTTCAGCTATTCCAGCGAGAATTGGACGGCAGTTCGGCAGTTTGACAGTCGGCAGTCAGTTCGGCTGTTTGATAGTATGCCAGTCAGGGTGAAGGTAGCAGGTGCTGACTGCCAACTGCCAACTGCCAAACTGCCAACTCAAGGATGCGCCGCCACCCAAACCTCGCCATCTTCAAAAATCTCCTTTTTCCAAATCGGGACGGTTTCTTTCAGCGTATCAATGCAGTAGCGGCAGGCGTCGAAGGCGGCTGCCCGGTGCGGGGCGCTCACGGCGATCACGACGGCGGCATCGCCGATTTGCAGGATGCCCGTGCGGTGGTGCAGGGCGATTTTTTGAACGGAAAAACGCTCGATGGCCTGCTGCGCAATTTTCTGCATCTCGGCAATGGCCATGGGTTCGTAGGCTTCAAATTCAAGGCGCAGCACGGGCTTTCCCTTGGTTGCGTTGCGCACCGTGCCGATGAACAAGTCAATGCCACCGGAGGCATCGTTGCTGACGAACCCGATGCATCGGGAGGTGTCAAGCGGGGAATTGGTGAGTAGTATTTCAATCATTTGTGCAAATTGCTATCCGCCGCTCACGGGCGGAATCAGTGCTACCTCATCATTTTCTTGGAGCAATAAATCCTCTGTGGCGTACTCGCTGTTGACGGCCAGCCGCACCGACTTCAACTCGGACATTCGTGGGAACCGCTCCACCAGAACAGCCCTCAAGTCACCGACCGAGGCGGCTTCCGGCAGTTCCCAATCCATGAAACGCTGCCCTGTGATGTCTTTTGCGATGCCGAAAGCAAGTAGTGTAACCTTCATTTTGCGTCAAATATTTTTCACCAAAAGCTCGATGCCGATATAGCAAATCAGCAGCGACGTGGCCCGGCGAACCCAAATTGTTGGCAATTTAACGGCGCCGAGCCGAGAGCCAATTTGGCCGCCCAAAAATACGGCAATCAACAGTGGCAGCGAGAATTTCCAGTCGAATTGGAAACTGCCCTTTGCGATTTGCCCCAGAATGCCCGCAATGGAGTTAACGAGGATGAAAAGGCTGGCCGTAGCGGCGATTGTTTTGGCTTCCGCCCAACGGGTGAGGTACAACAGCGGTGCGAGGAAGATGCCCCCGCCGATGCCGACCATCCCCGAAAGAAAGCCGATGCTGCCTCCGAGCACGGGATTGATCAAAGGGCTTTCTGTTCTGGCATTGGGGAGGTTGGCCTTGGGTTGCCACCAAGTGAGCAGGCCCGCCAGTACCAAAGTAATGGCCAGCAGGATGAAAAAAGTCCGCTCCTTGATCGGCAGGAAACCGCCCAGAAATGCCATCGGCACACTGGCAATCACCAGCGGTAGCGCCTTCTTCCAGTTCAAATGTCCTTGTCGGTAAAAAATGAGTGTGCCAAAGATGACGACCACAATGTTGCAAAGCAGCGCACTGGAGCGAACCAATAAAAAATTCACCCCAAAAAAGGCCAGTACAGCGATGTAGCTGGAGCCACCGCCAAACCCTACGGAGGCGTAAAGTGCGGCAATGAAAAAGAAAAACAGGTAAATTTCCCAGTCCATGGGCTGCAAGTTAGTGGAAGGTTGGAACAAACCAAAAAAACTGTGCCTCCCGATTTTAAACAATTGATGGCCAAATACTTATATTCTTGGGTGCTAGGTTTTGTCCGTTTGGATTTCCGTTCTAGGTGTGCTAATGCCGTTCCTGGAACAAACGGTGCCAAAATGCTAAAGGTGCCCTAACGCCAACGCCAAAAGTAATGAAACATATCTTGGCATGAAGTAGGATTGTATAGACAATAATTGGCAAGTTATTTGAATTTAGGCTTTCCTAATCTCGCACCATGATAACTTCCCAACCGCCCTGGCTGGCTATGCGTCCTAGCCCACCTTGTTTTTACTACCCCTTTTTATTCGTTTTGTATTTTAAAAGAGCCATTGAATGACCAAGCAGCTCCATGTGCTTTTGGATGATTCCTTAAATTTTACCAAAAGAGGCAACTGAAAAAGCATTGAACACAGCACAGATTGCCCTTGAATTTGGGGAGAGCGGTTCTTCCGAGGACGCTGGCCTTGCCTTTGCCTACCTGCTGCTCGCCAGTATCTATAACACCAATGGGAAGTACAAAAATGAATCTGCTTTTTACCTTAAAGCAAGTTTTTACCTCCAAAAGGCCAAGGCTCTAAACGACTCTTTCCCTTCACTTGAAACGACCGCAGATATTCTGATAATTGAAGGCAAAATTCACCTCAACAACAAACAGTATGAGCTTTCAAATCAATACTTTGAGGAAGCGCTGGAGCTGGCCAAACAGCATGGCCTTTTAGGTCATTTGGTGAAAGCCTACGCTGGCCTCGGCCAGCTTTACCTTGCCCTGAACGACCCGGCCCACACCTTGGAAATGGCCTTCGAAATAGAAAACCTGCTCGAAGAAACCAGCAAATCCTCGTTCGCCCAACTAAGGGCGGAGGCGTGCAAGTTGTTTTCGCAGGCACATATCCTGCTGCAGGACTATTCAAAGTCCTTGGAAATGAGCCAGGAGCTGCTCCAACTCAGCCGTCAACTGGGCGACGTGGAGAAAGAGGTGGTTGCCCTTCGGAACATTGCCGTCGTTTGCGGCGTGAAGTCCAATTACAAGATTGGGATGCAGTATTTCCTGGAGGCCCTCAGCAAGTGCGAGGCGATTGGGTATCGGGAGATGATTGTCCAGGTTCAAATAAATATTGGAACGCTCTACGCCCATCTCTACAACTACGAGGAAGCCATCAGGCGCTACGAGAACGTGCTGAACCAGCACAGCGATGTCATTGATTTTAAGACAAAAACGGTGGTATTCAACAACCTTGGCAATATTTACCTCACCGCAGAGCAACCCGAAAGGGCGATTGGCTATTTTGAAAAGGCCCACCAAATGGCCAAGGAAAACAATTTCCACGACCTGCTGGCCTATTCGCTGGCGCAATTGAGCCGCACCAAAATCGCCCTGAACCGGTTCGAAGAGGCCACCGTTGACGCCACCGATGCGCAGCGTATGTTCGATGAAACGGGATTGATAAATGGCAAGCAGATAAACTTGTTGAACCTTTGTCGGATAGCCTTTAAGGAAAACAGGGGCCAAGATGCCTACAACATGGCCATGCAGGCTATCGAATTGGCCCAGCGAATCAAGGATGATGCCGCCGAAATAAAGGCGTACAAGCTGTTAGTCATGATTTTCAAGGAAAAAGGCCAGTTCGAGCAGGCGCTTGAATACCAGGAGCGCTACACGAAAATACAGGAGGAGTTTGCCAAGGTGCAGCGCAACCGCCACAACCTCGACATGGAAATACGCCATGCCATCCGGGAAAAACAAAAGGAAATCGAACTGCTGACCAAGGAGAACGAGTACCAGTCGCAGCTCATTCAAAAGAGTGAGCAGATAACACGCCAGAACGAGGAGTTGCTGCGGGTAAACGACGACCTACGTCAGTTTGCTTACATCGCCAGCCATGACTTGAAGGAGCCGCTGCGCATGATTGGGTCGTTCACGCAGGTGATCGAAAAACTCGCAAAACCCCATCTTGAGGAAAAGGAAAAGGACTATTTTCGCTACGTCAACGAAGGCGTCAACCGCATGAACAACCTTTTGGACGGCCTGTTGCGGTACTCCACCGTCAACCAATCGAGGGAGGAACTGACGGACGTGGCGCTGAACGATGTGTTCAACCTAAGCCTTGCCAATTTGAAAATACGGATCATCGAAACTAGCGCCGTGATTGAACGGGGCGAACTCCCCGTGCTGAAAGGCACCCAACACCTTTTTGTTCAACTGTTCCAGAACCTGCTGACCAATGCGATAAAGTTCGTGAAGCCCGGCACCTTGCCGTATGTTCGGGTAACGGCTGAGGAAACCGCCGAAGCGCACATCATCCACGTTACCGACAACGGAATCGGTATTTCGGAGGAAAACCAGGTCAAGATTTTTGAGATATTCAAGCGGCTGCACCACCAGAGCGAGTACGAAGGCACGGGCATCGGCCTGGCCATTTGCCAAAAAATTGCGAAGCGGCTTGGCGGAAGGATTATTGTGAAATCGGCACTTGGGGTAGGCGCTACTTTTTCGCTGCATTTGCCAAAGGTGAAGGAAGACCATTTTTAGACAACCCCCTCACCTCGATTTGTACTTCATCTGAAAACGCCGGTAGAGCGCCTCCTGTTTGTTGTCCAAATTGATGTCCCTTCCCTGAATGAAAGCCCTCGTCACCTTGCTTGTCCGCATGTCCAGCGCATCGCCCTCGCTGATGAACAGCGTGGCGTCCTTGCCCACTTCAATCGTCCCGACGGTCTTTCCGATGCCCAAAATATCGGCGGTGCTGCCAGTGAGCGCACGCACCGCATCCTCGTAGGCCAGCCCGAATCCAACGGCCTGGCCAGCTTGGAAGGCCAAGTTGCGCTGCTTCCAAAACCCATCGTGGGCGAAGCACCACCGCAGTCCGGCGGCTTGCAGCATGGCCGGGGTCTTGAACGGCTGGTCAATATCGTCGTCCTCGCGGCTGGGCAGTTGTTGCGTGGTAGCAAAAATAACGGGCACGTCGTGCGCTTTGAGAAACCCCGTCACCATCCAAGCGTCCTTGCCGCCCACGATGGTCGGCTTCAGTTGGAACCGCTCCGCAAACATTACGGCCTCCTGCATGCCCGTCGCCGAATTGGTGTGGACGAACAGCTTTTTCGAGCCATCAAAAAGCCCCTGCATCGCCTCGAAGCGCAGGTTTTTCTGGGTTGATGAGGGGTTTTCGCCGTAGGCTTTTGCCTGCTTGAAAAAGTCATCCAATTCCCTCAGTTGGTTGGCATACTCCTCATTGCGCTCCGTGCGGCCCTCCTGCCAGTTGAAGCGGCCAGCGTTTGGCCAGACCAGGTGCATGGCAAAATCGGTGGCGTAGGCGGCATCTTCCCAGTTCCAGGCGTCGAGCTGCACGATGCTCGACTGGCCAGGGATGCGCCCGCCGGACGGCGTAATTTCGGCCATCAGCACGCCCATCGAGCGCACGGTGGGCGTCACCTCCGAGTCGGTGTTGTAGGCGATGATGGAGCGGATATTGGGGTTCAGCGACCCAATTTCGTTGGCATCAGCAGTGGCCCGCACGGCCTCGATTTCCTGCAATCCCAGCTCCGAATCCGGGGCGATGAACCCTGGGTAGAGGTGCTTGCCCGCTGCATCAATGATGAGGTGACCGGGGAATCCCCTGCCCACCGCCATGTTGCCCACGAAGGTGATTTTGCCCTGGTCGAAAGCGATGTAGCTGTTCTCGATGACCTGCCCGTTGCCAAGGTGCGCCGTGGCATTGGTAATGAGGATGGGCTGCGTCTGTGCTGGGGCAGGCACGGGCACGTTTTGCGCCATTGTTTTCAGAAAAATAGTGCGGCGAAAGCCGCAAAAAGTATGGCCTTTCTCATTTTCATTTTTTTGAATTCACCATTAAAGCATGGGTGATTGGCAAAGGTAAAAAAGCTACCGAAAGCCAATGGCTACATTTTCAACCTCAATCAACCAGCCTGAAAACCAAGTAGTTGTCATCTTCGTAAATCGCTTCTCGTCGAGGCCATTTCCCTTTTTCCAGCGATTTTTTGTTGATAAAAAGCAGGCGACAACCCCTTTCCCGAAGGTCGGCCAGATAGCTTGTGTCCTTGATTTGCGCAGCGCTCACCAGCCAGCCCTTCCGGTGGGCGAAGTACATTTCATGTGGGTTCCCCTCTTCGGAGTAGAACGCCACGAGGTCGCTGCGCTGGCTGAGCGAGTCGGCAATGGGTTCAAGTTGCAGCTTTGGCAACTCGCTTTTTTTGATGCGGAAAGCATCCTGCTGGTTGGCGATGCCCTCCACGGCCACGGCCAGCAGCAGGAGATTGCGCAGCCACGGGCCCGGTATTTGCGCCAACGCAAAGCCCGCCATCACGGCCATCACCGGTACGAAAGGGATGATGTAATAATTGTGGTGGTAAAAGCTCGACCCCGACTTGAACATGTACCCCACGAACACTGCCGACAGCAGCCCGAACAGTCCCAGCAACCGCCACTCCCGCCGCCAAATGGCCAGCCCTAGCCCCGCCACGTACAAGCCGAACCCCACGTAACTCTTCAAAGCACTTCGGTAAAATCGCTCGAAAACCGTGGGCAAGCCATTGAGGATTTCACGCATCCCAGTGCCGAGCGACCGCATCGGGTAGTGCTCGAAACCGTAGGTTTGAATCACCTGCGGTAGCCACCAAAAGTACCACCAACCGCAGCAGGCCAGCAGCACGGCGCCCATTGCCGCCAGGCCGATTTTTCTTTTTGGTAAAATGGTTTTGTCAAAAAACGGGAAAGCCAGTGCTGCCAGCAGGAACCCCGACGGCAGCTTGCTCAACGCCCCCAATGTGCCGAGCAGTCCGAACAACACCAATCTCCAACTCCCGCCCCGGTGCAGCCACTCCCGCCCAAACCAAAGCCCCGCCAGCACCAGCGACACGCTGAACGTGTCCGGCATGATGATGCGGGAATGGCCGAACCAGATGGAGCTGAGTAAAATGACGGTGGCAGGGTAGGCGATGGCTCCCTCCGAGCGAAGGATTGGAAAGCTCGACCAAAAGGGAGAGATTTCTAAGCCTGAGCGCGCAGGGCTTGTTGCAATTGCTTCAAATCTTTGGTTTTGGAAAGTGTCATTGGGCTTGGAAGTCCCTGCGGGCTTAGAAATCCCTACGGGCTTTCCAATCCCTGCCACGTAATTTTTTACCAACAAATAGAAAAACCAGACGCCGAAACTGGATACCACGAGGCTGATGAGCCGCCCGTACCAGTGCTGCCAACCGAAGACCTCGGCGGCGACATAAATCAGGTAGTTGAACAGCGGGAACTCCTTGGCGGTGATGCCCGTGAGGTCGCCGGCCATGTCCACCCGGCAGTACAGCGGGTTGTCGTCCACTTCCAGGAAGTTGCGGGCGTACATGTTGGTGGTGACCTGCCGCCAGTTGTGGTTGACCTCCAGCGGCGGGTTGGTGATGCCGTAGAGGCGGAGGAGGAAGAACACCACTATCAAAAAATACAGCGTAAGCATCCAGGCTTTTCAATTCGTTGTTTTTTGGCGGCTAAGGTAAGTTTGTATCGCAAACACCGAATGATGAAATGATGCAGCCTCTCGAAGATGATGGCGTCAACCGGGGTGTCTGAATCACGGATTTATGCGAATTAGGTGTTGAAATAGGTGCAGCGCACCGAAATATTTGTAGGAAACGTGGTATTTCTTGGTGTTGAGGTGCAGCGCACCGGAACATTTCGGTGCGCTGCACCTCAAACCACTTTCTCAACATCCTGGCTACAAAGATTTCGCCGCTCTGCGGCTTTGACTATCACTAAAATTGAGTGGTTTCAACACCTAATTCGCATGATTTGGCGGATTTTGGGATTGCACGGAGTTGACCCCCTGACACCTAAAGAGGAACCCACGGCGGCAATAGGGGCAAACTTATTGGTTTGGATTAGGAAAGGTTGGGATACATTTGCGGCAAACCGTTGGTAATCCAAATAAAGGTACCACCTTGAATTGATAGCAACCATTTTACCACCATGTTTGAGCAAACCTTTAAAAACATTGACGACATCCTGCACAAGGATGCGGGCTGCGGCAGCGAGCTGGACTATATCGAGCAGACGAGCTGGGTGCTGTTCCTGAAGTACCTCGACGACCTGGAGCGGGACAAGGCCACCCATGCCTCCCTCTCCGGCAAGAACTACCAACAGCTACTGCTGCCAGAATACCAATGGAACCACTGGGCGATGCCCAAGGGCGCCGACAAGAAGCTCGACCACCACAAGGCGCTGACGGGCGACGACCTGAAAGACTTCGTGGACCTCAAGCTGTTCCCCTACCTCAAGGGCTTCAAGCAGCGGGCCGAGAGCGCCGATACCATCGAGTACAAGATAGGCGAGATTTTCAGCGAGCTGAAGAACAAGGTGCAGAGCGGCTACAACCTGCGGGAGGTCATCAACAGGATTGACGAGCTGCGCTTTCGCACCCATGCCGAAAAGCACGAGATGAGCCACCTCTACGAGGCCAAAATTCAGAACATGGGCAATGCCGGGCGCAACGGCGGCGAATACTACACGCCCCGCCCGCTGATACGCACCATCGTGAAGGTGGTGGCCCCCAGCATCGGCGACAAGATATACGACGGGGCGGTGGGCAGCGCCGGCTTCCTCTGCGAGGCTTACGACTACCTGCTGCACAGCAAGGGCAAGGTGGAGAACCTGACCACCGCCGAGCGGGAAACCTTGCAGAAGCGCAGCTTCTATGGCAAAGAGAAGAAGTCGCTGGCGTACATCATCGGCATCATGAACATGATACTGCACGGGGTGGAGGCGCCCAATATCATCCACACCAACACGCTGGCGGAGAACCTGGCGGACGTGCAGGAGAAAGACCGCTACGACGTGGTGCTGGCCAATCCGCCCTTCGGCGGCAAGGAGCGGGCGGAGGTGCAGCAGAACTTCCCGATAAAGACGGGCGAGACGGCCTCGCTCTTCCTCCAGCACTTCGTCAAGCTGCTGAGGGCGGGCGGCAGGGCGGGCGTGGTCATCAAGAACACCTTCCTGAGCAATACCGACAACGCCTCCATCGCCCTCCGCAAACTCCTGCTCGAAAACTGCGACCTGCACACCGTGCTTGACCTGCCCGGCGGCACCTTCACCGGGGCGGGGGTGAAGACGGTGGTGCTCTTCTTTGAAAAAGGTCGTCCAACCAAAAAAGTATGGTTCTACCAACTGAACCTCGACCGGAACCTCGGCAAGGGCAACCCCCTGAACGAAAAGGACCTCGCCGACTTCGTGGAACTGCAACGCACCAAGCCGGACAGCGAAAACTCGTGGAGCATAAGCCGGGAGGACATTGACGAAACCACCTACGACCTGAGCGCCAAGAACCCGAACAAGAAGGAAGTGGCGGCCTGCGCTCGCCACAGGCTATTCTTGCGGAGATGAAGGCGCTGGATAAGGTGACGGCGGGGATTTTGAACGTTATAATGGAGATGATATGAAGAAGGGATGGGAAGTAAAGAAGTTGGGGGAGGTTTGTGATATAAAACCACAGAAAAAAGAGGCAAGAGAAAAGTTAGCAGGTGCGGACCTAGTTACATTCTTGCCAATGGAAGACCTAGGCGTATTGTCGAAAGAAATCATTCCCAATAAAGAACGGCCACTAGAAGAAGTAATTAGCAGCTATACATATTTCGCAGAGCATGATGTGCTACTTGCTAAAATAACTCCGTGTTTTGAAAATGGTAAAATAGGAATTGCACGTAACCTTAAAAATGGGGTAGGTTTTGGTTCAAGTGAATACTTTGTATTTCGCTCTTATGGAGATGTGCTTCCTGATTATTTATTTTATTTTTTATCAAGAGATAGCTTCAGAGTAGAAGGTAAAAAGTCGATGACGGGGGCTGTTGGGCATAAAAGAGTATCAAAAGATTTTATTGAAAATTACTTACTTCCATTCCCTACATCCCTCCCCGAACAACGCCGCATCGTATCCATCTTAGATGAAGCCTTTGCGGCCATCGGTCAGGCGAAAGGAATGTGGAGCGGAACCGGAAGAATGCGAGGAGTTGTTTGAGAGTTCGAAGGGTCAAATTTTCAATAAGTTAGAAAGCCTAAAAGTTAAAACACCAATTGCATCTGTTTGTAAGGAAATATTTGCTGGTGGAGATGCTCCTCAAAGCAATTTCTCTGAAACAAGGACTGAAAAATACAACATTCCAATAATTGCAAATGCTGTAAAGGACGGCGGATTGTATGGATTTACAGACCTTAGTAGAGTTATTGAGCCTTCAATAACTATTGCAGGAAGAGGCAGTGGAACTGGGCATACTGAAATTAGGTACGAACCATTTTTTCCAATTGTTAGGCTAATTGTGTTAACACCAAATACCGAAAGAATAACTTTGGAATTCTTAAAGTACTCAGTTCAAACTTTAGACATTTTAAGCAGCGGCTCTGCAATACCTCAACTTACCATTCCAATGATTAAGGAATATTCAATAGCATTACCATCAATCAAAGAACAACAAGCCATCGTCGAACGCCTCGACGCCCTCCAATCGGAGACGAAAAGGCTGGAGCGGCAGTATGAACGGCAATTGGGGATTTGGAGGAGTTGAAGAAGAGTTTGTTGGAGCAGGCGTTTCGGGGGAGTTGTGAATGGATGGGGGCACGGGCATGGCATCAATCCGATGGGCTACACCCATCGCAAACATATATCGCCCTTTCAGGGCTACGATGATTGGGTACATGGTAGCCCCGAAGGGGCGGGATACGTTAGCGATGGACACCGCCCGTCGCTAAAGACAACAACATGGGACAATCGCTCGTAAAGAATTACATCCACCTCGTGTTCAGCACGAAACACAGGCAGCCGTTCATCCACCCGCCCGTGGAGGCGGAATTACATGCCTACCTCGGCGGCATCTGCAAGGAGATGGGATGCACGCCGATAAAGGTGGGCGGGTACACCGACCATGTTCACATCCTGTGCATGTTGTCGAAGAAGGTAGCGCTGATGGATTTGTTGGAGGAGGTGAAGGCACATTCCTCGAAATGGATAAAGACAAAGGGGGAGGATTACAAGAATTTTTACTGGCAAGACGGATATGGCGCATTTTCTGTTAACCCCAGCCAGGTGGATGTGGTGATTGTCTACATCGCCAACCAGCACAAGCATCATGGGAAGCAGACGTTTCAGGACGAGTACCGGGCGTTTTTGAAAAAATACCGTGTTGAGTACGATGAGCGGTATGTGTGGGATTGATGGGGGCGAATACGAACGAAACGAACGAATACGAACGAATGCGAACGAATACGAGGGCGTTACCCCTCGCTAATATATGTCGCCCTTTCAGGGCTAATGGGTGATGGGTGAGGTGTTGGCTAATCGTAGGGCGATGCCCTACGCAAATATATTCCGCCCCGTTGGGGCTACGACCACGGCCCCGAACACCTAGCCCCAACGGGGCGGCATATGTTAACGAAGGGCACCGCCCATCGAATACAACGTAATAAATCAACGGTGGGTGAAGCCCATCGAACCAACATGAATGAATCCGAAACCAGAGCAGAACTCATAGACCCCAAGCTGCGGGCTTGCGGGTGGGGCGTAGTGGAAGGCTCCAGGGTCTTGCGGGAGTACCCCATCACGGCAGGTAAGATTCAGGCAGGTGGGGGCAGGGCGAAGCCGCTCATTGCGGATTACGTGCTGGTCTATAAAGGCGTGAAGCTGGCCGTGATAGAGGCCAAGAGCGCCTTGTTGGGCGTGGGCGAAGGCGTGGCGCAGGCCAAGCAGTACGCCGAGAAGTTGAAGCTGGATACGAGCTATGCCACAAACGGCAGGGAGATTTACAGCATCTGCCATGCGACGGGGAAGGAAGGGCCGGTGGAAGATTACCTAAGTCCCGAAGCGCTTTGGAACAAGGCGTTTGGTGTGCAGAACGATTGGCGGGAGAAGTTTGACAACGTGCCTTTTGAGGACAAGAGCGGCACTTGGCAGTTGCGGTTTTACCAGGAGATAGCGGTGCGGAACACGCTGGAAGCGGTGGCCAACGAAAAGGACCGCATCTTACTCACGCTTGCCACGGGCACGGGGAAAACGGCGATTGCTTTTCAGATAGCATGGAAGTTGTTCCAGACCCGTTGGAACTTGAAGCGGGACGGCAGCCGCAGGCCGAGGGTGCTTTTCCTCGCCGATAGGAACATACTGGCCGACCAAGCCTACAATGCCTTTTCGGCTTTCCCGGAAGATGCGCTGGTCAGGATAAAGCCCAACGAGATAAGGAAGTCGGGCAATGTGCCAACGAATGGCAGTATTTTCTTTACGATATTCCAAACCTTTATGAGCGGCACAGACAAGGAAGGCAATCCAGCGCCCTACTTTGGTGCCTATCCGCCGGACTATTTCGACTTTATCATCATAGACGAATGCCACCGGGGCGGTGCCAACGACGAGGGGAATTGGCGGGGCATTTTGGAATACTTTGCGCCTGCCGTTAACCATGGGCCCTGACGGCAACGCCCAAGCGGAAGGACAATGTCGATACCTATAAATACTTCGGGGAGCCGGTCTATTCCTATTCCCTCAAGGAAGGCATCAACGATGGTTTCTTGACGCCCTTCAAAGTGAAGCGCATCCAAACGACACTCGATGACTACATCTACACCAGCGATGACCAAGTCGTGGAAGGCGAAATAGAAGAAGGCAAGCTCTACGAAGAAGCCGATTTCAATAAAATCATCGAGATAAAAGAGCGGGAAGCCAAGCGGGTGCGCATCTACATGGACGAGGCCAACCAACGGGAAAAGGCCATCATCTTCTGTGCCACCCAAGACCATGCGGCGGCGGTTCGGGATTTGGTGAACCAATACAAGCAAAGCAAGGATATCAATTACTGTGTCCGTGTCACGGCCAATGATGGGGAAAGAGGCGAGGAGTTTTTGCGGGAGTTTCAGGACAACGAAAAGCTGATTCCGACGATACTCACCACCTCGCAAAAGCTCTCGACAGGCGTGGATGCCCGAAACATCCGCAACATCGTGCTAATGCGCCCGGTGAACTCGATGATAGAGTTCAAGCAGATAGTGGGTCGAGGCACGAGGCTTTTGAGGGCAAATGGTTTTTCACCATCTACGATTTCGTGAATGCCTACCAGCACTTCTCCGACCCCGAATGGGACGGTGAACCATTGGAGGAAGAGCCTTGTGCAAAGTGTGGGCAAAACCCCTGCGAATGCGAATACGTGCCGCCGAAGCCCTGCGATGTTTGTGGGCAAAGGCCGTGTGTCTGTGTGAAAGAGCCACCAGAGGAATGTCCAGTTTGCTTTAGAGCGCCTTGTATATGCAAAAAGAAGGTGAAGGTCAAAGTGAAGTTGAAGGATGGCAAGGAACGGGAAATACAGCACATGATGTCCACTTCCTTCTGGAGTTCAGACGGGAGACCCATTTCGGCAGAGGAATTTATGAACAACCTTTTCGGTGAGTTGCCGAACCTGTTCAAGTCGGAATCGGAATTGAGGACGCTCTGGAGCAATCCGCTCACGAGGCGAACGCTGTTGGAGAAGTTGGATGAAGCAGGTTTTGGCAAGGAAGAATTGACGATATTGCAGAAGCTGGTTGATGCTGAGAAAAGCGATTTGTTTGATGTCTTGGAATATGTGTTCAACAGCGAGGTGAAGCCCATTACCCGTTGGGAAAGGGTAGCTGCCGCTGAAAAGACCATCTTCGCCTTATTGGACGATAGTCAAAGGGAGTTCATTGATTTTGTACTTACCAAATACATTGAGACTGGCGTAGAAGAACTAGACCAAGAGAAGCTGCCCTTGTTGCTCACCAATAAATATCATTCGTTTGAAGACGCTGGGGAGAAGCTTGGCGATTTGTCGAAGGTGCGGGATTTGTTTATTGAGTTCCAGCAGTATTTATACGAGCGGAAGGTGGCGTAGGAGCACTGATTTTAAAACGGGGTGACTTGGCACCCTCTATCCACTATTGGTAGAGTACATTGCATTGAAGTGATTCCAGTTGTCAGCGCTTTTTTAGTACCGCATAAAGTTCATCTTCAGCAACTATTTCAATCCCCGGTGGTAATTGATTTGGAAGAAAATGCGGAGGCAACCTGCGGCTTCAAACTCCGTTTAGCAGGTGGGCAAAACTACATACCTTCGCCCGACTATTCATCCATAATTTTTTCAGCATGACATTACGCAACCTACCGATTTTCTTTGCCTTAATCTTTGTTTTTCAACAAGTTACGTCAATGGCGCAGCAACCCTGGAAGCCTGTTCCCGGTTCGCTGACCACCCCGTGGACGGACAAGGTGACCACTGAAAACCCCTTCCCAGAGTACCCCCGACCCACGATGACCCGCCTCGACTGGGTCAACCTGAACGGCCTGTGGAACCTCAGCCTGCAAGCACAAGGGCCGGGCAGGCCGTTCAAGCAAGGCAAAATCCTCGTGCCGTACCCCGTCGAGTCGGCGCTATCAGGCTGTGGCTGGCGGGTGGAACCTACGCATGTGATGGTTTATACCCGCAAATTTTTTATGCCAAGCCGTTGGAAAGGACAGCGGGTGCTGCTCCATTTCGGTGCTGTTGACTGGCAAACTTCGGCCTTCGTCAATGGCAAAAAAGTGGGCGACCACAAGGGCGGCTACGACCCATTTTACTTCGATATCACCGACGCCGTCACCCTCGGCCAAGAGGCGGAGCTGTCCATCCATGTCACTGACCCGACCAATGCTGGCGGGCAGGCTGTGGGCAAGCAGTCGCTGACGCCGGGCGGCATTTTTTACACGCCGACCAGCGGCATCTGGCAGACGGTTTGGCTGGAGCCAGTGCCGCAGAGCTACATCCGGTCCTACCGGGTGGAGCCGCAGCCAGACAAAAACCGGGCGCTTGTGCGGGTGGAAACAGAACATTTCCTGGATGGGCAAAAAGTAGTCGCCAGCGTCTTGCAGAACGGTCGGGTGGTGACGAGCGCCAGCGGCAAAGCGGGCGCACCGCTGATGCTTTTCGTGAAGGACGGCCATCTTTGGACACTTGAAGACCCCTTCCTCTACGACCTCGAAATCACGATTGAGGGCACCAACGGCAAGCCTTTGGACAAGGTGAAGGGCTATTTTGGGCTTCGCAAAACCAGCGTAGGCCCCGACGAAAATGGCGTGACCCGCTTGATGCTCAACGACAAGCCCATCTTCCAGCTCGGCCCGCTCGACCAGGGCTTTTGGCCGGACGGCCTCTACACAGCTCCCAACGAGGAGGCCATGAAATACGATATTGAAACGCTTAAGTCTTTGGGCTTCAACATGATACGCAAGCACGTGAAGGTGGAGCCGGAGCGCTGGTACTATCTCTGCGACCGACTTGGCATCCTCGTCTGGCAGGACATGCCGAGCGCCGACCCGAAGACCGAGGACGAGCGGACGCAGTTCCGTTGGGAAATGAAGGCGATGGTGGACAACCTGTTCAACCACCCCAGCATTGTGATGTGGGTGCCTTTCAACGAAGGCTGGGGGCAGCACGAGACGCCTTTTTATGTGGAAAGATTGCGGGAATGGGACCCCACCCGCCTCGTCAACAACGCCTCCGGTTGGACGGATGCCGGGGTCGGCGACGTGCTTGACATCCACGACTACCCCGGCCCATCTTCTCCGAAAGTGGAGGATGGCCGGGCTGCGGTGCTGGGCGAGTTCGGTGGCCTCGGCCTCAATGTGGTCGGCCACCAGTGGACGAACGAAGGCTGGGGCTACCAACAAATCGAGACGCCCGAGGCGCTGCTGACCCGCTACGAGGAGCTTTACCGGAAGTTGTTTGAACTCGAAAAATCGGAAGGGTTGAGTGCTGCCGTGTACACCCAGGTGAGCGACGTGGAGACCGAAAGCAACGGCTTGATGACCTACGACCGTAAGGTGCTGAAGCTCGACCCGGCGCTGCTGCGGCTGGCGCATCGTGGCCAAATGCCGCCAAAACCGACCACCAGCACCAATATTTTTGTAAAAAACACCAATGTGACGTTGGCCACCGTGAAGCCCAATGCCGTCATCGAATACGCCATCGAATCCGGGAAAGGCCCGCTGGTGTGGCAGCGCTACTCGACGCCGATTCCGTTGAAGAAGACCACGGCCATCGTAACCCGTGCTGCTTGGCCGGACAGCCTCAAGAGCCACGAGCAGCGCTATGTTTTCACCAAAACAAAGGCCATGAAGCCGAAGGGGAAAACCGGGAAAGAGGCTGGCCTGTCGGCAAAGGTTTATGAAGGCGCTTGGGATGTTTTACCTGATTTTTCAAAATTGACACCTACCAAAACGCTGACTGTCAGTGATTTAAGCTTGCAGCAAGTGGAAGGCAAGGAAGATTTCGGTGTAGTGTTCGATGGTTGGGTGGAGGTGCCGTCGGCGGGCGTTTACACCCTGCACCTCCGCACCGACGATGGCTCCCGACTCACCCTCGATGGCCAGCGGCTAATTGACAATGATGGCATCCACGGCATGAAAGATTTGCCAGCCAGTGTGGCGCTTGCTGCTGGAAAGCACTCGATTCGGGTGGAGTTTTTCCAGAAAAAAGGCGGGGTGGGGTTGGAGTTTTGGTTGGAGGATGCGTTCGGGAAAAGGTTGGAGGCGAGGGTGGGGCATTGAGGATTTACGATTGACGACTGACGACTGACGATTGGCAGCGTGGTCAATCGTCAGTCGTCACTCGTAAATCGAAAATTGTCAAAACGGCAAATCCTCGTTCACGTGCGCAGGCTCGTCGGAGGCAGTGGGGAAGTCGTAATCCGGGTCGGCGGCGGCAGGAGCGGCGGCGGCGGCTGATGCTTTTTCGATGCGCCAAGCGTTGAGGTTGGTGAAGTACTTGCCCTGCCATTCACGGCCCCGCAGGTCGAAGTGTACCTTGACCTGCTCGCCCTCCGTGAAAGCATCAATGGCGGCGCAGCGGTCTTGCGTCAGTTGGAACTTGATGAACTGTGGGTAGTTGCCGTCTGGTATTTCCAGCACGAACTCACGGGCCTGGAAAGAAGCGGACTTGCTTTCAGCGTCATATTTGCGAAGGAGCTTGCCTTCGATTTCAAAACTTGGCATGGTCGAATTAAGTATTTGAATATCAGTTGTTTACGGCCAGTTTTGGCCAAAAAAACGAAAGACGGAATGCTCCGTCTTTCATTTCGCCATCAAAATTAGTGAAACTCTGGCGATTGGAAACAAGGCAGGCGATGATTTTTAAAAAAAGGTGACAGCCTCGCCGGTGGTCAATTTATAAATATCGGTGGCGTTGCAGCAAAGTACGGCCTTGTTGCCCCGTATTGCAATGGGGGCTCTCAGGAGGGAAGGGTTGTGCATGATAACATTAAGCCAGTCTTGGTCATTGAACGTTCTGCCTCGAATGTTTTCTTGGTAATAAGGATGGGATTTGTTCATTAAATCCTTTGGGTGAATGTCCAAGGCGCTGAGTATTTGCTGCCAACTGGTGGCGGTAGAGGGTGCTTGGTCAAAGGCATAAGTGCGGATGTACGGTGCTAGGCTCTGGGCATGGGCAACGGTTTTGCGGTCGTTGCTGGAGTTAGGGTTGAAATAAATCAGGATTTCTCTGCGATGCGTCTTCATGATGTAATGGTTTTGGAAATGAAATAATTTGGAACGTTGGCAAGTTACATTAAATATTGGGGAGCGTCAAGTTTTTTAACTTAAAATATCGAATTGTTTGAATTAATCGAAATTCATGTATTGTGATTTTAAAAAGCAACTTCTTTTATTCTGTAATGATTCGGTGACAAAGATGGGCCGCCTTCCCTGTTTTTTGCCATATTTGCGACCCGAAAATACAGTCGAACATGATTAATATTACCAAGCATTCCCTCCAAAAACTCGAAGTGCTTTTTCAGGAACTGGGTTATGTAATCCGCTATGAAAAAGGCAATTTCAACTCCGGCTACTGCATCGTGGAGGCACGCAACATCGTCATAATCAACAAGTTCTATGAAACGGAGGCTCGCATGAACGCACTGCTCGACATCTTGCAGGGCATCAATTTTGAGCCAGCAATTTTGAGCGAGAAGTCAGCGAAGTTCTACCAACGGATATTGCAGCACCATACAGAAGAAGAGGAGGAGCAAACGGAGGAACAGCACTGATATTTCTCGCTGTTCTTTCAGCCCGCCGAACTATTTTTGTGCCCAAATCGCATTCATGCAACTACTCATCAAAAACGCCACCCTCGTACACCCAGTTTCGCAACACGATGGGACAACGGCGGATATTTTCATCAAGAACGGGAAAATCGAGAACATTGGCACTGGACTAACTGCCGCAGGAGCCACGGTTTTCGATGCAAAAGGCGCCTGCGTATCACCGGGCTGGCTCGACCTTGGCACCCTCGTTGGCGACCCCGGTTTTGAGCACCGGGAAGACTTTGCCTCTGTGGAAAAAGCCGCCGCCGCTGGAGGCTACACTGCCATCGCCTGCCTGCCCAACACCGCCCCGGCCACCCACTCCAAGTCGGAGGTGCAGTACGTGCGCAGCATGGCGAAGGGCAGCCTCGTTGACTTTCTGCCCATCGGTGCCGTGTCGCACGACTGCCTGGGCAAGGACCTCACCGAGATGTACGACATGCAGGCGGCAGGCGCTGTGGCTTTTTCCGATGGCAAAAAATCGGTGCAGGACAGCGGCCTCATGTTGCGGGCGCTGCAATACGTGAAGCCCTTCAACGGCGTCATCCTCAACCGTCCGCACGACCGCACGATGGCGCCCGGCGGGCAATTGCACGAAGGGCTGATGAGCACCTCCCTCGGCATGAAGGGCATCCCCGCACTCGCCGAAGAGGTGATGCTGCGACGGGATATTTACCTGGCCGAGTACACTGGCTCCCGCCTCCACGCCCTCAACATCTCCACGGCTGGCTCCGTGGAACTGGTGCGAGATGCCAAGGCCCGTGGGCTGCAAGTGACCGCCTCGGTGGCCGCCATGAACATCGCCTGCGACGACCACCTGCTGCACGACTTCGACCCGAACTTCAAGGTGATGCCGCCCATCCGTGAGCAGTCAGACTTCGAAGCACTGCGGGCTGGCCTTGCTGATGGCACGATTGACTGCATTACTTCCAACCACACCCCGCTCGACCCGGAGGCCAAAAACCTGGAGTTCCCCTTCGCTGACTTCGGGGCGATTGGGCTGGAGACGGCCTTTGGACTAAGTTGGATGCACCTCGCTAATTCATTGACGGTCAGTCAGTTGGTAGAATGTCTGGCCATTGCGCCACGAAAGATATTGGGTTTGCCGGAGGCAAAACTTGGGCCTGGCATGGATGCCAACCTGACGATTTTTGACCCAAAACAGGAATGGTCTTTTTCAAAAAAAGACATTTTTTCAAAATCAAAAAATACGCCTTTCGTGGGTTGGCGGTTGAAGGGTAGGGTGCTGGGTGTGGTGAACAAGGGGAGGTTTTGGCGGGCTGAGGGCTGAGGTTTGGTGGTATTTCGTCTAATTTTAATTTGAAAATGACTGGGGAAGGCTATCTTTCGCCATTCTTTCACCTTCAAAACTCAAAACGTTATGACTGACTTTAATGATTCTGGCAGACTTGCCGACCCTTCCACGGTTTCCGTTTGGCCGACAGCCATGCGCTATGGCGGCATTTTGGCGCTTGCACTAATAGTGCTCGGCTTAGTGATGCACCTAACGGGATTAAGCGACCCAGCCAATCCAAATACGCTTTCGCAGGTTGTAAACTGCCTAAACAACATAGCTGTCATTGTTGTAGTGGTGTTGGCGATAAAAGCTCATCGAGACAAAGATTTGGGCGGTTTCATGACACTGGGCAGGGGCATAGGCGTTGGCACTGCCACAGCGCTAATTATTGGGGCAATCACTGCGGTTTGGATGATTATTTTCATGAATTTGATAGACCCTAACCTAGGTGAGGCCATAAAGGATGCTGCCATGCAAAAAGCTCAACCCGGTCAGGAGGAAATGACCGAGAAAATTGCTGGTTTTTTCTCCAACCCATATTTTATGGCAATTTTTGTGTTGCTAGTTACAGTCTTTATTGGGTTTATTACAGCCCTCATCGCAGGTGCCATCATGAAGAAAGACCCTGCCCCCAACGTTTAACAATCAAGCAAATTCATGCAACAAACCGCAGTAAAATACGGTATCATAACAGGTATAGCGATGGCGCTGTACCTGTTTGTTTTTCACCAAATTGACAGGTCATTTGCCATCAACCCGTTGGTCAACCTTGGCTCGTTGGTCTTCCTGATGGTCGGCATGGTGATGGCCACCAAAAAGCAGTTGGAACGCAATGGTGGCAGTTTGGCAAAAAAAGAAGCCCTAAAAATCTGCTTCACCATAGCGGTCATTTCTGGGCTGTTTTTTTATGGGTTCATGTTCTTGCTCTTCCAGTACATTGACCACGGCCTCAACGATTTGTTGTTGCAAAGGGCCATAGAAATTGACCCCACGGTCAAGGGCAAACCTTACGAAATGACGCTTGGCTCCGTATTTAGGGGGTATATTTTTAGCCTTCTTTATGGATTTTTGTTGTCCCTCATGGTGGCCAGTTTTATGAAAAAATGATACGATTTCGGATTTGGGATTGCGGATTGCGGATTGGGGTCCGTGGAGAAGCCGCAGACCCAAATCCGCAATCCGCAATCCGAATTCCGAAATGGATTTAACTGTCGTAGTACCGCTATTCAACGAAGACGAGAGCCTCCCAGAGCTGGAGGCCTGGATACGCCGTGTGATGGAAGCCAACCGTTTTTCATACGAAATCATCATGGTGGACGATGGCAGTAAAGACCGCTCATGGCAGGTCATCGAAGACTTGGGCAAAAAGAACCCCAACGTCAAAGGCATCAAGTTCCGCAGGAACTATGGCAAATCCGCTGCGCTTTTCGTGGGTTTTGAGGCGGCAAAGGGCGATGTGGTCATCACCATGGATGCCGACTTGCAGGACAGTCCCGACGAAATCCCGGAACTGCGCCGCATGATTGTCGAGGATGGCTACGACCTCGTGAGCGGCTGGAAGCAGAAGCGCTACGACCCCATCATGAAGACCATTCCCAGCAAGTTTTTCAACGGTGTCACCCGCTGGATAAGCCACATCCCGCTCCACGACTTCAACTGCGGCCTGAAAGCCTACCGCCTCAACGTGGTCAAGAGCATCGAGTTGTATGGCGAAATGCACCGCTACACGCCGCTGCTGGCCAAGTGGTCGGGGTTTTCAAAAATCGGTGAAAAAGTGGTGGAGCATCGTGCCCGTCAGTTTGGCGTCTCCAAGTTTGGCCTCGACCGGTTCATCAACGGCTTCCTCGACCTGCTCACCATCACTTTCATCGGCAAATTCGGCAAGCGCCCCATGCACTTTTTGGGCACTTGGGGCGTGCTGTTTTTCCTTGGCGGCCTTGGCATTTTGCTTTGGTTGAGCATCGAAAAACTGTTCAACCAAGAATACGGCATTGCCGACAGGCCCTTGTTTTATTTCGGGATCCTGACGCTCATCGTCGGTACGCAGTTGTTCGTTACGGGTTTTCTCGCCGAGTTGCTGGTGCGGAACTCGACCACGAGGAACCAGTACGTAATTGAAAAAAGAACTTGAAAAACTATTCAAGCTACCTCAGCTAGAAGAGGGACAAGTTTGTTGGCTTTTTTGCCCACCTGCTCCAGTGCCTGCCCCAAGTCGTAAATCAAATCGTCCGCATTTTCCACACCAACCGAAAGCCGCACCAAGTTCGGTTTGACGCCGAGTTTGATTTTTTCGTCAGCGTCCATTCCAGCGTGGGTCATCGTGGCGGGGTGCTGCGCCAGCGACTCCGTGCTGCCCAGGCTGACCGCCAGCTTGGCCAAGTGCAGGTTGTTCAAAAACGCAAATGCCTCGGCCTCACCTCCCACCACTTCAAACGAAATCATCGCCCCAGGCGCAAGGCATTGTTTTTTGTAAATTAACCACTGGTCACCATCGGCGGGCGTAAGCAGCCCGAGGTAGTGAACCCGCTCGATTTTCGGGTGAGATTGCAGCCAAGTGGCCACTTTCATGGCATTTTCGGCTTGTTTTTCCATGCGGATTTTTAGGGTTTCAAGGCTGCGGAGGAGCAGCCAGCCCGTCCACGGGCCAGCCATGTTGCCGAGGAAAGTGCGCAACGTTTTCACTCGCTTCATCAGCTCCGAGGTGCCGAGGCAAGCGCCCGCAATCACATCGCTGTGTCCGCCGATGTACTTGGTAGCCGAGTAGAGAACGATGTCGGCACCGTGCTTCAACGGGTGCTGCCAGAGCGGCCCCATGTAGGTGTTGTCAACGGCCACGAGCACTTTTTTGTCGGGAGTCGAGAAACGGTCGGCCACCGCCCTGCACATTTCGATGTCGAAAAGGGCGTTGGTCGGGTTGGCGGGTGATTCGAGGAAAATCATGCCCAGGCTGTCTTTTTTTCTCGAATTTTCAATGAGTTCAACCACCGCTTCCATGTTCATGTCAGCGGTGAACTCCACGGCCTGGATGCCGAATTTTGACAGAACATGGCTAATAAAATGCCCTGTGCCACCGTACAACGGGCCACTGTGCAGGAGCAGGTCGCCGGGCTTTAGGAACTCAAACAAGGCCGTTGTAATGGCCGCCATGCCGCTCTCAAAAACGGCACATTCTTCCGCTCCATCCCACAGGGTTAGGCGGTTTTCGAGGATCTCGAGATCGGGGTTGTTCATACGGCTGTAAATCAGGCCGAGCTTCTCATTTTTGCCCTGCTCACGCAGGCCGTAAGCCACTTCGAAGAAGGCCTTGCCCTCCTCCGCCGTCTTGAAAACGAAAGTGGAAGTCTGGAAAATGGGGCATTTGATGGCGCCTTCTGACCACTCGGGGCGGTATCCGTAGGACATCATCAGGCTTTCTGGCTGGAACTGGTGCATTTGCATGACGTTGCGTTTAAATTCGATGCAAATCTCAGTGTATTGGTGTTTTGTTCCAATAATTTTAGTCAATGAAGAAAATGATTCTTTTTTAGAAGAATTTGTGAAAAATATCTCTGAATTATGTTTGATGAAAGTCTAATTTTGGAAAAAATTTCTGTGCCATGATGATAAAGCTCGATGCCCTCGACCTGCGCATCCTCGACTTGTTGCAGAACGATGCCTATGCCACCCACAAGGAAATCGCCGGCAAGCTGAACATGACCACCACGCCCGTTTTTGAGCGCATCAAGCGGATGGAGCGGGATGGCATCATCCGCAAGTACACGGCAGTGCTCGACCGCCAGAAACTGGGGCTGAAACTCGCAGCTTTTTGCGACGTTCAGCTCAAGGAGCATTCCACCCCGTTCCTCGAAAAGTTTGAGCTGGAAATTCAGTCCATCGAGGAAGTACAGGAGGTTTACCACATCGCTGGCATGTACGACTACCTGCTGAAAGTGGTGGTGAAGGACATGGAAAGCTACCAAGATTTTGTGGCCAAAAAGCTGGCGGCGCTCGACAATATAGGCAGGGTGCAAAGCTCTTTCGTGATGAAGGAAATCAGCCACACGACCCGTTTCAAACTTGATTGAATCAAGTAAAAAGTTAAAAGGACAAAGTAAAAAGAGATGAAAAAAATCGTCCTACTCAGCCCGGCCCATCCGCTTCGAGGCGGCATCGCAGCTTTCACCGAGCGCTTCGCAATGGAATTACAAAAGGGTGGTTATGAGGTAATTATCTACTCGTTTTCGTTGCAGTATCCCGGTTTTTTGTTCCCGGGTACGACCCAATTCAGCAGCGACCCAGCGCCGCCCGGCCTCAACATCCGCACCTGCGTCAACTCCATCAACCCGTTCAACTGGCTCAAAATCGGGCTGGAACTGCGCCGCCTTCGCCCCGACCTCATTGTGCCACGCTACTGGCTGCCGTTCATGGGGCCGTGCCTCGGCAGCATCCTGCGGCTGGCGAGGGGCAACGGCCACACAAAGGTCGTCTCCATCGCTGACAACGTTTTGCCACATGAGAAGCGCCCCGGCGACCGAATTTTCACACGCTGGTTCGTGAACGCTTGCGATGCTTTCGTGGTGATGAGCCAGTCCGTCATGGATGACCTGCGGCAGTTCACCCAGAAGCCTGCCGCTTGCATCCCGCACCCGATTTACGACAATTACGGCGAAAAATCGCCCCGTGAAGCGGCGCTGGCGCAACTTGGGCTGCCTTCAGCAATGCGCTACCTGCTCTTTTTTGGTTTCATCCGGGACTACAAAGGATTGGACTTGCTGCTCCAGGCGATGGCCGACGAGCGCATCCGACGAATGAACTTGAAGCTCATCGTGGCGGGCGAATACTACGGCAACCGGGAAAAGTATGAGGCACAAATCAGCAGTTTGGGCATTGGAAATCAATTGGTTATGCGAACGGACTATATCCCGAACGATGCCGTCCGCCACTATTTCGGCGCAGCCGACCTCGTGGTGCAGCCCTACCGGACGGCCACGCAGAGCGGTATTTCGCAGATTGCCTACCACTTCGAAAACCCAATGGTGGTGACTGATGTAGGCGGATTGCCGGAAATTGTGCCGCACGGGAAGGCTGGCTACGTCGTGCCCGTTGACCCGACGGCCATTGCCGATGCCATCGTTGATTTTTTTGAAAATGACCGGGCCGCAGCGTTTTCCGAAGGCGTTGCCGAAGGCAAAAAACGGTTCTCGTGGGCGGCGATGGTGGAGGGGGTTTTGAAGTTGGCAGTTCGGCAGTTGGCAGTTGGCAGTTGATGAATGCGCAGCCTCAAAAAAAAAGTTACCCCGATTGGGGCAACCAAATTTTCAATTCCACTAATGGCTGGAATTGCTGCGAAGCCACAAAATGGGCAAACAGGTTCGGAGTTACCAATCAGTGAGCAAGCGTTGCCCACCAATGAGTATTCGTCGGTTTTGTGAAAAACACGCTACTTTTGGTGGATTAGATACTGCAAAAGGAAATCAACATTGCCCCCAACTTTTTACTTTCACCTTTTACTTTTTCCTTGGAAAAGCGATGAAATACATCCTGCCTCGAGATATTTCCACCGAAAAAATGCTGTCGTTCCTGAAGAGGGCGGAAAAACGGCAAGTGAAACTGTTGACCGATGGGGAAGAAAAACCTGCGCTACAACTGCCAATTCCCCGCACCCCGTTCGATATTTACCGCAAGGACAAACTGATTAAGTTGCTGAACCTCAGGCAGTTGGCGGAGGATAGGTCGGTGCTGGAAATAGGCTGCGGCGTTGGCGACCTGCTCAAGGAAATAGCCAACTACAAACCTAAGGAACTCTACGGCGTGGATAGTTCGGAGAAGATGGTCGCTTATGCACGGGAGTACCTGAAGGATGAAAAGGTGGACGTGCAATTGGCAAACGTCTTCCGATTGCCGTTCCCCGAAAAGTCGTTTGACTTGGTGGTGGTGATGTCGGAGTTCCAGCACGTGCCGGACAACAAGCAAGTGGAGCGCCTGATTTACGAGGTATGCAGGGTGTCCCGCCAGTGGGTCATTTTGGTGGAGGAAACTGCGCCGGAGGAGATGATAAAAGATAATCTGATTGCCAGAACCATCGAACAATACAAAGCGGAGATGAAGAAAAAACGGTTTTTCCTTCGCTCGGTGGATATCCTCGACATAGCCGCCACGAGCTACGTGTACACCAGCCGTCGCAATCCTTGGCACTGGATCCGGTGGGTGTTCAGCCCGTTGCTCTACTTGCTGGGTTTCCCCAGTTCGGTGATGAAGATGCCGACCAATGAAGAGAAGATTCCCGACTCGGAGCTGGCCATGAAGCTGCAAGCAATGACGCTACCGTTCGCCACCAGCCTCGACAGCGTGTTCCGAAAAGTAGAGGGCACAACGGTGATGCGGTTCGAGCGGGAGCAATTGTTTCGGCGGGGTTGATTGGAGTTCGGCAGTTCGACAGTGGGCAGTTGGCAGTAAGGGACTGACTGAATCCTTTCTGGAACCAAAAACAAAACGACAACTACAAACAATGCGAAATACCATCCTAGCCATTCTACTGGGCCTGCCGGTCTTCCTTTTTTCCCAAAAACAACTCCTCGACTATTTTTTGCCTGCGGCAAAATATGACCCTGCGATCCCTACCCCGGAGCAGTTTTTTGGCTTTCAAATTGGTGAGTGGCACCTCAGCCACGACCAGATTTTGGCGTACTACCGAATGCTGGATGCCGCCAGCAACAAAATCACGCTGCACGAGTACGGCCGAAGCCATGAAAACAGGCCGTTGATTTACCTCGTCATCACCGCTGAAAAGAACCACTCCAACCTGCAAACCATTCAGGATGAGCATGTTGCGCTCTGCGACCCCGAACTCTCCGGCAAGCTGGACGTGTCGAAAATGCCCGTCGTCATCTACCAAGGATTCAGCATCCACGGCAACGAACAGAGCGGGGCAAACGCCGCACCGCTGGTGGCCTACCGCCTCGCCGCTGCTCAGGACGAGGATACTCGCCGCTTGCTCGACCAAGCAGTCATCCTCTTCGACCCCTGCTTTAACCCAGACGGAATGCAGCGATTTTCAAGCTGGGTGAACGCCAACCGCAACCGCAACCTGAACGGCGACGCCAACGACCGTGAGTATGATGAGCCGTGGCCCCGTGGCCGCTTCAACCACTACTGGTTCGACCTGAACCGGGACTGGCTGCCCGGCCAGCAACCCGAAAGCGTGGGCCGCATCGCCAATTTCCAAGCCTGGAAGCCGAACATCCTCACCGACCACCACGAGATGGGTAGCAATTCCACATTCTTCTTCATGCCCGGCGTCCCAAGCCGGGTGAACCCGCTGACCCCTAAAATGAACCAAGAACTGACTGCCAAAATCGGTACCTACCATGCCGAGGCGCTTGATGCCATCGGCTCGCTGTACTACTCCGAGGAGGGATTCGACGATTTCTATTTTGGGAAAGGCTCAACTTATCCCGATGCGCAGGGCTGCATCGGCATCCTGTTCGAGCAGGCGAGCAGCAGGGGGCATTTGCAGAACACTGTGAACGGGCCGCTCTCGTTCGCCTTCACCATCCGCAACCAAGTGCGAACGGCCCTCAGCACCCAACGGGCCGCTATCGCCTTGCGCACGGAACTGCTTGATTATCAGCGCAATTTTTACAAAAACAACCTCGAAGATGCCCGCCGTGACAGCCGAAAGGCGTTCGTGATCGGTGAAAAATACGACCGTGCTAGGCTGCTCAGGTTCGTGGAGTTGGTGAAGCGCCAAGGCGTTCAGGTGTTTGAAACCAGCGAGAAAATCACGGCGAATGGCGTGGAATTTTTGCCCGGCAGCTCGTATGTGATTCCGTTGGAGCAGCCGCAGCACAAGCTTATTTTGGGCATGTTCCAGCGGGACACCAGGTTTACAGACAGCATGTTTTACGACATCAGTGCTTGGACGATGCCGCTGGCCTTCAACTTGGAGTATACTAGTTTGACAGTTGGACAGTTTTCAAAAAAGTTGCTTGGAAAGGAAGTTTTGGCCACGCAACTTCCTGATGGACAGGCGCTTGCGAAGACCACCGATTTTGCCTACGCCTTTGAGTGGGACGAGTATTTTGCGCCTGCGGCGCTTTACCATTTGTTGAAAAAAGGGCTGTTGGCAAAAACGGCCACCAAGCCCTTCACGGGCACGACTGCGGGCGGGGCAAATGATTTCAATGTTGGCAGCATCGTCATCCCCACCCAAAATCAAGCACTTTCGGGCGAGCCGCTACTGGCGGTGTTGAGGGAGGCGGCCAGCCTCGGCCACCTGACCATCCACGGCCTGACGACCGGCCTGAATGCCAGCAGCCCCGACCTTGGCAGCAACAATTTCGAGTTGTTGCGCAAGCCAAACCTGCTGCTGCTGACCGGCGAGGGGGTCAACCCGACCGATGCCGGGAAGCTTTGGCATCTGCTCGACACCCGTTACGGGATGCCCGTGACGAAGGTTGACCTGAAGGATGTTACGCCTACTTTGCTCGAAAAATACAACGTGGTGGTGATGCCCAACGGTGGTTATGGCCCGCTGAATGCCGATGCCCTAAAAGGGTGGGTAAGTGGTGGCGGAACGCTTATCGCCCTCGAAGGTACTGTTAAATGGCTGGAACCCAAGCAGTTGGGCGGTGTGGTACTCAAGAAAGAGCCAGAACCTGCCGCTGCCCCGACTACACGCCGACCATATATCAATGCCTCAGAAGACCGGGCTGCGCTGGAACTGCCGGGTTCCATCTTTGAGGTAGAACTCGACTTGACGCATCCGCTTGCCTATGGTTTTCGGCGGTCGAAACTGCCCGTTTTCAAGGGTAATGGCCTGTTTGCGGAGCAGCCGAAAAATGCCTACGCCACGCCGTTGGTCTTCGGCAAAAGCCCGTTGATGGCGGGCTATGTCCCAAAAAAATTAAAGCCATTGACGTCGGGCACACCTTCGGTGATGGTAACTGGACAAGGCGCTGGGCGCATCATCTGTATGCTGGACAACCCTTGTTTCCGTGCGTTTTGGTACGGCACGGACAAGTTGCTGGCCAATGCGGTTTCTTCGGGAACAACATTTCTCCCAAACAGTGGAACGGAAATAGTGTGTTCAAGCAATTACGGGTGGGTGATTATTATCAATATTGACTAGATAATTGGCACGAAACCTTTGGCATGATAGTTGTTTAGTCACCTAAAAATTAGCTATCCCTCCTAGCTGACTTCAATTCCATTAGTGACTTTTTTTATTAAAGTCTTCTCCAATTACCCCTATTACAATCAATAACAGCACTATCCTACACACGCTTTTTGTTATCCCCCCAATGGATAATCAACTGTCTTTTGATGTATTTTCTGAACTCTCATTTGGCTATACAGGTCTTCGGGCTAATGCTACTTCTGTGTATTGCTGCAATGCCTTTTGGGTTGCGCTTTACGAGGAAGGAAGTTAGCCAGTATTGCCATTTTGATGTTTTAATGAAGGTGGTTGGTATTATGCCATCTCTAATGTTTTTCTTATTGTTGATGATGCCTACATTGGCATTTTGTGAAAAAGCAGAACTTCACAATAGTTTTCTCCAACAATTTTATTCCAACCCGGACGGCATTGGTGTCATCAGCAGCTCATGAAAAGGCTGGATGCACCGCACCTCCGGTGGATGTATCTTTACTTGTTCTGGCAATGCGGTTTTGTTACATCCGAAACGGGTATTACGAATGCCAACTATGCAGTAGGCGCATCAGATGCATCCTTCGCAGAACTGTACGATAATAGCGACCAAATCGTCCTTTACCTTGAAGACGAGTTGGCATCTGTTCAACGGTGACAATTCGATGGAAAAGACAGGTTCAACCAATCCAACCGTCACAGTCCAACAATCAACAAACAACTCCACCTGGACGACTGCTACAGGAAGTCCATTTACGGTTAGCAGTACAAGTTTTGTCAATCTAAATATTGTGCTTTCGGTGGACACTTGTTACTTGCGATTCACCAAAACAAATAAGGTGACCTTTCAGCTCGAATCCA
>JADJYH010000028.1 GCA_016719855.1 Saprospiraceae bacterium | reverse complement strand
AAAGTGCCTGCGTAATCTAAAGAATACCTATTGATGTCTTTCCCTTGAAGCAACCTTTTGAGTTTTCAAAAAATTGGAGAATCAGCTAAAAATTTCTTATTGTCCCCTGTACAAATGCCTATTTTGATTTCAACAACGTCTTTAAGTTTCACAGCTCTATTCCCAATCAAGCCATTTAACTTAAGAAACAAATCATCTACATGCAGATTGAATGAGTACTTTGGTGTGTGTAGGTAATAGTTTTGCTTAATAAATCTTGGATAATCGGTTTCCATTAAAACGCCTTTTCCACCAAGTAGGATTTCATTTGCTTCATCAAAAGAATTTCAACTGTCAATATGATTGCAGGGACTGTCGCATCTTCAAATACCCGTCTCCCAACTCTATTAAAGTTTTGATAGATGTGTTTAACAATAGGTATTCTCTCAACGAACTGTATAGTCAATTAAACACAAGTGAATCTGGAATGATTACTGAAAAAAGGTCTTGCTTTTGTTAAATTAACAATCCTTTCTACAAAAAGTGCAAAGGTGTTCAATCTCCCAAATGAGGTTTTATACTTATCTTGTAAGTATTTAAATTCATTGTCCTGAAATGAGCTTAATACAACATACGGTGGATTCCCCACAACCACATCAACCCCCCATTTTCGGAACACTTCCGGGAACTCCTTTTCCCAGTTAAAAGCCTTGTCCCCGCCACGGCAGGGTCATCAATCAGCGAATTGCCGACCTTGATATGACCGCTGAGGTAGGTCAGTTTGCGGCCCGGCTCTCGCGGAGCGCAGCCAAAGGGCGAGGCGGGGCGATTTCACGGCCTCTCGTTGATGTCCGCACCATAGATATTAAGCTTTGAGGATGCGGTTTTCGACGCTAAAGGCGATGGACTCTGCCAAAGAGGTGCTTACGCAGTAGGGCCAAGTAGCCATGCTCTTTATCAGGAAGTCGAAGGCTTGGTTGAGGAAGGCACCGCTGCCACAGGCGGGGTCGCATATTTTCAAACCAAAGAGCCATATTGCTGATAAGCGTCGAGCCGCTGGTCAAGGGCTTTCATCACGTCCTTGCGTCGGCCCCTCCGCTCCTGTGCGTACTCGGCTTCACGATGCCGATTTCGGCTTTCTTCTGTGCAAAGCCTGCCTACCGCCTATTCCTCGACGATGTACTTTGTGATGTAGCGTGGGGTGTAGAAGACACCGTCTTTTTGCGCTTGGTTCAGGCTCCCTGTCGAAGGCCGTGCCTTCCAGTTGGGCGCTGATTTCTCAATTTCGTTCAGTGAGTCGCTCGGAAGATATGGCCGAGAATGTTCACGTCCACCCTCGCTCTCGAAATCGTAACGGCTGATTTCTGGTGTATTTATAGAGTACGAAGTCGGTTATTTTCAGGTTGTCCAGCACCTGTCTGCTTCAAACAGGCCACCGTTGTAGGCAAAGATGTTAAGGTCTTTGCGGTCGGTGCCTTCGTTGATGTACTTGAAGTACCGCTTGAACAAATCGTATAGGGGGCGTGGCTCGTCGAGTTCCCGCAGGCGGTCCCAGTCTTCGATGGTTTTCTTGACGAGGTTGGGCGGCAACAGCCCTTTGTCCTCCCCGAAGAAGATGAACAGCAGACGGTCGAGCAGTTTTTGCGATTTTTTGAAGAGGAGTAGCGGTTCGTGTTCTTTGTTGCGGCTGCGCAAATCCCCAAAAAAAAGCGCATTTCTTGAACGCCGAGTAGTCCTTGTAAAACTTGCGGGTGATATCCTCTTCCTTAAGTGGGTGCTTTCCTGCTTGATGCGGGCGGTATCTCCGCAAACAGGTAATCGGCAGCCAGTAGCAGGTACAGCAATCGGAGCGCTCATGACAGTTCAAAGAGGTCGAATTCCTCGTAGTCAGTGGCGTCGTCCACATAGAGCCTCAGCTTCTCGAAATTGGAAACGATAACGTAGCGGCAGCCCTGTTGGAAGCTTTTGTAACCGAATGCCTGGTCAACCACCTTGTCAAGGTTTACGGTCTCGGTGCCTTTCAGTTCTATCACACCCAGCACTTTCTCGCCCTTCACGATGCCGCCGTCGGCCTTTTTGGCATTGCCCACGTTTTTCAGTTCAGTGGTCAAGTTGAAGCCGGGCGACTTGTCGGTATCAAGTGGGAAAACGGTTGCACAGCTTCGATTGTGGCCTTGTCGAGGATTGCAGTTGCTTAAGACGGATTTTTGAAGAGGCTCATAGGGTAGGTAGGTGGCACTTTGCTAACTTCCGACCCCGATAGCCATCGGGGTGAGACTTCGGAAGTCTTGTGCTTGTTAAGATGAATGGGCAGTAAACGGGTTTCATGCCTTGGTTGTCTATGCGCCGTGTTAGCCAAACATTGAATTTTACCACCATTCATGAAGATTTTCAGCCATTTCTCTTTCAAAGAAATCCAGAGAACTACCCGCCCCGACAAAACAAATCTCCCCTGCTGGCGCACACCCTGCCAAACCCCCACCGACTGCTCGTTGATAGCTGTGCTATCACACGGGCCAAGGTGCAGGGCTTCGCCCGGCGTGCGTAGGTCTTGCCGTGCCTCGATATTTGCGCTGTCATTGCAGCTTTTGGTTGCCGAATTCACCATGTCCTCAAAGTCCTCCCCGTTCGCCAACAAGGCGCACAAGGCTATGAACAGAATGTCGGACAATTTGTGCAGGCACCTGCCTGCCACTCGGGGGTCTTCTATCCCCGAAAATACTGTTTGAACGTCCTTTTTCATGCGGGTGGTGTCCTGTTTTTACCCGCAAAGTTGAAACCAATATTCTAACAATACTTTGATACTTTTACCCTGTATTGTTTTAGGGCACTGCCAACAATCAAACAATATAGCAATTCAACAATCAAACAATCCCGTAACTTGCCCCCAAAATCATTGAACCATGTTTGAGCTACGGGGCAAATTGACCAAATCGCAGCGCCTGGTATTGGGCATTCTTGGTATCATCTTCATCCTTGCCGTTTGGTGGGGGCTGGCAGAGGCGCTTTCCCGAAAAGTGCCCGTCGTGGATGGCTTCAATACAGAGTTGCCCTCCTCCCTCACCGCCGACTCCATCCAGAACACGGTACTTCGGGACTCCATCCTCCGAGCCGATTCCATCAAGTTTGCCAATGCCAAGGAGTTCAGGAAAATCTACCCAATCGTACCGCTTCCAACCCAAGTGGCAAACAGTTACAGTGGCCTGATAAAAGACGATAACCTTTTGGGCAACGCCCTCCGCTCCATCTGGCTCAACCTCAAGGGCTATTTCTGGGCCGTTTTGATTTGCATCCCGATTGGCTTTTTGGTCGGGTTGTTCCCGCTGTTCCGGGGGATGTTCAGCAAGCCGGTGGACGCCCTTCGCTACCTCCCACTGACGGCGCTCATCGGGGTATTCATCATCTGGTTCGGCATTTACGATGAAATGAAGGTGGCGTTCCTCGCCTTCGGCATCATCGTTTTCTTGCTCCCGACCGTCATTTCCCGCATTGACGACGTGGAGGAGGTGTACCTCTCCACCGTGTTCACGCTCGGTGCCAGCAACTGGCAGACCATCAAAACGGTCTATTTCCCTGCCGTCATGAGCCGCCTCCTCGACGATATCCGGGTGCTCACGGCGGTATCCTGGACCTATATCATCGTGGCGGAGTACATCAACAAGGACGGCGGCGGCCTCGGTGCGCTTATTTACATCAAACGCCGCTTGCAGCAGGTGCCCGATATGTTCGCCATCATTCTCGTCATCATCCTCATCGGATTTTTGCAAGACCGCATTTTCGTGTACATCGGCAAGCGGCTCTACCCGCACCGGCACTACAAAACCGTGCTGAACGGCAACAACGAGGTGCGCTACGGCATCTACCTGCTACTGCTCATCTTCACCTTGTCTATCTTTTTCGCCAAACTGCCGATGGTCGGCACCATCGCCCTCATCGGTGCGTTGGCGGCGCTAGTTTTCATTGTTTTTGGTGAAATAAAGTTGCAGGCTGCGCTGCGAAGTCAGTCTTGAACCTTGCAAGTTTCTAACCACCACTTTTCACTTTTTACTTTCGCCTTTTTACTTTTATAAAAATGGCAGCAACAAATCATCCGTCCATCATTGAGCTTCGCAACGTCGGCCAGACCTACGATGGTGGCAACAGTTGGGTTATCAAAAATGCAAACCTCGTCATCCCCGACAAGCCAGCGCAAGGCGAGTTCGTGGTGCTGCTCGGCATGTCCGGCTGCGGCAAGTCCACCATCCTGCGCTATGTGGCAGGCTTGCAAAAACCGACAGAAGGCGAGGTGCTTATTCACGGCAAGCCCATCGAAGTGGCGCCTCGGGTGAGCATGGTTTTTCAGCAATATTCCAGCCTGCCCTGGCTTTCGGTGCTTGATAATGTGGCGCTTTCACTATCGTACAAGGGCGTGGCGGAAAAACAGCGCCGGGAACGTGCCATGGACATCATCAAAAAGGTGGGCCTGGACGGCCACGAAAACAAATTTGCCCAGTATCCAACGCTTTCAGGTGGTCAATTGCAGCGGGTGGCCATTGCCCGCAGCATGGTGGCCAACCCAGAAATCCTGCTCATGGACGAGCCGTTCGGGGCGCTCGACATCAACACCCGCCTGCAAATGCAGGAGCTGTTGAGCGAGATATGGTTGGAGTTCCACCCCACCGTCATTTTTGTTACCCACGACATCTCGGAGGCCGTTTACTTGGGCGACGACATCTACATCATGCGGGCCAATCCCGGCCAGTTTGTGCAGCATATCCAAGTTGACCTGCCCTTCGAGCGGGTGCGCAGTATCAAGCGAGATGCCCATTTCATCGAGCTGGTACACGAGGTGGAGGATAAAATGGTGGCCGTGGGCGGCAAGCGCAGTCGTGTTTTGAAATATTGACTTATTTAGGTTTAGCGAGAAAAGGGGGGGCCGAGCGGTTTGCAAAAACTATTAGTTCGAAGTAACCCGAACCAAATGTTAACAGGCATGTATCGAGTTGAGAATCAAGCGTTAAGTGTTTAATTTTCAGGCTCAAAAATTGCCAATCTATGCCATCATTTCCGCAGTTTGCACTCGAATCGCTGCTTGCATTTTGGCTCTTGCAACGATATTTTCTCCTTACTCGGAGTCGGGTTCAGTCGTTTTGGGCAAAAAGATGGCAATTGCGCCTCATTCCGCCACTGGCATTCCTACTTCCTTTGCTTCCTTCCCTGTTTCTTGCCAACCAAGAGGCTTTGCCCGTAGGCACGAAAACCATGTCCATCACCAGACTGCTGGAATTTCAACTTCCTTCCTTTTCCATTTCGGTTGGCTCACTGTTGTTGGTGGTCTTCTTCGCCGGGGTGCTAGTTTCATCGTTCCGGCTGACGGACAGGTTTTGGCTCGTCCACCAATTTTTGAAAGAAAAGGGGAACAATGCCACGAGGGCCGCTGCTTGGCAGGCCATGCCCACTGCGGTGATGAGCAACCTGTTGCTGAACTGGCGTTCGTTTGACGAAGCAAAAAAAGCGAATTGGGCGGCGCATTGGATTCCCATCCATCCGCTGTTTGGGTGGGAGGCGCTGCTGGTCGAGCTGCTGCTGGTGCTGAATTGGTGGAACCCGCTGGCCTACCGATACCGGGAAAGTTGGGCGGAGTTGTTCGCTAATTGGCAGGAAGACCGACCTGCTCCAGTCGGCGTAGTTTCCCTAAATTCATTAGGCTTTGCATCATTGGCCATTGGGCTGGCGCTGTTGTTTACAGTTACGCCAGCCGCCATTTCTCCAACGCATCGGGTGGGGGAGCTGGTTGCCGATTTTTTTGACAGCACCATTTTTGAAAACAAAATCGAAAGGCAGCACGAGTACCTGGTGGAGTGGGGTGGGCTGAAAATGCCGCTGAAAAAGTTCGCCAACCCAAACGGGTACAGCACCGAGGTGGAGGTGGAACTTGGTGATTTTCAGCGAATTGTGAACTTGCCGCTTACGGTTTTCAAGGATGGGGTGTCCGTAAAGCCCGGCGTTTTCAGCATCATTTACAAATCGAACAGAACAGGCGTTCAGGCGTACATCAATGGCATTGACCCCAAAAAAGTCGTGCTTCTCGACCGACAAAAAGGCGTGGTCTTCAATGACAGCCTCGGCCTTGGGGACGAGTTGGTGCTGTTCGGCGACACCGAGGACATCTACCTTTCCAAAGTCGAAATCCGCATCAAAGACCCGAACGCAGGCTATGAGCCGCCGTTTTTTGTGCCACAAATCAACCACCTTGAAGCCACCATGGCCTACCAAATCGTGGCACGGAAGGGCCAGCGGGCATTGGTGAAAATAGACCCCAACCATCCCAATGCTGCCCGCATCCTGCAACTTTACGGGGATGCCCGGCAATATGAAATCGTGCGAATACCAGATTTCCGCACCAATCGCCATTACCTCACAGAGGCCGAATCACTGGCTTCAAAAGTGGCTGCGGCCAATACCACCCTGACCTTCTTGGAAAAGGACGCTTTCTACCTACCGGAGTACCAAGATTATCAAAACAAGGACGTCCGAATGGTGTGGGGCCAAATGGCGGCTGCCCCCTCCAACTTGAACTATCCGTTGGATAGCTTTTTGCTTTCCATAGAGCGGGAACCGCTGCTGTTGATAGATGATGATACGTTGAGCCTGGTTTCTTTCCAAATCATCATCGCTGGGAAAAACGGCCCGGCCAAGTGCTTTGAAACCTACCGGACTGGCGATATGGCCATCAAGTTGGCGCTCCAAAACGTGCAGAATGAAAGCAGTATTTTTTTTGAAAAAATAGTGGTTCAAGATGAGGAGGGAAACCGAAAACTGTTCCCAGCCTCTTTCGCCTTCAACGTGGGCAACCCCGCAAAAGACCGCCGTATTCCGGCTTCCGACAAGAATTATTGGCTGAGTTTTGGTGAAAAAACCGAGGTGATAGCAGTGCCGAGGCACAATTCGCCGAGGCCAGATTCCATGAAGCACAAGGGAAAAAAGCACTTGAGGAACGATTAGGTAAAAATTTCATGTAGCTGTAAATCAAGTGGTTACAGCTTCGCTGACAAATCAATCTTCCAAAACTTCTTTTTTGGTAAACAATTTGAACCTGTTTAAGCACCTCCGCTAAATTTAGGTTCATGCTTTTCAAAATCCTTACGGCGTCAGCCATTTCCATCTTTGTTTTTATCATCACCATCGTGGGTTTCCAAACACCTGCTGGCATGTTGGTCAAGTACTGCATCAGTTCCGTGCCCTTTGGCGACAAAGCCATCCATTTCGGCCTGATGGTGATGCTGTCGTACCTGCTTTACAACGCCATGAACCAGCGGCGGTTGAACATCCTTGGTCACGAGTTGTTGTTCAGCAGCCTGTTGTTGGCCATCTGCATTACGCTGGAAGAATGCAGCCAACTTTTCATTCCATCCAGAAATTTTGAAATAATGGACATGGTGTGTAACTATGCGGGCATTTACCTTGGCAGCCTGTTGGCCAGGCTGCTCACCCTCAAACACTTGTCCGATGCAGACCATTTCCGACGTGAAGCCCTTTCAGTTCAAACAATTCGCCATAGCGCAGGACCGATGCTCCATGAAAGTGGGCACGGACGGCATACTACTCGGCGCTTGGTCCGACACCACGGACGCCGCTAGTGTCCTTGACATTGGCACCGGCACTGGCCTCATAGCCATCATGCTGGCGCAAAGGGCGGCCACCAATGCCACCATCCACGCCGTAGAAATTGACGAGGAAGCCTGCCACCAGGCGATGGAGAACATGCAAAACTCGCCTTGGGCTGACCACCTCACTAGTTTCCACACTTCCATCCAAGATTTTGCGAAGCAAACCCGACAACGGTACGACCTCATCGTGAGCAACCCGCCGTTCTTCAGCGGCGGCACTTTTTCGAGTAGCCAAGACAAGAACTCGGTGCGCCACACCGTCAAATTGCCGCATGGCGACCTGCTTTCCGCAGTGCGTTCGTTGCTATCGCACGAGGGTAGGTTTTGCATGATTTTACCGCCGATGGAAGGGTTGAGGTTCCGGCAGCAATGATTGGACGGCTGATTTCCGAAAACTAACTGGGGACTACTACCTGAGCCTATGATGCCACTGAAACAGAAAAAGGGGCGGAATTCAATTCCGCCCCTTTTTTTCAGTGTTAAACGATTATTTTTTTAGTTAGAACTAACCTCCTGTTGGTGGGAAGCTTCGATGATTTGTCTGGCCAAATCAAGGATTCTGGTGTCTTCGAGATGGACGATGCCACCGTCAGGCCCCGGTTCCACCTGGATGTCGGCGATGTCGCCTTCTGCGTATTTTTTTGCGCCGAAATAGTTGCGAACGGTTTGTTCGTCAACATTTAGCTCAGAAGCGATGCGGGAGATGCTGCCGGTTGGCAGTGCATGCTTGATGTCTCTCAACTCTTTGAAAGTCAGGTTCATAAATCAAAAGGTTTAGTTGTAGCGCCCGGTTGACTGTCGGTGGGGCGGTGGTCGTTCAATGCAGCGATTTCAAAGTGTGAGGATACGCACTGAACAACCATTTTGCCGTCACTGATACCCAAACGGGTCGTGTTAGTTGAAAGTGAATCAGTAAGTAAAGAACTTAACAACAGCTTAAAATAAAGGTTTTACACGGAATTTTTGGCCACTGTTTAATTAGGGGAAAGGTAGCCTATTTTGCCAAAATGACCAACCCTACGATTGATTTTTTTTGATTTCGGATAAATATTTTTTTATGGTTTCTTCTCCATTCATTCTTCAGGCTCGCTGTCCAAGAATGCCCTCGTAAGCCCATCCTTGTAAAGCAAGTCCAGCTTTTCTATCAATGGCAGAATATTGTCCATCGGGGCGTCATGCGTGGCCAAATCCAATTTTGAGTCGGCAAGCCCGAGCGGAGAAACCAGCCTCCTTGCCTTCCCGCTAGCGTAGAAAGCCTGCCGATGAACATCGTCCGGTGTCTTGGTTTTCACCAGCGCTGTCTGCACAAAAAGTTGAAAATGCTCGGGGTGTTCCTTGGTTGACCAAAGCTGGAAGCCTTTTTCCTCACGCAGGTACAGCCAAACCCCTGGGCCTGAAAGTTCCAGTTCAATGCCACAAAGCAGGTCGTCTGGCTTGGGTGGCTTGAAGGATAGGCGTCCCTTTTCGATACTAGGCATGGGCTGGTACAAATAGGTAGTAGTCCTTTCCTTGGATTTCGCAGCACCCTGCTTCTGTGCAGGCTCCGTACCGTTTGACCTGCTCCTCGTTTTTCCAAAAAGCCTCGCCGATTTTCCCTTTTTCGCTTTCCAGCATGTCCATTTCGCTTTGGAAACGCAGGTACAGCGGGCTTTCAAGCAGCAGGGCGATTTTGCGACGGTGGTGCGAGGTTTTTTCGGCCAGTGTCAGCTTGTCCCACTGCTCCAGCAACAGGTCGAAGCCAAGCGGGTCGGCCTCCACTTGTACCCTTATTTTGCCCTCCAACATGCCCACCTTCAAGCTTAGGCGCTCGTCAAAAGCGTACTCGTTCAGCGCTTGGGCCAGCGGTACGGCCAGCCGCTCCCGGATGGCCCGTTGCAGGTACCTCGCTCCAAACCGGGCGTCGTAGCCTACCTCGGCCAGGTACTCGTACACAGCCCCGTCTATCGAAAGGTCAACATGCCGGAACTGGATGCCCTCCCGTTTGCGGAGCAAATCTATCTCCCGCTCCACCACGTTGCGCACCGTTTGCTGGTCGAGCGGCGCAAACGCTACAATGGCGTCAATTCGGTTGTACAGCTCAGGCCGGAAATGCTGCTCGATGGCCGAGGTGAAATGCTGCGTCACGTCCTTTTCCTCCAATTCCTTTTTCCAGGAAATGCGGTTTCGGTGCAGGTTGGCCGCCCCGATATTGGTCGTCATGATGATGATGGCGCTGCAAAAATTGACCGCTCGGCCCCGGCTGTCCGACAAGCGGCCCTCGCTGAGTATTTGCAACAACAGCTCGAAAAACTTCGGGTCGGCTTTTTCGATTTCATCGAAAAGCAACACACAAAACGGGTCACGCCGTACGGCGGAAGTCAGCAGTCCTTCGGAATAGTACCCCTCGCCTGTCAGCCGCATCAGTGACCATGGGCTGCTGTACTCGCTCATGTCGAAGCGCAGCATCCGATCCCTGCTGCCGAACATGGTGCTGGCCAGCACCTTGGCCAGTTCCGTTTTGCCCACGCCGGTCGGGCCGGCGAAGAGGAACGAAGCGATGGGCTTGCCCGTGCGGCTGAGGGCGGTCTTGACGGTGGCCAACATGTCCACCACGGCGGCCACGGCCCGCTCCTGCCCGAACACGTTGGCGTTGAACGACTTACGAATGGCGTTAACGTCCATCGGAAGCGAGGGGTCAACCATGAACGGTGGTAGGCCGCTTTCTGCGCAGTAGCTTTTAAGCACCAGGTCACGGGTGATAGTGGCATTGACATCGCCTTCAGGGGTAGCTTGTGGGCCTGTGCCAGCGGCTTTGAGTTTTTTCTTTTTGTCAAAAAACGGTTGTTCGGACAGCCCCAGCAGGATGCTTTCGAGAAAGCGGATGGGTCTTCCCGGCATACCGCTGTACGGTGAAAAACGACGGTGCAGGCGAATGATTTCCTGCACGGCGTCCAGTTCGATGGCCACTTGGTGCTGCCCGGCGAGCGTCTTTATTTTTTGTAAAATAATTCCCTCGACGTCCTTCTTTGGCTCAGTCACTTCCACGGTCTGGAAAAAAGCGAGGTAGTTCGGGCTGCGCAGCTCGATGCGGGCACGTTCTTCGGGCGTACATTCGCCGATGAGCGTGATTTCGCCCCGACTGATGGCGCTGCGCAGGTATTCGGCCACGCTCACGGCGTTGCCCTCGTAGCGCCCCACCTCAAACAGCTCGGCCAGGTTGCGCACAAAAAGTATGTCGCCCTTGAGTGTCATTTCCTTGACCAGCAGGCTGAGGTTGTCCTGCCAGCCAGTTTCGTTGGTGAGTTCCTTGATGAGCACGGAGGCCGTGGTTTCCCAGATTTCCGCTTCGATGCCGAGCTGCTTTCGGCGGTGTACCAACTCCTGTACCAGTGCCGTCTTGCCCGTGCCCGATGCCCCAACCAGCAGGACGTTGCGGCTGAACCGGCCCTTGAGGATGCGCTCCAACTGGCCCAGTTCCTCCTCTCGACCATAAGCCTGCTGGTGTTCTTCGACCATTTTTTCGGCTACCTTCGGTAATAGCTCCTGTTTCTTATTTCGCTGGTTTTCAACGAGTTCCGAAGGTGACCATGCCTTCAGTTTAATTTCCGACCTGACCACTTCTGCGCCATCATACCAGCTGGCGGCGATGATTTGAAAAACGCTTTGAAGGCGTTTTTTGGAAGAAAACTCAATTCGCACCACTTCTTCGAGGTGCTGGTCTAGCTCGGCTTCCGAGGTGGCCAGTGCCTCCAGCCCAAGAGCAGGGAGCATGCCCCAGACCGACTCGCCTTGGTTTTGAAAAAGGCAGTCAAACTCCAGCACAAAATCCGGGTAACTGATGCCGTCCGGGGCTTTGGTGAAGGGCACGGTGAGCTTTTTAGATTGAAAATCGCCATCCCGGAGCAGGTCGAGCAGGCCCGTGGTTTTTCCCTTGTCGAGTTGTTTTTTTTGAAAGCTGGCGGCGTATTTTTCCACAAGTCCATCTGCTGCCGTGCCGAGGTGAAATGCATTCGGGTCGGAGAGCGGGAAGGCCAACTCTTCGCCGTTGCTCAGGCGCAGTTTGATGGTCTGGAATGGCAGGGTAACGATTTGCGGCACGAAAGGGATTTACGATTTTTGAATTACGATTTACGATTGCACGGCAAAACCATGAGTCGTAAATGATTGGCGGCTAAATTAGCGGTAAATTTGATTTTTGGTTCGAAACCATGTTTTTCTCAGAATTTTTCAGCGCGTTTGTAACAATCTCTGAGAAGCCGTCGTCTGCCTTTTATAAACAGTTTCGAAAGGCTTTCAGGCAACTCGAAACTTGAAACTCGGAGCTTTTTTCATGAATCACCACGACTTCAAAACGAAGATTCTGCCGATAAAAAACCGGCTTTTCCGCTTTGCCCTCGGCATTGTGGGACAGGCTGCGGAGGCGGAGGACGTGGTGCAGGAGGTGTTCATCAAGCTATGGAACAACCGCCAACAAATGGACAACATCTCGAACATCGAGGCTTGGTGCATCACGGCTACGAAGAACCTTTCGATTGACAAATTGCGCTCGAAGCACCAGCGGATGGTGCCCATGAGCGCTGGCTTCGACCTCCACGACCACTCGGCGACGCCTTACGAAACCGTCGTCACGCATGACGTCTTCGACCAGGTGCGCAACCTGATGAACCGCTTGCCCGAAAAACAACGGGACATCATGCAACTGCGAGACATCGAGGGCTTGAGCTACCAAGAAATCGCCGAGGTGCTCAACGTGCCGATGGACCAAGTGAAGGTGTACCTGTTCAGGGCGAGGAAGGCCGTTAAGGAAGGTATGAGGTAGGAGGTATGGAAATGGAGCCTCAACTTCTCAAAATTGAAACATAAATTTGTGAACATGAAAGCGCTTATCGAAAAATATTTTGAAGGAGAAACCTCGCTGGAAGAGGAGGCCAAGCTCCGTGACTACTTCAACGATGGCCCACAAAGTGGTGAACAAGTGGCCGAGGAGTTGAAGGAGTACCAACCGATGTTCCAGCACTTTGCCACGGAGAGGCAGCAGGTTTTATCGGACGATTTTGACGAAACATTGTTCCTAAAAATGGAAGCAGCCAGCGATGCCAAAATCGTTCAAATGCGCACTTGGCCTCGTCAGTTGCTGCGCATCGCCGCAGTGGGTGGGGTGCTGGTGGCATCCATGCTTTTCCTCCAAAAATCAAACACCACGCAGGCCCAGCAAGCGTCCGTAGATTGGTCAAAGTACGAAATCAAGGACGAAAAAGTAGCCTACGAAGAAACCGTGAAAGCCCTAAGACTCCTTTCATCCAAGCTCAACAAAGGCTCGAAAAAAGCCACGGAAGAGGTGGGGAAAATGGAGAAGGTAGGGAAGTATTTTAATTGATGGATGAATTGGAGAATTGAAAATTAGTGTTACTCGTATTTCGACAACAATACAACAATATGACCATCCAACACTTCATCGAAATCACCCGATTTTTTAACTCATAAAATTTTAGAAAAATGAAATACCTGTCAATTCTGTTCGCACTTTTCCTCACCGCAGGAATTACCACTTCCGCCGTTGCGCAGGAAGATGCCATCTCGAAGTATTTTGCCAAGTACGTTGACGACGAGCGTTTTACGGTCGTGTACGTCAGTGGAAAAATGTTCTCGATGATCAACAAAATGGAACTCGACCTCGACGACGAGGAATCACAGGCCATTCTTTCCGTGTGCAAGGACCTAAAGGGCCTGCGCATCCTGACCACGGAGACGGACGGCAACAAGTTCTACCAGGAAGCACTCAATACTATCAACACAAAGGGCTACGAAACCCTGCTTGAAGTACGTGAGGGCAAAACGGAAAACGTAAAATTCCTCGTGAAGGACAGCGACGGCGGCAACACGCTAGATGAACTGCTGCTGCTCGTTGGCGGAGAGGACGAGGACTTTGTGCTGCTGAGTTTCATGGGTAAAATTGACCTCAACGAAATTGGCAAGCTATCCAAAGCTTTCGATAAGGGAGACGGCGACAAGGGGACCAAGAAAAATGATGAATAAGGCAATCAGGGTATTTTCCTTGACACAACATCTTTCATCATAAACCTGAGTTTGCCATGAAAAACAATCTGCTAATTTTTATGCTGTTGTTGTTGCCCGGCCTCGCCATCTGCCAAAACAAGGCTTTGAACAAGTTCTATCGGCAGCATAAGCACGAACAAGGCGTCAAGAACATGAAACTGCCCGGCTGGGTAATCCGGTTGGGGAGCAAAATCGCCCGGAACAAGGCCGAATCGGAAACGGAAAAAGATGCCCTCGGGCTGATGCGTCACTTTGGCAAAGTCAAGTTCATGTACTCCGAGGAAGGCGTTCAGATTCCAGCAGAAAAGGTGAGTCGGTTGCGCCAAGACCTGCTGAACAATCATTTCGATGACTTGATTATGATCAAGTCGGAAGGGATGCACATGCAGATAATGGTTCAGGAGTTTGGCGACATCATCCAAAACATAATGATGGTATTCAACGATACGGAAAGCGGCGAAATGTTCTTCATTTCGGCGAAGGCCAATCTCAGCTTGAAGGAACTCAGCAAAGTGCTCCAAAAGGAGATGCCCGACAAGCTGACGCCACTGTTCGATGTGGAGGAAGAAGAACCCGTTGACGTTTCGCTTTGAAATATTATTTCTGTTTGAAAAAGGCAATGCAATCCCAGCATTGCCTTTTTTCGTTGGTGTACGTTTCACAAATACTGTGAATCTTTCTACATTCGCCACTGAACTAAAAACAAAAGAAAATATGAATAACTCATCCAATTCAAGGTTCCGTCCCGGCGTACTGCACGGCGACGAGGTGACCGAACTGCTCCAACATGCCAACGACAACAACTACGCCCTCCCGGCGGTGAACGTCATCGGCACCAACTCCGTCAACGCCGTGCTGGAAACGGCCAAGGCAGTCAACTCACCAGTAATGATCCAGTTCTCCAACGGTGGAGCGGTGTTTTTTGCGTGCCCGTCGTGCTGCACACCGACCATTGCGCCAAGAGCCTGCTTCCTTGGATTGACGGACTGCTTGATGCTGGCGAAAAATTCTACGCTGAACATGGTATCCCACTCTACAGCTCACACATGCTCGACCTGAGCGAAGAACCCATCCACGAAAACATCGAAATCTGCGTGGAGTACCTCAAGCGCATGGACAAAATCGGCATGACCCTCGAAATTGAACTGGGTGTGACCGGTGGCGAAGAGGATGGCGTGGACAACACCAGTGTTGACAGTTCCAAGCTTTATACGCAGCCCTCCGAGGTATCCTACGCCTACGAAGAACTGCTCAAAGTCAGTCCCCGTTTCACCATTGCGGCAGCTTTCGGCAACGTGCATGGCGTGTACAAACCAGGCAACGTGAAGCTCCAACCAGTCATTTTGAAGAACTCTCAGGATTATGTTCGGGAGAAATTCAAGACGAGCCGGGAGCAGCCCATCAACTTCGTTTTCCACGGCGGTAGCGGCTCCAGCCGGGAGGAAATCAGGGAGGCCATCAGCTACGGCGCCATCAAGATGAACATTGACACCGACATGCAGTGGGCATATTGGGAAGGCGTGAAGGACTACTACGAGGCAAAAAAGGGCTACCTGCAAAGCCAAATCGGTAACCCAGATGGCGAGGACAAGCCGAACAAAAAATACTACGACCCACGGGTTTGGCTGCGCAAAGGCGAAGAGACTTTCGTGAAGCGCTTGAAGCTGGCCTTTGAAGATTTGGACTGCATCAATCGGAATGCTTGATTGTAGCCGCCAAACTTGTTTGGCTGGCTTATAGTTGATGATACAGCCAGCCAAACAAGTTTGGCGGCTACAAACCCGTGCGGCAGCCCTGCCAGTACGGGTTTTTTCATGTCCACAGCATCTCAAACCTCATCCCCTCCAAAAGCTGTTCCGTCAAATTTTCGATGAAATAGCTCCCTGCCGCTGGGTCGGCCACCCAATCAAAATGGCTTTCCATTCGCAGGATATGCTGCACGTTGCGGGCCATGCGGCGGGAGAAGTCGGTGGGCTTGGCATCGTCACTCGTTTTATCGGAAGGCAAAACAGTCAAAACATTAACGCCACCGATGACAGCGGACATGGCCTGGGTAGTGGCTTGAATCAGGTTGGTGTTGGCATCGGGAGATTGTTCGGCAAGGGGGAAATGGGCGAAAATGAAAGCGGGTTGCGGGTTTTCGATGCCCCATTTGCGCTGTAATTCGGCCAAAATTTATGTAGCGCCCGCAGTTTGGCGATTTGCAGGAAGTAGTTTTGCCGATGAAAACCGTGAAAAACACGTGCTTTGCAATGTCCTCGGCACTGATTCCATCGGCGATAAGCTTCGAAACCAGTCGTTGGCGGCTTTGGCAATTTGTGAGTTCACTGGCCGTGTTTTCATCCCCATCATAAAAAGCAGAACCGTGAACGGGCAGCACCTTGAAGTTCGGCAGGTGATTGTTCGCAAATTGCATCAATTCGCTTGGGAGATGAATCGCCTTGCCAACAGATGGTGCCAGCAGTTTTGCGCCGCATTTTCGCCTGCGTATTCCAAGAATTGTGGGAGCAACTCAACGTGGCTCGAACCATCCGTTTAACTCTGAAATGCAGCGAAATGATGCTCAGGTCAATGCCTTCCAGAAAGCCCCAGCAAAATCTGGCGTTCTGAAGCAACAAAGCGCAGCGCCTCTGCCCCGCCTTCCAGTGCTTTCAGTGCCATTTGTTTGGCCTTTTCCTTCATTTTCGACTTGGAATGTCCTCACAGATTTGCCAGTCGTTTTCCCTTCGGAAATGGGGTGGGGAAGTTCCCCGTCAAGGTCGTCGGCATGCGGAAATGCACTGACCGAAAGCCCTGGCAACCTCCCAATCAAAGTCGGAAATGTCCTTGCCTTTCAGGTCTTTCTTGATTTTTTCCAGCCAATCGGCTTTGGAGACCGGCGGAAATCCTCAAATAACTGCTTCATTTTCAATGATTGAATGGCAAATGTAGCAACCCTAAGGAAGATGAAAGCCCGACAGGGATTCAGCCTAAGCGAAGACACAGCCCGCCTCCCGGGCCATTTTTATGTCTAATTGTCATTTGTCAATTTCATGTCGGAAGTAGCAGTCGTAGACTGCAAACTGCCAACCGTCGAACTGTTTACCCCTTTGGGGCCAACTATCAATACCGGTAGTACTCCGGCTTGAACGGGCCAGACTTCGGCACGCCGATGTAGCCAGCCTGCTTGTCGTTCAGCTCCTCCAGTTCCACGCCGATTTTGGCGAGGTGCAGGCGGGCTACCTGCTCGTCGAGGTGCTTGGGCAGCGTGTAAACCTCGTTGCCGTACTTGTCGCCGTTGGTCCAAAGCTCCAATTGCGCCAGCACCTGGTTGGTAAAGGAGTTGGACATCACGAACGACGGGTGGCCAGTGGCACAACCCAGGTTCACGAGGCGGCCTTCGGCCAACAAGAGGATGTCTTTGCCGTTGACGGTGTACTTGTCCACCTGCGGCTTGATGTTCACGTGGGTGTGTCCCCAGTTCGACTTGAGCCAAGCGACATCAATCTCGTTGTCGAAGTGGCCGATATTGCAGACGATGGTCTTGTCCTTCATCATTTTGAAATGCTCGGCAGAGATGATGTCGCAGTTGCCAGTGGCGGTCACGACGATATTGGCCTGCGGCAATGCGTTTTCCATTTTCAACACGGCGAAACCGTCCATGGCTGCTTGCAATGCGCAAATCGGGTCAATTTCAGTAACGATTACCCGGCATCCAGCGCCACGGAGGGAGGCAGCAGAGCCTTTTCCTACGTCGCCGTAGCCAGCCACGACGGCTACTTTGCCCGCCATCATGATGTCGGTCGCACGGCGGATAGAGTCCACGAGGCTCTCTTTGCAGCCGTATTTGTTGTCAAATTTTGATTTCGTAACGCTGTCGTTCACGTTGATGGCAGGCATGGCCAATGTGCCGTTTTTCATCCGCTCGTACAGGCGGTGAACGCCAGTGGTTGTCTCTTCGGAGATGCCCTTGATGTTGGCGATGAGTTCGGGGTAGCGGTCGAGCACCATGTTGGTGAGGTCGCCACCGTCATCGAGAATCATGTTCAGCGGCTGGCCGTCTTCGAAGGCAAACAGTGTCTGCTCGATGCACCAGTCGAACTCCTCCTCGTTTTGGCCTTTCCAAGCAAAAACGGGAACACCAACGGCAGCAATTGCAGCAGCGGCGTGGTCTTGGGTGGAGAAAATGTTGCAAGAAGACCAGGTCACATCGGCGCCAAGTTCCTTCAGCGTTTCAATCAGAACGGCAGTTTGGATGGTCATGTGGAGGCAGCCAGCAATGCGGGCACCAGCCAGCGGCTTCGACTTGCCATACTGCTCACGCAGGGCCATGAGGCCCGGCATTTCGGCTTCGGCCAATTCGATTTCCTTACGCCCCCATTCAGCAAGGGCGATGTCTTTTACTTTGTACTTTAGGGATGTCTCTACGGTTTGCATATTGAAAATGAATTTTTATGGATAAATAAATTTTGTAGAATCGAGGAGGGTGGGGTTCTAAAGATTTTGATTTCAGGTGGCAAAGGTAAACTTTCCCAAATTATTATTTGCCAATGATGCTATTTGTTTCGTCAAACAATTTTGCATCCAGCTTCGAATCGCTCGTTACAACCATTTATCCTCCACAATGTTGACGGGTTGAACCATTTTTTCCAGCAGTTCGGGCAAGTTGTTGGCCACGGTGAACAGGGCCAAATTTGCATCTCGCAGAAATCCCTTTTCCCACATTTGACGCACGTGTGCGAGCAAATGCTGGTAAAAACCGCCCACATCAAAAATTCCGATTGGCTTGCTGTGCAGCCGCAATTGCCGCCAGGTGAGTATCTCAAAAAACTCATCTAGCGTGCCGAAGCCGCCCGGCAGGATGATGAATCCGTCGGATTGGTCGGCCATGATTTGCTTGCGCTCGTGCATGGTACGGGTCACTATCAGTTCGGTCAGGCCTGTGTGGCAGACTTCCTTTTTTTTCAAGAAATCGGGGATGATTCCAAGTACTTCGCCGCCATTTTCCAAAGCCGCATCGGCCAAGATGCCCATCAAGCCCACGTTGCCAGCGCCATACACGGTGCGGATTTTTCGCTTCGCAAACGTCTGCCCGATTTCAACAGCTGCAGCTGCGTAGGCAGGGTCGAAGCCTTTGTTGGAACCACAAAAAACGGAAATGGATTTCATCAAAATGGATTGAACTGAGAATTTGGCCACAATCTACAACTTTACCAATCCTATCATTCTGTGCCAAAACTGCTCCCCAGTTTTTTTCTAAATTTGCCGCCTTGGTTTTCAAGCCGCCTTCAATTTTCAGCAAATGAAACTCAACCTCGACATCACCGTGCCTTCCCGCCCCGAATGGGTGCAGGCGGTCATGGCCGATTTCCCAGCATTTTTGCAGGACCACGCGGACTGCGAGCGAAAGGCAAGCAGCATGGCCATGAGCTTCGTGGCCAAGTTCCCCGACCGCACCGAAATCATCCCGGAACTCATCGCAATCGGCATCGAGGAGTTGGAGCATTTCCAGCAGGTGTACGAACTCATGGCCGCTCGTGGCATCCCGCTGCCGCCGAGCATGGGCGAAGACCCCTACGTTTCGCAGCTCATCAAGCGCTGCCACAGCGGACGGTTGGAGCGCTTCCTCGACCGCCTGCTCATCGCCTCGGTGGTGGAGACCCGTGGCGCCGAGCGATTCCGGCTTGTGAGTGAAGCCCAGACCGACCCAGAAATGCACCGTTTTTACAAGCTACTCTGGGCCAGCGAGGCCAAGCACGGCCATGTTTTTGTGAAAATGGCGCTGAATTACTTCGATGAAAAAACCGTGTACGACCGCCTGGCGTGGTGGATGGAACAGGAGGGGGAAGTAATTGATGGGCTGCCGATTCGGGCGGCGCTGCATTGAAATTGGGAATTGGAAATTAGGAAATTGAACACGAACCTCCAATTTCCTAATTTACCAATTCACCAATTTCCAATTTCAAAACATGACAAAACAAGAAAAAATCGCCTACTTCGACCCCTCCGGCGTCGGCCTAAAAAACGGCCATTTATTGGCCTACCGTTCGATGAAAACGACGCAGAGACGGTGCTGCTGCCCGTGCCTTGGGATGTGACCGTTTCCTACACCGACGGCACGGCCACCGCTGGGCAGAACATCCTCGAAGCCTCCGCACAGCTCGACCTCCACGACCCCGACGTGCCGGATGCCTGGAAAATGGGCATCTACATGCGCCACCTCGACCTCGTGTGGCTGAACCGCAGCACGGAGCTTCGCCCGCTGGCCGAGCAGTACATTGACTTCCTCGAAAATGGTGGGCAATTGGACGCCGACTTTGAAATGCAAGCGGCTTTGGGAGAAATCAACGATGCCTGTTTTGACCTCAAGAATTGGGTTTATCATGAAACGAAGGCACTGCTGGAACAGGGCAAACGAGTGGGAATCGTCGGAGGAGAGCACAGCGTTCCGCTCGGTTACTTGGAGGCACTGGCCGAGCACCACGGCAACTTCGGCATTCTACAAATTGACGCACATCAAGACCTGCGTGACACCTACGAGGGGTTCACTTACTCCCACGCTTCCATTTTTTACAATGCACTGAAAATCAGGCAAGTAGAACGGCTGGTGCAAGTGGGCATCCGTGATTTTTGCGAAGCGGAAACCGACCTCGTGAATGCCTCCAACGGGCGGGTTCATGTCTGGACAGACCAGCAAATCAGGGAAGCGGAATTTGAGGGAAGCAGCTTCATGTCGCTCTGCCTGCGGATGGTGGCCGACCTGCCGATGCTGGTTTATATCAGTTTCGACATTGATGGCCTGCAACCTGACCTATGCCCCAACACAGGTACCCCTGTGCCCGGCGGACTGACTTACAACGAGGCCGTTTACCTCCTTAAAACCGTTGTGAAATCTGGTCGGAAAATCATCGGCTTCGACCTCTGCGAGGTGGGAGGCATGAACAACGAATGGGACGGCAACGTGGGGGCAAGGGTGCTGTACAAGCTGTGCAATTTGATGGGGCGAGCCAGTAGAATGGAGAATTGAAAATGGAAAATTGAAAATGGCCAGTCGAGATAGAATGCAATAAACTTCACAAGAAATGCAACCAGACCTGTTGAGGAAAATCGTCAAGTTTTTCAAGAAAAAAGGTTCGAGTTCTTTGAGCGAACACCGGGTGCTGCTGGTCTGCATGGGACTTTCGCTGATGGTCTGGTTTTTTGTAAAAATGACGGAAACCTACGAATCCAGGGGGTATTGGCCTTGAACTACCAACCGCCGATGGGCCGGGTTTTTGCGCAGCCGCCCTTGCGCTCCATGCCCTTCAAGTTTTCTGGTACGGGTTGGAAGTTGCTAAGGATGGGTATTTTCAGGAGGCAACCGAGCTTGGATTTTAGCCTTTCCAGTGCTCCGGTGCAGGTCATTTCACGCACGGACATTTCCCTAAAAATTGAGGACGAGCTACAACTGAACCTGCTCGAACTAGGTCAAGACAACGTTACGCTCCGCTTGGATTCCTTGTTTTCAAAGAAGGTAAAAATAAAATTGGATTCCATCATCAATTTCCAAAACGGCTACTTTTTCCGGGATGCTTTCACCCTGACGCCAGACAGCATCGTTGTTTTTGGCGCTTCGCAAATGCTCGACGGAATTAGTGAGGTAAGCACCGAGCCACTAAAAATGGCCTGTCCCGAGACGGACTTCCGAAAGACGCTCAAGCTTATCAACCCGAACCCTGCATTGCTCCAATTTTCGTCATTGCAAACGGAATTGTTCCTGCCCGTGGAGCAATTTACCGAGAAAAAACTGATGCTGCCAGTGATGGTTTTGAACGAACAGGATAGCATCCAGTTGGTGCCCGCCACCGTGGAGTTGAGTTGCGTGGTTGGCGTGAGCCGCTTCAACCAAGTCAGTGCCTCGGACTTCCGGGTGGTGGCGGTATTCGGGGGCGAGTCGGGGCCGGGCGGCGTGGCCAGTACCGTGCCGCTCACACTGGTGCGGCAACCAGAATGGGTGCGTTCTGTGCAGCTGTCGCCCAAAGTGGTTGAGTACCTTATTGTGGAATGAGTGAGTTATTGGGTGATTGTGATATTGGGTTATTGGGTTATTAAGCTATTGATAATCAATGGTTTGCGAAATATTCTAATAACCCAATAACCAACCAGCTTTGGTTCTAAAAAATCTTATCCATTTGAAAATCCTCGTTGTCGCTGCTACTCCTTTTGAAATTGCGCCGTTCCGGCAGCATTTGCAGGAACAGTTCTGGCCACATTCCGACACCCATTTTCAGAAAGAAAACCTCGAAGTTCACCTGCTCGTGGCTGGGGTGGGCATGACGTTGACGGCCTTCAACCTCGGGGTGCTTTTTGCGAAGCAAAGTTTCGATTTGGCGATAAATGCAGGGATAGCGGGGGCCTTCAATCGGTCGCTAAAAATTGGCGATGTGGTCAACGTAACCGCCGAGCGTTTCGCCGATCTCGGCGTGGAGGAAGCTGATGGCAGCTTCACCGATGTACACGAACTTGGCCTCGTGGATGCGAATGCAACCCCTTTCGTCGATGGCTGGTTGGTGAACCCACAAATGGACGGCTTCGACTTTTTGCCGACTTGCAAAGGATTGACCATCAATAAAGTACATGGTTTTCAGCCGAGCATTGATGCGCTGCTTGACAAGTACCAGGCCGATGCGGAGAGCATGGAAGGTGCCGCTTTTTTCTTGGCTTGCTTGCTGGCGGGGCAGCCGTTTTTGGAGATACGCTCCATTTCAAATTACGTGGAGACCCGCAATCGGGCGGGCTGGGACTTACCGCTGGCGATAAAGAATTTGAATGAAGTGTTGGTGGAGTTGGTAGGAACGGTCAACGGATAATCACGTCGGTCACATACTTTCCGCCCAACTCCGTGTTCATCATTTCCATGATTTTTTCACGTTCATAGCTCAGTTCCTGCTTGAGCGGTGCGGAGTTGATGGAGATAAAAAGCTTGCCTTTTCGGAAGTTCATTTCACGGGTGTATTGGTTGATGGTGGTGCCCATTTTTTCCTTCCAAACTTCCCTGATTTTGGTTTCGTTCAAATGTTCCTTCCATTTCATGGTGTCCACCATGTCTTTCAGAACGTCTTTCAGGCTGTGTTGATTTTCAAGATGCACTTACGGTGGAGTATGAGTTATGAGTTAGGGTGAGTTTGGTAGGCATCACGCTCACCCTAACTCTTTCACCACATAATTCAATCCCTCTCTATCGGACAAGTCATGCAGTGCGAGCCGCCACGAGCACGTGACAGTTCGTTGGATGGCAGGTTGATGATGGTTTTTTCGATGTTCTCGGGTTTCACTTTACCGGATTGCAGGTCTTTCAAAAGCTTGCGGGCGTGTACGGTTTTGTAGCCCGCTTTTTTGAAAGCCTTTTCTGTTTCCGGGTTGCGGTCGTAGGTGAGCGCCACACCGGGCTTGAGTGCCACGAGGTTGCAGCCGTCCGTCCATTGTTCCCGCTCCTGGTAGGGCGTTTGGCCGTTGCCAGCGAGGATGAACTGCATGTTCGGGTTGATTTCGTTGACCATAAAATCACGGATGGAATTGTAGAAAACGCTCGTCCCGTTGCTCTTGTGAACCTCCACGTTGCTGCCCAACCCATCGAGCACAATGGGCTTGAAGGCAACGATTACATTGTTGTCCACTTGCGTGAAAACCGTGTCAATGTGCATGTAGCTGCGGTCGTGCGGGATGTTTATTTGCACCACGTTTTTCACCACTTTCCTTTCAAAAAGCTTGTTGCGCAGTGTGTGGATGGCGTAGGCACTAGTGCGCTCACTGCACCCGATGAGCAGGTAGTCCTTGTTCATCACCATCATGTCGCCACCTTCGAGGCTCACGACCTCGCCCCTGCGGCTGGGCGGGAAATCCTCGTAGTGGTTCATGTTGATGAGCCTTCCCTCCGATTTCAAATGCGAAAAAATGGGGTTCGACCAGAAGATGAACCTCGACAGGTAGTTCTCCCGGAAGCGGGCTTCCTTGCCAGGTTTGGTGATGATGACGTGGTCGTTGACCGTTACGGCGATGTCACGGGTGAAGATAAAATTCGGGATGGGGTCGAACATGATGTAATCCTCCTCCGCCAGGAAGCCGGTAATCAGCACATCGGCGAGGCGCTCGTCGGGGAGGTCCATCAACAGCTTTTTGCAGTCCTTTGGCAGCTCCTCGTAGTCCACGATTTCGTTGATGACCCATTCCTTTGTCCCTGCGTCGGCGGCAATGGCACCCGTGAGTAAGTCCTTGGTTTCCAGCACATTGTCGGCACCAAGAAATGCCTTGAGGATACCGGTGAAAACGTCGTGTTCTTCCTGCATCTGCGGCAGGTGTACGATGTCGTCGAAGAGCAGTTCGTTGGCCCTTTTGGGTGAAACACGGGCGATGCCCTCGTCGGGGCGGTGTACGATGACCCGTCGCAGCGGGCCGATTTCGGATGATACTTGGATGGCGGACATAAAAAAGTTATGAGTTATGAGTTATGAGTTTTGAGCTTGTGGCATCGCTCATAACTCATAACTCATCACTATCAGAGCATTTTTTCTATTTCGTAAATCGAGTTGATTTTTCCGGCAAAGATGCAATAAAAGTCGGGATTCCGGTGGAGGCAGGAGATTTCAGTGGGCCTGCCGTCGTCAATGAAATTGGCCTTCAGTTTCGATTTTATTGTAAAAAGCGAGTGCTGGTAATCAAGCTCCACTTTCTCCGAAAAGTACTGCCGGATTTGACCCAACATCTTCCGGTAATTGCTCGGCGGCGCAGCCGGGCAGCCGTTGCAGTCGGCGGTAAAGTCCGGTCTGCACAGTAGGTTGCGCTGCTGACAGTCGAAGGTCGGGAGATTGTCGTAGCTCACCTTGTGGTGGGTGTACGCAACCGAACTCAGCGACAGCAGCCCCGAAAGTCCGTAGGGCATCAACGAGCCAAACTGGCCGTCCATCACCGTCAGGCCGATGTTTTTCAACTGTGGGGAGGTGACGAACGCCATCTCCGAAATCTCGTGCATCAGGTCAATGTCCGGCATCCCGAACAGGCGGTTTAACGCATTGCTCGCTGCGTAGGTTGCGTTGATGACGCTTTTTGCCGCGATGGTTTCAATCGCCTCATTTTCAAGGTTTTGCAGCTCGACCTGCCAGCTCCCGCCAACCGTTTCCACTTTTTTTATTTGGGTAAACGGGTGTATTTCGATGCTGCTTTGCTTCGCAATTTTCTCTTTGTAGTACTCGCCGATCAACACCGGGTCGAAGGTGTATTCGGTGGTGAGGTAGAGCGCCTCCAGTCGTTCGTAGTTGAACAGCGGATGCCCGTCCACACGCTCGCAGCGGATGCCGATGAACTCGCAAAACCGCTCGAACTGTGCTGCATCCGTTAGGCTGCCGTAGCGGTCAATGGCGTAATATTTTTCAAAATCGAAGAGGATAAACGGGCGGTGCTCCTCGGTAAAACGGGCCTTGTTGTCGTCGCTCATCAGCGCCGTGGCCACGCTGCGGGGGTAATGGTAGCCGCTGTGCAGCCTCGCTTGGTTGACGATACTGGCTTTTTTGAACAGTTCCCGCTCTTTTTCCACCAACAAAACCCGAGCGCCCTTGCGCGCAAGGTACAGCGCCGCATAGCATCCGAAGATGCCGCCGCCGATGATGAGGTGGTCGTATTTGCGTGATTGTTGGATTGTTATATTGTTGAATTGTTGAATTGCTCAATGGTTGTCGTCAAGAAGGTAACAATACAACAATTTAACAATCCAACAATTTTTTACTTTTCAGCACTTTCATCGCCGCCAAATACTGCTTCGCCAACGGCCCAATCTTCACCCGGCTGCTGGTCACGTCGTCGGTCCATTTCACGGGGAGTTCCAGTATTTTCAGGTGTTTCCACTCGGCGATGGTTAGCAGTTCGGTAGAGAAAAACCAGCCGTCGCTCACCGCCCCAGCGTCGTGGAGTGGTGCATAAACATCTCGCCGCAGCCATTTGAAACCGCACATGCCGTCCGAAAAACCGACGCCGAGATAGGTTTTCAGGATAAAATTGAAGACCCTCGACGTGATTTCCCGTTTGAGTGTACGACCGATGACCTTTGATTTTGGGTGCAAACGAGTGCCGTAAACTAGTTCGTAACCTTGGTTGGCGATGGCATCGTAGGCTTGGAGGAAATGAGGCAGGTCGGTGGCCAGGTCAAGGTCCATGTAGCCCACCATGTCGGCTTGCGACTGATCCCAACTGGTCTTGAGCGCCAGCCCGACGCCCTTGCGGGGCACGGTGAGCGGCACGATTTCGGGATGGCGACGGTGCAGCGACTCGGCGATGGCGTAGGTCTGGTCTTTCGAGCCGTTGTCGGCGATGACGATGCGCCATTGGCCGGGATCCGGGAAGTTTTTTTTCAAAAAATCAAAAAGCACCAGCACCTGTTGCTTTAGCGTGGCTTCTTCGTTAAGGACGGGGATGGTTACATCAAAAGTCATTCGATTGCGGATTGCGGATTGCGGATTGCGGCAGGGTGCAGCGAAATCGGAAATTCCGTATTTTTTGCAAAGGAAATAAATGGTTTTATGATTGTGGATTAAGATTTCAGGCAAGATTGTCAGATTTGCAGGCACTGTCCGCAATCCGCAATCCGAAATCCGAAATCGAGAAGGTTTGGTTGGATAGCTGGCATTGAGTTTATTTGCAGGAATTATTCAACATAAAAAAATTGCGAAGCTATGCCCATTGATTTTAAGAGTATCAAGTCCCTGTTTGTTGTGGACGACCCAAACGCTCCTGCCAAAACACCCGCTGCGGAACCTGCTGCACCAAGCCAGCCTTCTGCTGCGAATATGGACCTGCCACCAGCTCGTCCCGGCGAGGCCAACCCAAAGTTCCTCGAAGTGCTGATGAGGGCGATGGAAGGTGCGAACCTTGCCGGTGTTGATTACCTGGAGTACCGCCAGTCGTTGAAGTCGCTGGAAAAGATGCCGATGGACGAGCAGGTACGCTACCAGTCGGCCTTTGCTATGGCGCAGGCAATGGGCGCCACGCCGCAAAAATTGGTGGAGTCTGCGGTGCATTACCTTGATGTTTTGAAGTCCGAACAGTCCAAATTCGAGGAGGCACTGCGCAACCAAACCACCGACAGGATTGGCAACAGGCAAGAAATGCTGAAAAATTTGGATGCCACGTTGAAACAGAAGGCGGAACAAATCAAAAAGCTCACCCAGGAGATGGAGCAGCACCGCGCTGAAATGGAAAAACTGGAGCATGAAATCAAGGAGGCTACCTCGAAGGTATCAACGACGAAAAATGATTTTGTGGCAAGTTACCAGGTGCTTGTTTCGCAAATCAACGTGGATGTGGAGAATATGAAGAAGTATTTGAAGTGAAAATGTCGTTTTCAGTGCATTTGCCATTCTTTTCAGGGTGATAATAAGGGGATAACCAGGCTTTTTCACTATAATTGCACACTCTTAAGAAATCTTAAAGTACCCCACCAAGCATTCTTTTTCCCATAAAAACTAACGCTCACTTTCAAGTGAAAAAATTGAACTGCTCACCATCCCAACCAAGCCCCCTAAACAATTGAAAACTACCTTCCATCAGCTGGGGGTCAATGATTTTGAATCAAAGTTTTACGGAAAAAACACTATCAAAACAATCCGTGCAAATACGCTACTGATTGATTTTCAATTGGCAAACTTGGTTTTTTGAAAAAACGGGTGGTTAATTGAAATGCACACCAACCTATTAACTCGGCATGAAAAAAATTTACGCAGTTCTATCTTTAATTTTTGTGTTTGGTCAGTTGGCCATTGCGCAATGCCCGCCTCCCGGTACCCCTGTAGCAACCAACACCTGCATACAGGCTGTGGCCAATTGCCTAAACCTTGACGGCTATTGCGGCACCATCAACAACAACAACCAGCAGCAGCCCTTTCCTGGTTGCCCAAACAACGTGCTTAACAATGACGAGTGGTTCGCTTTTTATGCTGGCAGCACCAGTATTTCCATTGTAATTACGCCAAGTAACTGCCAAGCAGGTGGAAACCAAGGTTTGCAAGGAGGTATATATGAAGCCTGCGGACCACCTTGGGTAGCCATGGATTTGCAATGTCCATGTACTCAAAATCCATTTACCTTGATGAGTACCAACTTCGTAATAGGCCAAATCTATTATGTAGTCATTGATGGCTGCGGCGGCAACGTCTGCGATTATTCCGTTGACGTTACCGTTGGCTCTACGGTGCCTTCCCCGCCAGCCGACCCCGGCACCGTTACTGGTCCAAGCCCAGTTTGTGTCGGCTCCACAACTGCATACACCGTACCCACCATCATTGGTGCATCCAGCTACCAATGGACGATGAACCCTGCTCTGGGAACCTTCACTTCCACCACCAACACGGTCAACGTAACCTGGACGACCCCTGGCACCACCAGCCTCTGTGTTTCTTCCTCAAACGTCTGCTTCGCCAACCCACTCCAGTCTTGCATACCAATCACGGTGGTGCCAATACCGACAGCTACACTTTCGGGTACTGGTGTGCTTTGCGAAGGACCGACCGGTACTGTGCCGCTGTCGGTGGCATTTACGCCAGTGGGTGGCGGGCCATGGACTTTTGTTTATGCCATTGCTGGCGTAAACCAACCACCCATCACCACCTCAGACAACCCCTACACGATAAACGCAACCCAACCGGGCAACTACACGCTGGTCAGTGTCAACTACCCCAGCCCGAACTGTCCAGGCACGGTCTCCGGCAGTTCCAACATCACAATAGCTTCCATCACTCCCACCGCTGCCATCACTCCTGATATTTGTGGTCAAAGCATTGGTGATATTGACCTGTCTGTTGCCCCTGCGGGAACGTATGATTATGAATGGTCGAATGGTGCCACTTCACAAGACCTCACTGATGTGGCAAGTGGCTCCTACACGGTGACTATCACCAACTCATCGGGTTGTACCGAAACCGCTAGTTACAATATCCCCAACAACTCCATCAATATTACGATTTCCGGTTCCACAACGCCAAACACTACCTGCAACGGCTCGGATGGAGACATTGACATCAGTGTTGCGCCAGCCAATACTTATACTTACGCTTGGTCGAATGGTGCGACGACGCAAGACCTAACCGATGTTCCAGCGGGCACCTACACGGTGACAGCAACTTTCGGAACGACCTGCACCGGCACCGCCTCTTTCACCATTGCCGACCAGCCGAACAACCCAAGCATCACTTCCGCCACAACGCCTTCCATCTGTGAACTGGCAAATGGCGACATCAACGTCAGCGTCTCTGGAGGCGTTACGCCTTATACGTTTGCTTGGTCGAATGGCGAAACCACAGAAGATTTGAACGACGTGTTGGCCGGTTCGTACTCGGTCACTGTTACAGGTGCAAATGGCTGCACGGATACGGAAACCATCAACTTGACCAACAACAACCCCGCCATCACCATAAATGGGGCCATCACCGCAAATACCACCTGCAACGGTGGAAATGGGGGTATCAATATCACCATAGCTCCAGCAGTGCCACCGGGGGCAGGTAGCTATGTTATCACTTGGTCAAATGGGCAAACGACGGAAGACCTCTCCAACCTGACGCCGGGCAACTACACAGTGACGGTGGACGGTGGCGGTGCTTGCACTGCCACTGCTAACTTCAACGTGCCCGACCAGCCAAACACGCCGAATATTTCGGCAGCACCTACGCCATCCCTTTGCGCATTGGCAAATGGGGACATCAATTTATCCGTCACAGGAGGCGTGACCCCTTACACATTTGCATGGTCGAACGGTGAGACCACCGAAGACCTCAACGATGTGCTGGCTGGCAGTTACACCGTCACGGTCACTGGGGGCAATGGCTGCACGTCAACCTCCACCGTCAACTTGGTCAACAACAACCCGCCCATCACCATCAATGGAACCATATCCGCCAACACGACCTGCAATGGTGGAAATGGGGGTGTCATTATCAGCATTGCACCAGCAACTCCACCTGCGGGCGGCAACTATACGATAACTTGGTCTAACGGTGGCACAGGTACTAGCCAAGTTGGACTTACACCAGGCACCTATTCTGTGACGGTTGACGGAGGTGGGGCTTGCACCCAAACTACGAGCTTCACGGTGCCTAACGAACCAAACAACCCTACGTTGAATCCGACGATTACCCCGTCATTTTGCAACCAAAGCAACGGAGGGGCTACTGTCACGGTCACAAATGGAGAAGCCCCATTTACTTATCTGTGGTCTGATGGTTCCAGTGGTTCGGGCATAAACGGGGTGCCAGCGGGCAGCTACTCGGTAACCGTCACTGGAGCGAACGGATGCACGGCTTCTACACCGATAAATATTACGAATACCAACGTCAACATTACCATCACACCCACCATTACCGCAAATACCATCTGTGTTGGACCGGGCAATGGCAGCATTTCCATTTCGGTTCAGCCGCCGGGATTGAACGTGATTTGGAGCACGGGAGCAACGGGAACCAGCATTTCCTCACTTGACCCCGGAACTTACAGCGTGACGGTCAGTGCGGGGGGCACCTGTACCCTTGAAGGGAATTACACCGTTCCCACCGAGCCGAACGCACCCAACTTGGTCACGCTCATGACCCCTGCCAACTGTAGCTTGCCCAACGGCGAGGCAGAGGTTCAGGCAAGCGGAGGTGTGCCGGGCTATACTTATTCGTGGTCAAATGGTGGCACAAATCCTTTGATTTCGCCAGTACCTTCAGGCAGTTACACGGTAACAGTTACTGGTGCAAATGGCTGTACCTCTACCGCAACCGTCAGCGTTCCAGACGAACAGATTTCGGTTACCATCTTTCCGGACATCGTGGACAATACCTCCTGCGTTGCAGGCAACGGCAGCATCAGTTTGATCGTAAATCCACCAACGGCGGGTGTACTTTGGTCAAATGGCTCCACCTCCACCACCATTTCCAACCTGAACCCAGGCACCTATTCCGTTTTGGCCAGTGCGGGTGGGAGCTGCACGGCAAGTGCCACCTATACGATTGCGGACAATAGCAACATTCCTTTTTTGAGCTACGATGTGGTCAACACAACTTGTGGCCAGCCGAACGGCAGCATTGACTTGAATATCAACTCAGGCGAGGCGCCGTTCTTCATCATGTGGTCGAACGGCAGCCCATTGGAAGACCTTTACAACATACCTCCGGGACTTTACGATGTTACGGTAACTTCATTCACAGGCTGTTCAACAAGCACCACCATCAACGTGCCGAACACCAACACCACTTTTAGCTTAACTGGTACGCCAACTGCCAACACATCCTGTATTTCGCCGAACGGTGGTGTTCAGTTGACGGTGACACCCGCTGGCACTTACACGTACCTTTGGAGCAACAGCGCCACCACGCAGAACATTTCCAACGTTCCCGTAGGCACCTACACCGTTACCGTGAGCGCTGGTGGTTCTTGCACGACGGTCGGCACCTACCAGGTGACCAACAACGCCTCACCGCCGACCCTCAGCACCACACCATCAGCAGCGACCTGTGGCCTGAGCAATGGCTCGGTGAACCTGACCGTAACGGGCGGCGTCACGCCGTACACCATTTTATGGTCAAATATGGCAACGACCGAGGATTTGGCAAACATTGCCGGAGGCACCTACACCGTCACCGTCACAGGGGCGAATGGTTGCTCCGCAACGGCCAGCGCCAATGTCGGCAACACGAACACATCGCCCAACGTCAGTGGCAATCCAACGGCCAATACGTCCTGTACCACCAACAATGGCGGCATTGACATAACCGTCTCACCGTCAGGTGCTTACACCTTTGTTTGGTCGAACATGGCCACTACGGAGGACATCACGAACATTGCCGCAGGCAGTTACACCGTGACCGTGAGCGCTGGCGGTAGCTGTACGTCCACGGCCAGTTTCACCGTGGCCAACAACATCTCCGACCCAAATATTTCGGATAATATTACCCCGGCAGTTTGCTCACAGAACAACGGCGGCATTGACCTGACCGTGACTGGGGCTACTACGCCGTACACGTTTACTTGGTCGAACATGGCCAGTACGGAAGACCTCTCCAACCTCTTGCCTGGCAACTACTCGGTAACGGTTTCAGGGTCAAACGGCTGTTCCTCGACGGCCAGTTTCAACGTACCGAACAACAGCTCCACCTTCTCTCTGAGTGGCACGGCACAGCCGTTGAGCAGTTGCGCCAGTAACAACGGCGGCGTGAACCTGACCATCACCCCGGCTGGCACTTATGGCATTCTCTGGTCGAACAACGCCACCACCGAGGACATCGCCAACCTGACACCTGGCACTTACACCGTCACCGTGACGGAGTCTGGCAGTTGCAGTGCCACGGCCAGCTTTGTCGTGGACGACGTGACGGAAGCACCGACGCTTTCGCAGAGCATCACCCCCGAAGTTTGCGATTTGCTGGACGGTGCCGTGAACCTGACCGTCAGCGGCAGCACCACGCCGTACACCTTCAACTGGTCGAACTTGGCCAGTTCGGAAGACCTGACAAACATTGCCGCAGGCAGCTACACCGTCACCGTGACGGGGGCCAATGGCTGCTCGTCAACGGCAAGTGCCACCGTGCCCGGCAACACGATTGCATTTAGCATAAATGGGGTTACGGCTTCGAACACCTCCTGTGCCTTCAACAATGGAACGATAGACTTAAGCGTCTCACCAGCAGGTAGTTATGTGTTCGATTGGTCGAACAATGCCGCTACCGAAGACCTGTCCACCCTCACCGGCGGCAGCTACTCCGTAACCGTGAGTGCTGGTGGAAGTTGCACCGCAACGGCGTCGTTCACTGTGGGCAGCACCACGCTCGATCCAGTAATTTCGTCCAGCCCATCGCCAGCCCTTTGTGGCGAAAGCACGGGTGGCATTGACTTGACCATCAGTGGCGGGGTTGCGCCGTTCACGTTTGTTTGGGCCACCGGCCAAACGAGCGAGGACTTGACAAACGTGCCCCCCGGAAGCTACTCCGTGGAGGTGGAGGGTGCCAACGGCTGTGTTTCCGCTGCCAATTTCACCGTTCAAGACAACATCATTCCGATAAACATCACGGGTACGCCGACCGTCAATACCTCCTGCACCAATCCGAACGGGTTGGTGAACATAAACGTCACGCCAGCAGGTGTTTATGACATTAATTGGTCAAACAATGAGACTAGCGAGGATATTGCCGGCCTCTCGCCAGGCACCTACTCGGTAACGGTGACCCAAGGGTTGACCTGCTCGGCTGAGGCCGATTTCACCGTGGGCAACAACACCGTTCCACCTATTCTGTCTGAGGCGATTAGCCCCGACATTTGCGCTGGAAGCATTGGTGGCATCAACCTGACGGTGGTGGGGAACAGTTCGCCCTACAGTTTTCAGTGGTCAAATAATGCGACCACGGAAGACCTCGCCAACATTGCCGAAGGCGACTACGATGTGACCGTCACGGGAAGCGACGGCTGTACCGCCACGGGCAGCTTTTTCGTAGCAAATACAAGCAACACCTTCAGTTTCACTGGGGCGGCTTTGCCAAATACGCTCTGTGGCAACACCAACGGTTCGGTAAATTTAACCGTGACGCCAGCTGGTGTTTACACCTTTATTTGGTCAAATAACGAGACCACAGAGGACATCACCGGCCTTGCGCCAGGCATGTATGAAGTGACCATCAGCGACGGTGGGACTTGCACGGCATCGCAGGCGTTTACTGTTGGCGAGAATGCACCGACTGTGACTGTCGTTGGTGTGCCTACCAACGTACTGTGTTTTGGTGGCAGCACTGGCGCCATCAACTTGACGCCATCGGGTGGGGTAGCACCGTACCTTTTCGACTGGCTGCCCAACCTCCCCGGCAGCCCAGAGGACCCGACCGGACTTGCAGCGGGCAGCTACGACGTAACCGTGACGGATGCTTCGGGATGCAGTGGCACTGCCAGCTTTACCCTCAACCAGCCTGCCTCAGCCACGCAGTTGATTTGCAACCAATCCGGCAACGTGAGCCTACCCGGCATGACTGACGGCGAAGGCACCGTGACCATCAGCGGCGGCACTGCCCCGTACACCGTGGACTGGAATCCTGGTGCCCAACAAGCTGGTGTGCTTTCAGGGCCGTTCGTCATCAGCAACCTCGGCGAGGGTGCGTACTCGGTGTTGGTGACCGATGCCAACGGCTGCCCAACCAATTGCGGCTTCAACATCAGCACAAACGACTGCGTGACGGCCATTGGCAGCATGTCGAACAGCATGTTGACGAATTGCGGCGTTGGCTGCATCACGGCAACCTATTCGACCTTGGGCGAGTACCTCGACACCAATGACGTGCTGCAATATGTGCTGCACACGGGCAACGGCAACCAGATTGTGAATGAAATATTGCGGAGCGACCTACCGACCTTCTGCTTCGATGCGGCGGTGATGAGCTACGGAACCACCTACTACATCTCGGCGGTAGCCGGTGACAACGACGGTACGGGCAACGTGCTACTGTCGGATGTCTGCACCCAGGTGTCAGTGGGTACGCCGATAATTTTCTACGAAGTGCCGGTTGCGACCATTTCGCAGCCTGCGCCGCTCACCTGTCTTGTGCAGCAAACAACGGTGCAGGGCAACTCATCTTTGGCGGGGTCAAGCTACTCCTGGGCGGCGACGCAGGGCGGCGTCATCGTTGGCAGTAGCACGACGGCAAACATAACCGTGAACGCTGCTGGTACCTACACCCTGACCGTAACACGAAACGGATGTTCGTCCACGGCAACGGTGCAAGTGATTGACCTCGAAACTACGGTGACGGCCAGCGTGGTGTCATCGCCGGGCGAGATTTTGGATTGTACGGTTTCTGAAATTACGGTGAGTGCCTCGGCCATTGGAGTAGGCTCCAACCCGATGTATGCATGGTTCCTAAATGGGCAACCCGTGGGCACTGGCCAGACTATAATGGTGCAAAATGGTGGCATTTATCTCGTCGTCGTCACGGACGTTGCGAGTGGTTGTACCGGCACAGCTTCCATCACTATCAGCGACAACACTGACTACCCACAACTTACCGTTGACCCCGCACCATTGTTGAATTGTCAGGACACATTGGTGACCATCAGCGGCAGTTCATCGGTCAATGGGGTAACTTTTGAATGGGCTACCATCGTCGGGACGGACACAACCATCGTTGGGCAGGGTTCGAGCACACAAGTGAGCACACCGGGCACCTACTACCTCATCGGCACAGCTCCGAATGGCTGTCAAAACGGCCAATCCTTGCAGGTGAATGGTGATTATGCCCAACCCACTGCCAATGCCGGGCCCAATGAAACACTGGACTGCTACCAAACCCCGCTCGACCTCAACGGTGGCGGTTCGGCAGGCGTCAGCTTCTTCTGGACGACCAGTATTCCGGGTGTGACTATCAGCGAACCGACCAATCCGGTCATCACGGTGAATGCCTCAGGTATCTACTCGCTCACCGTTACCAACCTCGGCAATTTCTGTACAGACACTGACGATGTGGAGGTGTTCCAATACGAAAATGTGCCGCAGGCCGACGTGCTGGCAGAAGACCCAGACTGCTTTGGCGACGAAAATGGCAGTATCACGCTGACCGCCGACCCCGCCAACGGGCCTTACAGTTTTGAGTTGAACGGACAGGATTATGGCTCGCAGAATTACATTGCCCCGCTGGCTCCCGGTACTTACCAGATTCAGGTGACGGATGGACAAGGCTGTGTCTGGACGACGGAAGTTACGCTGGACAATCCTGAACAGCTTGTGGTGGACCTCGGTGCCGACCTTTTGGTGAACCTTGGCGAAACGGCCACCATCCAAGCGCAGTACACCGTACCAGCTTCGCAATTGGACACGCTGATTTGGACGCCAGCCATATTGTTCCCTTGTCCCCAGATGCCTTGCGACGAACAGGAGTTCCTGCCCACGCAGCAGACGGTGGTGACGGTGACGGTCATTGACCAAAACGGTTGCCGTGCAGAGGATTTGCTATCCATTTTTGTGAAAAAAGACTACCCGGTTTACGTTCCGAACAGCTTCTCACCGAACGGCGATGGCACGAACGACGTGTTCATGATTTATTCCGGCAATGAAGTGCTGAATGTCAAGGAGTTCCTCGTGTTTTCACGTTGGGGCGAGACGGTTTACCAATCCTTCAACTTTGAAACGAACAACCCAGCAAACGGTTGGGATGGTACGCACCGTGGCGAACGGATGAACCCTGCGGTGTTCGTATGGTATGCCGTGGTGGAGTTCGTGGATGGCACGGAAGTGCTGCTGGAAGGGGATGTGACGTTGATGAGATAAAAGCTAGACATTAGACAATAGACTTTAGACTTTAGACGGGACCGGGCGGGGGCATTATTGGCTTCGCCCGGTTTTTTATTTGAGCCTTGAGCCTTTCCAATGTTTTGTGTAAACGTGCATTTTAGCACGTATTGTACAAGCCGCTTTGTCATTGCCGAAGGCAACCTGCGACGTCTCGCGAGACGTCGCAGGTTGCCTTCGGCAATGACAAACGAGACGCACACTGTCCAAGCTGACTAGTTACCATTTTCCACCATAATTTAGCGTCTGTCAAAATTGAACAATATCATTCTTCTGTTTTATCGTCCTTTGTGTAAATTTGGTCGTTGCTACTTGATGATTTCCGCAAATTTGCGCTAACCTTGCTTTTTCATTCAGGCGGATTGTTGCCGTAGGCCAAAACCAAGCTGCTCGGCAAACAAATGTCCGGGCGAACAACCATTCAAAAATGGATTCAAACGATTTCAAACCTAAGACTTTTTGGCAGCGCCCCGAGGGCGTCACAGGGCTGCTTTTCTTGGCCGCCCTCACAATCGGGGGTGGGGTGCTGTTGTTCTCAGTGCTGCCCGCCCTCATTGCATTGATGCAAAACACGGTAGCACTGGTGGTCATGTTGATGGCACTGGCAGCGCTCATTTATGTGGTGCTCGACCCCAAGATGCGGGCGCTCATAGGTTTCGGTTACAAGAGCATCATGCGCTGGATTACCGGGCTTTTCGTGCAGATTGACCCGATTGGTATCCTGAAAGGCTACGTTGAACACCTGCAGGACAACCTCCGCAACATGAACAAGCAGATGAACAAGCTGCGGGGACAGATGCACCAGTTGAAGGAAATCATCGTCAACAACAAAAAGGAAATCGAGAGCAACCTCCAGCTTGCCAGCCAGGCCAAAGACGCCAACAACCAGGCGCAGATGGTGCTGAAATCCCGCAAGGCGGGCCGACTGCAGGAGTCGAACATCCGCCTCGACGAACTGTACAACAAGATGGAAGTGCTCTACCGGGTGCTCAAGCGCATGTACGAAAACTCCGAGGTACTGATGGAGGACATCAAGGACCAGGTGGAACTCAAGGATCAAGAACGCAAGGCGATACATGCCTCCAACTCCGCCATGCGCTCCGCAATGAGCGTCATCCAGGGCGACAAGGACAAGCGGGCCATGTTCGATGAGGCGCTCGAAGCCGTGGCCGATGACGTGAGCCAAAAAGTGGGAGAGATGGAGCGCTTCATGGAAGTTTCGTCCAGTTTCATGGACAGCATTGACCTCCAAAACGGCGTCTTCGAGCAGGAGGGCCTCGACATGCTGGAAAAATGGGAAAAGGAATCCTTTTCCATGCTGCTTGGAGACGAGAAGCAAACCCTCATCAGCAAGGCACACGACGATACCGAAGTGCTCGACCTCAACGAACCCCTCAAGATGCCGGAACGTGTCGGTCACCGCAACCAATACGACAACTTTTTTGAATAACCTTTTCTAATGGAGAATTGAGAATTGAAAATTGAGAATGGCAGGACGCAGCATTTTCAATTTTCAATTTTCAATTCTCAATTCACCAAATATCATGGGAAATAGACTCACTCCGTTTTCAAAACTGCTGATTACCCTGCTCATCGTTGCCGTCGTAGTGCTCGGTGGGCGTTGGCTTTTGAACAACACCGACTTCGGCAACGGCCTGAAAAACAAGGCCGATGCTGAAAATACCAACACCTCCAACAGCGACTCCGAAAGCGGGGAAGCGCCTTCCGATGCCATCAAAATCGGTGTCGTGACTTGGGGCGGTTACGCCGGGGGGCAGTATTTCAACGAAGGGTTCAAGGCCAATACCAACTCCCGTTTTTACAAGGATTATGGCTTTCAGGTGGACTTCAAAGTGCTTGACGACTTTGTGGCCAGCCGTGACGCGTTCAAGCGCGGAGACATTGACCTGCTCTGGGCAACGATTGACGCCTTCCCGACCGAGGCCGGCGAGATGGCCGACATCCAGCCGCAAGTGGTGTTGCAGGCCGACTGGTCACGGGGCGGCGATGCCATCGTGGTGCGCAGGGGCATTGGATCAGTGGCCGATTTGAAGGGCAAGAAAATCGCCGTGGCGGAGCTTACCCCATCGCACTCCTTCCTCCTCTGGCTACTCGAAGCGGGCGGTATGACCGAAAAAGACGTCCAGCTCATCAAACAAGCCAGCGCCATTGATGCCGCCGAGGCGTTCAAGGCGCAGCAGGTGGACGCCGCCGTGGTCTGGAGTCCAGACGATGAGGCTTGCCTATCTGCCGTGGCAGGTTCGAGGGTGCTGGAAAGCTCCAAATCCGCTTCCAACATCATCGCCGACGTGTTCATCGCCAAAAAGGAGTGGATTGACAAGAACCCGAAGCGCCTCCAGCAGCTCTACGAAGGCTGGATGAAGGGCGCTGCCGAAATCAACAGCGACCCTGCCGCCAAACGCCGGGCTGCCAAGATTTTGTCCGAAAACTTTGAGGGCATCAATGAAGAATGGGCGATGAAGGCCATTGATAACGTGCGCCTCTGCACCCACGGTGACAACCTGAATTTTTATGGTCAAAATCCCGAATACAAAGGTGTGACCGGCGACCGCCTCTACGGCCGCATGTCGCAAGTGTATGCCGACCTCGGTTATATCAAGGGCCGCACACCAAGCTGGCGGGAGATTTCCAACTCAACTGCCGTGCGTGCTACCAACCTGACTGGCCCTGAGCACGATGCCGAAGGGCAGAAAACGTTCACCGACTTGACGAAAAAACAGGGTGCGGAAAAGGAGACCATCGCCACCAAGCGGGTGAGCATCAACTTCCGTTCTGGGGAGTACCAATTGGACGAAAACGCCAAGTACATCATTGACAAGGAGTTTGTGGAGATAGCAAGGGCATTTGCCAACGCCCGCATCCGCATCGAAGGCAACACGGACGATGTAGGGTCGAAGGCTACCAACGTTGCCCTCTCGCAAAAACGGGCCGATGCCGTGCGAGACTACCTCGTCAAGGAGCATGGGATGCCCAGGAACCGTTTCATCGTCATCGGCAATGGCCCAGACAACCCGATAGCGCCCAACACCGACGATGCTGGAAAGGCGAAGAACCGCCGGACGGACTTTGAGTTGGTGAGGGAGTAATATCTTGTGGTCGCCCAATTTATTGGGCAGTCCCAATCGGTCTGCCCAATAAATTGGGCGACCACCAAGGGCAATTTTTACAACCAAAAGAAAATCATGAAAAAATTCTTGTTCATCAACTGTTTGCTCGCCGCTTTACTGATTGGGTGCAAAAGCGAGACCTCCGAAAACAAGGAGGGTGTGACCACCGAAACAACAGCAGCAGCCGTTGACCCGGCTACCATCAAGTTCATCTGCCAGTCTGCGACGGATCCAAACACGGACGCCGATGCACCCCGCCACGAGGTGTTCCTCCAAATGGGCAACAGCAAGGTAAAAGTGGCTGACATCCTGAACTGCGAAATACTGGGCAAGGACACCTACGAGCAAAACCAAGTACCCGCCAACGCCATTGCAGCCGTGGGTGGCTGGTGGGCCGGTGCGGGCGACTACCTTTATATCATCGAAGAAGGTGGAAAATATGTGGTGAAGAAGGGCTTCATTGGTGAGGAAAGCGAAAATAATGACTTCGGTTACAAGACGATTATGACCTTCGATAAAGCAGGCAAGGAGGTTTTTTGAGGTATGAAGTATTGAGGTATGAGGTATGCCAAGCAGTCCTCATACCTCATACCTTCATTAATCTTTTCCCCAAAACCGCAATTTCTTCCTTCGTTCCTCCTTTTTCCTTTCCCTTTGCTTTTTTTTCAAATCACGGTTGCTGTAAAAAACGTAGCGGGCTGACAGGCCGGTCTGCATATAAAAAGTGCGCTCGCCACCTGCCAGGTTCATTGCGGGTTTGTAGTCGTAGGAGAGGTTGAGTCGGCCAAGCGTCAGCTCCAGGCCACCGATGGCGGTCACTCCGAATGGGTTTTTGAATCCATTGGGGTTTTCAAAAGTAGAAGGTTGGTTGTTCCAGCCTTTGTGTACGCCACCGCCAAAGTAGAAGTTCAGCCCGTTCAGCAGCACAGGGTAGTGTTGCGCTACGAGGCCCGTCACCATGAATTCCTCCCGCTGAAAACTCTGCTGCATGATGCCCTCTACTGTGGTGTGTTTGAGCACCCGCTGCTTAAAGGTCAGTCCCCAGTCGGTACCCAATCGGATACCACCAGCGGTGATATAGGATTGCGCAGTGAGTAGGGTAGTGGCGAAAACGAAGAGAATGGGCAAAAGCAGATTTTTCATGGTGTCCTGATTGATTTTGTGGTCGCCCAATTTATTGGGCAGACCATCATTTTGTTTCGGTCTGCCCAATAAATTGGGCGACCACAAGCATAAATACCGGCTAAAACGGCGGCCAATATCCCGTTATTTTCCGAAGGGGCAAATGCGTGGTTAAAACGGCGTTAACGTTCGGTATAAGCAAACTACCCATTCGGCTACCAAAACTACTTGTTCGCTTCCATTAATTTTTATGGAGATACCTGCCCGCCTACTTTTGTCTTGTCATCGGAAATGAAACCGATTCATTCAATCCATTTTTTATCACAAATCAATTTAAAGTTATGAAAACTATTCTTTTTGCATCCATCTTCTGGCTGACGGGATTCGGCCAAATTTTCACCAGCCCAACTTCCAGCCAATCGTCGCAGCCCGACGAAGCCTGTGTTGCTTGTTCAGTTCCGACCGGGCTTTCGGTCAACAATTCAACCGGTTCCACTGCGCTCCTTTCCTGGGGCGCAGTGGCTGGGGCGGGGGCATACAACATTGAAGTGGAAAACGCCTCAGGGAATGCCAACTTTTTCAAGGTGGTTACGGCTGTTTCGGGTACTTCATTCACCGTTAATGGGTTGCTGCCCACCCTGAACTACAAGTTCAAAGTGCGGGCAAAATGTGGCGGCAGCAAATCGAACTGGTCGGGCTGGTACACTTTCAATGCCAGTTCTGGGAGCGGCGGCGGCACTGGTGGCAGCGCTTGCAGCACACCAGGCGGCGCATTTACATCGAACATCACTGCTGCCTCGGCCAAGCTCAATTGGAATGTCGTTGGTGGCGTCTCCGGCTACCGAATCAACATCGAAAACGCATCAGACAACCCAACCCCACTGAACCTAACGGTGAACCTGCCCAGTGGTACGACCAGCTATACAGTTCCCAATTTGTTGCCCGGCAAAGCCTACAAGTGGAAGGTTCGCAGCCTTTGTGGCACGCAAACAAGTGCATGGTCGCCCATCAAGATTTTCAGCACGGCACCTTGAACTGGTTGAAAGATAGGACCAAAGATTTAGGGCAAATAATTTTAGGATAGGGAATATTTTAATGCTAGGATACCGGACAATTGGGCGGAAAAAGGCTTTGCTTCAAGGCCGCCCAATGTCCGGTATTTCTTTTTTGGGCTTAATAGGTTCAACGAGTTTAGGAGGTTTAGTCTGTGAGTCGCCTAAACCCTCTCAACTTTCTAAACCTCCAAATTCAAACATTTGCGCTATTTTGCCGCCGTACTCAAAAAGGCAGAATTTGCAACGACTTCAACTTTTCTTTCGGTTCCTGAAATTTTACCTGCTGGCAAAAACGAGGTTCAACGTCCACTCGCCTTTCGTCTTCGACTTCACGGAGGCCGTGCTGGAGGACGACCGCTGGTACTACGCCTTCTCTGAGGTGGAGGATTTGCGCCACTTTTTGCGGAGCGACAAAACCAAAATCAGCATCACCGATTTTGGTGCCGGCTCACAGGTGACGCCCGGCAGGGAGCGCAGCCTCGGCAGCCTTGTCCGTTACTCCGCCAACAGCCCAATGGGTTGCCAGTTTTTGTTCAAAATAGTGGCAAAGTACAGGCCCACCACCATGCTCGAACTGGGAACTTCGCTCGCCATCAGCACGGCCTACCAAGCTGCTGCCTCGCTCAAAGCCCGTTTTCTTACCATCGAAGGCTGCCCGAACGTGGCCATGTACGCCCGCAAAAACCTGGATCTTTTAGAGGTAAAAAACGTGGAAATCATAGTGGGGCAGTTTGACGAAAAATTGCCGAAGGCGCTTGCAGCGCTAGGCCGTCTCGACTATGTTTTCGTGGATGGAAACCACCGCCAGGAGCCGACGCTGCGCTACTTCGAGCAGTGCCTCGCATATTCCCACGAGCAGAGCGTGTTCATCTTCGACGACATCCATTGGTCATCTGGCATGGAGCAGGCTTGGGAGTCCATCAAACAGCACCCGAAAGTGACGCTGACCATTGATTTGTTCTTTTTTGGCGTGGTGTTTTTCCGTAAGGAAAACCAAGTGAAGGAGCACTTCCGGCTGGTGCCCTGGCTCTGGAAGCCGTGGCGGATAGGGTTTTGGGATTTGTTCGCATTAGGGAAAGGGAAAAGCGGCGCGCCCCGTCCTTTGATTCGGGGTCGGGCCTGGGGGTGGTTTTTTTTTTTTTTTTTTTTGGGGCCCGGCCTCCCCGTTCCTTTGGGGGGTTTTCCCTTGGCGTTTGGTTTTTTTTTCCCCCCCCCCGGTGGGGCATACAATTTTGGGGGGGGGGGCCGGCCGGGTCCCCCGGCCGGGGGGGGGGGGGGGTCCGGGGGCGCGGGGGTTTTTTTTTGGGGTGGGGTGGGCTTTTTTTGGTGGGGGGTTTGGGGGGTTGTTCTTTGCCCCCGCCGGCGGGCCATTTTTGGGTTGCTTTCAAAATTTTTTGGAAAAACCCCACGAAAAGCGAACTGTTCGTGAACTTCAAAGCGGCGATATTGACGCCATCGCCAGCTACTGGCTCGACTCCGATGCAGCATACATGATTGGCATGGGCGTTGACCTCTCCAAATTGCCAAGCCGAGAGCAGTGGCACTCGATGCTTTCTGCGCAGCTTGCGCAGGATTACCACGAAAAACAAGCTTACGCCATCATCTGGGAACTCGATGGACAAGCGATTGGCCATTCAAACGTCAACAAGATTGTGTTTGGGGAGGAGGCGTACATGCACCTGCATATCTGGCAGCCAGAACATCGGAAGGGCGGCCACGGGCTTGCTTTTGTGAAAATGACGATGCCGTTTTTCTTTAAGAACCTGCAACTCAAACGGCTGTTCTGCGAACCCTATTCGCTCAACCCCGCACCCAACAGGACGCTGGAAAAACTTGGTTTTAGCTTCGTGAAAAGCTATGTGACGACGCCTGGTTGGATAAATTTTGAGCAGGAGGTGAACCTGTGGGTGTTGGAGAAATAGCTATCAACCGAGATAACCAGATTCCATCCGTGTTCCACTCCCATGCTTGCGTTTTTGGATTTTTTTACTAGTTTTACGCCTCGTTCGACCGGTACAGACAAGCCCGTTTTTTGTTGAACAGACTATCCGATACCGGCCTACAAAGGTTTAGCAGGTAATACCTGTTTTAAAATTTTGTTAGTGCATGGATAATGTTCAACTGGTTATTGCGACCCTATTTTTCACTATTGGCGGGATGTTCTTCATCCCCTTACTTCCTTCGGGAGTCAGAGCCACGGCTAGTTTCATTTTCATTTTAATCAATGCTGTTCTAACCTCCATTCCGGCGCTCGATGCGTTGAGGGGGCAGTCGCTTAATGTCGTTTTTCAGGGAACTCCCTTTCTTGGAAATGTCCCGGTCCGCATGGATGCACTGTCTGCCTGGTTCGTGCTCATCGTCAATTTCACCTGCATCAACGGGGCGCTGTACGGCATCGGCTACATGAAGGCCTACCGGGAGCAAAAGGCAAACCTGGCGCTGCACTGGTCCATGTTCCTGTTGTTCCAATCGTCCATGCTTTGGGTGTGCATGTTGCAACACGGGCTGGCGTTCCTCGTCGCCTGGGAGCTGATGTCCCTTTCCTCGCTGCTGCTGGTCATGTTCGAGCACCAAAAAAAGGAAACCATCAAGGCGGGCATCAATTATATGGTGCAGATGCACATTGGCGTAGCCTTGCTCAGCACCGCTTTTATCTGGGTCTATTTTGTGGAAGGCTCGTTTGACTTTGAAGCAGTTAGCAGTTTTTTCAAAGAAAACAAAAACGTCTGGCTGTTCCTGCTTTTTTTCGGCGGCTTCGGCATCAAGGCGGGGTTCATCCCGCTGCACTCGTGGCTGCCCCATGCACACCCGGCAGCCCCCTCGCACGTGTCGGGCGTCATGTCGGGCGTCATTGTCAAAATGGGCATTTATGGCATCCTCCGGGTGGCGCTGATGCTGGAAAGCAACTGGCTGCTCATTGGCGCATCGCTGCTAGTGCTCTCCGTAGCGACGGGCTTGTTCGGCATCCTGAACGCAGCCATACGCCGTGATTTTAAGAAAATGCTGGCGTATTGCACGGTTGAAAATATCGGTATCATCGGCGCAGGCATCGGGCTGTTCCTCATCGGCAAGGGCACGAACAACCCCACCCTTTCCACGATAGGGCTGACTGCCGCCCTGCTCCACACCCTCAACCATTCGCTTTACAAATCGCTGTTGTTTTTCTCAGTTGGGTCGGTTTATCAACAAACTCACACGAGGTATATGGACCAACTTGGCGGGCTGATTCGCAAGATGCCCCAAACGGCCTTTTTCTTCCTCATGGGTGCGCTTGCTATCGGCGGGTTGCCACCGCTGAACGGCTTCGTTTCGGAGTTTTTGCTGTACAGCGGCTTTGTGGAGGGCATGAAAACCTCCAATTTTTACATCTCCACCCTGATGATGCTATCACTTGCTGGCTTGGCAGTCATCGGAGGCATTTCGTTGTTGGCTTTCACGAAAAGCTTTAGTGTCATTTTCCTCGGCAACCCCCGGCAGCCGCTGGCGCACAAGCCAACGGAAGCCCCGTTCGTGATGCGCCTGCCGCAGTACCTCATCGTGGCGGCGATGCTTGCCATTGGGATGTTCCCACAGTATTTTTTGAACTGGGTCGCAAACCTGGAAGTCCTGGCGGGGCACACACCCGACAAGGCTGCTTTTGTTCACCTGAACTCCGCAATGGTGAATATCGGCCTGTACTCCTTGGTGTTCCTTGTGCTTTTGCTGCCGGTCTTTTTCATTAGGAATGTCTCGATGGTGAACCGCCCTTCGGCAATCATCACTACGTGGGGCTGCGGTTATGTTGCCCCAAACAACCGTATGCAGTACACGGGCAAGTCGTTTTCGAAAACCCTCGGCAAGTTGCTCGGCTTTCTCGTCGGTGAAAAAAAGAACTACAAGGAAATTGCACCAGAAGAAATTTTCCCGAAAGAGCGGGCGTATGTTTCCCACTACACCGATTTTTTTGAAAACAGCCTGATTGAAAAACTGACGAAACCCCTGCTCAAGGGCATGAACCGTTTCGAGTTCATCCAAAATGGCAGGATACAATATTATGTGCTGTATGGGGTGGTGTTCATGCTGCTCGTTTTTTTGGGGACGCTGTTTAAACTGATTTGATATTGGGATATTGAGATATTGGGATATTCTTCCGGCGTTCCAATATCTCAATATCCCAATATCCCAATATCTAAAATGACCTTTCTCCTGATATACCTGGCAATCCTGGCAGCGGCGTTGCTTTCGGTTCCATTCCTCAAAGTGATGGCGAAGGGACTGGTGACCGTTGCCGCCGTGATAAGCTGCGCCCTCCTCAGCAGCTACCTCGCCGGGAATGTTTTGGTCGGGAGCGAATTTGAAATAATAATGCCCGGAACGCTCGTGACAGGGGAAGTCCCCATCCGCATTGACGCACTTTCAGCTTGGTTCATTTTGGTGATAAATTTCACCATGATAACTGGGGCGCTGTACGGCTTGCAATACATGAAAGTCTACCGGGAACAATCAGCAAACCTCTCGTTGCACTGCATCGCCTACCTGCTGGCGCAGTCCATGCTAATTATCATTTGCTCCGTGCAAAACTCGCTGGTGTTCCTTTTCGCCTGGGAAATCATGGCGGTGTCGGCGTTTTTGCTCGTCATTTTCGAGCACCAAAAACCGGAAACCCTCAAGGCGGGCATCAACTACCTCATCCAGTCGCACGTCAGCATCGTGCTGCTCACAGTGGGTTTTATTTGGGTCGCTTACCGCATGGATTCTTACGATTTCAAAGCCATCGGCGAGTTCTCTGCCGCATTTGGTGGGGTGAACAGTTTCGTTTTGTTCGGGTGCTTTTTCGTGGGGTTTTCGCTGAAAGCGGGATTCGTACCTTTCCATACTTGGCTGCCCTACGCCCACCCGGCAGCGCCCTCGCACGTGTCGGGCATCATGTCGGGGGTGCTCATCAAAATCGGCATCTACGGCATCCTGCGGATGATTTTGCTGGTGAAAACAGACTTCACGGTGCTGGGCTATTTCATCCTTTTCGTGGCGGTGGTGTCGGGGGTCTATGGCGTGATGCTCGCCATTTTGCAGCACAACCTAAAAAAACTGTTGGCTTACCACAGCATCGAAAATATCGGCATCATCGGCATTGGCATCGGCCTGGGCACGATTGGCATCGGCATGAACAATTCGCTGCTGACCACCCTCGGATTTGCGGGCGCACTGCTGCACACCCTCAACCACTCGCTGTTCAAATCGCTGCTGTTTTTCAGTGCGGGCAACGTTTATCAGGCTACTCACAGCATGAATATCGAGTCATTCGGCGGCTTGATAAAAAAGATGCCGCACACCGCCGGGCTGTTCCTTGTGGCATCGCTCGCCATCTGTGGGCTGCCGCCGTTCAACGGTTTCGTGTCGGAATTCCTGATTTATGCGGGCTTGTACAATGGGCTGGGCAACAGCGCACCGACGCTGGTGCTTGCCATCGTGGCGTCGCTGTTCGGGCTGGCGCTCATCGGCGGGCTGGCGTTGCTGTGTTTCACCAAAGCATTCGGGGTGGTGTTCCTTGGCACGCCCCGGCCTTGTCATCCGCCGCAGGCGGAACTGCCCGCCGAAGCCAATGCGGCCACACTGGTTCCGATGTACGCCATCGTGGCGCTGATGCTTGCCATCGGCTTGTTTCCGGGGATTTTCTTGGAGGCGCTGTCCGCCCCGCTTGCGGCTTTTCAGGCAAAAATGCCCGGCGCTGAAAACGTTGCTGCACTGCCTGAAAATGTACGTCAAATAGCCACAAGCATCGGCTGGTGCGCTGCGGGTTTCTTGGCGCTGGCCGGGCTGGTGATTTTTATCCAGCAAAAACTGGCAAAGGAAAAACCTTTGGCGATAGCGCCCACCTGGGGTTGCGGCTACGTGGGCGATGCCTCCCGGATGCAGTACACCGCTGGTTCGTTTGTGCGGTCGTACCGCAAGCTGGCGGAGCCGCTGTTTTCCATCCACAAAAAGAAGCGCCCGGTGGAGGGCATCTTCCCCACCGATGGCTGGCAGGAGACGCATCCCTACGACAAAGCCGAGGCGTGGCTGATTGACCTGCCCCTGCGGAAGCTGAAGCATTTCATCGGGAAGTTCCAGTTTTTGCAGAATGGCAATCCGCAGTTTTATGTGCTGTACGGTGTGGTGTTCATTGTGTTGGTGATTTTGATTCCCGTTGTAATGGGCAGCATCGGGTTGCTCCTCAAGTTTCTAAACCAATTGTAGTGCTTATGATAAGTCTTGCAATGATTTTATTCGCCAGCCTGATATTCACAGGCGTCGTCGTCCGCACGAAAAGCCTCGCTTCCGGGCGGAAAGGCCCTGGCATCTTGCAGCCGCTGAAAGACGTGCTGCGGCTGCTGCGCAAGGGCACGGTGTTCAGCGAGACCACCAGTTTCATTTTCCAGATAGCCTCCAGCATCTATTTCGTTTCTGTGCTCATGGCGATATTGGTCGTGCCGTTCGGGCAGTCGAAAGGGCTTATTTCCTTCGACGGCGACTTTGTCTTTTTTGCCTACGTGCTGGCGTTGGGCAAGTTTTTCAGCATCATCTCCGCCATGGACACGGGCAGCAGTTTCGAGGGCATGGGCGCCAGCCGGGAGGCGCTGTATTCCATGCTGGCGGAGCCTGCGTTTTTCGTGCTCATGGGGTCGTTCGCCATGCTGACGGGGCATACGTCGTTTCACGGCATTTTCACCGCCCTGCATTTCAGTTCGCACGTGTCCTACGCCCTCGGCGTGCTGGCGACGTTTGTGCTCATCATGGTTGCCATGATTGAAAACAGCCGGATGCCCATTGACGACCCCAAGACCCACTTGGAACTGACCATGATTCACGAGGTGATGATTTTGGACAACAGCGGATTTGGGCTTGGCTTGTTCACCTACGCCGTCAACCTGAAGTTCGCCATGTACGGTGCGATCATTGCCAATTTTTTCATCGGTGACGTGCCGTGGTACTATGCGGTGCTGGTGTTCACGGCGGTACAGGTGCTGTTCGCCGTGATTGTCGGCCTGCTGGAATCCTTCACAGCGAGGTTTCGGATGGCGCACAATGCGACTTTTATTTTTACCCTCACTTCGGCTTCTCTGCTTATTTTCTTCGGAGTGCTGTTATTGATGGGGAAGTTTATTTAAAATGCTGTTGGCTATTGGCTGTTGGTTTTAGGTAGCCAACAGCCAACAGCCAACAGCCAACAGCTTAATCATGATTAACGTCCTGCTCATCACTTTTGCCGCTAGCCTTTTATACATCAGCATCGCCAACCGCCTGTTTACGTTCATCAGGATATTGGCATTTCAAGGCATCATCTTGTTCGGCGTTAGTTTCCTGGAACTGAACGAAATCAGCCCGCTGAACCTCATTTTCATCCTGCTGGAAACCATCGTTTTCAAGACGGTTGCGGTGCCGATGTTTATGAACTACGTCATCAAAAAGAACCATATCACCCGTGAGACGGAACCGTACCTGCCCTATTTTCTGTCGCTGGTCATCGTGACGCTCATTATCATCGGCACATTCCTGATTTCCAACGTCATCGAAGACCCCAGGCTGAACAAAGTGTATTTCGTGGTGGCGCTTTCCGCCCTCTTCACGGGGCTGTACATCATCATGACGAGGAAGAAGTTGATTACGCACGTCATGGGCTTTTTGGTGATTGAAAACGGGGTGTTCATCTTGTCGCTGGCGGTGGGCGGCGAGATGCCCATGCTCGTGAATACCGGCATCCTGCTCGACCTTTTCGTGAGCGTGCTGCTGCTTGGGATTTTCGTCAACCGCATTGGCGACGTGCTGCAGGACGTGGACGTTGACCAGTTGCAAAATTTGAAGGATTGATATTGGGGTATTGAGATATTGGGATATTGTATTCCCGGCTCCAATACCCAAATATCCCAATATCCCAATATTTCAATATCTGTTAAACATGACCGCAATATATTTACTCAGCGCACTTATCATCTGTGCCCTAATGTTCATCAACAGGAACCGTACGGTCAACTATGTGTTGGTGACGGCTTTTTGCTCCTCCAGTGGGCGCTGACAGCCTACCAGTTCATGCACCGGGACACGGAGGAATTTTTCGGTTTTTTCAAGGCCGACGCCCTGGCGTTGCTGATGTTGACCACTTTGAGCATCATTGCCATTCCCGCCTATTTCCACAGCTATATTTATTTTCAAAACCGCAAGCCCACGCCGAGGGTGCGGAGCATCTATTTCATGTCCATGACGCTGTTGCTGACTGCGGTCAGCGGGGCGTACCTGTCGAACCACCTCGCCGTCACTTGGGTTTTCGTGGAACTAACGACGCTTGCCGCCTCCGGGCTGGTCTATCACCACCGGGATGCCAGCGCATTGGAAGGTACGTGGAAGTACATCTTCATTTGTTCCATCAGCATCACGTTGGTGTTCATCGGTATCCTTTTCACGAGCATTGCACTGCAACAGGCGGGGCATGGCGAACTTTCCTACCCGGCATTATTGGAGCAGGCAACTTCGTTGAATGTGTTCTGGCTGCGACTTGCCTTTATTTTCATTTTCACGGGATATACCGCCAAAATGGGGCTGGTTCCCATGTACACCGCTGGCATTGATGCAAAAGACAAAGCTCCGTCACCTGCGGGTGCGCTGCTTTCCAGCGTATTGATGAACATGGGCTTTGTGGGCATGTTCCGCTTTTACGAGGTGATTACCAAAACCTCCCTCCACGACTGGTCGAACAACGTGATTTTCATTGCAGCGGGACTTTCTATTTTTGTTTCTACCGTCTATATGTTAAAGGTGGAAAACATCAAGCGGATGCTGGCGTATTCGAGCATCGAACACACGGGGCTGGTAATGCTGGGCGTGGCGGCTGGCGGCGTGGGATATTATGCCGCCATACTTCATTTAATCCTTCATGCCTTCGCCAAATCAAGCCTGTTTTTTCAAATCGGGCAGGTACATCGCATCTTCCACAGCAAGCTTATTTCGGAGACGGGCAACTATTTCAAATACAACTTGCCGGGGGCAATTGTGCTGCTGCTGGGGTTTATCTGCGCCACTGCCATGCCGCCGTCGGGGCTGTTCATCAGCGAGTTCATGATTTTCCGCTCGCTGTTCGAGGGGCATCATTTGATTATCCTCGTCGTGGTGCTGGTGCTGCTGACGCTGATAATCTGGGCTTTTGGGAAGAACATGTTCAAGCTGCTGTTCACGCCGCTGGCGCATTTTGATGAAACCAAAAAAGGGAAAGTCTATGGCTACGAATCGGTTTCACAATTCGTGTTGCTGGGGCTAGTGATTTACTTGGGCTTCAACCCCCCAGCCGAGATGGTGGCGCTGATTCAGGATGCCGTCAAAAATTTACCGAACTGACATGGAATACCAAACAATAAAAAACAACCAAACCACCCCGCTCACCTCCATCCCGGTGCTGGCGTATGAGGATTTTTTGGCGCAAAACACCTCGTTGCTAGCGGACCAGCGCTACCATTGCGTGAGCTACCACGGCGTCCCGCAGGGGATAAAGTAATGCTGCTCTGCTGCATCGCCGACGATGCGGCGGGCAACATCCTCGTCTCTTCGGCGCTGGTGAATTGTAGCCAAACCCTGCCCTCGTTCACGGCGCAGCGACTGGCGTTCCACAAATTTGAGCGGGAAATCAACGAAAACTTCGGCATCGAATACATTGACCACCCTTGGCTCAAGCCAGTGCGTTTTCCGCAAAACCGGGCGACCGGGCAAAGCACCATCGCCAACTACCCGTTTTTTCGAATCGAAAGTGAAGAACTGCACGAGGTCGGCGTGGGGCCAATCCATGCGGGCGTCATCGAGCCAGGGCATTTCCGTTTCATCTGCAACGGTGAGCAAATCCTGCACCTCGAAATCCAGTTGGGCTACCAGCACCGGGGCATCGAGTCGCTATTTTTAGAAAAAAAGAAACTGCTCCAGCGTACCACCCTCGCCGAAAGCATTGCCGGGGATACCGTCGCCGGGCACACGACCGCTTTCGTGAATTTATGGGAAACCCTTTGTGGCTATGAGGCTGACGAGGATTTGCAGTTCACTCGGACACTGGCGCTCGAACTGGAGCGCATCGCCATCCATACCGGCGACCTCAGCGCCATTTGCACCGACATCGCCTACCAGTTGGGCAGTTCAGTTTTCGGCAGGTTACGAACGCCTGTCATCAATTATTTTCAAAGCTGGTGCGGTAACCGCTTCGCCAAAAGCCTCATCCGGGCGGGACAAAACCACTTCCCCTTCAACGAAACTTTGGCGGAGCAACTGCTCAAAATGCTGGACGCTTTCGAACCTGATTTCGATGAAATGTGGGCGGAATTTCACACCCTGCCGAGCGCCCTTTCCCGCTTGGAAAAGACGGGGGTAGTGACGAAGGAACAAGTTTCCAACATTGGTACGGTCGGCATGGCTGCCCGCATGAGCAGCATCAGCCGGGACATCCGGGCGACCCACCCGCACGACCTTTACCCCACACTCGCACATGAACCCATCATTAAGCACCACGGCGACGTTTATTCCCGAACGCATATCCGATACGATGAAATCAAGCAATCCATCAGCTATATCCGGCGGCTTTTGGAAAAAATCCCGCCGGAAAACAAAGACCGGAAAGCCCTTAAAAAACCTGCCGCCAACGCCTTCTCCATTTCACTGACGGAAGGCTGGCGGGGCGAAATCTGCCACTGCGCCATCACCGATGAGCGGGGGGAACTGGTGCATTACAAAGTGAAGGACACCTCATTCCACAACTGGCTTGCGCTGGCGCTGGCGGTGCGGAACAACGAGATTTCAGATTTCCCGGTCAGCAATAAAAGTTTTGACCTGTCCTATTGCGGGCATGATTTATAAGCAGGTATTGGGATATTGAGGTATTGGGATATTTTGAAATTCTGCCCAATATCCCAATATCAACCCTTATCAAACCTAAACATGATAGACAACCTGAAAATACTCCTCCATCAAGGTAAGCAATACATCCCCGACGTCACAACGGCGAAAGTGCCCGACGTTTTCCGGGGAAGACCCATCATCCATCCAGGCAAGGTGGACGAAAAGGAATTGGTGGAACTTTGCCCAACGGGTGCCATCAGTGCCAGCCCGCTTCGAATTGATTTGGGCAAATGCACGTTTTGCGGGGAATGCGCCTTTGCCTGTCCCGAGAAAATCAGTTTCACCACCGACCATAAAATCGCCACGAACGACCGCCAACGGCTCGTCATTGTCGAAGGCGACGACTCGCACATCAAACTGAACCCGGACTTGATTCGGGCGGAAATTTCGAGCTATTTCAGCGGCTCGCTCAAGCTGCGGCAGGTGTCGGCGGGAGGTGACAACAGTTGCGAATGGGAACTGAACGCCTGCGGAAACGTGAACTTTGACATGGGCAGGTTCGGTATCGAGTTCGTGGCTTCGCCCCGCCACGCAGACGGCATCGTCATTACGGGGCCAATCACCGAAAACATGGCAGCGCTGCTGCAAATCTGCTACGACGCTACACCTGACCCCAAAATCATCATCCTCGCTGGCACGGACGCTATCAGCGGCGGCATCTTTGAGGATAGCCCAGCGCTTGACCGCCGTTTTTTGGATAAAAAACAGGTTGACCTTTACGTGCCGGGCAACCCCGTGCATCCGTTGACCTTTATCAATGGGGTGCTGGAGTTGATAAGACGCCGGAAATAATACTGGGGATTGCGTTTACGTGTCTGATCCAACAACTTTGGTTACGTCATAATGCACTCACCAATTGAAAAAAATAACTCGGATTTGGCAGCATTTCAAAAACTAATGGTCAATTTTGCGGTTTCGCTAGGGACTCAGAGATGAGTTATCACAGGGTAATTTTGCCGTTCTTGGGTAGTTTAAATAACGCTAATTAAAATTAAAATATAAATGACAAATTATTTAGAAATTAAGAAATGCATTCATTATTCAGCATGATTGTGGGCATAAATCCTTTTTTAAATCTCGTAAATTAAATAATGTTGTGGGGTTTGTGTGTAGTTTTTTTAGTACTATTCCATACAAGTATTGGGCTCGAACCCACAGTTTTCATCACGCCCATACGGGCCAGTTGGAGCATCGAGATATTGGTGATATTGATTTTCTTACTGTAGAGGAATTTCGGAAAAAGTCAAAATTTGAACGGTTTCGATATAAGCTGTTTCGTACCCCGATTAATCTATTTTTTATACTGCCAATAATGTATCTCTTAATTGCTATCAGATTTCCTTTCATAAATATGAATGGTTGGAAGTTGACCCGAAAGTCCCAGGTAGTCAACAATATTGCGATTTTGATTGGCTATGGTATTTTGGCATATTTCATAGGCTTGCAAAGCCTGCTTTTGATTCAAGGCCCGATTGTGGTAATGTTTGGGGTTATTGCTTTCTGGTTCTTCTATGTTCAACATCAGCATGAAAGAACGTACATGCAATGGAGCGAAAATTGGGAATATCTCTTTTCTGCAATAAAGGGAAGCACCTATTATAAGCTGCCAAAGATTTTTCAATGGTTCACAGGGAATATTGGGTTTCACCATATTCATCACCTGAGCACCCTTATCCCTAATTATAACTTGGAAACTTGCGCTAAAGAAAACCCAATTCTGCAGCAGTATGTGCGCATTCTAACTTTTAGAGAGAGCTTAAAATGTATGTTCCTCAAACTTTGGGATGAAGAACAACAGCGAATGATCACCTTTCGGGAATATAAAATATTAGAGCAAGCACGGTTGCAACCAATTAAAATGGAAGTATTGCAAAACCGCCACCACAATCAACTGAACTGAATAAGACTAAAGAGTTGACGATTTTGATTGACGCTGGATTCATATCCAGCGTCATTGCTTGAATGTTTTGTTTCAGCATTGTGAAATCGTATATCGTCACTCCTAATTCCCTTCATCCTCCTCCGAGTCGCAATGGTAATGCCCACGCGCCCTGCCCCCCGGCCGCTGCGTTCCGCCGCCGTCCTTTTTCGCCGCCAAAAGCTTCTGAATCAAGCGGTTACGTTCGGTATCCACCTCCGCCTGTAGCTTTTCATCTTCTTTTCGGTCGAAAACTTGATGCCGTCTACGAAGGTCATTTCGGCTTTGGCGTAAACGGACAGCGGGTGGTCGCTCCACACGACTACGTCGGCGTCCTTGCCCACTTTCAGGCTGCCAGTTTGGTCGTCAATATGCAGCAACTTGGCAGGATTCAGCGTCACGAACTTCAGTGCTTCTTCCTCTTTCACCCCACCAAAACGCACCGCTTTGCCAGCTTCCTGGTTCAGGCGGCGGGCCATTTCGGCATCGTCGGAATTGAAAGCGACGGTGACGCCTTGCTCGTGCATGATGGCGCCGTTGTGCGGAATGGCTTCCCAAACCTCGAACTTGTAGGCCCACCAGTCGGCGAAGCTGCTGCCGCCTGCGCCGTGTTCTTTCATCTTGTCAGCCACTTTGTAGCCTTCGAGGATGTGCGTGAAGGTGTTCACTTTGAAGCCCATCCTATCGCCAACGTCCATCAACATGTTGATTTCGCTCTGCCGGTAGCTGTGGCAGGTGATGTAGCGTTTGTTTTCCAAAATTTCCAACAGCGTCTCCAATTCGAGGTCCTTGCGGTACGGCTTGCCCGATTTTTTCAGCGCACCGTACTGCTTTGCTTCATTGAAATAATCCTGGTACACCTGCTCCACGCCCATGCGGGTCTGCGGGAAACGGTCGCCAGCGTTCGACCAGTTGCTTTGCTTCACGTTTTCGCCGAGGGCAAACTTGATGAACGGCTTGGCGTCCTCGTTTTTCATTTCCTCAGGCGCAAAACCCCAGCGAAGCTTGATGATGGCACTCTGCCCACCGATGGGGTTGGCCGAACCGTGTAGCAGTTGCGAGCAGGTGACGCCGCCAGCCAGTTGTCGGTAGATGTCAATGTCCTCGCAGTCCACCACGTCGCCGATGCGCACCTCGGCGCTGCTGGCCTGCGTGCCTTCGTTCACGCCCCGGCTGATGGCGATGTGCGAGTGCTCGTCAATGACGCCGGGTGTGACGTGCTTGCCCGTGGCATCCACTTCCGTTGCGCCAGCCTGACTCAGGTTCTTTCCGATTTTTGAGATTTTTCCGTTGGAAATCAGCACATCGGTGTTTTGCAAAATGCCGTCCTTTTCACAGGTCCAGACGGTGGCATTTTTGAGCAAATAAGTACCGGGTTTTGGCCGCTCCGTCCAGCCGAAGGCGGTGAACGGGTAGGTCACTTTACCCAACTCACCAGCAGGCTTTGGCTTTTTCTCCTCTTTTTTGACCTTGGAAGAATCTGCCACCACGTCGCTTGTGCGGGTGGCGCTCCAGTTCACCCAATTGCCGTTGCCCTCTTGTCCAGTGCCGCCCATTTTCTCTGCTTCGATGGTGCCGCTGAGGCGGGTGGTCTGTTCCGACCCCTTGGGCTTGAAGGTAGCGTGATGCGGTCGCCATTGATTTTGTTGGTGACCTTGGTTTTGACCGTGTCGTCCACCACGATGTTCATTTCAAAGGCATCGCCGGATTCCGTGACTTCGAGTTTTTGCACCATGTCGCCTACGGCAAAATTGTAGGCTCCTGCAAGGTCTGGCTGGTCCAAGTCCTTGAAAACGAACGGTTTACCGTTTACCCAGTTGTGGTAAATCTTGGTTTTTTCCTCGAAAACATTGCCGTTGGTGATGATGAAATTGGCGATTTTGCCAGTTTCAAGCGAGCCCAGTACGTCGGTTGATTTCGCCATCATGGCTGGCGCCCAGGTTAAAGCACGCAGGGCCTCTTTTTCAGTAAGTCCATGCTCGATGGCCTTCCGAACACTAGCCATCAATTCTTCTTTTTCTGCAAACCGTTGGTTGTGAAGGCAAAAGAAATCTCGCCTGCTGCCAATCTGGCGGGGTTGGTCGGTGCCAGTTCCCAGTGCTTCATTTGCGCCAGCGTCACCTGCATGGCGTCGAAGGGGTCTTCCACATCGTAGGCTACCGGAAAGTTGACCGGAATAATAAATGAGGAGCCAGTCCCTTTGATTTCGTCGAGTCGCTGGTACTCGTCGCCGTTTCCCTTGATGACGTAGTTGACCCCAAACTCCTTGCCGAGCCGTGCTGCCCGCAGTACTTCCAGCCTGTCGCCCACCTCGAAGAATTGTTGCAGTCCAAGTGCATTGTTCCAGGCGTCGAGCGAGAGGTTCACTTCTTCCTTCCGCCCGCCGTTTTTGTACCACTGTCCATCGAGGTAGGTCTGGCGGAGCAGGGCGATGGCGCCCATCAGCGAGCTGGGGTAACTCTGGGTGGAGCCGCCCTTGCGGAACGAAAGGTGGTGTCCGACCCGCTCCTTCACGATGACCTCGTGCTCGTTTTCGCCACCGAGCGTCACCAGCACCGAGCTGCCCCGGTCAATGCCGTCCATGTTGTGCGAGAGCACGGCGCCGAAGCCGAGCTTGCGCATTTCACCGGCATTCTTATCGTTCACTTTAAAATTCTCAAATGCCTGATACTCAGGCTTTAGGGATTGGTTCCAGGCGTAAGCCCCATCCTTGTTGGAGAGCATTTGCGTACCACGGCCACCTCCCCCGCCACCGCCGCCTGCCTGTTTTTCGGGCATACCATAGTCGGAGTAGGGTTCGATGAACGAGGGGTAAATGGTCTTCCCGGCGGCGTCAATCAACACGGCGTCCTTTGGCACGGCGATGCCAATCCCGATGGCCTCCACCTTGCCTTTTCGAATGATGAGCGTGGCGTTTTCCAGCTTTTCGTTCCAGCTTTTGAAGATGGTGGCATTGATGAAGGCGTATGTTCCTCCCGGTTGTCGGCCACGCCGTTGCGGGGGAAGGTCACCTGCGCATTTAGGTATGAGGTATGAGGTATGAGGTATGTGAGTAACAGGGTGACGTAAATGAGTTTTTTCATAAAAATCTTTGATTGGTAGTTCGGCAAAGATAGAAATCCCGACTTTCGGGGCAGGAGTTTTTAAGCCCCTGTGTTTCTTTGTGCCTGAGTGCCTCCGTGGTGAAATCAACACGGAGGCACGCAGGCAGTGTAGAGCACGAGTTTGTCAATTTACTTTCTGAATGAAAGCAGTTTTTCTTGTTCTATTTTGTTGGTTATCAGTTTTTTGTGCAAGTGCCCAGCCGGGTTGCACAGACCCGCAAGCACTGAACTTCGACCCGGTGGCGACACTGAACGACGGCTCTTGCACCTACCCACCGACGACTTATTTTCCAACGGAAATCGCCCAGTTGCCAGCGAATTTGCTGGAGGCATCTGGCCTCGAATTTTACGGCGACCAGCTCTGGGTGCAGCAGGACGGCGGCGACGGCACACAGGTTTACACCCTCGACACGCTGACCGGGGCGGTGCTTCAAACTTACCCGTTGCCCACGCTTGCCAACGTGGACTGGGAAGACCTGGCCGAAGACGCCACGCACCTCTACATCGGTGATTTTGGCAACAACGCTGGCAACCGCACCGACCTGCGCATTTACAAAATCAACAAAAATGACCTGCTGGCTGGCACGGCAACTGCCGAGGCGATTGATTTTTCGTTCAGCGACCAGACCGACTTCAACACAGCCAACCTCGCCACACACCACGATTGCGAGGCGTTTTTTGCCTTCGGCGACTCGCTCCACCTCTTCTCCAAAGACTGGCTCGACCTCAAAACCCGCCACTACGTGCTGCCCACCACGCCCGGCACTCACGTGGCTCAACTGCGGGACAGCCTCGATGTGGGCGGCCTCGTGAGCGGTGCAGACCTCAGTCCGAGTGGGTATGGAACCTTGCTTTGCTACAACCTCAGCACCGCAGAAGTTTTCATGTGGTTGTTGTTCGACTTTCAGGGCAGCCAGTTTTTTGGGGGGAACAAGCGCAAAATCTCGCTCGGTACGCCGCTCAACATTGGTAAGGCTGAGGGCATCGCTTTTCGCAATGGAACCGATGGGTACATCTGTTCGGAGCGCTACTCCATCCTTCCGCAGCGGCTGCACCGGTTCAGCATCAGGCAGTGGGTGGAGAACCCAAGTGCCGTCAATCAAATGGATGCACAGGCCATCAACATCTTCCCGAATCCGTTTTCCGGATTTTTAAGCGTTGATATTCAGGGAGTTGGAGTAGGAGCCCAATTTTCGCCGATATTGGAACGGATGGAACATGTTGCGGAGCGGGACATTGCAAATCGGAATAAACTGGCTAGACACGGCTGGTTTTTCTGCTGGGATGTATTTTCTTTTGGTGAAAAAAGGAGGTAAAATTGCGGTGAGGAAGGTGGTGAAAATTTGATTTCCCATTACAACGTCGGGAGGTTCGGACCTCGGCCCGACGTTGACCTCAATTTCAAAGTTTTCCCAAAAATGCGCTCAAATCCCCTCCAAGTTCAGTTCTTTGTGTTCGCAAAACCAGCCAAATAAATGCTACAACCCATCATTTTCATCGCCATCACTGCTGCCGCCTTCTGGATTGCGGGCCGGAATTTTCTGAAAATCCGCCGAAACATCCTGCTCGGCAAGGACGAATCAATCACAGGAGATTCGTCTTTGCGTCGGCGCAATGTGCTGTTGATTGCCTTCGGCCAAAAGAAAATGTTCGACCGCTGGATACCTGCCATTTTCCACTTTTTCATTTACGCCGCTTTTTTGCTCACGCAGGTGGAGCTGATTGAAATCCTGATTGATGGCTTCACGGGTAGCCACAGGGTCATCGGTTCATCATTGGGCGGGTTCTATACCTTCATTATCAGTTTCATCGAGATACTGAGCGTCCTGGCCTTTGTGGCCACAGTGATTTTCTTGGCTCGACGCAATATCCTGCGGCTTTCCCGATTCCAAAAACCCGAAATGAAGGGCTGGCCGACCAAGGACGCCAACCTGATTTTGCTCGGCGAAATCCTGCTGCTGACGGGGATTTTCAGCATGAACGGTGCCGACCAAGTGCTGCAAAGCATGGGTGCCGAGCATTACCCGCAGACGGGCGGCTTCCTCGTGAGCAGCCAGTTGGGGCCAGCGCTTTTTGGCGGCATGGGCGAAGGGGCGCTGCGGGTGGTCGAGCGTTTTGGCTGGTGGCTGCATATTTTGGTGGTGTACGGGTTTTTGGTTTACCTCAGTATCTCCAAGCATTTGCACATCATTTTGGCGTTCCCAAACACCTATTTTGCGAAGCTGACACCCAAAGGCGAAGTGGCCAATATGCCCGAAATACAGCGGGAAGTAGCTTCCATGATGAACCCGGAGGCCGCAGCACCACAACCTGAAGCCGAGGTAGAGCTTTCTTTTGGGGCAAACGACGTGACGAAATTAAGCTGGAAAAACCTGCTCGACGCCTACACCTGCACGGAGTGTGGACGCTGCACCAGCGTTTGTCCCGCCAATTTGACGGGCAAAAAACTCAGTCCCCGCAAGATCATGATGGACGTGCGGGACCGGTTGGAGGAGGTTGGCCGGAACATGGACGCCAACAAATCCGACAGCCCAACTGATGACGGCAAAACGCTCTTCGACTACATCAGCCGAGAGGAGATACACGCCTGCACCACTTGCAACGCCTGCGTGGAAGCTTGTCCCGTGCTCATCAACCCGCTGGACATCATCTTGCAACTGCGCCGCCACGAAATCCTGATGGAAAGCGCCGGGCCGAGCGATGGGTTGCCGCTGTTCAACAGTTTGGAGAACAGCCAAGCAGCTTGGGCGGTGAGCACGGAACGGGATGCATGGAAGAATTTTTAGTTGGCAGTTTGACAGTTGGCAGGGTGCTCGTTCACAATTCAAAGTTCACCGTTCACAGTTCAAAATATGACATCAATCAAAACAATGGCCGAACTGGCCGCTGAGGGGCGCACCCCGGAGGTGCTTTTTTGGGTAGGCTGCGCTGGTAGCTTCGACGATCGTGCGCAGCGGGTAACGGTGGCTTTTTCCAAGTTGCTGCAACAGGCTGGGGTGGACTTCGCCATCCTCGGCCAGGAGGAGGCCTGCACGGGCGACCCTGCCCGGCGGGCGGGCAACGAGTTCCTGTTCCAAATGCTAGCACAGCAGAACGTGGCCGTGCTGAACATGTACGAGGTGAAAAAAATCGTGACGGCCTGTCCGCACTGTTTCAATACCTTGAAGAACGAGTACCCGGCGCTGGGCGGCAATTACGAAGTGGTACACCACACGCAGTTTTTGCAACAGTTGTTGGCCGAAGGCCGCCTGAAAATAGAGGGCGGGCAGTTCAAGGGCAAAAAGATTACCTACCACGACTCTTGCTACCTCGGCAGGGCAAACGGCGTGTTCGAAGCGCCCCGCTCGGTGCTCCAAGCCCTCGATGCCGACCTGGTGGAGATGAAACGCTGCCGAACCAACGGACTCTGTTGTGGTGCTGGTGGCGCTCAAATGTGGAAGGAAGACGAACCCGGCAACAAGCGCATCAACATCGAACGAACGGAGGAGGCGCTGGCTACTGGCGCTGAAATCGTGGCCGTGAACTGCCCATTTTGCATGACAATGATGACCGATGGGGTGAAAGCGAAGGAGCAGCAGGATAGGGTGATGGTGTACGATTTGGCGGAGCTTATTTTGAATAATCAGTAGTGAGGGGCGCTTTTTGTCATTGCCGAGGCAATCTTTGAGTCACGAGTGTTGTCACATATGATGCGAGATTGCCTCCGGCAATGACAAACCCTCAATTCAACACCGCCAAACGCTCGCCCGGGCTGTTTTCCGCTCGCCAATCTGCTGACGCCACATTGCAAAATACAATCCCTTTTCCCGCAAGAGTTCGTCGTGGGTGCCGGTCTCGGCCATGACGCCTTTTTCCAACACATAAATCCGGTCGGCGTGCATGATGGTGCTGAGGCGGTGAGCGATGAGGATGGTTATCTGTGCCTTTGACATGGAAACATCCTTGATGGTGTCTGTGATTTCCTCTTCGGTGAGCGAGTCCAGCGCCGAGGTTGCTTCGTCAAAAATGAGCAGCTTGGGCTTGCGGAGCAGCGCCCTTGCGATGGAAATGCGCTGCTTTTCGCCACCAGACAGTTTCAGGCCACCTTCACCGATGACCGTATCCACGCCGTTTTCCGCACGAGCTAGCAAGTTGTTGCATGAAGCCTGCGTAAGGGCGAGCCGCAAGTCTTCCTCCGTGGCCGAGGGGTTCACGAACATGAGGTTCTCCCGAATGGTGCCGCTGAACAGGTTGGTGTCCTGCGTTACGAAGCCAATCTGGTTGCGCAAATCGTCAAAATGGATTTCGGTTTCGTCCAGGTTGTTGTACAAAATCTTGCCTTCCAGCGGGCGATAAAGCCCGACCATCAGCTTCATCAATGTGGACTTGCCACTGCCGCTTGGCCCGACGAAGGCAATGGTTTCGCCTTTCTTTACGCTAAAACTGATGCCGTCAATGGCTCGATGGACAGCGGTTTTGTGCTGGAAAACCACGTTGTTGAACGAGAGCGTCTCAATATTGCCAAGGTGCTTGGGGTTGGCGGGCACTGCCTCCGGTGGCTTTCATCAGGGTTTTGAAGTTGTTCAACGACGCCTCGGCCTCCCGATAGGAGAGGAGTATGTTCCCGATTTCTTGCAAGGGGCCGAAGATGAAAAACGAAAAAACCTGCATCGTCACCAATTGCCCAGCCTCCATTTCGTTCCTGAAAATCAGCCACATGATGATAAAAAGAATGACCTGCCGCAGCGTATTCACCATCGTACCCTGCACAAAACTGATGCTTCGTATTCGCTTCACCTTTGTAAGCTCCAGCCCGAGTATTTTATAGGTGTTTTTGTTCAATCGTTCAATCTCCTGGTTGGTGAGGCCGAGGCTTTTTACCAATTCTATATTGCGCAGGGACTCCGTGGTGGAACCAGCTAATGCAGTGGTTTCGCTCACAATGTTCTTCTGTATGGCCTTTATTTTTTTGCTCGATTTATTGGTGGCCCAGGTGAGTATGAATATGCCGATGATATATGCCACGGGTATGCGCCAATTGATATAAACAGCCGCATATACAAATACGAAAACGATGCCCACCAATACGCCCAAAAGGATATTGATGCAACTGATCATGAACTTCTCCACATCTGTGCGAACCTTGGTGAGGATGGAGAGCGTCTCGCCGCTGCGCTGGTCCTCGAAATCCTGGTAGGGGAGCTTCATGGCGTGTCGCAGGCCATCGGTGAAGACCTTGGCGCCGAACTTCTGGATGATGAGGTTCAGGCTATAATCCTGGAACGCCTTGGCGATGCGGCTCACCATCGCCACGGAGACCGAAGCCAGCAGGAGGTACACCACGCCGAGTTGCAGGTAATCCTTCCCCTTGCGGGTGATGTGCTCAAAACTCCAAAAGAACTGGTTCCAGTCAAACTGCGCCCCGGTGGCCTGGTGGTCACTGGCGAGCGTCACCATTTTGCCCAACAGGATGGGGTCCATCAGCGAAAACCCCGTGTTGATGGCAGCGAGGACGATGGTCAAAATCACGAGCCATTTGAGTGGTTGGAGGTATTGTAGCAGGATTTTCATTAAACAGGGAATTGAATAGGGGTAACAAATACCCACAACGGTGAAAAAAGGTCACGAAACTAAGGTATTATTCAAGGGGTAAAGCAGGATTAAAAACCCTTCCTATTAACTTTTATCGCACAAGGTTGTTCTATTCCCCAAAAAAATAATTTCTCAATGAACAACACAAAATCAGTACAACAAGTGCTCGCCCCACCTGCGCCACACATGGTTGGCGATGGGTTTCGGGTACACAATTTCTTTCCGAGCGGTTACGAAATGGGGATGCTGCGCATGAGCCCATTTTTCCTGCTGGACTATGGTTCGGAGGTCGAGTTTCCACCGACCGACACGCCGAGAGGGGTGGGGGTACATCCGCACCGGGGCTTCGAGACGGTCACAATTGCGTTCAAAGGAAAAGTGGCGCACCATGACAGCACCGGCAACAGCGGCGTCATCGGCGAGGGCGACGTACAGTGGATGACGGCGGGCAGTGGCATACTACACAAGGAATACCACGAAACGGAATACAGCAAAAAAGGCGGCCCGTTCCAGATGGTGCAGCTTTGGGTGAACCTTCCTGCCAAAGACAAAATGACGCCGCCAAAATACCAAGCCATCGAAAATGCGCAAATGGGCAAGTACCTGCTTCCGGATGGGGGTGGTGTGCTGGAAGTCGTTGCCGGGGAATTTCAAGGTGTGAAAGGCGCTGCGACCACCTTCACCCCAATGCAGGTTTATGTCGGCAGGTTGAAAAAGGGCGCTTCGCTGTCGCTTTCCTTGCCGGAAAATTTCAATACCGGAATGTTGGCCGTGGCAGGCAGCTTTCGTATCAATGGTACAGACGATGTGGCATCCGACCATTTCGTTCTCTTCAAAAACGACGGCACGGATGTGCAGGTAGCGGCATTGGAGGATGGTATTTTCTTGCTCCTCAGCGGTGAACCAATCAACGAAAATTTGGTGCCCTACGGCCCTTTCCTGATGAATACGAGGCAGGAAATCATGCAAGCGTTTGAAGATTTGAACCACGGAAAGTTTGGGGTGCTGGAGGATTGAGATGTTTTACCGAAAATCGTTATTGAACAAGGAAGCCCTGCCAACACATCGTCGGCAGGGCTTCCCTGTTTAGGTTGTCGGTTGAGCATAAACCCTCATCAACCTTTTAGCAACCCTCATCAACTAAAATCACGCTCTTCCCTTCACCACCGACTTGCCGTTTGCCGCAGCTGCGGCACGCTCACGGATGGCTTTTTTACGTTTGCCTTTCACTTTTTCGGCCTTCTTGGCAGCTTCGTAGGCATTTGCCACCCCGCCCGTGATGCAGAGGTTGGTGAAAGGGACGATGTTTTCATCGTCGCCAGGCACTTTCACTTTGGCGTTGGCGCTCATGGTGGTACTTGACATGAGTACGTCCTTGACCTGCTCGGCGGAGAGGTCGGGGTAGTAGGAACGGATGGCCGCAGCCACGCCAGCCACTACCGGCGATGCCATGCTGGTGCCGTCGAAGCGGGCATAATTTCCCTCAGGGGTAGTCGAATAAATGTCAACGCCAGGGGCGAATAGGTCCACGTTTTCTTTGCCGTAGTTGGAGAAAGTGGCGGCCATGTCCTCCCCATTTTGCCAGCTAAGTGCACCTACTTCAATCCAGTTCTTTGCCTTTTTTGGGCTGAACAAGCCTTTCTTTTGAAACTTGTCATTTGGGAAATTGTCGGTTTCGTCGTTGTTCTGGTGGGAGTTGCCAGCGGCGTGAACGAGCAGCACGTCGTTTTTCATGGCGTACTTCACGGCCTTGTCCACGACTTCCTTGTCCCAGGAGTAGCCCTTGCCGAAGCTCATGTTGATGACGGTAGCGCCATTGTCCACAGCGTAGATGATGGCGTTGGCCACGTCCTTGTCACGTTCGTCGCCATCGGGCACGCAGCGGATGGCCATGATTTTCACGTTGTTGGCGATGCCGTCCATGCCGACGCTGTTGCCCCGGCTGGCTGCGATGATGCCTGCCACGTGCGTACCGTGGCTTGCGTCTGGGCCTTTCACGTCGTTGTTTCCGTAGTTACGCTCGTAGCTGTTGGCGTAGTTGTCGCCCACGACGCTGCGCCCGTCGAAGTTGACGTCGTACTGGAATTCGGCTTGCGCGGAGAAATAGTCAATGCCACCCTGAATCTGGTCCTTGATTTCTTTGGAAGTGGCGCCTTCGGCCAACATGCCTTTCATCACTTGAGCAGCACGGGTAAGCTTGGGGTCGTCGGACTTGAAGTTTTCGATGTCGTCGAGGGTGACTTCGCCTTTACCAATTTCTTTCTCCAACGCAACAACGGATTCTAGTATGCCCCGGTAAAGCTGCAAGCTGGCGGCAGCTTCCGACTGCTGTTTGTTGACGGTTTCTTCTAGTTCCTTGTAGCGGTCGTATTCCTTTTTCTCCTTGCCCGAAAGCTTGGTGGCATCCACGTTCTTGAACTTCTTGTTGTAGTTTGCCACAAGGCGGGTGATTTCCAATTGGTCCTTGCCAACGTTGCCGTTTTTGCCGCCGATGAAGTTCCAGCCGTGTACATCGTCCACGTAGCCATTTTTGTCGTCGTCAATATTGTTGCCGGGGATTTCGCCGGGATTGTTCCACATCACGTCTTTCAGGTCTTCGTGCTGCCAGTCCACGCCGCCATCAATCACCGCCACTACAACGGTTTCCGATTTTTTCCGACAGCACATCGCTGTACATTTTGTTGGCGCTCACACCGAAGTAGCCGTCCTTCATCTTGTCAAGGTGCTGCCAGTTTTCGGGTGGAGCAGAAAGCTGGGCCAAGCCAACAAAAGGCAACGCAAATGCGGCGACCAGCATCATGGATCTAATTTTCATGTTTTTTTGATTGATATTTTTTGAAAAAATTTTGCAAAAGTATAATTCCGTTGGAATGAAAACAGCAAGTCAACAACCGTTTGTTCAAATCGTTGAGTGTCAGGTGCATGAAAACGATTGGTTGGATGCAAAATTATATCTCAACCACTCAATTTTCATGGGGCGAGTTAAGGACAACCTTGGTAAAGAAAAGTGGCAAGCGATGCATTCATCAGTCGGCCAACTTACCTTTTTACAAAAAAAAACGCCCCGTTAAGGGCGCCAATGTTTGTGCATAGTTTGCTATAAGCAAAAAAAAAGTCGTTGTGAGGTACAAAAAGCGCATTGGATATTGAGCTTTCTGATGCGAATCCCGTCGTTAAGTCAGCTTAGTGCTGAACGGCCAACTTCTGCGTGACAAACCCCGTTTCGTTTTGCAACTGGACGAGGTAAAGGCCGTTTGCGAGGTTGCTGGCGTCAAAATCCACCACATTACTGCCGGAAATGATGTCCACTTGGCGATGCTCGATTCGCTTGCCGAGCAAATCTACCACCTGCATTTGGAACTGCCCAGTTATTTGTGAATTAATTTGAATCTGAGTCATTCCAGCGGTTGGGTTGGGCATGGTCGTGATGCTCACTTGGCCACCCAAGTTCTTGGTGCCGGTAACTGCGCAAGGGTCTGAAGCACTGGCGTTCAGGTGGATGGTGTACTTGCCAGGTGCAAGTGCAGCGTTCGGGAACTCCAGCGGCAAGGGCAGTGAGGAGCCATTGATGTAAGCCGAGCCTTTGATGATCATGTCGTAAGCTCCAGGTGCGTTGGCGGCAGTCGGTGTGCCATAAATATAGGCGCAGCTAAAGGTGTTCTTGAGAAAATGGCAGTTGGTAGGAATACAGCCATGGCTCAGACCTGTTGGCAGTCCCGTTACCTCATTGATGATGATGGAATCCAATGGGAAGCTCAGGGTCCCAATACTCAGCGAATCGTTGATGACCACCGTAAGGTCGAATTGGAAATAATCGCCAATGACGGCGCACTGTGTGATGCCGCCACCAGGATTTGTGGCCAGGTCGTAAGGTTTTGGGTAAACGCCAGCCGTAGAGTCGGCGTAAGCTCTGGTCGGGCGTACAGGTTTGGGCGTTGAGGAATGTTGCGCAAGCGCAGAGGCAAAGGGCAAGTAGCAATCTTGTCATAGGGAAATGTTTTTGTTTGAAAAATGAGCAAGAAAGTCGGAGAAATTGTTGGAAACGGACCTTGCATTCGCCCTTTTCCAAATACAAAACTCTGAAAACTTCCCTGAAATCCTTGCGGTTTATCTAAGTTTAATTTGAATCGCTGTTTTTTGAGTACAAGTCTTATTTTTGCGCCCAATCCACACAGGCCGTTCCGAAAAATATGGAAAGGCGCTTTTTACCCACTCTAATCCAGCGTCATTTTCCGGCGTTGGCTTCCCAACCTGCACAGAGAACATTTCCAAGAGCGATAATTGGTAGAATTGCCTAAACTTGCTTAGGATTTTATTTGCCAAACCCAATTGCCCAATATCCCAATTGCCCAACAATCAATTTTTCAACCACCACCATTTTATGAACAAAATCACAGTTACCCTCACAGTTTTACTACTCTTCGCAGCTATCCTTCTATCCGCTCAAACCGCAACATTAACGGGCGTTTTGACCGATGAAAGCAACGGCTCGCCCCTCATCAACGCTACGGTGCAGGCTGGGGACGAGGGCACCATCACGGACTTCAACGGGCAGTACGAATTGCAACTTGCCCCTGGGGATTATGAGATTGTTTTCAGCTTTGTAGGTTTGGAAACGGTGCACCAAACGGTAACACTCAAGCCCAACGAAACCCGCCAACTAAATATGGCATTGCCCCTAAGCGCCAACATCCTCAGGACCGCCACTGTCACCAGCGGCAAGCATGAGCGCGCCTTGGGAGAGGTCACCGTCTCGCTTGACGTACTCAAGCCAACCTCATCGAAAACACCAACCAAACCAGCCTCAGCGGTCTCCTCGATAAAGTGCCTGGCGTGAACCTCGTCGGCGACCAAGCCAATATCCGGGGAGGCTCCGGCTACAGCTACGGCGCAGGCAGCCGGGTACTGCTCCTAGTGGACGACATGCCCATCCTGCAAGCCGACGCTGGCTACCCGCAGTGGGAAGATGTGCCGCTGGAAAACATCGAACAGATAGAAGTGGTGAAGGGTGCAGCCTCAGCGCTGTACGGCTCTTCGGCGCTCAACGGCATCGTCAACGTACGCACGGCTTACGCCAAGTCGAAGCCAGAGACGAAGATTTCGCCGTTTGTGACCAGCTACATGGCTCCCAGAAACGAGGCCGCCAAATGGTGGGACACGCCCCGCTACTCGGCGGGCGGCAGCATTTCTCACAAACAAAAATTCGGCAAGCTCGACCTCGTGACCGGTGGCTACTACATCCGCCAAGAGAGCATCAACGACAGCACCTGGACTCGCCGGGGCCGCATCAACATCGGCACCGCTACCGCATCACCGACCGCCTTTCGGTGGGACTGAACACCAACATCAACAAGACAAGTGGCGCATCTTTTTTCTTTTGGGGCGGCTTGGACAGCCTGATTCTCAGGCCCGGTGCAGCTGTTTCGGAGAGCGACAACCTCCGTTTCAACATCGACCCGTACGTGACTTACTACGACCCTGCCAACAATCGGCACAAGCTCATGGGGCGTTATTTTAGCGTAAAAAACCAGACAGGAACGTCTGAGGCCGACCAGTCGAACCAATCCGACGTGAAGTACGCCGAGTACCAGTTTCAGCGCAAAATGGACCGGATTGGGATGATTCTGTCGGCAGGTGGCGTGTACATTGGCACGGCAGTCAAGGCGCCACTTTACGGCGACACCACCTTTACCAGCCGAAACATGGCGGCTTACCTGCAACTGGACCAAAAGCTGTTTGACCGGTTGAACCTCTCCGGCGGTTTCCGGTACGAGCAGAATGCCATCTTCACGCCGGAAATCATCGAGTACAGAATTGGTGGCCAAGTTGCGCAGCGGGATACCGTGCCCGGCGGCGAAATCAAGGAGGCCAAACCAGTGTTCCGCATCGGTGCCAGCTATGAGGTAGGACAGGCAACTTTTCTGCGGGCATCGTGGGGGCAGGGCTACCGTTTCCCGAGCATCGCCGAGAAGTTCATCTACACGCTGTTTGGCGGCACGCCCATTTTACCCAACGTGGACTTGAACTCCGAAACGGGCTGGTCGGCGGAAATTGGGCTACGCCAAGGCTTCAAGGTCGGTGGATTCAGCGGCTTCCTCGACCTTGCGGCATTCACAAGCGAATACCAGGACATGATGGAGTTCAACCTCGTGTTGGGTTCTTTCCCGCCATCGTTCCAGTCGCAGAACGTCGGCGACACCCGCATTCGGGGCTACGAGGCCAGCGTGACGGGCAAGGGCAAGTTGTTCGGAATGGAGACGACCGTGCTGGCCGGCTACACGTACATTGACCCAAAGTTCAAGGAATGGGCCTCGTTGGATTCGCTGAAATTTGGCTCTGCAGCTTTCCGACAAACGGAGGCCTACCAGAATGCCATCAACTCTTCGATTTGCTCCAGTGGTAGGTCGTGCGCAAACATCCTAAAGTACCGCTATCGGCATACGGCCAAGGTGGACATCGAGTCGAGGGCGGGAATGTTTTCCGTTGGCGTGAGCGCCATTTACAACAGCTTCATGGAGAACATTGATGAGGTATTTGAGGCGCTGGTGGTGCCGGGCTGCGCAAATTAGACCGCACGGACAACGAGCGGTGACCTGATTTTGGCGCTCTGTGTTGCTTTTTTCCCAACGACCACTTGAAACTTGCATTGATTGGTGGCAACCTGACCAACCGGGAGTCATCGCCCGCCCCGGCAAAATCGAGGGGACGAGGCATTTCACGCTGCGGGTGGATTATAGTTTTTAGATAGGCGAACGTCGGCGAGGTGCAGAACCTCGCCGACGTTGTAATTTCATTTTTCCTACTTTTGGCCTCGGAAAATTAATCGAAGCCAAATTATGAGCAACTCTGCATTCCAGCATTCCATCCTTCAAGGAATCCCCGACCAACTGCCTGCGCCCAAGCCTTACGACCCCGTCATCTCCCATGCCCCCAAGCGGGTCATCGAGGGTGTTTTGTCCAAAGAAGAAAAAAGCTCGCCGTGCGTAATGCGTTGCGCTATTTTGACAAAAAACACCATGCTGTGCTCGCCCCCGAGTTTTTTGAGGAATTGGAAACCTACGGGCGCATCTACATGTACCGCTTCCGCCCCGATTACGAGATGCATGCCCGACCCATCAGCGAGTATCCAGCCAAGTGCCAGCAGGCAGCGGCCATCATGCTCATGATTCAGAACAACCTCGACCCCACCGTTGCGAAGCACCCGCACGAACTCATTACCTACGGCGGCAACGGGGCGGTTTTTCAGAACTGGGCGCAGTACCTGCTCACCATGCAGTACCTCTCGCAAATGACTGACGAACAGACACTTGCGATGTACAGCGGCCATCCGATGGGCGTTTTCCCCTCGCACAAAGATGCCCCTCGGGTTGTCATCACGAACGGCATGATGATACCCAACTACTCCAAAAAAGAAGACTGGAACAAGTACAACGCCCTCGGCGTCACACAGTACGGGCAGATGACAGCGGGCTCGTTCATGTACATCGGGCCGCAGGGCATCGTGCACGGCACGACCATCACGTTGCTCAACGCTGGGCGGCTGCTCAAGCTCGGCACCGACGATTTGCGGGGCAAAGTCTTCGTGACCAGCGGCCTCGGCGGCATGTCGGGGGCACAGGCCAAGGCCGCCGTCATCACAGGGGCAGTAGGCGTACTGGCCGAGGTGGACGAAAAGACCATCGAACAGCGCATCGTGGATGGGTACGTCCTTCGGGAAAATGTTTATGCCGACCTCAACCTGCTCCTCGACCGCATCGAAGAATGCCGCCGGGACAAGGTTGCCATCGCCCTCATTTACGCTGGCAACGTGGTGGATTTATTGGAAAAATTGGTGCAGACCAACACCCAGGTCGAACTCCTCAGCGACCAGACCAGCCTCCACAATATTGACGACCTTGGCTACTGCCCGGCGGGCGTCAGCTTCGAGCAGGCCAAAGCTTTGCTGGATTCGGACAAGTTGGGTTTCATGGACGAGGTGCGCAAAACGCTAATCCGCCATGCCAACGCCGTGAACACGATGGCCGAGCGTGGCACTTATTTTTGGGACTACGGCAACGCCTTCCTGCTCGAAGCGGGCAAGGCTGGCGCCGATGTTTTCAAGGACAAAAGCACGGGCACGTACAAATACCCCAGCTACGTGGAGGACATCATGGGGCCGATGTGCTTCGACTACGGTTTCGGGCCGTTCCGCTGGGTCTGCTGCTCTGGTGAAAAATCCGATTTGGACAAGACGGACGCCATCGCTGCCGAGGTTTTGGAGGAAATAAAGGCCACAGCGCCACCCGAAATCCAGGGCCAACTCAACGATAACATCATTTGGATTGAAAATGCTGACCACAACCTGCCCATCGTCGGCTCGAAGTCCCGCATACTTTACGCCGATGCCGAGGGCCGAGTGAAAATTGCCCACGCCTTCAATAACGCCATCGCCAGCGGCGAACTGGCCGGCCCGGTGGTGCTGGGTCGTGACCACCACGATGTGAGTGGCACAGACTCTCCCTACCGGGAAACCTCCAACATCTACGACGGCAGCCGCTTCACCGCCGACATGGCCGTGCAGAACGTCATCGGCGACTCGTTTCGGGGCGCTACCTGGGTCAGCCTGCACAACGGCGGCGGGGTGGGGTGGGGCGAGGTCATCAACGGTGGCTTCGGCATGGTGCTCGACGGCTCTGCCGATGCTGCCCGCAGGTTGGAATCCATGCTTTTTTGGGACGTGAACAACGGCCTCGCCCGCCGCAGTTGGGCGAGGAACGACGAGGCCATGTTTGCCATCAAACGGGAAATGGAAAGGACGCCGGGGCTGGTGGTCACGCTGCCGAACTTGGTGGAAGATGAGTTATTGGAAGGGCTGTAAAATACAAAAGCCCTTGAAAATCAACGACTTCCAAGGGCTTTCAAACAAGCTTATCTCGGTTATTTTATCTTGAAAACAAGGCTGTTCATCTTTCTCGGTTCATTGGCACCAGTGACGTTGGCTTGCACGTTTTCAAAGTAGAAGGTGTCGCCGGGGGTTGCCATTTTGACCAGTTCTATCGCTTTTTTGCTGAGGTTGGCCCCTGTGTTCAGCACCTCAATGACATCGCCTTGTTTTGGCACTCGGAGGATGGTATATGTGACGATTTCTAGCTGCAATTGACCCTGGTAGCCATCCGTTTCGAATCCGACACCTGTTGCCATTTTGAATGCTGCGGCTGTCAAAGCGCCATCCTTTTTGACTTCGCCATTTTCAAGTTTCAACGCAGCCAGTGGGTCAGCAATCCGCTTCACCTCCACATCAAAATTCTTGTATTGGAAGCCCTCGCCGTGCACGGTAAAAGTGGCCTTGCCGGGATTGGAAACGAGCACGTTGTAAAGCCCATTTCCCTGGTTCTCGATTTCAACGCCATCGCTGGCGAGGTAAACCTGGTCGTCGGCGATGCCCTCGACCTTGACCAAAATTGGGTTGTCAACACCGATGTACAGTGCGTCCCCTTTTTGCGGGGTAAGCGTGATGGAGTGCTGTGCTGTCGCAACATTTGGCAAAAAGTACAGAATTGCCAACAATGCGACAGTTTGAAGGCCTGAAAAAAAGCTATTTCGTGTGGACATGAACTTCATTTTTCTATTTTTTTTGTTGAAATGCCCTCATAATGAGGAATTTGTGACAAAGTTACATTTTCAAGGGCGCAATTTAATAAATCCCCCGTCCAATGGGAAATCACAGCCCGTGATAAACGCAGCTTCGTCGGAACAAAGATAAATTGCTAGGCCCGCTACCTCCTCCGAGGTGCCCATTCGCCCGATGGGTTGCGTTTTTGCCAGCTTCGCAAACACCTCCGCCTCTTGTCCCGGGTAGTTTTTCGCCAAAAAACCATCCACGAACGGCGTGTGGATGCGGGCGGGCGAGATGCAGTTGCAGCGGATATTGTCGGCGAGGTAATCCACTGCCACGCTGAGGGTCATGGTCAGCACAGCCCCCTTTGTCATGGAGTAGGCGAATCGGTCGGGGATGCCCACCGAAGCCACGATGCTGGCCATGTTGAGGATGACGCCGCCACCGTTTTGTTTGAAAAATGGCACCACGGCGTGCATGGAATTGTAAACTCCCTTCACGTTCACCCGGTACATACGGTCGAGGTCTTCCTCCGTGGTTTTCTCCAAATTCCCGACGAATCCGATGCCTGCATTGCAGACCAAGATGTTCACAACGTGCTGACTGTGAATGGCTTGTACCACATTGGCTACCTGCGGTTGGTCGCTCACGTCGCAACCGTAAGCAGTTGCCAACCCGCCTTCCGAGCGGATGGTGGCGGCAGCTGCTTCTGCCTCATTTAGCTTTAAATCGAGCAAATGGACGTGCGCCCCTTCCGCTGCAAACCTTTGTGAAATGGCTAACCCAATGCCGCTGGCACCGCCTGTCACGATTGCAGTTTTGTTTTCGAGTCGTTTCATGTCAGTTCAAAAATCTTGTCCATTAATATCCATTTCGCTCCCTCCTTCGCCCAGGGCAGCGGCTGTTGGAATTGCCACATCAGCTCCTCCCACGCCTGCACCTTTGGGTTGACTGCATCGGCGGCAGCTTTTTTTTCAAAGGAAAAATCATCGTTCACCTCCATCACCATGAATAGGCGGTTGCCCGTTCGGTAGATGTCCAGCGCCTTGATTCCAGCCGATTTTATGCTCTCCAAAATCTCCGGCCAGACGCCACCGGGCGCATGCCAGCGCTCATATTCGGCGATGAGGGCGGGGTCGTCTTTTAGGTCGAGGGCGAAACAATGTGTCATGGTTGACGGTTGACGGTTTACAGCGACGATTGACGACCGGGCCACCGTCCACCGTATGCCGTCCACCAGTTCTTCTTATTTTCCAATAAAATTGGGCTGTTTTCGAGCGCAATGTTATACTTCTCGGACTTGCAAAGCTTGATGAACTTCACTTTTTTTATGCCCTCATCGTCGCCGACACGGATGCTGAAAGTGCATTCGGGGCTTTCAAAATAGTAATCGTTGGCAGCGTAGGTGCTGCCAGTGCTTTCGTCCTCGTCGGGTTCGCTGGCTAGGACGAAACCGGGGTTCAGGTCCGCCTTGCCCCTGATTTGGTCAACGGTCTGGCGACCCTTGCGCAGCTCGAAATTGAAGTCGAGCGTGGTGTAGTTGGCCCTCGAAACATCCAGTGAATACAGGTAGCCGCCCTTGCTTGCCACGAAATTTGTCCATTTAGCCTTTGATAAAATCTGGGGAAAAATGAAGGTGTCCGTTTGCTCCAAAATGATGAAGCTATCGGCCAGTTCAATGTTTTCGGCGATGTTGGCGTAGGTCAGTTTTTTGAGAAAATCGGCGGAATAGTCAAGGTCGTTGGTCATCTTGATTTTGGCAGGCTTGGTGTTGCCGGGCGTGTTCGCTTCCTCTTTTGCTGCCGCAATGGCTTCCTCGCCCATCAGCGCAGAATCGGCTAAGAGCGAATCGAGGGCAGGGGAGCTGTGCTGTGGGGTTTTGCCAAAATCACCGCCACAGGCACAGAGGAGCGACATGCCCATTGCGGAGCAAAAAATAGCGATGAACAATAAATTGAATCTCATAACTAGCTGATTGTTTGTGTTTTATACCCCTTCCATCCATAAAACCCAATCATCACAAAGCACAGCATTGGCAGCACGAGCGCCGACTGGTAGCTGCCCGTTTTATCGGCCAACAAACCAAAAAGTGGTGGCAGAACCGCCCCACCCACAATGGCCATGATGATGAGTGACGAGCCGAGCTTCACCTGTTCGCCCAGGTTTTTGGTGCCGAGTGCAAAGATGGTCGGGAACATGATGGACATGAAAAAACTGGCCGAAAGTAGTGCAACCACCGCCGTCAGACCCGTGGCCATGATGGCGGTCAAGAACAGCCCCAACGCCACCACGGAGAAGGTCGTTAGCAGCCGCTGTGGCTGTATGAACGACATGAGCCATGTGCCAAAGAACCGCCCAATCATGAACAGCAAGAAGCTGAACGTAAGGTGAAAACCAGCCCAACGCTGCGGCGTAAGCTCGTCTGCGCTGCCTGCCATCCACTCGAAAAAGGGCTTGAGCGCCTCGACCAAAAACAAGTGATGGTCGGGTGAGAGAGAGATTTTGAAGTCAATGAAATAGCCCCAGAGGCAGGCCTGCGCTCCCACGTAGCAGAACTGTGCTGCGATAGCCAACACGAGGTGGCGGTTTTTGAAAATGCCGTCCCAGCCTCGCTTGCCGGAGGTGCTGGGCTGCACGGGTTCGGGCATTTTCGTCAACCAAAAAAGCAGGGCCACGAACAGCACCACCCCCGCCAGAATCAAATAGGGCATCTGCACCGTGTGCGCCTCGGCGATGCGGACGGCCTCGGCTTGGTCAACGGGCATGGCGGCCAGGTCGGCGGCATTGTGCTTGTTGTTGGTGAAAATGAGCAGGCTGCCCAGCAGCGGCCCGAAGATGATGCTCAGGCCGTTGAACGATTGCGAAAAATTGAGGCGCTGCGCCGAGCCTGTTGGGTCGCCAAGGATGGAGACATAGGGATTGGCCGCCGTTTCCAAAAAGGCCAGACCGCTGGCGATGGTGAACAGGGCAAACAGGAAAAATCCGTACACCCGAACCTCGGCGGCGGGGTAGAAAAGTGCAGCACCAAGCCCATAGAGCAGCAGGCCAAGGATGATGCCTTTTTTGAAACCAAACTTGTTCATGAAAAGCCCCGCCGGGATGGCGAAAACGAAGTAGCCGAAGTAGAATGCCGAGTCCACCAGACCCGCTTGCCAACGTTTGAGGTCGAGTGCAAGCTGGAAATGGGAGATGAGTACCCCGTTGAGGGAGTTGGCAATGCCCCAGAGAAAGAACAGGCTGGTGACGAGCGCAAACGGGAGCAAGTACTTGTTTTTGCTGGACATGGTTAGTTTCGTTTTGAGAAAAGCCAAAGGTAGTTTTTTCCAAAAACAAAAAAAGAGGGGCAGCAAAAGCTGCCCCCCCGAAACCATTTTACCAAAAACTTACTTTGAAATTATGAGCTTCTTCAAAGCTGGTCGCTTGCCATTCGCTGAAATTTGAATGGAGCAGCGGCCCGCTTGTGATTGCTGCAAATCGAGGTGTATTCGGCACGCCAGCATGGCAGCACGATGATGATGTTAAAAGTACATGGAGCAGCACCATTCTCGCTGCTGCCAACTGCGCTGAAATTAACGGCGGCATTGCCGTTTGGGAAACTGGAACTGGAGATATGCGTCGAGGTAACATTGACGGGGTCGCAGTTTTCGGTGTCAGCTGGTGCTGTCCATGTATCAGAGGCTGTGGTGCCCCTAGCTACTACTAATGTTTTTGATGGGTAATTGGTATGAATCGGTGCGGTTTCGTCAACGATGTTGACGGGTGTTGAAGCATGGAAAGAAGCTTGCAGTCGCGAGAACACCACATTTTTCAAGTAGTGTTTGTGCATGTTCAAAGAAGTTTTGGTTAAAAATTGCGTGAAAAAATCTGGAACACCCAGCCGGTGGGGGAGTAGTGGCTGTTGTTCAAGCTGACATACCGGCATCAAATCCGGTGAAAATTTTTCGTTGAAATGTGAGAATAGACCTTGAAAATGTGGGACCGTAACTTAGGCTAAGACCAAGAAATATGATAGGTGTAAATTGAGGATAACGGCAAATTTGCCGCTGAGACCAAACTGAATTAAATGGAGGGAAAATCTTGTAGAGAAGGAAAATTTCTTCGACAAAATTAGGCGTAAGGACGCAGAATGGAAATGCCCGTCAACAGATATAATTGACGGGCAGACCTAAATCTTTGATTTTCAGCGTGTTGTTGTTTGTATTTTTATTTACAAGAATTGTCAAAATGCCCAAACTCATGCTCCTTCCTCCAATTTGCGCAGCCAAACGTCCCGCTGCGGGAATGGAATATGCACTTGGTTTTCCTTGAAGAGTTGGTCAATGACGTAACGGATTTCGCTTTTCACGACCTCAATCCTGAAAAATTCTTTGGTGTAAAACAGCAGTTCAAATTCAAGTGCAGAGTCTCCGAAGTGTTTGAACTGAACGGTCACGGGGGGGTCAGTGAGCACTTGTTCGTTCGACTCGGCAGCTTTTATGAGCAGGTTTGTCACCAATTGCAGGTCAGAGCCGTAGGCGACCCCGACTTTGACATGGAAGCGGGTAGGAAAATCGTCGTGCGTCCAGTTGGTCACTTGGTTCACCACGAGTTTGGAGTTGGGAATGAGGATGCTCACCCGGTCTCGGGTTTCCAGCTTCGAGGTTCGCAGCCCAATGCTGATGACCCTCGCCACGATGCCATCCACCTCGAGTATATCGCCGACCTCCACCGTGCCCTCCACCAAGATGATAATGCCGGAAATCAAGTCCTTGAAGCTGTCCTGCAAGCCCAACCCAATGCCTACCAGCAGTGCCGCCGAGCTTGCCCATATCATGGAACTGACGCCAAACAGTTCGAGGATGGCGAACACGGCCAATACCCAAATGATGTAGCTCAGGAATTGCCGTAAGGCAATTTGCCGCCCTTTGTCCACCTTTTTTTTACTGAAATACCTTTCCAGCAGCACATGGTGGAACAGCCAAGTCAATGTCTTTGCTATCATCAAAACAAGCAGGGTGATGGCAAAATGCGCCATTGTCAACTTGAAGGAGCCAATGTTGATGTGCCATTCGAGAAATTCTTTGAAATCCATGTTACAAATCTGGTTTTAACCTGTCTTTTGCAAAGCTATCTGTATTTCTGTCCGGCAAAACTGCATAACTTACATCGTTTTTCGAAATCCTGTCTTCCCGCAAGCGCAATGAGAGCGTCCCAAAGCCTTATTTTTTAAATACTTTAGGCATGAAAAACATTTTAACTTTCCTGTTGTGCGTTGCACTTCCCGCCTTTTCGAGGGCACAAGATGGCATTGATGCCAGCATTTCCTACGCCACTTTTCAGAGCCAGGGAGATGGGTATATCGAAATCTACCTGAACGTGCTTGGCCGTTCGGCTGGGGTGGCACCTGTCACCGACAGTACCAATCAGGCCAGGGTTGACGTGGTTATCCTGTTCAAACAAGGCGAAAACGTGGTCAAGTTCGACAAATACCACTTGAGCGGACCGGCCTCACCAACGCTCATTGACTTTGTAGACGTCAAGCGTTACGCCCTGCCCAATGGCGACTACCAACTTGAAGTTTCCGTGGAGGACATGGTGAAAACGGGGAATGCCCGCAAATACGAGTCGTCATTTTCCATCAACTACGATATTGAAAAACTTTCCATCTCCGACATCGAACTGCTCGCTTCCGTGAAAAACGCACCGCCAGGTGCCACCTCCACCAACCCGATGGCCAAGGGCAATTTCATTTTCGAGCCAATGCCCACCAATTTTTATGAAAAAAATGACGAGCTGATGTTGTTTTACTGTGAAGTTTACAACACGGATAAGGCCATTGGCGCGGACTACTTGCAAACATTGTTCATAGACAACGCCGATACGAAAGATAGGGAAGAGAAGATTTCTGTTTCACACAAGCGCAAAAAACCCGAGCCTGTTGCCGCCGCCGTTCAGCAGGTTGACATCAAAGAACTGCCCACCGGGAACTACAACCTCGTCATTGAAATCAGGGACAAGGATCGCCAACTTCTTGCGAAAAAAGCTACGCCTTTCCAGCGAAGTAACCCCTATTTCAAGCTTTCCAGCGAAGAAATGACTACCGGGAAATTTGCGCTAGAGGATGAGTTTGTAGGCAAAATGTCCGTTGACGAACTGGTTTATGCACTAAAAGCCATTATGATGCACGTGGACAAAGCGGATGGCGAGCACGTCAAAATGATAACCTCCCAACGCAACGAGAACGCCATGCGCCTATACCTTTTCAGTTATTGGATTAAAGAAAACCACAACAATCCCGAGGCCGCTTACAGCGAGTACATGAGGGTCGCCAGGCAGGTTGACCAGAGCTTTGCGAATGGTTTTGGGCGTGGCTTCGAGACTGATAGGGGCTATATTTTCCTGAAGTACGGAGCGCCCAGCAACACGGTTTTTGAGGAAAACGAACCCAGCGCACCACCTTACGAGATTTGGTTCTACAACCAGTTTCCAAAGACGAATCAGAACAACGTCAAGTTTCTGTTCTATAATCCGTCATTGGTAACGAACGGCCACGTGCTTTTGCATTCCACTGCCAGAGGCGAAACCTACAACCCCCGTTGGGAAATAGACCTTTACCGCAATGCCCCGAATGAAATTCAAGGCAACGACTACATTGATGGAACTCAAATGCAATCCAACACTGGAAGGCATGCCCGTCAGTTGTTCGAGAGTTTTTAAGAGCGGTATTATTTTTGAAAAAAACATTCGAACTTGATTCTTGTCCGGGATGATAGGACACCAATGCCAAAAATGTATAATTTTGCCCCGGATTCAGCAACAGAGGTGACGCATCAATTGGAGCGCCACCTCTGTTGTTTTGAAAAAATCTGACCAGTATTGTCGAAGAACCTTGTCATCATACCCACCTACAACGAACTCGAAAACGTTGGAAAAATGCTCGATGCTGTGCAATCCCTGCCCGTCTTCTTTGATGTGCTGGTGGTTGACGATGGCTCTCCCGATGGCACCTCCGCCGTCGTCCGTGAGAAATGCGCCGAGTACCCGAACCGAATTTTCCTGCTCCAGCGAAGTGGCAAGCTTGGCCTCGGCACCGCCTACATCGAAGGCTTCAAGTACGGTCTTGAAAAAGGTTACGACTATATTTTCGAGATGGACTGCGACTTCTCGCACAACCCAGACGACTTGCCCAGGATGCTTGAAACCTTGGAAAAAGGTGCAGACGTAGTCGTTGGTTCCCGCTACGTCAAGGGCGGCAAGTGTGTGAACTGGCCCGCAGATAGGCAGGTGCTTTCCTACGGAGCTTCGCTATATGTTCGCCTTATTACTTGGATGTGGGTAAAAGACCCTACTGCTGGCTTCGTTGGGTATCGTCGTAAAGTGCTGGAAACCATGGACTTGTCAAAAATCAACTTCATAGGATATGCTTTCCAAATCGAAATGAAGTTCACCGCTTGGTTGCTTGGATTCAAAATCAAGGAAATTCCTATCACCTTTACCGATCGCATCGAAGGCACCTCCAAAATGTCGAAGGGTATTGTCAAGGAAGCTGTTTTTGGGGTATTCCAAATGAAGTGGAACAGCCTTTTCCACTGATATCCCCTCCGCTTCCAACATTCCAATATTCACAAGCTTTCCAAATCACAGCCTCCTGGACATAGGCATGCCTGATCCTGTGTTTTACTGTTTCAAATTCATTGAAAATCTGTTTCAAAGTGTGAAGTTCCATCATGCTTTTGCCTCAAATTTTTGACTTCGGTGTAAAAAGTGGAAATCAACTGCTCCTTATGGATCCAAGTACCTCCAGAAATGCAAAATTTCAATTAGCCATTATTAAGATATTTAACCAAATAGGTGAAACTGACTACCGCAAATCAATGAAGAGCTAGGAATTTTCTTGGAAAACACCAATGTGGAAAACTTTTTTCGCACTTCTGGTGGGAGAAAGTGGGAATTAATGGAGGAAAGTGAATACTTTTGGCCAAGAAATTGAATCAACGGTAATGAACCAACTTCTAGGAGAATATGCTTGCAAGATTGACCCGAAAGGTCGCCTTCGCCTGCCAAGCGGCTTGCTTGAGCAACTGGCGTCCGACGAGCGGGACAATTTTGTGGTTAACCGGGGGATGGAAAAATGCCTTGTCCTTTATCCCAAAAAAGTTTGGGACGAAAAATCTGCGCAAGTTAATCAAATCAACGAATTTGATACCAATGCCCGCCTTTTCAAGCGTGCATTTTACAGGGGTGCCACGCCGCTGAAGCGTGACAGCGCCGACCGCCTCAACTTCCCCAACCAACTGCTCGAATGGGCAGGCATCATGGAAGGCGATGGGGAGGTGATGCTGGCCGCCGTCAACGACAAAGTGGAAATCTGGTCGGTAGCTGAGTACGAAAAACAGCTCAATGAAGAACTTGACATGGCACAACTTGCGCAAATCGTAATGGCAGACAAAGGGGTTGCAAAGCCTATATAATTCGACTGTATGGCCTACCACATTCCCATTCTCGCCAAAGAAAGCATCGAAGCGCTAGCTATTAAAAAAGACGGCGTTTACCTCGATGCTACCTTCGGCGGTGGTGGTCACAGTCGGTTGGTTTTGAATGAGTTGGGTGAAAAGGGCGCTTGTTCGCCTTCGACCAGGATGACGATTCGCTCCGCAATTTGATTGACGACGAGCGCTTCACGTTCAACCACCACAACTTCCGCTACATCCGCCAGTTCTTGCGGCTGCACGGCGTGAAGCAGGTGGATGGCATCTTGGCCGACCTCGGGGTCAGCTCCCACCAACTCGATGAAGCCGAACGAGGCTTCTCGTTCCGTTTCGAGGCCGATTTGGACATGCGGATGAACCGCTCCGATGAAACCACGGCGGCAACGGTTTTGAAAACTTATTCAGCAGATGCCTTGCAGCAGGTTTTTGGCGAATATGGCGAAGTGCGAAATGCAAAGTCGCTGGCGCAAAAAATCGTGCAGGGTCGGGAGCACCGGCCCATCCGCACCATCGGCGACCTGCTTGGCATCATCGAACCGCTAATTCGGGGGCAACGGCACCGTTACTTGGCGCAGGTTTTCCAAGCCTTGCGCATCGAAGTGAACGACGAGATGGGCGCTTTGCAGGAATTCCTCGAAGCCACGCTCGAAGTGCTCAAGCCCGGTGGCAGGCTGGTGGTCATCAGCTACCACAGCCTCGAAGACCGCATGGTGAAGAACCTGCTGAAAACCGGCAACGTGGAAGGCGAAGTGGTAAGCGACTTCTACGGCAAAATTGAAAGACCTTTTGAACAGATAAATAAAGGTGTAATCACTCCTTCTGAAGCCGAAATGGCTGAAAATTCGAGGGCAAGGAGTGCGAAAATGAGAGTAGGCGAAAAGAATTGAAAATGGAGAATTAGGGGTGTACGAAGGATTAAAGTAATCAAAAAAACACAATCCGTTCATTGAAAAAGTTGGAGTCAGCGATTTTGTCAATCTTTCGCCATGGAAAAGGCGAAAATAATAGTTCCCAAATCTGTGAGCTCCGCCTCCCTGCTGACTTCGTTGGGAGAATCGGTGCTTCAAGACCTTTGCCGACGGTTCAATGCCGACAAATGGGTCATCAAGCTGGAAGCTGCCACAGTTTTCAAGCTGATACTCTATAGCATACTTGACAGCGAGCGTTTGAGCCTGCGCACAATGGCGGAACAGTATTCCTCGGTCCCCTTCCAGTTGCTGGAAGCAAGCGTGGTGGGCAAAAGGACCGCCCACAGCAGCATCCGTGACCGGCTGGTGAACATAGAGGTGCGTTTTTTCGAACAGCTTTACGAGCACACCCGACGGCTGTTGTCCGCCGAATATGGCCAAAAGGAACTGTCCGGGCAGTACAACCTCAAGCGGTACGACTCGACGATGGTCTCCGTTTTCAGCCATGTGCTGGAAGGGATGAAGGTGGGCAACACCAGCAAGAAGAAGAACCAGGTCAAGTTGACGACCGAACTGTTGGGGGACTTTGAGGTCCGCATGCGTTTTTTCAAGGACCAGGACCATTTGGGGGAGGAGGTTGCCCTTAGGGAAATGATCCAGTCCCAGTCCCATGACAGCCGCAGCCTCATCGTATTTGACCGGGGCCTGAAGAGCCGCAAAACGTTTTGCGAGCTGAACGGCTTCAAGACCCTGTTTGTCACCCGGCTGAACGAGCGCAACCGTCATAAGCTCATCCGCCAGCATGCCGAAGCGCCAAGCAAAGAAATCAACGGCCTACGCTTTGTGCAGGACAGCATCGTTTACCTGTACGGCGATGGCAGCAAGCTGGTCAAGGAAGAGTTCCGGCTTGTCGAGGCCGTGGTGGTGAAAACCGGCAAAAGGCTCTTCTTTGTGACAAACGTCCTCTTCCTGGATGCCGATGCCATCGCCGAGGTTTACCGCAAGCGATGGGACATTGAGGTGTTCTTCCGCTTCCTCAAGCAGGAAATGAACCTCACCCATTTCGTGTGCAATGACATCAACGCAATCCAGGTCATGCTCTACTGCACCCTGATTGCCGCGATGCTCATCTTGGTCTATAAAAAACAGAATGGAATCAAGTCGTACAAAATCGCTAAAACCAGGTTTTTCAAAGAACTTCAGGCAGGGGTCACCCTTGAATTGGTAGAGACCCCGCAAGGCGTGGACAGGCTGAAACAAGTGCTTAGGGCCTACTTAAATAAAGGCCCTTGATTTGCTAACCTTCCAATATTTTTGATTACTTTATTCCTTCGTACACCCCTAATGGAGAATTGAGAATTGAAAGGTGCCCCAAACCAAGTTCTCATTCTCCATTTTCCACCCTCAGTCTCCATTTTCAAATCCTCCACCTTCCCCTTCCAACCAAGTCCTGTTGAATATCGGCTCCGACTTGGCCATGTCATCTTCCAGTTTTTGCAGGCTTTCCAGCCATTTTTCTTGCTTCGCAAAAACCCGCTTGCATTTTCAGCTTGAACGCCCGCTAGGAAAACGGATAAGGTTGGAAGTAGCCTTTTTCTGAAAATCCGTCAGCGATTTGTTCCGCTTCACGAACTGGCGAACGTCGGCGTGAGCCAGCAGCGCCTCCTCCTCTTCCAGGTCAAAGTGGGTGCGCAACAGCAGTGACTTAGCGTCGAGGTTGTATCGGAGGTCGGTGTACTCCACTTGCAGCAGAGCGGAAGCACCTCTCCCGGCTTTCCCGACATGGTAAAACCAAGCCGCCAGTTGCACTCGCTGTAAGCATGTTCCGCCACCGATTCAGCGAGAGAGGAGCAGTATTTTTCGATAAAGTTGCGAACCCACTGCCCTCGTTGAGGCGCAGGCCCGTGGTGACAATGTTTGTGGTGCCACTCTGGAAGTACCCCGTCCACCAGCAGCAGTTGGCTGTCGAGTTGAAGCTGATAAAGCCTGAAAACCTCCCTCCAAAACTGTTGGTACCGTTGTTGATTACTGGATGCAGAAGTTTTGGAGGTAGTTGTAGAGGTTTTGCAACTCCTCGCTGTCGAAATGGCGTTCGTTTTCACGGATATCGTTCAAGCATTTGGAAAACAGATTTAAGTCGTTGTTTGTCAACAAGTTGTAGAGTTGCAGGTATACGCCTGATGGGGTTCGGTCGCCTTAATTGTGGGTCGCATTCAAGATTTCGAGCAGTTTTTCAAAAAGGTGCATCCGGTGGCAAGAGTTTTCAGGAGGGTCGGTATCGTTGGCTGCGTTCGCAGGCATCCCGAAGTGTTGCAGTGAGTGGGAATGCATCGAGAAATTGGCCTTGTTTTTTCTTCCAAAAACCGTTTCTGTTCGCGCCCCAGGCGCATGGCGATGGCGTCTTGTTCAGCGGCGTTGCGTATTTTTTTTTTTCGTAAAAGCCGTGGACTGCACTGTGTTTTTAGTGCAAGGCATCACGTTTGATGGTCGTTGGTTGCCATATCCGTTTTTTAGGAGACTGGTCAGGTTTCGCTTGCGCAATTGACTGTAATACAGTGTTTTATCATCAAAATTACCTGATTTCATAGACCTTCCAATTACTAGGAACTGCTCCAATAATCGCAAGGCATAGCTGAAAACGATGGCCAACTGCGATGCGTTGGGCCTGTCTGGGTCGAAGTTTTCGATAAATGGCAGTCCGGTCGCATTTTTATCCGAAAATCAGGTTAAATTTCGCTCAACATATTCGGCCAAGGCACGCAATTTCTTTGTGCTTGTTGAAATACGGCGAGGTTGCAAACCGGAGAACCGGGTCATTTCTTTTCGGGAAAGCGAGGAAAGTAAGTATTAGTGGGTTTTTATTTTCATTCAACATGATATCGGTTTGAGAAAAAATCCAAGAGTGGCAAAGGCATCATTTTTGATAGTAAATATTGACAATCAATTTTAAAAAAAACAGCTAACTTCGCCAGAAAATCCAAAAATAACCCAAAAAAGTATTTTCCTCTACAAATGCCAGCAACATTTGTACCATCAAATCCTATGTCAAGTGAAAAACATCATTTATTCCACATTTTCCTCCTTTACTTGCTGCTTCGGCGACGGTGAAAACCCATGCCCAATGCCAAATCTTCGACCTTGTGGCCACAGAGGGCGACTGCATCAACGGCTGAATATTTCGTACCATCAACTTCCAGTACGATGGCGTTGGCAAAACGACGGATTCCACTTGCAGGGCGGAGGCAATAACTTGGCAATTTCGCCTTCTCGGCGCTTCCCGTCATCGTCGGCCCATCCCCGCATGGAAGCAGCGTTTTCGGGTTTGTGGCCATTGACAACCAGCACCCAGACTGTTCTGATTTCGACATGGCGCCCGGTGCCTGCAGGCGGTGCCTGTGACATCTTGACTTTGTGGCCACCCCTGACGACTGCAACTCTGGATGGAACTTTACCAACTTCATTTGGATTCCAGGTGAAAATGCTGGGAACAACTTTTTTGAAGTATTTTATGGAGAGGGCCAAAATATCGGGCTTTTTG
>JADJYH010000027.1 GCA_016719855.1 Saprospiraceae bacterium | reverse complement strand
CTCTCTCACCCGCTCAATTCGCTTTTTGGGGAAAATACTGTCAAAAAGGTAGGCCAGTCGAAACCTGCCTCGTCATCGCCAACTGGCCTATTGGTCATCTACCTGTTGCACCCGGCGACGCTGTTTATACGGCCATCGGCTTAGGCGTGAAGTCGGGCGTTCATCCCGTCGCTGGCGAAGTGGGTGGACTGGGCCTGGTACAAGCTGGCCGAGGGCATGGGCTGGGTCATGTCGAAGGTGATGCTGTCGCTGATATTCTTCGTGTTCCTGTTTCCCGTGGCGCTGTTGTCGAGGGTGTTTAACAAAAAAGACAGCCTACAACTGAAAAAGAAAACCGGTACATACTGGACAGCGCGCAATCACGCTTATTCGGAAAAGGACTTGGAAAATGTGTGGTAAGGAGCGGGGTCGGCAGGGTTTGAAACCCTTTCTTCCTATGTAGTAAATCTGACCTCCAAGGTCTTTATTTTACTCGGCGATAGATAGGTAATTCCCCATCCTCACCCGCCCACTTTCGTCCCACAATTGGTACAAAAAACTGCTCCGGGCGTGAGGCGGGCGCCACAATTTGGACAGAAATTGATGGCACCGGGCGGTGGCGGGGCGTAGGCGGTCTTCCGCTTGAGGATGTTGCGGTACTCGCCCGACTCGGTCCAGCGGAAAAACTGGTTGGCACGGGCGATTTCCCAACCTTTGGATTGTGTGAGGTATTTGGAGAACTTGAGGAACATGTTTTTTTGGACGCCCTGAAACTCAATGGCTTGCGTCTTGAAGTCGTCCAACACCAGCGTAGCATCGTATTTCATGGGGAGGCCCGCCGCCTTGATAAGCGCCGTGCAGGCCACCGTCACGTCCTGGCAAGCGAGGATGCCGGCCCGGTCAGCCGTGTACTGGGCGCACTGCAACCACTCGACGAGCGCCATTTGCAAACCAGCAGAGAGCAGCCCGCCAAGGCCCATTGTGGCCGATGAGAGTGCGTCCATGAGCACGGGCATCACCTGTCCCAGCTCCATGTACAGCACATGTTGGCATTGGATATGCCCGATTTCCCGCCCAAAGATGAAGAGCAGCTCGGCCTCCGTGAACTTCTCCAGCGCATCCGTCCCGATGACGATGATGGTCTGCTCCACCCCGCACGACACGCAGTCGAAGTATCCCTCCCGCATGACGTAGAGCTGGGGCCGCTGCTTGAAATCGAGGATGTCGCAGGCCGTCTCGAAGATGTCGTACACATCGGGGAAGTTGGACTGCGTGAGCTTCAGGCTGCTGCCGAGGAACTGCTGCTTGAGGTAGGTCTCAAGGCCCCACTCGTAGAGCTTTTTCACCATCGTGTCCATGCCCTTCGTGTTTTGCAGGGCATGGAGCGCCTTGGCATCGAAGGGGTGCAGGTACTCCTCCGGGTTGAGGCCGTTGATTTTGGTTAGTTCCATTCGACAAATTATTTATGTGGGTAAAAATACGCTCCGGAGCAGGTTGAGCAGCTTTATTCGTTAAAGGTAACAAGCACTAATTTAACGGCCTGCCCCGAAAAGGTGGCGGCTTGCCATTTTTCATTTCTCCTTTTTAGAAAATCGAATGCCGTTAGCAAGTACGGGATGGAGATGACCATCAGTGGGTTTTCCGAAAATGCCCTGCCCACTTGCAGATGAAGCAATGCATGAATTGCCCGCTGCGAGCCACAGCCTGGGCATTTCAGCCGAGGACGCGAGAAGGGGCATTTTGGGAAAAAGCTGCTGGAAGCCGGATCAAACAGGAAATAACCGACCAATGCCAGCCCTGCCAGCGCCCATGCCCAAGTTTGATTTTATCAGTACTGCCCGCCACCACTCAATGCCCCAATTAGTCCTGTAAACATGGAGATAATGAAGGTAATAACTGAGACACCGATGCCCACGAAAAAACCAATCTTTGTCCATTTGGCGGCATCCTCGGAGGCTTTTTGCGCTCCAGCGTAATCACCAGAAGCATATTTGGAATCCACTTTAGACGCATTGACGATGCCGACGATGCCCAAGGGAAGGCAGCAGAAAAGCGTTACCAAGATGGATTCCAGTCTTTCCCCGCCTTGAATAATATTGGGGCGTTGGGGAGGAGGCAGGGCGAGCGCCGAATGCACCGCTGCGGTGACGGCAGGCTTTGGTGGGATTGCCACAACTGGCGCAGAAGCCAGCTGTCTCACTGTTTTGGGAGCCACATTTAGGACAAAACATAGTTTTCCGTTTTTAAAAAGGTTTTAAAAAAAATTAGTTGGCCAAAGTAATATGCCGCATTAAAACTACCAAACCGAAATTACAGCAATTTAAAAATTGCACGCTTACAAGCTCACCAACGTAATCTTCGGTCCACCGCCATTTTTTGGAAAAAACACCCGTACCGTGCCGGGCATCCCGCCGTTGTCCACCATTTTTTCGAGGGTGTAAACAAATTCCTCGCCTTCGTCACGGTCTCTCAAACCACCAATGGCGGTGCGATTAGTGGACTGCGTCTTGATGAAACTGACCGGCATTTTATAGCTGCGAAAACGCTGGTGTGCGCTGTAAAAATTGTTCTGTTTGAACTGAGGTTGCATCATCTCGCCCTGCAATAGGCTGCGGTGCAGGAACGGGGCGGCTCGCCAAGCGGCGTTTTCCACCTCGTAGGTGGCTAGCAGCTTCACGAACTCTTCGACGAGCTGCCGGGCAGCGGCGTGGTTGGCGAGTGAAGAAGCAGGAGCATCCGTAGGCACGAACGGCCCGTAGCCGGTTGGTTGTCCGGCCTGTGTGTTTTGCCCGAAATTAAGCGTCACGGTTTGCTGCCTAGCAGGCTCGAACGGCGGCACGAAAGTGTTGGCCGCCGTGCCTGACAGTTCCTCAATGCGCCGGAGAATCACGTCAATAAGGGCACTGCGCACCTGCGCCCGGGTCATGTCAATGGTGTCCACGCTGATGATTTTCAGGCGGTACTGGCGGTTGTGGTCGTTGAGTCGGCCCTTGTGCTGGAGGCACTCGCTATGCAGGCCGGGGTCTCGCCCCAGCAGGAAGCTGATGGCGAGGTCGAGGGATTCCTCTAGGTCGCCGTCGGCAATCTTGTTTCTGATTTGATCGGCAGTGCTCATGACAAATTTGCTTTCGGGATAAAATTAGTGATTTTGGGAGAATGCGCTTTTTTTTATGCAAAAAACCAAGACGGTGAGCGGGTTCTCCCCGCATTTAGAGCGGTATGAATTGGTGGCACTGCAAGCAAGCCGCATTAAGTTTTGATAAAGAAAAAATCATTTAGTTTTACCTTCTAAAAAAATAACTATAATTGCCTTGAAACTAAATATGTCGTGCCGTTGGTCGTAGCCATACACCCGGCCGGTTGCAAAAAACACGTTGAGAAATGCCCAAGGCTCCTTTGCCAAAGGCAAAAAAAATCAAAGCTCATGGTAATAAAAATGATAAGCCTCATTCTCGGCGGGGGCGTTGGTTCCAGGCTCTTCCCGCTCACAGAGCAGCGCTCCAAGCCCGCTGTGCCAATCGGGGGCAAGTACCGCCTAATTGACATCCCGATTTCCAACTGCCTCAACTCTGGTGTGCGCCGGATGTTGGTGCTCACGCAGTTCAACTCGGCCTCGCTCAACCAGCACATCAAGAACACCTACCACTTCGACCACTTCGCCCCAGGCTTCGTGGACATCCTCGCCGCCGAACAGCGACGTGGCAGCGACAAGTGGTTCCAAGGCACAGCCGATGCCGTGCGCCAGTCAATGCGCCACCTCATCAACCAGGATTACGACTATATCCTCATCCTCTCCGGCGACCAACTTTATCAAATGGACTTTTGAGAAAATGGCCGGGAGCACGTGGACAAGGGCGCGACCTGACCATTGCCACCATCCCCGTCGTGGCCAAGGAAGCCACTGGGTTTGGTATCATGAAGGTGAACGCCGATGGCATGATAGAATCCTTTGTTGAAAAACCCAAGGCCGAGGAACTACCCAACTGGGGAAGTGAAGTATCGGAAGCCAACAAGCAGCTCGGCAAGAATTACTTAGCCTCGATGGGCATCTATATTTTCAGTAAAGAAGCCATCAACAAACTGTTCATTGAACACGGCGACGCCGTGGATTTTGGGAAGGAAATCATTCCCGCAGCCATCCGACGAGGGCGTACAAAGGGGCCGTTCGACAACAGCTGCGGACAGGACGGCTGGTGGCAATCGGACCATCAGCGCTTCCTTCTTCGAGGCAAACATCGCCCTGACGGACGACATCCCGGAGTTCAACCTCCACGACAACCGAAAGATGGTGTACACCCGCCCCCGCATGTTGCCGCCGAGCAAGTTCTTTGGCACGGTGTTCCGGCACGTGCTGGTGGCCGAGGGCTGCATCATCCACGCAGAGCGCATCGAGCGCTCCGTCATTGGCATCCGCTCCCGGGTGGGTGGCTACTCGGTACTTTCCCATTGCATCGTTATGGGCAACGACTACTTTCAGCGCCTGCAGGAACTTGTCGAACGGAACGAAATCCCGATGGGCATTGGCAAGCACAGCATCATTGAGTACGCCATCATTGACAAAAACGTGCGCATCGGCGACAACGTGGTCATACGGGGCAACCCCGGCAAGCTCGCTGACCACGAAACCGATACCTACGTCATTGTGGATGGTATCGTGGTAGTGAAAAAGAACGCCATCATTCCAAGCGGCAGCCGCATTGGGGCATAGTTTCTTGCTTTGCAAAATGAAAGAGCCGCCAGCACTTAAGGTATTGGCGGCTCTTTTTTTATATTTTACCCCACCAATTTTCACCAACCAAAAGTGCATAAATCGTCAACTGGAATGTCCAACACACAAATCGAAACCGCCCTGGCCGAACTCTTCGAGCAATGGAGCGGCGAGCGTCCGAGCCTCGTGCTGCCATTGGCACCGAGCGGCTCGGCTCGCATTTACTACCGCCTGAGCACTACTGGCGGAACCAGCGGTGGCAAGACGGCCATCGGCACCTACAACCTCGACCGGAAGGAGAACCACGCTTTTCTCACTTTCTCAAAGCACTTCCATGCCAAGGGTTTGCCCGTGCCGGCCATCTTCGCTGAGGACCTCGACCGCAGCGTGTATTTGCAGGAAGACCTCGGCGCTACGACGCTGTACAGTTACCTGCTGCAGGCTGGCGACCAATTCCCCGACTACCTCGTTCAACTGTACAAAAAAACGGTGGAAAAATTGGCGCTGCTCCAAATCCAGGGCGGCGAGGGGCTGGACTACACTGCCTGTTACCCCCGCCCGTCCTTCGACAAGCAGAGCATGTTGTGGGACTTCAACACTTTCAAGTACTATTTTTTGAAATTGGCGAAAATCCCCTTCGATGAGCAGGCGCTGGAGGACGACGCCAACCGCTTTGCCGAGTGGCTGCTAACGACGGATTGCAACCACTTCATGTTCCGTGACTTTCAGGCGAGGAACATCATGGTGAAGGGCGGCGAGCCATATTTTATTGATTATCAGGGTGGTAGGCGGGGTGCGCTACAATACGACCTGGCCTCACTGCTCTTTCAGGCCAAGGCCAATGTGCCGGACAACATCCGTCGGGAGCTGCTCGACCACTACCTTGACACCGTGGAAAAATTGCAGCCTGTTGACAGGGCACAGTTCCTCGAATACTTCTACGGTTACGTGCTCATCCGCGGTATCCAGACGTTTGGTACTTACGGATTTCGAGGGCTTTTCGAGCGGAAGGAGTATTTCATCAAGAGTATCCCGTTCGCTATCCGCAATGTGCAGTGGATTTTGGCAAATGCCCGTTTCCCCATTGAATTGCCGGAATTGACGAAGGCACTCAACGCCATTGTGGAGTCGAAGCGGTTCGAGCCGTTCGATAAGGCACGGGGCGCTTCGAGCCTACTGACAGTGGGGGTGCAGAGCTTCAGTTACAAGCGTGGCCTCCCAGAAGACACCACCGGCCATGGCGGCGGCTTTGTGTTCGATTGCCGCTTCATCCACAACCCTGGCCTCTACGAACCTTACAAAAAGCTGACGGGTAGGGACGAGGCAGTCATCAACTTTCTCCAACTGCATTCGAACATGGAGGAGTTCCTCAACCAGGTTTACCTGCTCGTTGACCCGGCCATCGAGAACTATATCGAGCGGAGCTTCACCGACCTCAGCTTCAATTTTGGTTGCACGGGCGGCCAGCACCGCTCGGTGTACGCCGCCGACCGGTTGACCAGGCATATCCAGGAAAAATATGGGTTGAAGGTGGTGCTGCACCACCGGGAGCAGGAGCTGAAAGAGTGGAAAAACTAGGGCAGGTATTCCAGCTTGAATTTTAGGTAATTTTCCTCGTTTGAAACGCCCGGCAAGCCACAGGCTGCAGTTTCTTCGGCGAGCAGTTGCAGCCGAGTCTCGAACTTTGCTGGGCGAGTTTCCAGCCAGAGCGGCTTCAGTTCTTGGGTTTCCGCTTTTTCCAATATTTTTTTAATGCCCGAAGGCTCGTAAAGGAAAGGACAAATTAGTTGAACGGCAAAGCATCGGCGTCCGTGACTTGTTCTTCGTCAAAGTCCAACCGGGGCATATACGCAGCGTATTCGGGAAGTTTAGGCCGGGGTTTCCAGCAAAATATCGCCCAAGGTGACGCCGCCGAACGCTTGGCGCATTCTCTCCACCAACAAGTCGGAGTCAACATAGAAAAGCTCGTGGCCGATGACGCCAAGCAGTTCGCTTTCTGTGTCAAGGTATTTCAACAGGCCGGTGTAGATGTAGAAATGGCCGCCGGGCAGGAAGAACGCCGTGCGGATATCGTCGTTGTGCAGAATGTGTACCGACCAATTGTAATCTTGGCGGTGCTGAACCTGCGCCGTGTTGAGCATGGTGTAAAACAGCGTGGATACATAGGCGTTTGCCTCCGGGTAGGCCACCCCGTCCAATATCGGGAACTCGACAGGGTTGGATTCCAACGTAAGTTGGAACGCCTCCCCAATCTTGACCTGATCGGCGGTGGTCAATTCGTTGGGGTTGATACTGATAATTATATCGGGTGTCTTGTTGCAGGAAGTGAACAGTGCGAGGGCTGAAATCAAAAACGGTAAGAAATGTTTTTTCATCATTGCTTTTTGAAAGATGGCCAAAAACTAGGGGGTGAGTCAAACGCCGGTCGTTGAGCTTCCAAAAAATATTCCAAAGATGGGTACAAGTGAGATTTGGGGCAAATGGATTGCCATCACAGGGTAAAATCGCCGATTTTGGGCAAAAAAAAGAACGATGCCTTCAATTCTCAGACATCGTTCCTCCACCAGGGTGAGATACTTCCGGTGCTTTAAAAATCGGAAGTAAGATATATGGGTACAGTAAGTTAAATAGCCAAAGTCGAACAGGGTGAGCTATTCTTCAGGCTGAAAAATGGCAATTACTGCCTTCACTTCTTTGTCTTTCTCCAAAACCGGCATCAGCCGGAACAGCGCCGTGTGCGCATCGAAATCTTCGTAAAGTGCTTCTTCCAGTACGAACAGTGCCTCCGACTTGTTGCCCATCTCAAACAGGCAGGCGCTCCGGCAGTAGAGCAGCTCTGGCCCCCACGCATTCTCGTCGGCCTCGTCGAGTGCTTTTATAGCCTCGTCAAAGCGGCGGTTTTTTATCAAAAAATGAGCGAGGTTGACCCAATGTTCGGGCAGCTCTGGAGCGGTATCAGCGGCTTCCCGGTAATAGGTCAGTGCTTTTTTCAGGTTGCCAGTGTTGGCATAAGCACCGGCAAGCGCCGAAAGGAAGTCCTCGTTCTGGCGCTCAAGCTTGATGGCTTTCTGGAAAGCCCCAACGGCTTTATGCCATTCCGTTTGGTTGCCATAGCATCGGCCAATGTGAAAATGTGCCTCTGCACAGTGGTAGTCGAAGTCCACGGCACGTTGGAAGAAATCACGTGCAACGAGGTAATTGCCCAGCTCCTCGTAGCATTTCCCGATGTTTAGGAACAGGTCGGCATCCGGCTCAAAGCGCTCCAGTACGTCCTGGTAGCAGCCAAGTGCCTTCTGGAAATTGCGGGTGATGAGGCAAGCATCGGCACACTCACGGTACGCAAACTCAAAATCGTCCTTGGAAAGGTATGCAAATTCGTAGGCTTCAATGGCCTCCTCATAGTTGCAGAGATAGGACTGCGATGCGCCGAGGTTGTACCAGGCAAGCGCATTGTAGGGGTCATCCTCCACGATTTTTTCGTGCAGCTCGATGCTCTCTTCGTGCTTGCGGGCATACTCCACCACGTACCACATCCTCGAAAGCGCTTCCGTGTTGGAGGGGTCTTCAGCGAGCGCTGCCTTGAGCACGTAGAACATGCGCTCAAACTCCTTCAGGGAGTCATAAATCAGTGCTTCGCAAACGTATATTTTACTGAGTTCTTTGCCATCGGCATTGTATTTCAGGCCATCGAGCAAGGCTAAGCTTTGGTCGTGCATCCCCATCATGGCAAAGCTCTCGGCCCTCAGGATGGCTGCCCGCAACAGCCCCGGCGACTTTTCGTCCACTTGGTCGAGCAGGAAAAGCGTTTGGGTTGCCTCGTTTTTTTCCAATAAAAGCTCTGCTTTCCGAAGGAAAAAACTGGTGTCGTAGCCTGAACGGTCAATGGCGTGACTAACCACCTCCAATGCCCTGTCGAGCAGGCACTCACGCTCGTAGTAATCTATCAGGGCGTGATAGGAATTGTGGTTTGCGAATTTCACCTGATTTTTTTCAAGCATATCTTCGTACGTTGAAATCAGGTTGAAAATGGCTTGACGGTCTGTAATATTGGAATGCCCCATAGCCAGTTGTTTAAGTGAAAAATGATGGTTAAAGATAACGGACTTTATCGCACATATTTCCCGGTGTGTCGAACCATCTACGAAACGGTAGGATTCTACGAGGAAACGGTTTGGATGCTGTAAGATGTTAGTTTTTAATAAATTATAGATGTAATAAATTAAAAATTGTCCTATTTGACTACTCGCTTTTGACTTTAGAAAATGCCTGTTTCAAAAAGCATGGACAGCAACTATTTACACTTTCAGCACTTTTAAATTCATTTTTTTCTGGCGTAAATGCGCATTTTGACCGTTTCTCTGTTGGCCAACATAGGCAAATACAACGAAATGGCAAAACGCTCCCTAGCCTCCCGCAACGCATGAGCAGTTGCGAAAGCAAAAAGTCTATAGCCATCAAAAAGCCTCCTTGTGGTAGTTGAAAAACTGTCTTTATTACGGTAAATGGGAAACTAAGTTTCAGCCCGTGTAGCGTAGGCTGAAAATCTATGCGGCCAATAGCGCCGGTCACAAAATTGGCGATTGGCCACCTATGGGAGGTAGCTAAGTTCATGGATGTTTTTTTGTTCATGGGCACTGACAAACTTCGATGTTGTCAGCGTTTTTATTTGGCTAATCCTGGGTTTGTGCTTTTGTAGCTCGTTCAAAATTGAGCTTTGCTGCATTCTTCCAAGACCTACCAAATTATCTTAGATTTTAAGTGCAATAATTTTGCCATATTTGATTTTATCTGGCAGAAGTCCACTCGTGGCTGGCTTTTTTTCAATAAATACCCAAATCCAGTCATTTGAAAAGGGAGGGTTCAGTACCCAACGCAGCGAAACCTGCACGGGGTAGTGGTCGGAGAGTTTTGTGCCAAGTACTTTGTGCTTCATCACCTTGAATTGCCTGCTGGGCATCACGTAATCAATGCGGAGGAAGGGCAGATTGCCAGCGAAAGTGGAGCCGAAGCCGCTGCCCTTTTCGCAAAAGCTGTCCTGCAAGTTTTTGGATAGCAGCTTGTACACGTATGACACGGGTGGGTCGTTCAGGTCGCCGCAAAGGATGATGGGGTATGGGCTTTTGGCGATATGGGTGGCTACTTTTTGTGCTTGGTTCGCCCTGATTGCCACGGCGCTTTTGTAACGGCGCAGCACGAACCGGATGTCGCTCCAAGTTTCCTTGTCGTTGATTTTGCCCTTGGTAGCTATTTTGTCGGCGGTTTGCCCAAGCTTATTGGACTGGAGGTGAGTGTTGTACACCCTGACAATGCCCTTTGGGGTTTTTAAATCGGCCCAAATACACGAATTGCTGGTATTCTCAAAACTGAGGGCGCCCTTGTCCTGGATAGGGAACTTGGAAAAAATGATGGTGTTTTTGTCCTGAAAATGGTACTGATAAGTGAATGTTTTTTTGATTAGCTCGACCAGCTTTTCGCCCTTTCCCTCCTGCACGCAGAACACATCTGGTGCTTCGATACCTTTGCTAAAGCCTTCAAAATTGGCTCCCAACGTTGCTTTTTTCTCAGGTTTGCTCCAGGAGTAGCCGCCCAACGTGGCGATATTGTAAGTTAGTACTTTGATTTCCGAGCTGGTGTTGGTGGAGCTTTCTGGAAAACCCAAGTTGAAAAAACCGCCGAAATAGCCCAGTCCAGCCAAGATGCAGCCAATAGAGAACAAAGCATATCGGTCACGCCGCAGACCCCAAAAAATGGCGAAAAACACATTGCCAAAAAGCAGCATCGGGTAGGCCAGCCCCATAAACGTGAAGTGCCAAGCTTTTGCCGGGTTGACCCACGGAGCAAGGTAGGCCAGCAGCGTGGCTAAAACCAGCACCAGATTCGCCCAGCGAAGTATGTTTTTGAGCAGTTTCACAATGGGTTCATGTCACCGGTTCTAGTAAGCCAGGAAGTTTTATTTGTTGCTGGCGTTGAAAAGGAACTCCTTCTCGGAGGCTGACAGGCTTTCGTAGCCAGTCAGTTTTATTTTGTCAAGGATAGCATCTATTTGTTCTTGGTGGGAGAGGTCTTCTGAGGGGGAAGCTCGGCGGTTGCCGCTGCGGGCTGCCTTGCCAACTGGCTGTTTTTTCAGGTCTGGGTTGCGATAGGCCATTTTGGGCTTGGGCCTTTTTGGTGAAAAAAGATTGTCAAAAAACGAAGTAATGGCGTCCCACACCCGGTTCAGGGGAGCAGTCATGTCGTTCCCATTTCTCAACTGGCTGGCAATGAGCAGGCCCATCGCCGCACCGCCCAAGTGTCCGAAGCTGCCACCAGTATTGGAACCTTGCGAAATGCCAACGAGGTCAAGGACGAGAAAGAACAGCACGATGAACTTCAAGCGCACATCGCCTAGCAGTGGCAACCCAATCAGGTAATCCGGAGCCGTGACGCCCGCCACCACCAAGATGCCCATGAAAGCAGCCGAGGCACCGAGCGCGTAACTGCCAAAACCCATTCCACTGGCAACATTGGCCATCAAAAAATACACTAGTCCGCCTGCCAAACCACTCAACAAGTACATGGGCAACACACGGCGGTCGCCCAACAGGTCGCCAACGATTCGCCCAAACCAGTACAGTCCCAGCATGTTCCACAGCAAGTGCCAAAAACCCTCATGCAGGAACATGTGCGAGATGAACACCCACGGGTGCGTCAGGTTGTGCCGCCAATCGGCGCCAACCATCAATGAGTGGGAAAAGCTGCTGTACATGCTCCCATCACCGAATGGCTTGAGCAGCAAGCTCGCCAACAGCAGCATCAAAAAACCACCAATGTTGACCAATATGATACGGGTCAACATGTTACCATGACTAAACTGGTTCTTGATGTCTTGCCAAATCGAACTGAACATATCGGACGACTTGTTTACAAAAATAGGGGGATTGTTGAATTGCTGGATTGCTAAATTGTCATAGGTCGAAGTGGGCACAGAAACAATTCAACGATCCAGCAATTTCAGTATCAATACAACCGCTCCCCTCGTTTGCGCCAGTACATGATGAGCAGGAATCCGAAAAGCGCACCGCCAACATGCGCAAAATGAGCCACCCCAGTTTGGTATGGGCTAAGTCCAAGCCCAATCTCAATGGCGGCATAAATAAGGACAAAATATTTCGCCTTTAGGCTGACCGGGGATTAAGAGCCGAAGCACATTGTTCGGGAACTGCATCCCGTATGCTGCCAATATGCCAAAAACTGCACCGGAAGCGCCGAGCATTGGCACGTTGATAGCCCACCCTGGCGCCCCTTGACCTAACTCAATGGTTTGTACAATCATCTGCAAGGCCAATGCACCAAAGCCTGTGAACAGGTAGTAAAACAAAAACTTCTTAGGTCCCCACACCGATTCAACTGCTGTGCCGAACATGTACAGGGCATACATATTGAAGAAAATATGCGTCAAATTGCCGTGCATGAACATGTACGTGACCACTTGGTATGGCGGAAAAATTCGGATGTTGGATAAAAAACGGCAATTTCAAACGACCCCAAGATTCCAAATCTGATATTTCGCCACCGACCAGCATTTGTTGGGTCATGCTATCAGGTTCTCCCATGAACTGTGTTCCGATAAAAACGATCACGTTGAGAATCAGCAAATGCTTCACCACGTCGGTGATATAGAAGTTGTTCATTTTTTCTTTTTGGATGAAAAATACGACATGAAGCGCCAAAGATAAACAGACCGCATCCCCGCCGCCCCTTCAAGCCAAAAAAACATTGGGCTTCGCCAAATTGTTGGGGCGCTCCGAAAATGGGCGCACTGGTTTTCGACGTAGGTAGTTGACTGCCGGGTTCAGTAGTTGCATTTTATCAATAAACTCCGCCCATTCTCGCCAAATGCTGATATTCGCTCCACGGAACTGCCTTCCGGCCAACGAAATGCTCAAGTTTTTCCGAAAGAATATCACTGAAAAAACGGACGACGAACTGGTGCAGGCGTACCAGCAAAGCGGAGATTTGGAAGTCCTCGGCGTCCTCTACGAGCGCTATGTGGAGCTGGTGTACGGCGTTTGCCTAAAATTTTTCAAGGAAAAAACCAAGGCCGAGGACGCCGTCATGGCCATCTTCGAGACGCTGGTAGAGAAGGTCAAGACCCAAGAAATCCGCCAGTTCCGGCCTTGGCTGCACGTAGTGGCCAAGAACCACTGCCTCATGCAGCTCCGCAAAAAAGACCGCACCGTGTCCTTCGACGAAATGCTGCCCGCAGCCCAGGCCGAGGTTGTGCAATCCGCCGGGGTTTTGCATCCAGTGGATGTTTTTGAGGAGGACGGCCAACAGCTTGCGCTTAAAAAATGCCTCGATGTCCTGCCGCCGCAACAAAAGCACTGTGTCGAGCAGTTTTATTTCGAGGACAAATCGTACAAAGAAATAGCCGACATGACCGGCGAAGGCCTCGGCCTCGTCCGCTCCAACATCCAGAACGGAAGGCGAAACCTGCGCATCTGCATGGAGAAAAGTGGCATCACCTCATTCACGTGACACTGGATTGGAAAGCCCGAAGGTATTTCTAAGCCAACACCAAGGCACTCATTAACCATTTGAAAATCAACCTTTATCAACCAGTTGTCAACCAAAGTTGAAGCACGAAAAAGAATATAAAAACAGCCTCCAGCCACTGTTAAAATGGCTCACCGGCGATGCCAATCAGCACGACGAGCAGGCACTTGATGCCTTGGCAAAGGACGACCCTTTCCTTGCCGACGCCATCGAAGGTTACTGTTCCATGCCCGAAGCCGACCATGCCGCCGATGTCACCCGCTTGAAGGCTCGGCTTCGCCAAAAGTCGGAGCGCCGCCGGGGTGCTGGTTTTTACCTGTTGCGAATTGCAGCGGTAGGAGCGGTGCTGGTGGTGGCTTGGGTGGTGTTGCAACAGTTTCAGTCAAGTGAAAAAGCGGCTGCCGTGGCCGACGCCGCACCGTCACCAGAGACTTCCGAACCCGCAGCTATCGTTGCCGATTCCATTGATTTCAGCATCGCTTCGCAAAAGGAAACCGCTGCTTCGACTGAAGATGATAGGGTGGCCGTGCAAGAAGATTTTTCACCAAAGACAAAAAAGTAACTCCCCCATCGCTACCCCAAGCTGACGACGAAGCCCAAAATTTTTCTACCCTGAAAGAAGAACCAGCGGCGGCAGGTGCTCCGCCACCCGTTGCCAAAAGCGAAAGCAAACCCACCCCGACGCAGCCCGTTGATGCAGCCTTGGCTATTGAAGCAACACAAGCTGCTGCCCAAAAAGACGAAGACCTTGCAAAAGCCAAGGCCAGTAGGGCCGAAACGAAAAAGCTAGCCGACTCCTCACCATTGAGGAAGCCCGCCGCACCAGCCACTGCGCTGCGCCAAATCACTGGTAAAGTCACCGATGAAAATGGGCAACCGCTTATTGGCCAAGTATTAAGCTCAATGATACTAAAGACCTTCTCACTTTTACGGACGTTGGAGGAAACTACTCGGTAGAATTGCCCAATGGCAATAATTTCTTGACTTTCAGTTTCAACCCTTATAGCGACATAAAAGTCGGAGTTGGGAAAAAGCATAAAATTGATGTATCGTTCACTTCTCTTGGCAACAATATGGACATAGCTACCGGCGAATTTCTGATACCTGCCGATGCGGTCGATGCGGCAACTGGGCCCATTACCCCGCCCCATCCAACCGGAGGATTCTCTGCCTACTTAAAGTATTTGGACGAAAACAAGCTTCACCCCGAAGCTAAAAAACAGCCCCGCCCTGGCTATATTGTCATGGTAGGTTTTACGCTGATGAAAGATGGCACTTTGACTAATTTTACCTCAAAGGGTAAGGCACCTCAAGTCTATATTGATGAAACCATCCGGCTGCTAAAAAAAGGCCCGCGGTGGGAGGGCACCCCAGGCTCCTCCGCCGTGCTCTACTACAGTTTCAGATAAGTCAACCATTTGCTTTTCTTCACCTTTATTTAATGCCCCCTTCATCCCAAGTTAAGGCAGGCCAGCCACCTTTGCCCCATCATTTTGTTGCTGACTTCACAAGTCATAATTTTCCTCACCTGTTACCAATGTCGCTAACGCTGTGGCCCGCCCTGACCGCTCGGTCGAGGTGGGTTCTTTTTTTTCCCTAACTTTCGCCCCAATTGTAGCCGCCAAACTTGTTTGGCAGGCTCTCTGCCTGAATTTCACATGGAGTTTTTCAACATCATAAAATCAGCCTGCCAAACAAGTTTGGCGGCTACAATGCTGCTTGCCTTGCCCGACCTCTCTGCGCAGGACATCCGCTCCTGCGCCCCATCTGACCGCTCGTTCCAAGGCTACACATTTGTAAACATGGATATCCTGCGGCAGCAGGAGCGGGTGGCGTTGGCTCCGCTGTTCATGCGTTTCGACAAGCTGTATGAAAATTATTTTGAAACGGTGGAGAAGGCCAACCAGGACGACAACCTCGCCGAGTGGGGCAAGCGTTTCTGCGGGGAAGTGAAGGTCGAGGACCTCGCCTACATCATCTACAAGTCATCGGCCAGTGAGCTTGACCTACTGCTCACGGCCACGCAGAGCAAGTCGCTCCAAATATCGCCGAACTTGCAGGACAACACTTTCGCTCAATTTGTTTTTGAAAAAAAATGCACCGAAACGCTGGAGTACCTGCTTTTTGCGAAGCAATGCGAACCCCATGTGATTGCCAACAACCGCTGGCAGGCGCCGCCCCGCGACAAGGACGCCATGCAGCTATTGATGACGGAGGGCCTTCGGCAATTCAAGCGCACAAAGTCGGCCTACATCCGGCTGAGGTATGCGTACCAGGTCATCCGCTTGGCGCACTACGCAGGGCTGCCGGAGCGGGTGCTCGAACTCTACGACGACCTGCTTCCCAAGGTGGACAAACAAGCCGCCCACTGGGGCGAGAGCATCATCCCGTGGTGGATCGAGGGGCACCGGGCGGGGGCGCTGCGCAAACTGGGCGACAACGTGGAGGCCAGCTACACCTACGCCCGCATCTTCCAGCACTGCCCCGGTCGCCGAGCCTCGGCCTACCAGAGTTTTTTGATAAAAACGGACGAAGAGTGGAACGACTGCCTTCGCCTTTGCCAATCAGATGCCGAGCGGGCTACGCTCTACGCCATCCGGGCTGCGGGGGCGGAGAGCAAGGCGCTGGAAGAGATGGAAAAAATCTATGAAATTGACCCGAAAACCCAGCTGCTGGAAGGGCTGTTGGTACAGGAAATGCGCAAGATGGAGCGCAACCTTTTGGGGCTTGAATTCAACGACAAGAAGGAAAGGAACAAACGCTACCACAAGCTGCCGAGGCCGTATGCAGGGAAATATGTGATTGATTTACAGCGCTTTGTAAGAAAATGCAGACAAGAGGATAAGGTCGCTCGCCCCGAACTTTGGTACTTGTCGGAGGGCTACTTGGAGTTCTTGGCGGGCGATTATTACGCTGCTGAAAGGACATTTCGGGCGGTGGAGCCGAAGCTGGACGACAAAGTGCTGAAGGAACAGTTGGCCATTTTTCAGTTGGCCCTCAAAATTGCCAGTTTTGAAAAACCAAATGACGAAGCGGAGCGCTACGCCTACGAACTCATCACCGACAACAAGCGCTACCGACAGTACAAGAACCTGCCCGATTTTTTGCAAGATAAAATGGCTTGGCTCTACCTCAGCAATCAGCAGCCTGGCAAGGCGTTCCTCAGCCAGCACCCCCTGAGCGACCTCAAGCCCAACCCCCAGCTCGACCTGCTCGACAACCTCATTGCTACCGCACTCAAGACCAACCAGAACTCGTTCGAGCAGCTCTTGTTGAAAGAAACCCCACTCTACGTGCTGCTCGACATGAAGGCCACCCTGCTGATGAGCACTGGCCAGTTCGAGGCGGCGATGGAGACCTACAAGCGCATGCCTGTTGAGTCTTGGAACGATTTCGGGCAGTTCAACCCCTTCAAGGAGACGCTCAAAGACTGCATGAAATGCAATCAACAGCGCACCGATACCATCAGCCTCTCGACCATGATGAACAAGGGCGAACTGCTCACCGAACTGCTCGACCTCAACTACAAATCAAAGGGCGACCTCGAAGGCGCTGCCCGCCATTATTACCTGCTCGGCCTCGCCAGCTACAACATGAGCTACTACGGCTATGCCTGGAGAGCAATGGATTACTTCCGCAGCGGCAGCACTTGGGCCAAGTTGCACAAGGCCAAGGCCGAGGAGGGCGACAGCCGGGTTTTTGACCATTGGAAATACCCCTTCGGCAACCGGGAAAACACTGGGGTTGGGCAGGCGCTCTACTTTTTTGAAAAAGCCCGTGACCTTGCCACTACCCCGGAGTTGGCGGCGAAGGCAGCGTTCCAAGCCGCCCGCTGCGAGCAAAAAATCTTCTTTCAGTCCATACAGTACAAACCGGAGCCTTGCTGCAACCGCATACCCCGCATCCACAGCGACTACCAACGGAACTTTACGATGCTCAAAGAGCGGTACAGCGAGACAGCGTTTTACAAGGAAATCGTGAAAGAGTGCAAGTATTTTGCGGTGTATGCGGCGCATTAAACCACCTTGGAAATGCAGCGTAGAACTGACAGCCTTTTTAGCTGTTTCCAAGTGAAATTGAATTAATGAACCATCTTCAACACGAAACCTCCCCCTACCTCCTCCAACACTCCAACAACCCCGTGGACTGGTATGCTTGGAAACCGGAGGCATTCGAGCGGGCAAAACGGGAAGACAAGCCCATCCTCGTGAGCATCGGCTACTCTACTTGCCACTGGTGCCATGTCATGGAGCGGGAAAGCTTCGAAGACCACGAGGTGGCCGACTTCATGAACGACAATTTTGTCTGCATCAAGGTGGATAGGGAAGAGCGCCCGGACGTTGACCAAATTTACATGGAAGCCTGCCAGGTGATGACGGGCGGCGGCGGCTGGCCGCTCAACTGCTTTTTGCTGCCGGACGGTCGGCCATTCTACGCAGGTACTTACTACCCCCCCATGCCCGCCCACAACCGCCCTTCCTGGTTGCAGGTGCTGATGAACATCACCCATGCCTACCAGCACAAGCGGGACACAGTCGGTGAGCAGGCCCAGCGCCTGACGGAAATCATCCAAAACTCCGGCAACACGTTCACAGGTGGCAACAAGTTACGGGTGGTGAGCGACGACCAGCCGTTCACAGAGGCTTTGCTCAAAAATATTTTCCAAAATCTCCAAAAGCAATTTGACACGACTAACGGTGGCTTCGGCGGGGCGCCGAAGTTTCCGGGCACCATGTCACTGAACTACCTGCTCGGCTACCATTTTTATTTTGGGGAAAAAGCGGCACTCGACCATGCGCTGCTGTCGCTGGACAAAATGGCAATGGGCGGTATCTACGACCAGCTCGGCGGTGGATTTGCCCGGTATGCCACGGATGCTAAGTGGCTGGTGCCGCATTTTGAAAAAATGCTCTACGACAACGCCCTACTGCTGGGTGTACTGGCCGATGCCTACAAAATCACGAAAAAAGAACTGTACAGTGAGACCATTGAGGAGACTTTGGCTTGGGTAAAACGTGAAATGACCAGCGACGAAGGCGGCTTTTACTCGGCACAAGATGCCGACTCGGAAGGTGTGGAGGGCAAGTTTTATGTTTGGGAAAAAAAAGAGGTGGAAAAGCTGCTTGGCGCTGATTTTGATTTGTTTTCCAAATTTTATGACGTAACCGAAAAAGGAAACTGGAAAGAAGAAAATATTATTTGGCAAAAATTTGATTTTGAAGAATTTGCTAAAGAGGCGAATGTGCCTGTCAGCGACCTGAAATCCCGTTTGGCCGAAGGTCGAAAAAAGCTGCTCGAAGTGCGCAGCCAGCGCATCTGGCCCGGCCTCGACGACAAACTCCTGCTCGACTGGAACGCACTGATGTGCTCGGCTCATGCTAAAGCCTACGCTGCGTTGGGCGTGGAGGAGTACCGAGATGCTGCCGTGAGGAACCTCGATTTTTTGCTGAAAAAATTTGTGCAACCAGATGGCGTCACGCTTTTTCACACTTACAAGGCTGGTCGTGCGCAGTACGACGCCTTCTTGGACGACTACGCCTACCTGATTGAAGCCCTCCTTGACGTAGCAGAAATCACTTTTGATACTGCTTATATTGTGCAAGCTGGGCGATACATCGAATTTGTTTTTGAAAATTTCCTTGACCCGACGGATAAATTGTTCTATTTTACGTCTGCAAAACAAAAAGACGTTTTGATGCGCCGCAAAGACTTGTTTGATTCGGCCACGCCATCGGGCAATTCGACGATGGTTCGCAATTTGCAGCGTGCCGGCATCTTGCTTGGCCGGGAGGACTGGCTGAACCATGCTTCGGACATGCTGCTGGCGCTGCGAGAATCACTGGAACGTTACCCATCTTCCTTCAGCCAGTGGGCCAGGTGCTTGATGGGCGAGGTATTTGGGTACGCCAAGTAGCAGTGGTAGGTGAGCTGGCATATCAACAGGCAGCACAGGTCAATGGTGAGTTTTTGCCCCAAAAAGTGCTGATGGCGGCAAAGGACGAAGACAACGACTTCCCTTTGTTGAGGGAAAAACGGAGTGTCGGTCACACATTAGTATATTTATGTCAAAATTACGCCTGTCAGCAACCAGTTGAAACAATCGAAGCTTTCAGGCAATTAATCCAGCAGGGCAAAAGTTTTTGAGAAAGATACTACGGAAGGGTTTTTTGAGGTTTATTTTGAAAAAACACAGGTTTGGCAAATTATTTTATTTCAGAAGCCTATGAAAATCACGTTTACAATATTGACTTGCCTAATGCTTGCCATTCAGGCATCGGCACAACAACCGGCGCAATACAGTTTGTACCGGTTCAACAAATACGCCTTCAATCCTGGGTATGCGGGGTTGGACAATTCGCTGAGCATGACTGGGGTGTACCGGACCCAGTGGGTAGGGCTGCCCGGCAATCCTGTTACACAGAATTTTAATGTGCACATGCCGCTCTATATTATTGGAGGAGGTGCAGGCTTTGCTGTGGAGAACGAGACATTGGGGTCTTGGCGGCAAACCTCCTTTTCAGCAAGTTGTGCCCGTCAAATGCCGTTGGGAAAAACCGGCCTGATTTCACTCGGATTCACTGCTGGGTGGGTGCAGCGGCAACTGGACGGCTCTAAAGTGCGGACGCCAAGCACCGAGATTGACGATTTAGGCAACGTTTCTTCCCATAATGACAATTACCTAACCACAAGCCTCGAAGGCGGATCAGGCCCTACGGCACATTTAGGTGCTTATTATCAAGGTGAGAAATTGGAAGCTGGAATTTCGGCAATAAATTTGATTGGGAATGCATTGAGTTTTTCAGATTTGAAGTTCGAGCAAGAAAGAACTTACTTCCTCTATCTTGGATACAAACTTGAGCTAAGTAAAAAATTTACAGCCATTCCTTCAATTTTATTGAAAACTGACGTCCATCAAACGCAAATTGATTTTTCTGTTACTGGCCAGTACAATGAAAATATATTTGTAGGGGCATCGTTTAGGGGCTACAACGCAAACAGCCTTGATGCAGTCGCCTTGATGGGCGGGTTCAAGTTGAATGAAAAGATTTCAATTGCCTATGCCTATGACTTGGGGCTTTCAAGCCTAAAAACAGTAAGCACGGGGTCTCACGAAATGCAGCTAAACTACAATCTTGGGAAGCCTGTCGGAAAAGGAAGGCCGCCTGCAATCATTTACAACCCTAGGTCGCTTTGATAGGGCAGGAAACCCGGCGACAATTTTTCACTGGATGTATGCACCCCACGCCTTTGAGTAGGTTGAAAACTATTCAAAATTTCAAAATCAGCAATTAAAAAAGGAAGAATCACACTAAGTGGAAAATTTGTGTCGTTTTTGTCAGGTGTAAAATGTTAATTTTGCCCTCCAAACGGCAGAAATTTGGAGCAACTGTTTGAATTAAGCAGTAAAGCGCTATTTTTACGTCTCTTTTTCACTAAAGAAGGAAAACTCGGGTGTTAAAAATGAAAAGATTATTAAAGACTTCGTTTGCGCTGCTAATCCTTGCGGCATTAGTTTCATCTTGCGGAAGCAAGGAAAGTGGACAGCTCACAGGCGTCATGGATCGCCCGGATTGGAAAGGCATCAACCCTTACGGCATGGTGTACATCCCTTCTGGCACCCTGCACATCGGCCCCAGTGACCAAGACATTTCCAATACCTATGTCCAAAGGAACAAGTCCATCTCTATTCAGGGCTTTTACATGGATGACACAGAGGTCACAAACAATGAGTTCCGTCAGTTTGTGTATTGGGTAAAGGACTCGATTGCACACTCCTATCTGGATCATTTCATCACCGATGAAGTAACCGGAGATGAGCGCATTGATTGGGAGTACGAGATTGATTGGGAGGATGAGACCCTACAAGATCTTTACTACCAAGGCGATGACCGATTCGCAGGACGTCAAGAATTGGACGTTAGCAAAATGGAGTTTGAGTACGAATGGTATGATTGGCATGCTGCTGCCCATGACAAAGGCAAATCTCCTCGCACCACCTTCATCAAGCGCAAGAAAATTAATGTGTATCCTGACACCTTGGTATGGATACGTGATTTCGCTTATTCTTACAATGAGCCGATGACTCGTAACTATTTCTGGCATCCAGCATTTGACGACTACCCAGTCGTTGGCGTAGATTGGCACATGTCCAATGCATTCTGTTACTGGAGGACCAAGCTGTGGGATACCTATCAAGCTGCTCGTGAAGATGGCATCAACTCTGAAGATTTCCGTTTGCCAACAGAGCACGAATGGGAATATGCTTCTCGAGGCGGTCATGATTCTGCCCCATATCCTTGGGGTGGTTACTACCTGCGCAACGCTAAAGGATGCCTATTGGCCAACTTCAAGCCTGGCCGTGGCAACTATCCAGAAGACGGTGGTCAGTACACTGTAAAAGCAGATGCTTACTTCCCGAATGATTATGGCCTCTACAACATGTCTGGTAACGTAGCCGAGTGGACTTCCACAGCTTACTACGAAAATGCCTATTCATTCCTTCACGACCTTAACCCAGACATTCGCTACGATGCAAACGATGACGACCCGGAAGCATACAAGCGTAAGGTAATTCGTGGTGGCTCATGGAAAGATGTCGCTTGGTTTCTCCAAACTGGCAATCGTCACTGGGAGTTTCAGGATACTACAAAATCCTATGTTGGATTCCGTTGTGCCTTGACATTCCTTGGTCGTTCCATCAACGACTTTTAATTATTCTCAAAAAAAAATATTCTATAATGGATAGTAAATAACTTACTATCCATTTTTTTTTATTTTCGCGTCGCAAAATGATACCTTACTTTCGAATAGGTATATTTTTTTGTTTCCTTTTCCAATAAGCTGTTACTTTTTTGATGATGGGTATTATTAGGCGAGGGAAATCTTCCATTCTTTATTTTGAATTTAGCTAACCTAATTAAAACGTTTAAAAATGAGTTTCTTAAAAACTAAAGGGTTCAAGTACTTTAAAAACCTTTTCATTGGCGTTGGTGCAGCCGTCGTGTTGATGGGTGCCCTCTTCAAACTGGAAAGCTTGCCAGGAGCAAGCTTGATGCTTACGATAGGCTTGTCCTTTGAAGCGGTAATCTTCCTTTTTCTTGGTCTAATTGGCCCAGAGCCTGACTACTACTGGCATAAGCTCTACCCTGGTCTTGATGACTACCATTCAAACCTTACCCCGCTTACTGCAGGCCCACAAAGCAATGTTGATATGGGTACCCCTTTGCATGGTGATGTCATTGAGAACCAATTGGGAGGTATGCTTACTGAATTGCAATCCATGTCAAAAAATCTATCTTCTTTGAAGGCTTTGCAGGAAGTTGATTTCTCTGGCACTAGTGAACAGATCAAGACAATGAACAACTTCTATACAAAATTGAACGAAGCCATGGCTGACCTAAGCGACTCAATTGAAGACACCAAAGTTTACAAAGACCAACTTGGCGTCCTCAACAAAAATTTGTCAGGCTTGAATAGTGTGTATGGAGGTATGTTGAATGCAATTGCTAGCTTCCGCCCACAGCAATAAGCTGTGAAACAAGTTGCACCAGTTTAAATTATTTAATTTTTAACGAAAAAATAAAAGCACATGTCCATTCCAAAGGAGCCGCGGCAGCTTATGATCAACCTGATGTACTTGGTTCTTACGGCGCTGCTCGCATTGAACGTTTCCGCAGAAGTAATGAATGCCTTCATTACATTGGATGAAGGAAATCAAGCCAGCGCTTCCACTGTGAACTCACAACTAGACCAAACGGTAAAAGGCTTGAAGGCCCTTTTAGATGATGAATCAAAAGCTAAGTATCGAGCAATTGGTCCTGCTGTTGATGAAATTCGTAACGAGGTTGTTAATTTCAATGCTTATGTTGATAAGCTCAGGGATGAAGTCCTTGATGCATCGGGCAACATGAACAAAAAAGTTGACGACGGCGATTTCAAAGAAGAATATGGCAAAAAGGTTCCAAAAGGTATTAAGAACAAAGACATCACTACGAGGATGCTTGTTGACGAGAAGAAAGGAGCAGAACTTAAAACAAAATTGGTTGAGGTGAAGCAGAAAATGGTTGATGCTTATACCAAACTTCTCACGGAAAACGGCCAAATTTTTGGCCTGAAGAAAGAAGAAATTGATAACCGGATTCAAAACATTGCCAACAACCTACCACTCAAGATTGATGAGGAAACCTGGAAGAAAAGCAAAAAGAAAAGCTGGGAAGAATTTAAGTTTCGTCAAATGCCCGTTGCAGCGGTGCTTCCGCTGTTGAGTCAGATGCAGGCTGATGCTAAAAGTTCTGAAGCATCCTTGGTCAATAGCATGGCCGAGCTTGCAGGTGGCCGCGTAATTGAGTTCGATGCATTCTTTCCAGTGGTCTCGGCAAAGAAATCCTACCTTATTGCAGGGGAACCTTTTGAAGCTGAAATTTCTGTGGGTACCTACAGTTCTCAAATCAATCCGTCTGACATAGGAATCTTTGTTAACGGAAGTAAGCTTACAGTAGGCAATGACGGTAAAGCAAAGTACACAGCAGCAACATCCGGCTTGGGAGAAAAGACCCTCAAATTGGATGCTCAAGTGCGCAACCCACTTACTGGTGAGGTATCCAAAGGGAGTTCAACTTTTACTTACGAAGTAGGCCAGCGTTCTGTGGCTATTTCTGCAGACAAGATGAACGTTTTCTACATTGGTGTTGATAATCCGATTTCCATTTCAGCGGCTGGTGTTTCAAGTAACGACCTTCAAGTAGGTATTTCTGGCGGTGGTGGCCAATTATCAAAAACAGGTAGCAATACTTGGACTGTAAAAGTTACATCGCCAACAGATGATTGCAAAGTATCAGTGAGTGCCAAAGAGATGAAAGCCAGCAAGCAGTTCCGGGTTAAACGTATTCCCGACCCTGTCGCAAAACTTGGCAACAAGCAAGATGGTGAAATGGGTAATGGTGAATTCAAGGTTCAAAAAGGTTTGATAGCTTGGTTGGAAAATTTTGACTTTGAAGCCCGCTGCGAAATTCAAGGCTTTAACCTTGTAAAGGTTGCGAAACGTGAAGATCCAGTCGAGACTTCAAACTCGGGAGGTTCCTTCAACGGTAAAGCTTCAAACCTTGTATCATCAGCCAAACCGGGGGATACTTTCTATTTTCAAGAAGTAAAAGCAAGATGCCCTGGTGATGCCGCTGGTCGCAAAATCAACTCGATGGTATTTAGGATTAAATAAAATTTGAGCATAAAATACTAACTGCTGGGCTGTCTGAGTTAATACCCGGTAGTTAGTATTTTTTCATTTTGAAAATTTTTGAGAAACATGAAGTTCGCATTGAAACTGTTCAGTTTAGTCTCGTTGCTGATGCTTTGCAATAGCTCTTTTGCCCAGCAACCAGAAAATATTTTGACCGAGTCCAGTGATCCCAATGAAGGTCGCCCTTTGGACGACATCGTTGATAAAAGGCTTACCACCGATAAGCGTCTTCTTCCTTATGATCACGTTCGTGAAGCTGATATTTTCTGGGAAAAGCGTATCTGGCGGGTTGTTGACATTCGTGAAAAAATGAACTTGCCTTTTGCTTATCCAGAAAGGCCGTTCTTTTCCATTCTCATGGATGCTGCTACAGGCGGTGAAATAACTGTTTATAGTACCGAGGATGATAAATTTTCCTCAAAATTGACGCCGGATGAGGTAGCCTCAATGGGTGCTACCATTGATACGGTAATCACTTTTGATCCCGAGACTTACGAAGAGCAACTTCAGGTCGTCAGGAACGATATCAACCCAGAAGACGTCAAGCGTTTTCGTCTAAAGGAGGTCTGGTTCTTCGATGAAGAAACCTCTACACTTCAAGTCCGCATTCTCGGTATCGCACCACTGATTGACAAGACTGATGAAAACGGTAACTTTTTGTACGAAAAACCGATGTTTTGGGTTTATTACCCAGAAGCTCGTGAAATTCTTTCAAGAGAGCGAGTATTCAACGTTGGCAATGATGCCAGCCCAATCACTTGGGAGGATTTGATGGAAATGCGGTTTTTCTCAAGCTACATCTACAAAGAGTCTAACGTTCGTGACCGTCGTATTCAGGATTACCTGACGGGAATTGACCTCCTGCTTGAGGCTGATAAGATCAAACAGGAAATCTTCAACTTCGAGCATGACCTTTGGTCATATTGATAACATGGGTTAATCTCATGAAAAAAGGTTCATCGCAGCGTTGTGATGAACCTTTTTTGTTTTCAGGCTGTCCCCCTACTTCCCTGTTTCCTTCCAAGTTTTGAAGACCGGCATCTGCGCAGGCCTTTCGGCTGGTACTTCACGCAGCGGTTCACAAGCCCGCAAAGTTTCAAATAGTTCTTTCGGCAGTTCTTGGTAAAGTTCCGTTCCCTTCGTCTTCCATCCAATCATTTCATCGCTGACTTCTCGAATTATCTTGCCAGGGTTGCCAACCACCAAGCTCCGTCTGGCTATCTTTGTTTCCGCAGCCACAAAACACAGCGCCCCAATGATGCACTCCTCCCCGATTTCCACGTTGTCCATGATGACGGCGTTCATGCCTATCAGCGAGTTGCGACCGATGACCGCCCCGTGGATGACCGCCCCATGGCCAATATGCGCTCCCGCCATCAGTCGGACAGTGACACCAGGAAACATGTGGATAGTACAGTTTTCCTGCACGTTGCAGCCGTCCTCAATAATGATTTCACCCCAATCACCACGGATAGCAGCACCGGGGCCGATATAAACATGCTGGCCAATGATGACATTACCAGTCACTGCCGCCTGTGGGTGTACAAACGAAGTCTCGTGTACCACGGGCCTAAAACCATTGAATTCGTATATCATCTGGGTTGTTTTTCAAAAAGCAATCACGCAGCGTTCGGCGGCAAGGAGGGGGAGTTCGGAATCCACTTTCAACCTGCTTTTTTCATTGTCGAATTCATCTTTGAACTGTGTTTTCAGTTCCCTTCTTTTCATGGCCTCCAAAAAACGCCGTGCATCTTCCTTTGATTTCAAAAGTAGGGGCGGAACGAGGGTTGGTTGACCGTTTTTGTCTTTTGCCACCATCGTAAAATAGGAGGTATTGGTGTGCTTTACCAGCCCGGTTTCCACATTCTCCGCCGTCACCCTCATGCCGATTACCATCGAAGTGCGGCCAACATAGTTCACGGAGGCATGGATGGACACCAGCTCGCCCACTGATACAGGCTCTTTAAAGTCCACGTTTTCGACCGATACCGTCACGCAATATCCGCCAGCATGTTTTGCAGCGCATGCGTAGGCTGCCTTGTCCATCAGCGATAGCAGGATACCTCCGTGGATTTTACCCCCGAAATTGGCGTAAGCCGGAATCATCAACTCTGTCATGACCGTTTGCGAAGCAGTCACTGGCTTTGGCTCGTACCCTGGATTCTGTTCCATAATCTTTTGATAATCAGTGGCGTAAAAATAGGAAACCCCCATGAAACATGTGTCCCAAGGGGGTTTTCGTTGAGGCGTTGAGTTACATCACCTCAAAGGACACCTTCAAGCTCACCCTGTATTTATCAACCTCACCGCTGTCGTTCACGGTCACGCTTTGGTCCTGCACCCAAGCAGAGCGGATGCCTTTGAGTGATTGGGAAGCTTTTGCGATACCCTTGCGGGTGGCATCCTCCCAGTTTTTGTCGGATTCCGACAAGATTTCGATGACTTTCATTATTGCCATGACGTAAGTTTTTGATGGTAAAAAAATAAGTTCTCTCCGTCAAGCCAATTATGCAGGCTTGGCGTATGGCTCGAAGGTAACAATAAAAGCGCAACCCGTTCGGGACGGATTGCGCTTTTATTGCATAAAAAAGGAAATATCAGGACGGGACAAACCGCATCGAAAGCGAGTTCACACAGTGGCGAGTGTTCTTTTTGGTCAGGCGTTCGCCCTCGAAAACATGGCCGAGGTGGCCGCCGCAGTTGGCACAAAGAATCTCCACCCTGCTTCCATCTGCGTCACGTACATGGCGCACAGCCCCGGCAATTTCGTCATCGAAGGCAGGCCATCCACAGCCAGAATTGAACTTATCCTCAGAGCGGTACAACGGCGCTTCGCAACGGCGACAGATGTACGTGCCAGCCACAAAAAGCTTATCGTACTCGCCCGTGAAGGGGTACTCCGTTCCCTTGTTGGCAATCACGTGCTCCTCTTGTGGCGTCAGTACGTTCCAATTTTCTTTTGATTTCCCTTGCATTTTAGGTCAATTTTCAAGTTTACTCTTTCAACAAATCGGCAAATTCCTTTCTGAATTTTTGCACTTTCGGGTTGATGACGATGCGGCAGTAGCCCTGCCCAGGGTTGTCGTTGAAATAGTTTTGGTGGTAATCCTCTGCCTTGAAGAACTTGGAGAAGGCCGTGATTTCCGTCACGATGGGGTCTTCCCAAATCGTTGGGGCAAAGTCTTTTTTCACTTGCTCCGCCGTCGTGCGCTGCGCTTCGCCATGGTAAAAAATGACGGAACGGTACTGGGTGCCCACGTCGGCGCCCTGCCGGTTGAGGGTGGTTGGGTCATGGGTGGTGAAGAACACCTGGAGCAGTTTTTCATAGGAAATGACTGCTGGGTCGAATTGCACTTGGAGAGCCTCCGCATGACCGGTCGTGCCATCGCACACTTCACGGTACGATGGATTGTTGACGTTGCCGCCAGAATAGCCGGAAGCTACCGATTCGACGCCCTTCAGTTGTTGAAAAATGGCCTCCGTACACCAGAAGCAGCCGTTCCCGAAGGTGGCCGTGGACAAATTGCTGTTTTGCATGGTTTGCTTTGTTTCATTAGAATTGGCAGCCGCTGGTTTTTGCTTCGTCTGCGCACAGGAACCAAGCACGACACCAAAGATGATTGCTGGAATAATTAAGATTTTCATCGTTGAATTTTTAGTAAACGAATAACAGCCCATGCGCCAGACTGTTGCGAAACTACCCGCCCTCAAGTCTTAAATCACCGTTAAAGATGGCCATTATTTATGCAAAATCGGTTGGTGAAGGGGGATTTTTATTTTTCTACGAAAATAATCGTAGAAAAATTTTGACTTACGAATATGTTCGTATAAAATTGCAGTACGAAATCTGTCGTAGCAATCTACCACCGATTTTTACTGTCCTTCAAACACAAAAAAATGTCAGACAAAATGCTTCCAAAACCCACCGACTCCGAGCTGGAAATCCTGCAAGTGCTTTGGGAAAACGGCCCCAGCTCCGTCCGCTTCGTCAACGACCAACTGGGTGAACGACGGGATGTTGGCTACACCACTCCCCTAAAGCTCCTGCAAATCATGCATGAAAAGGGCTTGGTGGTTCGCAACACCGATGCTCGCAGCCATATCTACGAAGCGGCCATCGAGCGGGATGCCACCCAACGGAACCTCCTCGGCTCTTTCGTGAACAACGTCTTCAGCGGCTCGGCGATGGACCTCGTCATGCAGGCATTGGGCAACCACAAAGCCTCGAAGGACGAACTCGACCAAATCAAGGCACTCATCGAGAAAATGGAAAACGAATCATAACTTGTTGATAACCACCGGTCAACAATTTCAAGCACCTTCAATTTTTCAAAAATGGAATTCATCAACCAGTTTCTTCCCACAGAAACCCTCCATGCCATCGGCTGGACGGTCATCCATTCCTTCTGGCAAGCATTTGCCGTGGCGCTGCTGCTGGCCGCCTACCTGCTTGCCTGGCAAAAAACGGACGCCCGAAAGCGGTACATCGCTGGGAACATGGCACTGGTCACCATGCTATTGCTGGCCGTCGGCACTTTTTTTTACTACCTCCAAAAAAGCGGCGGTTATGTTCCATTCATTTCGGAAGAAATAATGCTGGGCGACGCGATGGCCGAAGATTTTTCCGCTGTGAGGGAGGCCAGTTTTTTTGATGCATATTTCAGCCAACACATGCCACTCATCGTCACCGTTTGGGCGCTTGGCCTCGTGTTTTTCATGCTAAAAATGTTGGGCGGGCTGCTGTATATCCAACGCCTTAAAACCCGCATGACCGCTCCGCTGCCAAAATTTTGGCAGGAAAAAATCGGCCTACTTTCCAGCGAGCTTCGCATAGCCCGGCCCGTGCGGCTGTTGGAGTCGGCGCTGGCACAGGCCCCGATGGTGGTTGGTTGGCTGAAGCCCGTCATCCTGCTGCCGATGGGGGCGGTGAACAACCTGGCACCGCAGCAAGTGGAGGCTATCTTGGCGCACGAACTGGCGCACATCGCTCGGCACGACTACTTGCTCAACCTGCTGCAATCCTGCGTCGAAATCCTGTTTTACTTCAACCCCGCCGTCTGGTGGATTTCTGCCAACGTGCGCACTGAACGGGAAAACTGCTGCGACGACATCGCCGTGCGGCTCTGTGGCAATTCGCTTGCCTACGCCAAGGCGCTCGTCAGTTTGCAGGAGATGCAGCTCATTGTCCCAGCGCTGGCCATGCCCTTTTCCAAAAACAAAAACCAACTGCTGCATCGCATCCAACGCATTCTACAACCTTCACAAAATAAATCTAATGTTATGGAGAAACTTTCAGCCACCCTGCTGCTGACCGTGGCCGTCGTGCTACTGTCCGTGCAAGCCAACACCCCGTTTGGCAACCTGATAACCAAAGTTGTTTCTGAGGGATTGCCAACTGGCGATGCCTTCGCACCTATCATGGAAGACACCTATTTGGGTGATGCCGACACCATCCCGGATGGTACACGAGACGCACATTTTCACTACAATGACGACAGGGAGAACATTGAAGTGGAAATGAAGGACGACAAAATCACCTTTTTGAAAATTGACGGCAAGGTAATCCCAGCGGAACGCTACGGCGAGTACGAAGGTCGGGTGCGGGAGATTTTGGCGAATATGCCCGAGCCACCCGAAATGCCGGAGCTACCCGAAATGCCAGAAATGCCGGAGATGCCGGAGTTTCCCGAAATGCCAGAGATGCCCGAACCGCCATCATTTGACAGGCATCCTGCGCCACCTGTACCTCCAGCACCACCTTCCCGTACCCGCAAAATCATCACCCAAAAGACCGCAACGGCACGACCTTCATTATCGAATCGGGTGATGGCAGCGACCCCGTTGAAATCAAGGTGGAAGACGGCAAAAAAGGCAGTATCATCGTCAATGGGCAAGAAATCGCTGGCATGAAAAAAGGCGACAAGACCATCATTTTGCAGGATGTGCCGGGTGGTTTCAATTGGGACGAAGGACAGTTTGATGCTTTCAACGCTGACCAGATGCGTTTTGAAGCACCTGAAATTGCTGGATTTCCACGATTTTCTCCAGATGCTTTTGCCTTTGATATGCCGGAACCGATGGCCTGGGATGGTGCAGAACTTCGGGCAATGCAAGAAAAGCTGCGGTCAGGCAAGTTCAATCAACAATTGATGAAAGAATATGCCCTCAAGATGGAGGAATTTCATAATTCTGATGAATGGCAGGCAAACATCAACGAAGAAATTGCCCGCATGTCGGCAGACCAGGAGAGAATGCTCGAAGACCAGCAACTGAGAGCGGAAGAGCTTCGGAAGACCATCGAACTAAGCCGTGAAAAAGCAATGCAGGATGTCCGCCGCTCGCAAGAAAACATCCAGAAAAAAATGGAGATTGAGCGTCAGCAAATAGAAAAAGAGCGCCAAAAAAAGCAGCGTTCACCCAGGGCGGGCAGCATGTAAAGTTCTTTTTTGGATGTTGAGGAATCCCAATCTTTTTCAATGAAGCTGTATTCCTCACGATGTGTGAATTCAGCAAAACATAAATCGCTGTTTGTGCTTGAGAGCCTGACGGCGATTTATGTTTTGCGAAAAGCCTCAGTTTTTATGAGCGGCAAGAGCCTTACCGAGTTGTTTGCCCGCCATCTCCTCAAAACGGGCAGTTCCTCCTGCCGCTTCTGTCACCGAATATTGCAGGAGTATTTTGCGAAGAAATTTGACAAGTTTCAATTTGTCAAATCTACTTCCCCGGATGGTAAGTCTTCTCCGCCCGCTTCTCCACATCCTCCCGATAAAACGCTACGTCCTTGAACTTCCTATCCACGTACCGCTGCGCCTGGTCGTAGAAATGTGGGGACTTCGGGTCGCCGCTCTGCCCGCCTGCCAGCAGGGACTTTGCCTTCACCTTTTCCCCAAACTCCACTACCGCCACGAAGCTGTTGCCGGAAGTGCCGTAGATACGCTTGGAGCCGTTGTACTGGCGAGCGCCGTAGGAGGCCAGGGCGCCCCATTTGCCGGAGGCGAGGCCAACGGGCAGACTCGGCTTCGAGTCGTCAAAGGGCTGCTCAATGTCCCCGGTCAGCCGCTGGAACCGGTTGATTTCGCCCCAAGGTGTATCCCATTTCCCAAAATCGGCGGTGAGCTGTTGCACCGCTTCCTTGAAAATGGCCAGCCGCTCCGCCGGGGGCGAGTGGGTGCCGAACCGGTTGATGCGCTCCATGCCGGTCAATTCCTTCGGGGCGTGGCCTTTCTGTTCGTAGAGGTTGCCGTAGTAGTGCGCCAGCGACATGGCCACCGATTCGGCGGAGGTGCGGAAGTCCCATTTGCGCAGCGCCTCAATTGCCGGCGCAATCGTTCGGTCTTTTGCGGAGCTTCATCAAAAGCCTTGACCAAACCGGGAATCAACTGCTCGAACCCCGGCAGGTAGGAGTCGTAGGCCGTTTCAATCAACTTGTCGAGGGTAAATTCTTTTCGTTCCTTCAACAATCGCACGGCGTGGACGCCCCGAAAATTCTCGGCGGGCAGCCGCATGTAAACGGGGTAGTCCACTGGCTTGGGGCTGTGCTCGCCAGCGCAGGTGAAGGGCGTGGAATTGCAGTTTTGCAACCAGCCGTTGAGCGGGTTCACGACGACGATGCACTCGTCCACGTCGTGCAGGCCCTGCCAGTCGGTGTCGGGATTGCTGCCGTCCACGGGCTTAGTGTAGTCGAATGTAGTATCCCTTTTCGGGACAAAATTGCCGTGGTAGTAGGCGATGTTCCCCTCAGCATCGGCGAAAACGGTGTTGTTCGAAGAGTTAGTGCGGATGTCCATCATCTTGCGGAATTCCTTGTGGTTGCTCAGTTTCGTGCGGGTAAACGATTGCGTGAGCGCCTTCACAGGGTCCCACATCATCGCCGTGGAAACCCAGCGGTCGCCCGTCATGTGGGTGATGGGGCCGTGGTGGGTGCGGTACATCGGGAACTTTCGCTCCTTCATTCATTACCATCCTTGTATTTTAGGGTGACTTGCTTCGCAATGACCGGGCGTTTTTCATTGCCATATTTGTAAAAAAACTGGCCTTTTTCTTCGGTAACGGTTTCCAGAAACTCATCCATCACATCGGCGTAGGACGACGTGTGCATCCAGCCTGTTTTTTCATTGAAACCCTGATAAACAAAGAACTGTCCCCAAGTGACCGCACCATAAACGTTCAGCCCCTCCTCGCTCACCACATGCACTTCCGGGCGGAAGTAAAACGAGGTGTGCGGGTTGATGAGCAGCATGGCGTTGCCGCTGGCCGTCAGTTTGCCTGACAGGGCGAAGCCGTTGGAGCCACGTGGCTCGTCGTCCTGGCCTGCCCCAATTTCCCAATTTCCCAATTTATCAATTTCCCCTTCCTCCAATCCCAGCCCGTCTTTTCTTCGTAAAACGCCTTGATTCGCTCTGTGGAAATGGATTCGATGTCGCCGCCGATGGAGCCTTCGCTGAAATACATCGGGAACCACGGCTCGAAATGGGTCAGCAGCTTCGGCTTCACTTCGGGGTGCGTGTGCAGATAGTAATTGATGCCGTCGGCAAAGGCATCGCAAAGCTTTTTCAGCCACGCTGGACTGTTTTGGTAATGAGCTTTGGCCTCTTCCTCTGTCATGAACAGCCGGGCACGCAGGTCGCTGTACAGTTCCTTTTCGCCTTCCACTTCGGCCAGCCTGCCAATCGCCCAGATGTAGTTGCGTTCCACCCGGTTGAAGTCGTCCTCGCACTGGGCGTAGAGCATCCCGAACACGGCGTCGGCGTCCGTTTTTCCGTAGATGTGCGGCACCCCGAAGTCGTCACGGATGATGGTGATGTTTGCGGCTTGGGCCTGCCAGCGGGCGAGGTCGGCGGCGGCTTGGTTGGTTTTGCAAGCGGTGAGAATGACCACCATAGCAATTGGGAGGAGGAAAAGTATTTGTTTCATGCTGATTCGGTTATGAAGGGGGCAAGTTAAATGCTTCGAGGGATTTGGCGAATTAAATAACTGTCACCTAGAAATCCTTTGCGGGGTACCGGCGGAAAAGATTCCCGCCGTACTATCCCAGCGCCACCAACGCCTTCAAGTCCTCGTTCGTCATGTTCCCAATCCAGCTCTCGCCCGTGGCCACGGTCAGGTTGGCCAGGTCCTTTTTCCGGCGTATCATCTCGTCTATTTTTTCCTCGAAAGTGCTTTGCGTGATGAGCCGCCACACCATCACATTCTTCTGCTGTCCGATGCGGTAGGCCCGGTCGGTAGCCTGTGCTTCCACAGCGGGGTTCCACCAGAGGTCGTAGTGGATGACGTTGGATGCGGCGGTTAGGTTCAGGCCCGTGCCACCCGCCTTGAGCGAGAGGATGAAAGTGTCGTTCTCGCCGGGGAGGCTGGCGGGTCGCTGGAACTTCTCCACCATTTCGTCCCGTCGGGGGCGGCTCGTGCCGCCGTGTAGGAAGAGCGGCTCCTTGCCGTAGGTCTCGGTGATGAACCGTGACAGCAGCTCGCCCATCTCGTGGTACTGCGTGAAAATCAGCGTCTTTTCGCCGTTCTCGTAGATGTTGTCCAGTAGGCTGAGGAGCAGCATCGCCTTGCCCGACAGGTCGGGCGACTTGTCCCCCTTTTTCAAAAACTGGTACGGGTGGTTGCAAATCTGCTTGAGGGCGGTTATCATTTTCAGCACCAAGCCCTGCCGCTTGATGTCGTCGCCTTCGTCAAAAATGCCCTTCATGTTCATTTGCACAACGGTCTGATAAACGGCGGCCTGCTCTTTCGTCAGCGTGGCGAACTGGTTGTTCTCGATTTTGTCGGGCAGGTCGGCGATGATGCTCTTGTCCGATTTCAGGCGGCGCAACAAGAACGGGGCAGTGATTTTTCGGAACAAATCCGCTTGCTTTTGGTCGCCCTCCCGCTGGATGGGCTTGCCGAACACCTCCGAGAACTGCTTGGGCGAGCCGAGGTAGCCCTTGTTCGTGAAGTCCATGATGCTCCAAAACTCGCTGAGGCGGTTCTCCACCGGCGTGCCGCTCATGGCGATGCGGATGGTGGCCGAGATGGCCTTGACACTTTTCGTCTGCTCCGTCCCGGCGTTCTTGATGTTCTGCGCCTCGTCGGTCACGGTGCAGTACCACGGGTGTTTTTTGAAAAAAGCCTGCTCGCTGCGGGCGATTCCATAGGTGGTGATGACCACGTCGGCTGCCGCCAAATCGAGCGAGCGGCCCTGCCCATGATAGACGGCGGCCCGCAGGCTTGGGGCAAACCGTTCGATTTCCTTGCGCCAGTTGGTCAGCAGCGAGGTGGGCACGATGACGAGCGCCTTGCTTTTTTCCAGCAGACCCTCCTCCTTGTAGCGCAGCAGGGCGGCGATGACCTGGACGGTCTTGCCGAGGCCCATGTCGTCGGCGAGCAGGCTGCCGAAGCCGAGGCGGGTGTTCTTCATCATCCATTCGTACCCCGCCCGCTGGTAGGGGCGCAGCGTGGCGTTCAGCCCGACGGGCAGCGGCACGGCCTGCGGCTGCACGTAGCTGCGGATGAGCGCCGCCGCCTCGTCCGTCAGCCCGATTTTTGCGCCCTGCCACTCCTCGGCCAGCATCACTTGCAGCGCCTCGAAGCCCTTGAGCTTGGGCGGCTCTTCGAGTTTGTGGAACAATTTGACCAGTTCGTCCTCGTCCACCAGCACGTACTGGTCACGGATTTTCACGACGCCGTTCAGGTTTTTCACCAAACGCATGAACTCCTGCACCGACACCAACTGGTCGCCGAGCGCCACCTGCCAGTCGAAGGCCATCAGGTCCTCGAAGCGCAGGAACGAGCCTTCGTCTTTGCCCGGCGACTTCCTCGCAAGCAGCGAAACCTGTGGCCGCACGAGGTGTTTCAGCCCTTTGGGCAACAGGATGCGGATGCCAAACAGGCCGAGCGCGGGCAGCATTTTCAGCAGCACCTCCACGAACTCCTGCTCGTCGAACACCAGCCGCCGCTGCCCCTGCGACTCCACGATTTGGTTCAGTTTCGGGAAAAAGTCGGCCAGCAGCAGCACGTCCTTGAGCACGTCGTACTTTACGGCTTCGTATTTTTTCTTCGTAAAAATGTCGCTCACCGGCACGGGTGCCAGCATCGGTTCAGGGCGGTACTCCACGAGCAGTTCCACGCCGAACCTGCCGTCCATGTCCTCCACCTTCACCAGCGGCACGTAGTCCTTGTGGGTGAGGTAAAAATTGTTGAGCCAAAGCTGGAGCAGTTGCGGGGTGTCGGGGTGTAGCTGCGGGCCGGTGATGCGGGTTTTTACCTTCGGCCCGTTGTCGTACCAACCGTAGTTGCTAGCGGCTTTCGGCCACGGGCAGCGGGCAGGATGATTTCGACCTCGGCCTGCGGTTTGTCGAAGCGGAGCGGCTTGCCATCGGTGGTGAAAAAGAACATTTTCGGCAGCGGGTGCTCCTCGTGCCAAGCGGCCTCATTTATGCAATGCCCAATGAAAAGGGAGCACAGCGTGTACAGCCGCTCCTTCGGCGGCTGGTTGCGTCGCCCGCCCGAATCCTCCACCGACAGCAAATCGGGCGGCAGCATCGTGGCCATTTTTTCAAACAAAACCGCCACCTCCTCCACGATGACGGCGGGCAGCCAGCGGATACGGAAAGTGCCCGGCGCACATTCGAGCAGTTGCGGCATGATGGCCCCGTTTTTTGCCAAGGTGAAGGAGAAATTGAACACATCGAGCAAGGCGGCAGTGGTGGGGTGGGTTCGGTGGAGTTGCGCTGTGTCCCAGCCGAGCAGCACGTTGACGAGGGCAGTTACGTGGGCGAATTTTTGTGGTTTTTCCTTTCCTTTTTTATCCCTGACCTCCATGTTTTTTAGCAAAAGGTTTTCATCAAAAACAAGGTGCAAGCTGTCGTCAATACCTAAGTCGAGCTTCTGGTTCGTAGGAATGGTATCACTCCGCAAAGCTTTCTTGGCCGCCCTCGATGCCCCTCCGTACAGCTTCTGGATGATGTCCTTGAAGTCCTTTTCGTAAAACAGCGGGTGCGGCTTGAACAGGGTGAGGATTTGGCCGCCGACGTCGGGAATCGTTGTGAAATCAAATGAGGGATGAGGGGCGAGGGATGAGGGGTGAAGGGCTTCGGGGCTTTCCGAGGCTTTCGTCGTGCTTTTTTGCCCACATCTTTTGAAGCTGCTTCGTCCTGACTGCCCACTGCCAACTGTAGAACTGCCGAACTTAAAAGACCCCCTACGGTGGGAATCCGCTCCGTTTTTTGGTCGGCGATGCGGATATTCTGGCCTTCGAGCGCCTTGACCAAGTCCAGCCCATGGACCTCGAAGACCATGAAGGGGTTGCGGTCAATCTCCTCTGCGACGGTGTAAATGACGGCGGCGAGGTGCTTGCAGGGCACGGCATAGTCGGGGCAGGAGCAGCGCATGTCGAAGTCCCGCCAAGTGCGGGGGAAGACCTTAATTCCTTGGTTTTCAGCGAATTGCAGCAGGTCGGCGGGCAGTTCTCGGTTGAGCAGTTTGGCGACGAGGGCGGGGTTGCGGGCGACCTCCTCCACGAGGCGTTTTTTGTCAGGTTCGGAGAATAGCGGCACGGTGATGTCAATCTGGTAGGGCTTGGGCTGCGAGCCTTGCACCTTCGCCGAGATGCGGTTGGCATTGATGGCGGTGGAGCGCACTTTGCCCGTGTTAGCGTAGCTGCGCCCACGGGGCAGGCGGTTGCTGTTGTCAATGTTGGTGAGGGAATTGAGCCATTGCTTGCCCCACCAGGTGATGCCGTATTGTTTTGCCATAGCGGAATAAGATTGAAGGAGTTTCCCGTTTTGGGGAAGTGTCCGCAAAGGTAAGGCCGTTCACGGGATGGTTCAGGCGTTCACGGAGGTTTTGAAAACGTCCTTGGCAGGCAGTTCGAAAGCAGGCAGGACGGGGGCTGCGGAGCAAATATCGTCCCCAGTGCAAACCACCGAACTGCGGAGGTTCTCGCCGGAATACACATGAATCTCTTTGATTTTCGGGTAAATATGCCAGGCGACCTGTATGCCCGCTTTGCGGTAATCTTGCATTTTATCCGTCAACTTGGCTGCTGCGTCGTAGTTGGAAATGACCTCGATGACGAAGGCGGGGACTTCGATGGCACCATCTACCGCTAAGTTATCAATTTGCTCATTGGTCAGCCATGCCATGTCGGGGCGGCGGTGGTGTTGTTCAAAAAGGAGCAAATCGGGCTCGGCAAGCAGTCCCCCATGTACTTTTCCGTCGTTGAGCAGTTGCCAGAAAAAAGAGGTGAGGTTTAGCTGGATGTAAAGTTGGTTCGGATTCATGGTGTATTTAGTTTTCTCGGCGACGCCGTTGACCCATTCGTACTTGTAGCCGTTTTCCCGCTCCATGTACCTGTTTTGGAACTCCTGCCAGGATATGCGGCGGGGTTGCTTTGGCGCTGCGGCAGTGCGGGTGGCAGGTTTTTGTTGAATGGCTGGTGCTTCCATGATTTGAATTTTTGACAAAGATAAAGGTTTTGACAAAGGCGGGAAAGTTACTGGTGTTCAAAGTCTGACGTGCACCAAATTTTGCCTTACGTTTTGGAGTGACACTGCTTGCCCCACCAAGTGATGCCGTATTGTTTTGCCATAGGTGTTGGGAAAGGAGTTTCTATTTTGATTTTATCCTACTGGAAATGCTGATGTTTGGGCAGCAAAATTAGCCCCGTTCGTTAACTTAACCCTGTAAATCTTCACCAACCAATCTTTTGCGAACATGCAGGAATACACGAAAAACGTAAAGCGCAAAATCCGGGAACTGGCAGGCCTGCTGTACGAGCGGGAGCTGAACGAGGAGATTATCAAATTGGACGAACACTTCGAAGTCTGGCGAAAAGGCGAACTGTCGCCCTTTGACTTGGCCGAGAAAATCCACCATTTCCACCAGCACCCAGCGAGGGAGCTGTATGCCCTACCTGTCACAACAATGGCCTTGAAGATGTACTGGTGGCCCGGCACCACCAGTCGATGAAGCTAGGAGGTTGCCGCGGGAGGCGCTGATCCGCTGGCGGGTGGCTGGCGTTTTTGCGTTCAAATCAATGATTGCTTAAAAGCGGTCAAACAACTTTACTTTCCCATCTTTGGCAAAAATTCCATTCAAACAGGCAGCCAAGCCCCGTCGCCTAACCAGCTGCTCGATATTGAAACAATGACCAAACTAAAAGGATTTATCTCCTACGCCCATGCCGACGAAGACTACTTCAAGCTCGCAAAGATGGTTTGCAGCAAACACGGCAAACATTCCCGGTTCATTGGTTCCGACTTCTGGCACGACGATAAAATCCTCGCAGGCTCGCTTGTGGCAGGAATCCATCCAGGCGCAGGTAGCGACGGTGATTTCGCCGTGTTTCTGGACAGCAGTAACTTCGTTCCGTTCCGATTATATCGAAGAACACGAGTTCAAAAATTTCCTGCAAAAAGACAGGACGAAGATGGTTTTCTCTTCTTTCCACTGCTGGTTGCTCCTTGTGATTTTGCACGGTGGGAACAACTCGTGGCCCGGCAGTTTTTCAAGCCGAACGGCAGGGAATACGATTGCCCGGAAGCGGCCAGCATGATGCGCCTTTAGTCACCTCGTGCAATGGAACTCCTCTTGCGGGCGAGCCTTTCCCAACCAGTACAGGGAGCAATTGTTTTCCCATTGCCCACCCTTCGAAAAGAAGCAGCCCTCGATGAATACCAACAGCGGAAAACAACCGCCAAGCCCCTCCCCACTACCAAATATTTCCGCATCCTCCCCATTTCCAACATCCTGCCGGAGCATATTCTGGAGACCCGCTCCAAGCCCTCGCAGGGTTTCCGTCCCTATTACCTCAACCGCCCCTATTTGAACGACCGCCTACTGTACAACTACCGCCAATGCCGCCACACCATCGTCACTGGCAAGCCGCTTGCCGGGAAGTCTCGTGCTGTGCTGGAACTTTGCCATGCCCTGAAGGAGGAAAACGTCGAGGTCTGGTTTCCGCAACGAATGGACTTCCAAATGGAAGACTTCCACCTGCCGGATACAAATGCCGAAGTCATCCTTTTTTTCGATGACCTGGAACAGTTCCTGCACCTCGAAAACCTCGACCTGGCGCTCGAAATGGCATTGCAGCGCCCAAACCTGCGGGTAGTGGCGACCTGCCGGAAAAGCGAACTCCGAAAAGTGGAGGAGCGCCTGACCGACCTGCTTCCCAACTTCGACGTGCTGGAAATCCAGAATCTTAACAGTGAGGAAGAAGATTTTGTGGAACGTCACCGTGCAAGGTCACTGCGAAATCAGATGGCACCTGCAGGGTTTGGGCTTTAACTGGTGGAAATGGGCGAGGGCTACAACGCCTTGCCCGAAGGCAGCCTCGAACGGGAAATACTACATGCCTGCAAAGTCAGGATTGTTTAAATGCGCAACCTCAGGCAAATCCTGGGTTAAATTAATAATGGCTAATGGAATGACTCCGTCCCAGTAATGTGGATTATGCTTGAGAGAATATTTATCTTGAGTATTGTATATTGAATAATAGAGGAAAGTTGGGATTCTGTAATATATTAAGGTTACCACCATTGCAATTATGAAGCCTTCCTGAATATTGCCCTCAAAAAAAAAAGCCGCTATTACAATCAAAGCCATTATTAGACCTCCCTTCAGCCCGAAAAAAAGATTACCCCCGAACCAGTTGTTGGTAAATCGAATAAACCCAGTTCCATTTATGGCGAACCCGAGAGATAATGCAGAAAGGTAACTTGTAAAAGCTATGAAAAATGTCGCTTATCCATATTAAACTCCAAGAAAAGCAAAAAGACAATCCTATAGGAGATGACTCAAACAACTGAATCACTGAGAACAACCAAGACGGCTACCACTGGAAATATAGCCCAAATGATTAATTGGCACATTCAGATGATTAATTCCCATTCTTTGAAATTTCATTACAAAATGCATTTGGATAAAGTGCTGGCAAATCAAAAACGAACAGGATAAGAATGGTGAAAATTAGTAGGCAGAATTGAATTGCGTATAAACCGAAAAATGGTTTCCATGCAAGTCGGCTAAAGCTTCTCAATGGTCTTGTGTTGGAATATCGCATAACTAATTCTGGCTCAAAAATTAACCACCAAACCATTTCCTTTGTATTTTTTGCGGTCTTTCCTTCCCTTCCAGGTCATTTCAGGTTTTTATTGAGTTCTTTCACCATCATTTTCAAAGCATCCCGAGTTATCTGTACACCATCAAGGCGGTAAATGACCCGTTCGAGGAGGCGGTAGGCGAGCGGCTCTGTTTCGATTTGTTCAACGAGGTAGGCCTTCAAGCGCTATCGTCTAAGTTCAGTTCGGGATAGCGGGCAGTTCTGCCGCAATCTGGCGGTCGGTCAGGTCGGGCAGGGCGCATCAGTTCGAGGTTCAGCCAGGAGCTGGGCGACGCTTTGAAACCGACTGGTTGTGCGGTGTGCTGGGTTACGCAGAGGAGACGGGTGCGGGGGCGTGTACGCAGGGCATTGAGTTGGTTGAGGAATTCCACGTCGTAGCGGGGATGCAACCCGACTGGGTCGTCGAGCAGGGCATCGAAATTGTAGAACAGGAGCAGTATGTACTGGCGGTGGGTTTCTGCCGCACTACGCGTCAATTCATTCAGACGGTCTGAGGTATTTTCAGGGCATAGTTGACTGGCGATGTCCTGCAGGAATCCTTCGTAGGATACGACATAGTTTTTCATGTCCACTTCTGCGATGCAAACCCCTGGCAGGTCACAGGCTTGGATATCTTCGAGCAACCGCCTGCTGCCACCGCCGTTTTCGCCAATGAGGTTCACGGACTGGCGTCGGCGAAAAAGTGCCCGAACACAGTCCTCCGGAAATTGCGGTCGCAGGGCGTGGTCAAGTTTCCCAGTGAGGTCAGGAGCCGACAGCACAGACGATGCCGCAGCCACCCATTCCGAAGCGCCGTTTTTGGGAAGCGCTCATTTCAAGTTTTCCAACAGGGAAAGCAGTTGATGGTTGACCTGATTGAAACACAACCTGGCGTTGTCGAAGCTAATGATGCCGGCTTGCTCATCCCGCCATGTTTTCGTAAAAATAGGCGGAAATCTGGAGGATGTCGTTTTGCAGGGGCTTCAACTGTTGGTGAGCTTCCGTGAAATTTTCGAGCATCGCCAATGCCTTGCCGGTTTCCGCTTCGCTGATAAACTGTCTGGATTGGGTAAGTAGAAGTTGGATGTCCATATTAGGGTTTGTTTGGGTCAAATGTAATTAAGGGAAGGATTTGGGGAATTTTCAAGAATTGTCAAATCTGACCGCCTACCACCTCCTCGAAACGGACGGTGCCACATGGCGCTTCCGTCACCGGATTTTGCAGGAGTATTTTGCCGGGCAGTGGCGGGAGAATGAAGCAAAAAACCAGTAGCTTTGTAAAAAATCCGCCAGCCATGAAAGACAACAAGCAGCCAATCTTCCCGCAATACCCTCGCATCGCCGTTGACCCAAAGGTTTGCACGGGCAGGCCGCACATCGCTGGCACCCGCATCACCGTTTCCGCCATACTCGCCAACATGGCGGGCGGCATGGACATCCCGACCCTGCTCAAAGAGTTTCCCCGCTTGAAAGAAGCGGACATCCTGCAAGCCCTGGCATTTGCTTCGAGCCAGTTGCAAGACCAATTTTACCCCATTGAAATGGCCGCCTGATGAAATTCCTGATTGATGAAAACATGCCGCTTTCCTTTGCGGAAATCCTGAATGGATTGGGCCACGAGGCAGTGCATGTATTCGACGTCGGGCTGGATGAAACGGATGACGCAATCATCATTGGAACATGCAAAGCAAAACCAACAAACCATCATCACTTTTGACCTCGATTTCTCCCGTCTCGTGGCGATTGCAAGCTGCAACTTCCTCTGTCATTACTTTCCGGACTGATACGATGACCACTGCCATCTTCAAAAAACCATGCTCCAACATCTTGAAAACCTGCGGGAAGCATTGACCGCCGGGGCTATGGTGACGATTACCGATCGGAACATTCGAGTTAAAAGACTGCCAGTGCGGTAGCACCTGTGCTTCGTCCATTTCCTGAACGAAATGACCGCTCGAAACCTCCTCGAAATCGACGCCGCCACTCGGCGCTTCCGCCACCGGATTTTGCAGGAGCATTTTGCGGAACAGTGGAAGGGAGGCTGACGAGTTTCCAAAACTCTCCCAAAACAGTAGCTTTGTACAAAATCCATCTGCCATGACCGCTTCAGTACTGAAAGAAGAAGTTCGCAAACTAAGCGCCGTTGAGCGCATCCTTTTTGTACAGTACATCCTCGATTCGCTACGGGAAGATGCAGGCGAGTTCGAGTTGAGCGAGGAATGGAAGCAGGAACTTGACCGACGCACGGCCTCCTACCTTGATGGCACGGCAAAAACCTATACTTGGCAGGAAGTCCGGGCAAAAGTGCAGCAACAATGAGCTACACGCTCATTTTCCACCAATTGGCGCTCGAAGAAATCCAGGACGCCCACGACTGGTACGAGCAGCAAAGAACTGGACTAGGTCTGGAATTCATGGATGCCATTGACGAGGTGGTGCAGCGCATTTTGTCAATTCCGAAATCTCATCCAGTGGTTTACCAACAGCGGCGGAAGGCATTGCCCGCCCGATTTCCTTACCTTATTATTTTTGAGTTGCATGGTGACGTGATTGTAGTTGTCGCCATTATCCATGCCAGCAGAAATCCACAGCGTTGGCAGGAACGATAAGCGTACCGTTGATTTCCTGAACGAAATGACCGCCCGCCACCTCCTCGAAACGGACGGTGCGACTTGGCGCTTCCGACATCGCCTGTTGCAGGAAGACCATAGAAGGATGGGCTACGAAAAAGGATTTTTGCTTGGATCTTGGCGGTTGTTCCAAACAAAGTGGATGACGATGTAGGAGCCTTGTATCCGGTAAAAGAGACTGGTAAGGCGATTGATGCGCAGCCGCCGAATAGTTTTGAAGCGGGTGCGCTGGCCGCTTTCGGGAAATTTTTCCAGCATTTCCAGTTTTTGGTAGAGCTTGTCCAGAAACTTGTCAACTTCCCGTCTGGAGAAATTTTCGAGTAGGTACGCCTCGATTTCGAGGATTTGTTGGTTGGCTTTTGTTTCCAAACTACTGTTTTTGCCATGCCCGGAAGGTTTTGAAGGCTTCTTCATTCGGAACGGTGTCGCTCAAGTTCTCGTCGAGTTCGATGGCTTCGAGTGCCGCGACGACTTCGGGAGGCAGGTCGTCGAGCATATCTACCCGTTTTACCATTTCCACGCATTTTTCAAGCATTTTTCGCAGTAGTTCGGTGTCATCCACTTCTACCAACAGGCTGATAAATGCGCCCCTGATTTCCAATGCATTCATATTGACTGATTTTTAAACAAAAATAATTTTTTTCTTCGAAAACCAAAGGTAGGTTATAACCAATTGGTGCTGTCCGAAGCGAGCGAGGCTTTGGCAAACAGCGTAGCGTTTCCGTAAAACACAGATGTAGGGTGTTGCCCTCGTACCTTTCCTAAACGAAATCACCGCCCGAATTCCTCGAATCCGCACCTCATTTTGCGGAGCAATGCCAGAATCTTGACCATTTATGCTGGCTTTCCCACAGAACATCTACCTTTCGCCAACCTTAAAACAACTTTGAGATGACCATACTCACCAACCCACAACTTGACCTGGCGTTCGACTACGTGCGGAACACCAACAAGAACATCTACCTCACGGGCAAGGCGGGCACCGGAAAGACCACCTTCCTCCACCGCATCAAGGAGGAGGGCTTCAAGCGGATGGTGGTCACGGCACCGACCGGGGTGGCCGCCATCAATGCCGGGGGGATGACGCTGCACTCGATGTTCCAACTGCCATTTGGGCTGCACCTGCCCGGCGCCACCCGTGACGAGAGCAAACAGCGCCGTTTTTCGGGGCAAAAAATCAGCCTCATCCGCAGCCTCGACCTCCTCGTGATTGACGAAATCAGCATGGTGCGGGCCGACCTCCTCGACGCCGTGGACGAGGTGCTGCGCCGCTACCGTGACCACTCCAAGCCCTTCGGCGGCGTGCAACTGCTCATGATTGGCGACCTCCACCAACTGCCGCCCGTGGTGAAGCAGGAGGAGTGGGAAATGTTGCGCCAGCACTACCAAACGCCCTATTTTTTCAGCAGCCTCGCCCTGCAAAAAACCGGCCCCGTCGCCATCGAACTGAAGCACATCTACCGCCAGAGCGATCAGACTTTCATTGACCTGCTGAACAAGGTGCGGAACAACAAGCTCGACGATGCGGTGCTCCAAACCCTCAACACCCGCTACGTCCCCGACTTCCAGCCCGCCGAAACAGACGACTACATCACGCTCACTGCCACCAATGCCGCCGCCCATGACATCAACGCCCGCAAGCTGGCGTCCCTTCCAGAAACGGCGCATGTTTTCAAGGCAAAAATCGAGGGCGACTTCCCCGAAATGGCCTACCCCACCGAGCAGACGTTGGAGTTCAAAACGGGCGCACAGGTCATGTTCGTCAAGAACGACATCGGGCCGGAAAAGCGTTTTTTCAATGGCAAAATCGGCAAAATCACCCGTTTTGCCGAAGGCGAAATCTACGTGCGCTGCAAGGACGAACCATCGGACATCGCCGTGGCGCCCGCCGATTGGCAGAACATCAAGTACAGCCTCGACGAAAAGTCGAAGGAGGTGAAGGAAGACCTGCTCGGCACCTTCACGCAGTACCCGCTGAAACTGGCCTGGGCCATCACCATCCACAAGAGCCAGGGCCTCACTTTCGAGCGGGCCATCATTGATGCACAGGCGGCATTTGCGCACGGCCAGGTCTATGTAGCACTGAGCCGCTGCAAGAGTTTCGAGGGCATCGTGCTGCGCACCAAAATCGCCTTCCACAGCGTGAAAACTGACTCGGTGGTGAAGGACTACACCGACGAGGCCGACAAGAACGCCCCCGACGAGGCCCACCTGCACCAATCGAAGCGGGAGTACCAGCAAGCGCTCCTGCGGGAGCTGTTCAGTTTCAAGGCCATGAAGCGGCTGTTCGAACAACTGAACCGCCAGTTCCTGGAGCACTCCGGCACGCTCTCGGCGGCGGGCATGGCTCAGTTCAAGGCGCTGGCCGAGAAGGCCGAGGCGGAGGTGTTCACGATGGCCGACAAGTTTTTGCCACAGCTCCAACAATATTTCGGGCAGCCGGAACTGCCGGAGGAGCAGGAGGCATTGCGCCAGCGACTGCAAAAAGCGAGCGCCTATTTCTCCGAAAAACTGATGAACGAGATTTTGCCGGAGGCAAAAAACATACACCTCGTGACCGACAACAAGGCCGTGAAAAAGACTGTGTTGGAGTTATTGGACAGCCTACAAAAAGAGATTTTTGTAAAAAACGCCTGTTTCACTGCCTGCCAAACCGCCTTTTCCACCCACGGTTACATCCGTGCGAAAACGAATGCGGAACTGGATTTCTTGGCCGCAAAAAGCACCGCACCAACCGCCTCGGCCATGCCCAGCGCACCGAGGAACACGCCGCACCCAGAGCTTTATTCCCGGCTGGCGCAATGGCGCAAGGAACTGGCGGACGACATGGGGTTGGAGCTGTACGAGGTGTTGCCCACGAAGACACTATTGGAGTTGGTGACGTTTTTGCCCACGGACTCAGCAACGCTCAAGCAAATAAAGGGCATCGGCGAGTCCAAACTGAAGCGCTTCGGTGCAGCCATCACGGGCATCATTGAAAAATATTGCTCCGCAAAAAACATCCCCGTCAACCTGATGGCTGCCGCCGAACCACCGCCACCACCCAAGCAGGACACCAAGGCCGTGAGCCTCGAACTGTTCAAGTCGGGCAAGACGATTGACGAAATCGCAGCCGAACGGGGCTTCGTGGCAGGCACCATCGAGGGGCACTTGGCGCACTACGTTGGCACGGGCGAGCTGGACATCCATGCCTTGATAGACAAAGCGAAAGTGGCCGAAATAGCCGCTTTTTTCACCGAAAAGAACACGACGAACACGGGGGAGGCGAGGGAGCATTTTGGGGAGAAGTATTCATATTCGCAGCTGCGGATGGTGTTGATATGGTTGAAAAAACACTCACCGATGGACTAGTTTTTTATCAAAAATTTACCTTTGGGGCAAAATAAAAAGAACATGGCCTTTGACAACCTAGACCGCTATAAGAAATTTGAATATGCCATCACTGGCGATGTGGATGCGCCCGACCACGGCTACCACTACTCCGATGAAATAAGCGAACTGCTGCACAAGACCTACCTGCGCGTACAAAAGCGCAAACCGCATCTCATCCCAGAGTTGCACAAGCTGATGGAAAAATACCCGAGAGTGCCTACTTTCAAGAACTATCTGTCCATGTACTACAACCTTAGCGGGAAAACAGGCAAGGCATACGAAGTGAACCATTGGATAGTGAAGGAGCACCCTGATTACCTGCACGGCAAAATCAACCTTGCAGCCGAGGCCATTTCGAAAGGCAACTACGACGAGGTGCCGAAAATTTTGGGCGAGGCCCTTGATTTGAAGGACTTGTATCCACACCGGAAGGTGTTCCATATCTCAGAGTTCCAATCCTTTTTCTCCATTACTTGTCAATACTTGATTGAAACCAACCAATTGGAAGCAGCGGAAAGCCGTATGGAAGTAGCGGAAAAAGTACTCAGCCATGACCCCAAAATTACGGAGGGCTTGCGGATGCAGATATTGGCAAAACGGGTACTCAACAGGCAGAAAGAAGAAGCTGCTTGGAACGAAAAACATGGCGAAGAAATCGGCAGGAGCTACGACAAGTCCATCCAGACCGATGAAAAACCTACTTTCCATCACCCTGAAATTTGGGCACTTTACGAGCATGATATACGCATTCCTCAGGATCTGCTGCGCAACATCCTAGAACTGCCCCGTGAAACCCTGCTCCAAGACCTGGAAACCGTGCTTTTGGATGGCGTTCGGCGTTTTGAATATTTTGGTGACATGCTGGATGAATGGGACGAATGGAGGGATGAAGAACTATCTTTTCCGCTTCATGCGCTCCTGTTGCTGACTGAATTGAGGGCAACCGAAAAATTGCCAGCCATCCTCGACCTCCTTCGGCAAGGAGAGGAGCTTTTGGAGTTTTGGTTCAGCGACCACATCTTTGAAACGGTATGGCATTTTGTTTACCATTTGGGGAACCAGCAGTTGCATTTGCTGAAGGAGTTCATGCAAGAGCCAGACATTTGTTCAGAGGGCAAAACCATAGTTTCGCAAGCTGTTGTCCAGATTGCATTTCACCACCCAGAGCGGCATGAGGAGGTCGTAAACTGGTACAAGGATATTCTTCAATACTACCTCGACCACTTGGATACCCCAAAGCTGGTTGATGTGGACGTGATGGCTCCCATCATCTGCGACCTATCCAACCTCCGGGCCACCGATGTGCTGCCCCTCTGCAAGCCTTTCTTCGATTTGGACTTGGTGGACCTTGGCTATGCGGGCGATTACAAGGATATTGAGGAAGAAACCCATAAACCACCTTCGGAGGATGACAAGCACACCATTTATCCCAACATATTTGAGCATATCAAGGATATTTTAAGCCATTGGTACGGCTATCTTACACCAGAAGAGCAGGCACGACGAGACGCTCATTTCAAGGAAAAAATGGCTGCCGTTGATTTGGAGAATATCGGCAAAAAACCGACGACACTTCCATCCCCTGCATCGGATTACGCTTGGCAGGAGACGGTAATAAAAGATGGACCAAAAGTAGGCCGCAACGACCCATGCCCCTGTGGGAGTGGGAAAAAGTATAAGAAGTGCTGCATGAATAAATAGTTTCGCTTTAATCCCCCACTTTTACCCAATAAAACCTTTTGTCCATGAATGAAAACCCATCCGCCCGCCACCTCCACGACCTCCCGCCCCGCCAAATCGGCCTTTTCACCAGAGCCACCGTGCTTTTCGGCGGCTTCATGCAGCAGTTTGGCTGGATATTCTTCTGCATGGGCAGCCTGTTTTCCTGGATTTTCATCCCAATGTCGGATGTCAAATACTGGTTCGAGTTTGGCAAAGAGTGGAAGGAAGTGCCAGGCAAGGTGGTGTCCGCAGAGGCGACCAATTCGGCGGTAAACGACGAGTTGGTGTACCAATATCTCCATTCGTTTGAACTAAACGGCCATCGCTACACGGGCAAGAGCTTCAGCGTGGGGCAGGACTTCCAGGGCGGTCAGCAGGTGAGCATTCAATACGATGCCAAGAACCCCTCCGATTCGCATGTGGCGGGGTCGAGGCGGTCGGTTTTCCCGGCGTTTGTGCTGTTCGTGCTGATTTTTCCGTTGGTGGGGCTGGCCTTCATCGTGCCTGCCATTAGGCAGAATTTGCGGGTCATCAAGTTGCTCGAAATCGGGGAGTTTGTGAGGGGCAAAATGGCCACCAAGGAATCCACCAGTTCTTCCGTGAAAATCAACAATACCACCTACCCCGTTTACAAATATGGCTTCGAGTTCGAGGCGGGCGGCAAGTGCCACACGGCCACCTGCAAGACCCACCAAGCTTGGCTCGTGGAGGACGAGGAGCGGGAAATCATACTTTTTGACCAGTTCAACCCCGACTTCAATGTGGTGTACGATGCAGCGGGGAACATGCCCGGCATCACCGAACAGGGGACGCTGGCATCGCCGGGTTTTGGCATGGTGGTTTATCTACTGCTGCCGTTGTTGGGCATTGCCATCAACCTGTTTTTTCTGTTTTAGGAATCCGCAATGCCTGAAAAACCTGGTAGCCAAAAAAAGAACTTTGCACCAATCCACACTTACTTCCCATTCCTCATGATATTCATTTTAGAAAAAATAGCCGCCCTTACCGCCTTGCATTTCAACCTCGAAGTCCTCGTCAAGGCATTGCCCGGCGAGGTTGACTTCAATTTTTTGGTCGAAACGCCCGCTGGCAAAAGTTCAACCTAAAAATCGCCAATCCCGGCGAGCGGCGGGAAATCCTCGAATTCCAAAACGCCATGATGCAGTGCCTCCGAGAGGCTGGGCTTGGGCTGGAAATTCCGCAAGTCGTGTGCTCGGTCGCTGGCGAGGAAATCACAGCCATCTCCGCCGACGGCAGCCAGCGGCTTCTACGGCTGCTCACTTGGGTTGAGGGCCGCTGCTTCGCTGAGGTGAACCCGCACACACCAGATTTGCTGGAAAAAGTAGGGGAAATGTGCGGCAAACTGAGCCGTGCGCTCGAAGGATTCGACCATCCGGCGGCGCACCGTTTCATCAAATGGGACGCTTCGCGGGCGGGCTGGACGGGCGAGCATTTGACCAAAATAGAAGGCGAAGACAAGCAGGCGCTGGCGCAGTATTTTTATCAACTGTTTGAAAAAAACGCCGTCCCACTGCTGCCCCAACTTCGCCAGAGCGTGTGTTACAGCGACGCCAACGACTACAATATCTTGGTCAGCCACGACCCCGCCAATCCCGTTGTGCCGGGCGTCATTGACTTTGGCGACGCCGTTTTCACCCACACCGTCAATGAACTGGCCATCGCCTGCGCCTATACCGCCATGCACAAGCCCGACCCGCTGGCCGCCATTTTTCACCTCACAAAAGGCTACCACCGCCAGTTCCCGCTCACCGAAACGGAGGCCGAGGCGCTGTTCCCGCTCATCGGGGCGAGGCTGCTCATCAGCGTCACCTGCTCGGCCATCAACCTAGCGGAAAACCCCGGCAACGAATACCTCCAAATCAGCGATCTCCCAGCTTGGGACTTGATGAAAAAACTGCGGGAAATACCGCCCGCACTCGTCCACGCCACCGTGCGACATGCCTGCGGCTGGCAGCCTTGCCCGAAAAACGCCGAGTTTGTGGATTGGGCGAAACGGCATCGCAAAGACCTGTTAGCACTTCAAGTGCTAACAGGTCTAACCTACACCCCCACCTGGCTCGACCTCAGCGTGGGCAGCCCTGACCTCGGCAACTACGCCGACATGGAAGACCCCCAGCTTCTGAACCAGAAAATTGCGGTACCGCTGACGGCTGATTTACCCGAATCTAATGTCTCTCGTCTCTCGTCTAATGTCTTAATCGGTCGCTACGACGAAGCCCGCCCATTTTACACCACCGACGCCTACGAAGTGCGGGGCAACGAAGGCCCGGAATGGCGCAGCGTACACATCGGGCTGGACTTGTTTTTGCCGCCGGGCACACCCGTTTTTGCGCCGCTCGATGGCACGGTACACAGCTTTCAGGACAATGCCAACGAACGGGACTACGGTCCAACCATTATTTTGGAACACCAGATGATTTCGGATTTCGGATTTCGGATTGCGGAATCAGCAGACACCCAATCCGCAATCCGCAATCCGCAATCCGCAATTGTTTTTTACACGCTCTACGGACACCTCAGCCGCCGGTCGCTGGAGGGGTTGGCCGTTGGCCAAAAAGTGGAAGCGGGTGAGGAGTTTTGCCAAATCGGGGCGATGCCGGAGAACGGCAACTGGCCGCCACACCTGCATTTTCAGGTCATGCTCGACCTGCTGGGCTGGTCGGGCGACTTTCCCGGCGTGGTGTTTCCCCGGTGGCGGGAAGTGTGGAAAAGCATCTGCCCAGACCCCTGGCTACTGCTCACGGGCGAGCCTTCCCCGCCGCCGCCCTACCGGTTGTCCGCTGCGCAAATACTGGCGTTCCGGCAGCGGCATTTGGGCAAAAACCTGAGCGTCTCGTACCAAAAACCGCTCAACATGCAGCGGGGCTGGCGCCAATACCTGTACGACGACACCGGGCGTCGCTACCTCGACACGGTGAACAACGTGGCGCACGTCGGCCACGAACACCCCCGTGTGGTGCGGGCCGGGCAGCGCCAAATGGCCGTGCTGAACACCAACACCCGCTACCTGCACGAGCACATCGTCCGGTTTTCGGAGGAGTTGTTGGCCACCTTTCCGCCGGGGCTGGACGTGGCGTTTTTCGTCAACAGCGGCAGCGAGGCCAACGAACTGGCGATGCGTTTGGCGAAGAATTTTACCCAACAAAAAGACATGCTGGTGGTGGAGGTCGGCTACCACGGCAACACGCAGGGCTGCGTGGACATCAGCTCGTACAAGTTCGAGGGGCCGGGCGGCAAAGGCGCTCCGTTACATACGCACGTAGCGCCTATCCCTGATACATACCGAGGAATCTATCGGGGGAATTCAATTGAAACTGGGTTGAAGTACGCCGCCCATTTAGGCGAAGCCGTCAAAAAAATAAAGGAAGCCGGACGTGGTGTTGCGGCGTTCATCTGTGAGTCGGTCATCAGTTGCGGTGGGCAAGTGACGCTGCCACCGGGCTACTTGACGGAGGCAGTGCGGCAAGTGCGCAGCGCCGGGGGACTGTATATCGCCGACGAGGTGCAGACGGGCTGCGGGCGGCACGGCCAGCATTTTTGGGCCTTTGAGGAGCATGGCGTCGTGCCGGACATCGTGACGGTGGGCAAGCCCATCGGCAACGGCCACCCGCTGGGTGTGGTGGTGACGACGCAGGCCATCGCCGACGCCTTTGCTAACGGGATGGAATATTTCAACACTTTCGGCGGCAACCCGGTGTCCTGCGCCATCGGGCTGGAAGTGTTGCGGGTCATCCGGGACAAAAGCTTGCAGCAGAACGCACTTGAAACGGGGACGTATTTGACTGAAGGGTTGAGGAGTTTGGCGGATCAATTCCCTGTCATCGGCGACGTGCGGGGGCCGGGACTATTCCTCGGATTCGAGCTAGTGGACGACCCAAAACCCTTGCCCCTGCTGCCTCGAAAGCCACTTACCTTGCCAATCGGATGCGGGAACTAGGCATTTTGATGAGCACTGACGGGCCGTTCAACAATGTATTGAAGGTAAAACCGCCGATGGTTTTTGGCAGAAAGGACGCCGATTTCCTGCTGGAGATGCTGGAGCGGGTGCTGCGGGAAGATGTAATGCGCAAGCAGGCGTGATTCCAGCGGATTTTTCACCACCTCAAATCCTCATCCACCTCATCAGAGCGTTGGCTGCCGTACTGCTTTTTCGTGGCCAAGCGCTGGCGTTGGCGCTCCATCACGAGTTTGGCCAGGGCAATATTGGCTGGCTCTGGGTTCATCGGCGAAAGTGCGTCGTAGATTTTGCGCTCCAGTACGTCGTTGCGGTAGAGCAGGCTCATCAGGTACTCCATGTTGTGCTCGATGAGGTAGGAAATGCGGTCGCAGAGCATCTCGAAAAGCGCCTCCTCCGAAGGGGCGTCGGCATCGGGAGAGGTAAGCTCGAATTCCTTGATAATCAGCTCGTTGAAATCACCTTCTGGCGTATTCATAGTTAGCTTTTTTAGGCGTAGATGCCTGTGAATTCGAGGATTTCCTCGACGTATTTCCGGTTGTTGGAAAGGCGCGGTACTTTGTGCTGGCCGCCGTATTTGCCCTTCGCCCGGAGCCAGTCGGTGAAGGTGCCCTTCGGCACAGTGTGCAGCCGAAGGCGGTCTAGGGCGAGGGAGTTGTAGCGTTTTTGCTCGTAGTTCGAGTTCACTTTCTGGAGGTTCTTGTCAAGGTGTTCGGCAAAGGATTCGAGGCAGGGAGGCGCTTTTTCAAACTCCACGATCCACTCGTGCCCACCTTTTTTCCCTGGTTGAAATAGACGGGCGCCATGGTGTAGTCGCTCATGATGGCATCCATTTCGAGGCAGGTTTGCGTGATGGCCCGGTCGGTGTTGGAGATGATGACGTCTTCGCCGAAGGCGTTCACGTAGAGGCTCGTGCGCCCACTGACCTTGATTTTGAAGGGGTCGAGGCAGGTGAACTGCACCGTGTCGCCGAGGGTGTAGCGCCACAGGCCGCTGTTGGTGGTGATGACGATGGCGTAGTCTTGGCCCAACTCCACCGCTTGGAGCGGGATGGCCCGTGGCCGCTCGGCGTTCCACTCGGATTTTGGGAGGAACTCGAAGTAGGTGCCGCTGTCGAGCATGAGCAACATGCTGCTGTCCTGCAAGTCGTTTTGGATGGAGAAATAACCCTCCGAGGCGTTGTAAATCTCTTGGTAATAGAATTTTTTCGAAGAAAAATAATGGTCGAACTGTTGGCGGTGCGGCTCAAAGTTGACGCCACCGTGAATATAGGTTTCGAGGTTGGGCCAAATGTCGTAGATGCTTTTTTTGCCAGAAACCTGCAGCACGTTTTGCAGGAAAATATGCGTCCAGGTCGGTACCCCGCCAATCATGGAAATGTCCTCTTCGAGCAGCATTTCGGACATCAGCACAATTTTCTCCTCCCAATTGCGTAGTGTGGCGATTTCGGGATGCGGCACGTAGAACATCCGCCCCACCAGCGGCATCTGTCGCACCAGCAGCGCCGAAATATCGCAGATAGTGACGGCAGGGTAGCCCTCGTCGGGGTAAAAAGTGCCGCCCATCACCAGCGATTTATGGGCAAAAACATTGCAGTCGGGGTTGTTGTCGTAGAGGAAGGCGAGGGTGTCCCAGGCACCTTTGACGTGGTTTTCCATGAGGCTTTCCTGAGTGACGGGAGGTACTTGCTCCCACCCCCTGTCGTGCCGCTCGACTTGGCGAACCACTCGACGAAACCGGTGTACAGCACGTCCACCTCGCCCCGCATCATCCGTTCTATGTATGGTTGGAGACTCCCGTAGGTCTGCACGGGTACTTGGCGGGCATAGTCAGCGGGGGAATTTATTTGGTCGAAACGGTGCAAACGCCCCCACTCAGTGTCGGCGTGGGCCTCCACCAATTCCATCAGTACCCGCTGCTGCGTATCGTGCGGCGAAGCCATGAAGTGCCGGTTGGCCTCCATGCGGTACTCCAAATACTTGGAAAAAATCTTATTGACAAGGGTTCTCATCGTTTGTTCATCAACTTTTGAAATCCTTCCTACCTTTGGCGATTCACGGGAGCCTTCTTTTGATGTGAGGGTGGTATGGTGCGAAAATAAGGAGATGTTTGAAATTCTTTGCGCCAATCTATGCTGCTTCCAACAATCTCTACAAACCTTGCAGGACTTCATTAGTGTTGAGACATTTTTACAACATAACTATAATCGGGCTGTTCTTGAAAATGTTCTGCTTCCCCTTCATTGGGGTGGTAATCGCCAACCTGATGGGGCTTTCCATCACTTTTCAGTTGGGCATTTTCATACTGCTGATATGCCCAGGCGGCACTACCTCCAACCTCATAACTTATTGGTTTTCAGGCAATAAACCCCTCACTATCGCCCTCACCACTATCGCCAGTTTTATCTCGGTGGTCACCATCCCCATCCTCACCAACTGGGCGCACAGGTTCTATTTTGGCGACGGCGTACTGATAGAACTGCCTGTTTTCGAAACGGTGGCCAATATTTTCATCGTAATGATAATGCCCGTGCTGCTCGGTATGTTCATGCGGTGGCGTTATGAGCAGCCTTCCATCGTCGCAGAAAAATACTCAAGTACGTGTCCGTGGTGCTGCTTGCCGTTGTGTATTTGATTAAGTTCTTTGCCAGCAAAGAAAATGGGGGTACGGAAATCAGCCGGGAGGAGTTCATTACAATGCTGCCGGTGCTACTGGTCATCAACTTCGCAGCCCTGATATTTGGCTTTTTGGCCTCCAAGCTGTTCCGTATCAACACCCAGGACAGCATGACCATCGGCATCGAAGTCGGCTTGGAAAACGTGAGCCTCGCCATCGTGGTGGGCAGCGTACTGCTCCACAACGAAGACCTTGTGAAGCCCGGCCTCATCTACGCCATGTTCTCGTTCTGGACGGTGATGGGGTTTGCGGTGCTGGTGAAGAAATTGTTTTTCAAGAAAAACTGGGCCTAACCATTTTCTTCCGTATTTTTCCCCACTCGAATAAGCAAACTACTATGAAAGAAGACCTCCTTCACTTTCTCTGGCGCACCCGCCGCTTTGACCAGTCAAACCTGTCTACCACCGAGGGCGAGCCACTCGAAATCCTCAGCCCCGGCACCCACAACACCCACGCTGGCCCCGACTTCCTAGATGCCCGACTGCGCATCGGCGAAACCACTTGGGCAGGCAACGTGGAGATGCACCTGACCGCCTCCGAATGGATGCGGCACGGCCACCAGTCCGACCCCGCCTACTCGAACGTCACCCTGCACGTCGTGCTCGACGAAGACCAACCCGTGCTGCGCAATGACGGCAGCCGCATCCCCTGCCTCGAAATGCGCAAGCTCGTGCCGCCCGGCATCGCCGCCAACTACCTGAAGCTGCTGCACAACGAGCACTGGATTCCCTGCCACAACTTCTTCCACACGGTGCCCCAGATGACCCGCACCGGCTGGCTCGACCGCATGTTGGTGGAGCGTCTGGAGCAAAAAACCACCGCCATTCGGGAAGCATTGGAGCGCAACGGCGGCGATTGGGAAGAAACGTTCTATCAGTTCCTCGCCCGCAACTTTGGGCTGAAGGTGAACGCTGAACCGTTCGAGATGTTGGCCCGCTCGCTGCCGCAGCGCATCCTCGCCCGGCACAAGGACAACCTGCTGCAACTCGAATCGCTGCTCTTCGGCCAGTCCGGCCTGCTGCCCGATGAATGCGCCGATATTTACCCCAACGAACTGAAAAAGGAGTACGGTTTCCTTCGGAAAAAATATGGATTGACGCCCATCGAATCCGTGCAGTGGCGGTTTCTGCGGCTGCACCCTGGCAACTTCCCGACCATCCGGCTGGCGGAATTTGCGAGGCTTACGGCGCAATCAGCGCACCTGTTCAGCCGAATTTTAGAGGTGGAAAAACAGGCGGACATCGAGGTGCTTTTCAACGTAAAGCTTGATGGCTACTGGCTCACGCACTACACATTCGGGCAGGAGTCCCCGAAGAAAAACAAGTCGCTGGGCAAGGAGGCCATTCGACTTTTGACCATCAACACCATCGTTCCTTTCCTATTTTTATACGGTAAAATGCGGGGCGAGGAAGGCTTCAAGGACAAGGCACTGCAACTGCTGGAAGCTTTGCCGCCGGAAAAAAACACCATCATTTCGGGCTGGGAGCGCCTGGGTGTGGAGCCGCCATCAGCGTACCAAACGCAGGGGCTTTTGCAGTTGAAGAATGTTTATTGCGACAAGAAAAGGTGCTTGGAATGTGCGGTGGGGGCGGGGATTTTGAAGTAGTTAAATTTTATCTGGGTCTTGTCGGGTATCGAAAACATCTGTTACCATGATGTACTGGCCTTAGATGCGGTATATGATTTTGTATTTACCTTCGACTAAAAACCGATGCCCAAGTCCGAGGTGAGCGAGTGTTTCTTCCACAACACCAAGCTGAGGGTGCTCTTTTAGAAGTAGCGCTTTCTTTAAAATTCCAGCCCTTATTTTTCGACCATGCCTGCCGTAACCAAGTAAGCGGTAGTATTCGACGATTTCATCGAGGCGGAGTTGGGCTTTTTTGAGTAAAACAATGGTCATCGTCAAGGTTCGACTGATTTTAGGTAGGACTCCAATTCCACGAACCTCCCCGCCTTAAAATCCTCCTCTGCTTCCAGCGCCCTGTCTATCAATTCCTGCCTGCTCATCGGTTTAAGATTCGCTTCGTATTTTTTTACGAATTCATCCTCAACTACTTCGCTGATGCCGAGTAGCCGCTTGATGCTACGTAGCACCCATTCTTCTTCTACTTCGGCCAGTTTCTGTATGATTCTTATTTTCTCCAGTTGAATATCCATGCCAAATGATTTTCAACAAAAATAAGGTTTTTTCCTCAATGCCTAAAATGCCTCGTCCCCGTCATCACCATCCGCATCCCGTTCGCATCGCAGTAGTCCACGCTGTCCTGGTCCTTGATGGAGCCGCCGGGGTGGATGACGGCGTCAATGCCCTCGCCGTGCGCGATTTCCACGCAATCGGGGAAGGGGAAAAACGCATCACTAGCCATGACGGCGCCCCGCAGGTCGAAGCCGAATGCTTTGGCCTTGTGGATGGCCTGCCGCAGGGCGTCCACCCGGTTCGGTTGGCCGCAGCCCATGCCGATGAGCTGGCGGTCTTTCACGAGGGCGATGCCGTTGGATTTCAGGTGCTTCACGCAGGTGCTGGCGAAGAGCAGGTCGCCCACTTCGGCATCCGTCGGAGCAAGTTTGGTGGCTTGTTTCAGGTCGGCTGGAGTCTCTGATTTCAGGTCAGTGTCCTGTTCCACCACGCCGTTCAGCAGGCTGCGGAAGGAGCGGGACTGCACGTAGAATTCCTTGATTTTCAACAAGATGCGATTCTTTTTTGAGGACAAATGCGCCAGTGCATCCGCCTCAAACCCAGGGGCAATCAGCACTTCGTAAAACAGTTGGTCTATCTCCTGTGCTGTCGCCAAATCCACATTTCCATTGCAAACGAAAATGCCGCCAAAGGCGCTCACATTGTCGCAGGCGAGGGCGGCCTTCCATGCCTCCACCAAGCGTCGGGCGGGTGGCCACGCCGCAGGCGTTGGTGTGTTTCAGGATGGCAAAAGTCGGATCGCTGTGCTGGAATTCCCGCATGAGCTGCACGGCGGCGTCCACATCCACGAGGTTGTTGTAGCTGAGAGCCTTGCCGTTCAGCACGTCGAACATTTTACTTAAATCACCATAAAAAACGCCGGACTGGTGCGGGTTTTCGCCGTAGCGCAGCACCTCCGACTGGTGGATGCTGTGCTTGAACGACAGCTCGCCGCTGCCCCGGTTGAAGTAGTTGAAAATGGCGGTGTCATAGTGGCTAGACACTTTGAAGCCCCGGCGGGCGAGTTCCCGACGGTCTTCGAGGTCGGTGCAACCGTCCTTTTTTTGTAGGCAATCCAGCAGGAAAGCGTACTCGTCCTTGCTCGGCACAACTGCCACGTCGCCAAAGTTTTTGGCCGCTGCCCGGATGAGCGAGATGCCACCGATGTCAATTTTTTCGATGATTTCGGCCTCGTCCTGCGTCTTGGCCACCGTTTCCTCGAAGGGGTACAAATCCACAACCACGAGGTCAATTTCTGGAATTTTGAATTGCGCTAGTTGCGCTTGGTGCGCCTCTTCCCGAATGGCCAAGATGCCGCCGAACACCATCGGGTGCAGCGTTTTCACCCGCCCATCGAGGATGGAGGGGTAGCCTGTCAGCCCCTCCACAGTTTTCACGGGCACACCGAGGCTTTCGATGAACGACTGCGTACCGCCTGTGGAGTAAATGGTGACGTTGTGCTTGTGCAGTTCCCGGATGATTGGTTCGAGGCCGTCTTTGTAATAAACGGAGATGAGTGCGGACGTGATTTTTTTTGATTTCACCTTGCGATTTCAGATTAGGTTCCCTTCGGGAATGACAAAAGATTGGTTGCGGTTGCCGATGCCCAAAAGCCTGATTTTACTAAAAATATGGTTCTCTCAAGAAGTGCGCAAAGGTAGGTGGTTTGGTCGCTTTGCCAAACGAAATGGGCATTGATTCATGGGTGAAAAACAGTGATGAAGGAAATCAGAAACCTGACTTTTGGGATAGTTTGGTTGGTCAGAATCTTTTTTACCCGGTTACTTTGTGCTTATGAAAAGTAGCTATGAAAGCTGACAGTTAGGTTAGACAGTTTATCCAAAACGAAAATACGCTCGTACCTTTTTCCTTCTTTTTTTGACTCCAGATGCCGAGCTGTGAAAACTTTGGGACTATTTCATACAGGATTTCGACGGCCCACTGATGCAAATCAGTGGGCTGTTTTTTTTTTTGATAAAAAAGACTTTCCAAGTTTTTTAAATTCGGAAAGCCTAACCGACCTGAACCCCCAGTTTCCCCAGCTCCTCCCGCAGTCCAGCGGGTGACTGATAGTGGATGGACTTGATGCCCATCGCTCGTGCGGCCAACACGTTCCGGTAGTTGTCGTCAATGAAAATGGCCTCGGAGGGTGCCACGTCATAACGGTCAAGCAGGATTTGGTAGAATTCTGGGAAGGGTTTGCGGGTCTTTTCCGTGCCACTCACCACGATGCCATCGAACCAATGCAGGAAGTCAAAAGTCTCCAAGGCGATGGGAAATGTCTCTGCGGACCAGTTGGTGAGGGCATAAAAACGGTGGCCGTTGGCGGCTTTCAGCTCCCTAAAAATATTCACGGTCTCGGGAATGGCGCCGCCGAGCATCTCCCGCCAGCGGCCGTAGTAGGCTTTTATTTCGGTTTCCCATTCAGGATGCTCGGCCAGTAGCATATCGGTGGCCTCTTGAAGGGAGCGGCCAGCGTCCTGTTCCTCGTTCCAGTGCGGGGTGCAGATATTGTCGTAGAAAAACTGCTTGCGGGCAGGGTCGTCGAAAATTTTGTCGAAGACGTAATCAGGGTTCCAGTCAATAAGGACGCCGCCGAGGTCGAAGATGATGGTGTTCATAAAAAGGTATGAAGTATTGAGGCTTGAGGTATTTTTTTGAAGCGCAAATGTAAATGAAAAAATTGCCAACCCACCTCCCCCATACCTCATACCTTTTTACCTCAGACCTCTCAATGCCTCCACTTCCTCCACGGTTTTGGGCACTGGCTTGCCAAGCACCCGGTGGCCGTCCTGCGTCACCAGCACGTTGTCCTCGATGCGGATGCCGCCGAACGAGCGCCAATCCTTCAGCGCCCCGTAGTTGATGAAGTCGGTGAACTTGCCCTCGGCCTCCCACTGGTCCATCAGTTCTGGGATGAAATAGAGGCCGGGTTCCACCGTCAGCACGAAGCCCGGTTCCAGTGTCCGACCCAACCGCAGATAAGCTGTCCCAAACTGCGTACTGCGCTGCATCTCGTCGGAATAGCCCACGAAATCTTCGCCCAAATCCTCCATGTCGTGAACGTCAAGTCCAATCATGTGGCCGAGGCCGTGCGGGAAAAACAGCGCATGAGCGCCCTGCGCCACAGCCTCGTCGAGGTCGCCCTTCATCAGGCCCAGCGACTTCAGCCCTTCGGACATGCGGCGGGCGGCGGCGAGGTGGACCTCCCGATAAGGCAGACCAGGTTTGAGCGATTCGATGGCGCTCACTTCGGCGTCCAGCACGATGTTGTACACGTCTTTTTGGCGTTGGGTAAAAACCTTGTCCACGGGGCAAGTACGGGTGAGGTCGCCAGCGTAGTGCAGGTGCGTCTCTGCGCCGTGGTCGCCGAGCAGCAGTTGGCCGCTCCGCAACGTGTTGTAGTGGTGGTGGTTGTGCAGCACCTGCCCGTTGATGGTCATGATGATGCCGTATGCCAGCGCACCGCCCATGCCCGTGGCAATGCCTGCGGCAATGCCCGCCAGTTCTGCCTCTTTTTTGCCAGCGGCAGCAGCCTTCATCACGGCCACGTGCATGGCACCGCTGATGTCCACGGCCCTTTCCATCTCCGCCACCTCTTCCGCCGACTTGTGCGAGCGCTGCGCCACGATGGCCCGAATCAGTGCCTCTGAGGCATTTTCTTTCAGCTTCGCAACATGCTGGCCGAGCATTTCCGACAGCAAAATCATGTTGTCGTGGCGGTACGGCGGGGTAAAGTGGATGGGCTGTTTCTTATCCAAAGCATTTTTCAAAAAGCCAGCCTAAGTCCTTGAGCGGCAGCGTTTTAGTCACGCCAATCCGGTCGGCTTGCTCCGCAATGGTCGGGAGCGGGCCAGTCCAGACCACGTCCTCCATCGTCAGCTCGTCGCCGAAGATGATGTCCTCCCCGGCGTCCACATCCAGCACACCGGCGAGGCTGGGCTGGTCGAGGCCGAAGAAGTAGAGGAAATTGCTGTCCTGCCGGAAGTGGTAGGTGTTGGCCCGGTAGTTCATCGGTGCCTCGTTGTTGCCGAGGATGAGGATGAGGCCGGAGCCAAGGTCACGACGGAGGCGCTCACGGCGGGCGGTATAGGTTGATTTTGAAAACATTTTATTGAGGGTTTTGAGAATTTTAGGGATTGAGGGTTTGAGCTGGCTCTCTCAAGCACTTAACCCCTCAGCCCCTCACAACTCTATTATACATCCACCGAATCATACACCACGACCTTGTTCCACAGGTGCTTGTAGTTCTCTACAAAGGCGAGGTGGATGGGGTCAATCTGGTAGGCATCCTGCGCCGTCCTATCCTTGAGGGTATTGAGCCAAGAGATGCTGAAACTACCGTCAATCACGTCCCGGCTCGTGCCCGCCGGGATGCCGATGTGCCAGCTTTTGATGTACTTGATTTTGGTGAGGGTCTTGAGGCCCTCCACGAGCTTGTCCCGGTCGGCGGTGCTGCCGGGGTTTTTCAGCCAAAAATACACTTGGTGTACGAAGACTTTTTTCATGCCTTTCGGTTTTGATTCAACGGTGGCAGCCCCGACCAATGGCAGCGTGGCCGCAGCGGCGGCGGCTGTCTTGACGAAGTTGCGGCGAGATGAGTTTTCCATTTTTTTTGTCTTTTATTTAATTTTTGATGAATTTCCCAACTGCTTGGGGACTGGCGTTTTCCCCAATGATTTTCACCCAATAAACACCCGACGGCAAAGCTGCAACATCCAGCGTTTGCGCCAGCAAACCGCCGTTTACGCCCACGGCGTCTTGTCTCAACAGCCTTCCAGTTGCATCGAACAGCTCCAGTTTCATGGGCAAATTGGTGGGCATAAGCACCTGCACCGTGACGCTCTCGGAGGCGGGGTTTGGGAAAATGCTCAATTCCGGGCCGCTATTTTCTCCCAAATCATACACGCCAGTAGCCAGCGGCAGCGAGCCAGCGGCAAAGGCGAAGTCGCCCGGCAACAGGCTGTCAATGCGGATAAATCCGTTGCCGTCGCCCAAGTTGAGCGGTGTCTTTTTGTAGTACGGATACTTTCCCCAGGCTACGCCCGGACGTGGCCGCCAGACCAGCGTCAGGCTGTCTTCGGGCATGTTGGTCAGGTCGTGGTCAATATCACCGGGATTGGCACCCTTGTAGTTCAGCGTCACCTTGGCATTGAAGCCCGGTGGGATGATGCCGCCGTAGCGCCAGTAGTGCGTGCTGGAAAGCTGCGCTCCGCTGGGTTCGGGGTCGGCAGGGCCAAGGTAGTGGATGAAGCTGACCAGCGCCGAATCGCCCGCTGGTACGGCGATGGCCGAAAGGCTGCTCAGGTCGCAGTAGCCTATGCTGAAGGTGCCGGTTGATTTCACCACTGCACGGTCTTGGAGGCGGCCAAGGTTAAGTGAGTTGCGGTCGTTGAGTACCTGCCAGACGGGCTGGAACGGCACGCTGACCACCGCCTCCGTGAACTCTCCACTGGCCATGAACGTGGCCGTGTGCGTCTGCCAGTTTTCATCGAAAAAAGTAATCTCCAACGGTACGTTGGTGTGCATGTGAGGGGCGTGGTGGAGTTTTTGTTGCACAAAAATCCTTGCCTCGTAGGCGTTTCCGTCAGGTGTTAAATGCACCGAGTCAAGCTCGAACAGCGAGTAGCCTGGTGCAAAAATCCAGTCATCAAAAAACGAAGTCATGTCCACACCCGTGTTGCTCGTGAGCTGGTCACGGAACAGTTCGGCGTCCACCGACTGGTACTCGTAGGCATCGAGGATGGAGCGCATTCCCTGTTGGAAGAGCGAGTCGCCGAGGTAACCCCGCAGGTTGTGCATTGCGGCAGCGCCTCCGTAGTAGGTGTGTGTACCGTAAGTGTTCTCGTAGGGCAGGCCTGATAGCGGTAGGTAATCGCCATCATCCAAGTGAGCGGTTTTTATAACGTTGTAAAAATTGTCCTTCACCATCTTCGTAAATTTCTGTTTGCCAAAAACATACTCAAAGAAGAGGTGGGCGCTGTACTCGGCATTGCCCTCTTTTATCCACATATTTTCGGGACAACTGAGGGTGGTGATGTTGCCCCACCAGTGGTGGCCAAGTTCGTGGGCCATCAGGCGGTTCATGCCATCGGTTGGCCCGTCGTCAATGCTGAAGTCGGGATAGGCGATGAGCGACGCATGTTCCATCGCCCCGGCGGTAGTGAGCACGTAGCCCACCTGCCCCCAGCGATACGGGCCAAACCACGCCTCCAACATGTCCACAGCTTGGGGCAAATATTGGAATGCCGTCTTCATCTGGGTAGTGTCGCCAGGCTTGCCCACGAGTAGCATCGGGTAGGTGCCGTACTGGCCAGTGTGCTGCTGGTGCACAGCGCCGTAGTTGCTGGTGGCCGTGCCCACGAGGTAGGTCGGCAATGGCAAATCCATGCGGAACTGGCGCAGTGCGATGCCACCGCCGAGGTCGGTCTCGCCGAGGAACTGGCCGATGCCGTAGCCCTTTCGCCCGTCGTTGGACAAGAGGTTGAGGTCGTAGGTGGCCCGCTCCACGAAGTTGTCGAAACAGGGATGCCAGCTTCGCCCGAAGTTGTAGGGATTCGACGAGAGGCCGATGCCGAGGTTGTAGGCGTAGCCGTTTTCAAAAACGAAACCGCCAAAACCACTGGGGTCTGCGGTAGGGTGGCCGTGGTAATAGACCGTCAGCTCCATCGTGTCGCCGATGTTGACGGCGGTTGGCAGGTGGACGTTGAGCAACAGGTTGTCGTAATCAAAAACGAGCGGCGTGCCTTGGTGCATCACGGAGTCCACTGTCAAGTTGAGCAGGTCGAGCGGTAGGAAGTCGAGGCCGTCTTGCTTGGCGGTGAAGGTCATTTCGCAGGCGGCGGTCAGTATTTGCTGCGCAAACTGCGTGACGTCGAGGGTTACGGCGTAGTTCAGGATGTCAATACTGTCGCTGCGGGTGTTGCTGCCGCAGGCGGCGTCACGGTCGTTGCCTGCCCCATTGGGGCCAAGGGCTGGCGGAGTTGGTTTTTTTTGGTAAAAATGGCAGCCTTGGTAGTCGAAGCTGTTCATGTCGGGCTGCGCCCAGATATTGGAGAGCGCAAATGCGGAGAGCAGCAGGGAAAACAGGAGTCGGCATGTAGTCATGGCAGTTGTTTTTTTAAGACGAACGGCCAAATTAGGCTAACCCCGTGAAGCTGCAAATACTTTTCCTCCCTTTTTTAAGAAAGCGTTTTGTGGAAGACATGATTCTTCAAGCGCAAGGGGAGCGGCGCATGGTCACTCCCCTTGCCAAGAAGGAAGGTTGTCTATCTGCTACCTCGGCAGCAGCACTTTGTCAATCACGTAGACCATGCCATTGGAAGCCTTCACGGAACCGAGCACGTTGGCGTCATTTACCATGATTTTATCACCTGTTTTATGGATGGTGATTTTGCTATTGTTGGCCATGCCAAGTGTCATGCCGTCTGAGAGCATCATTTCTGTGAGTGAGGAAGTTGTCACGTGACCTTTGAGAATGTTCGTCAAATCTGCCTTTGCTTCTGGTTTCAGCAACCCTTCCACCGTGCCAGCGGGCAGTGCATCGAAAGCAGCGTTGGTTGGTGCAAAAACGGTGAACGGGCCAACATTGGCCATTGAATTTACCAAATCGGCAGCTTTGAGCGCTGCAACGAGGGTGGTGTGGTCGGGCGAACCGATGGCCACTTTCACCACATTCGGCTCAGAATCTTCCACCACGCTGGCTTGGCCACCTCCAGCTGCTGGTTGGGTGGTAGCCTCAGCTACGGAGGCTTCACTGGTATCAGTAGCACCCGATTGGCAAGACTGCACCCCGAACATTAAACCAAAAACGAGGGCAAAAACGAAGAAGACTTGTTTTTTCATGATTTGAATTTTTAATCAGTAGAAATAAGATTTTCGGACAATTTTATCGGTTATTCCATCCCTGGCGAATGACTTTCCGCAGCGCTGAACGTGACTTTTGTCACAGGGCAAAAATTGAAGCACCTGCCAATTGACTTCCATCAATTCCACTTCCCTTTTTCTGCCGAACTTTGCCATCAAAAAATTACCTTTCTGCATGAAAGCATCCACTTCACCCTCGACCTCCTCATCATCGGCGCAGGCCCCACTGGCTTCGCCATCGCCATCGAAGCCGAGAAGGCCGGGCTACAATACCTTGTGCTGGAAAAGGGCGTGCTGGTCAACTCCATCTTCCGCTTCCCCACCAACATGACCTTTTTTTCCACTTCCCTCAACCTCGAAATCGGCGGCGTTCCGTTCATTTCGCACACCGACAAGCCCACCCGCCGGGAGGCGCTGGAATACTATCGCCGCATCCTCGAAAGCTGGAAACTGAAGGTAAAAACCTACGAACCCGTGCTGGGCATGGAGCGCCGCAATGATGGTATTTACGAAGTGAAAACCCCGAAGGGCAGCTATGCTACCCGCTGTGTCGCCATCGCCACCGGCTTCTACGACGTGCCCCGCCTGATGAATGTGCCGGGCGAAGATTTGCCGAAAGTGAAGCACTTCTACGACGAGGCGCACCCGTACGTGGGGCAGCGAGTATTGGTCGTCGGTGCCGCCAACTCCGCCTGTGACGTGGCGTTGGAGACGTTTTATAAAGGTGCGGAAGTGACGATGTGCATCCGGGAAGTGGCCATTTACGACAAGGTGAAATACTGGATCAGGCCCAACATCGAGAACCGCATCAAGGAGGGGAGCATCCGGGCGTTTTTCAACTCTCAGGTGAAGGAAATCCGCCAACAGGAAGTCGTATTGACCACGCCCGACGGCGAGGTGACGCTCGAAAACGACTTCGTGCTGGCCATGACGGGCTATCAGCCAGATTTCAATTTTTTGGAAAAATTGGGCATCCAATTCAACGTCGACGAGCAGCGTACGCCTGTGATGAATGCGGAGACTTTTGAATCAAATCTGCCTGGTGTCTATCTGGCGGGGGTGGTGCAGGCGGGGTTGGATACGAGCAAGTTGTTTATAGAGAATACGAGGCATCATGGGGAGGTGATTGTGCGGGAGGTGGTTAAAAGTCAGGGATAACGGTTTGTCTCTATCAATAAACGCCGAAGAATGATACGTTCTGGTTCATTGAGTTTAAGCAATTTGATAGTTGCCTCCGCTGTTCTGGTTTTACCTAAAATTTCGCCTTCTTCCACATCAAAATGCGCTTGCCATTCATGTTCTCGTGGATTAAATATCGCTACAATGTCCTTGTATGATTTTAAGAAAGTGGTCAAATCGGTTCCCTTATGTTGGTTGCAATGCGGACAAGCATAGGCGAGATTTTCATACTCATTCCCACCGCCATGTTTCAAGCTGATGATGTGGTCTATTTCAAAGGGCAAAAAGGAGTCTTCCTCATGCGTGCGGCAATATTCACATCGGAATAATGCACGCTGTGCAACAAGCCGCCGCAATGGTATTGGAATATAGTGGCTCATGCGGCAAGCAATCGGTGGGCACGGGCCTTGGCTAGATTTATCAACATATCCAAGGCAAGATAGCGCTCAAGTTCAGACGTTTCCAAAGAAATCTGGCCGTCCTTTTTTTTACCAATTAATACCTCAACCCGCTTGGCCATCATTTTGGGGGCTTTCAAGGCTACAATCTTGGCTGGGTCCATTTGGGCAAGCAATCCTGCAACATCATCAAAGACTTCAGTAACGGTCATATTAAATGATTTTCCTACAAATTTATAGAAGCAGCTCCGTACTGCCAACTGCCACCCATCAAACGGCCAACTTAATTTTCGCCTCGTCCCACAGCGCATCCATCTCCGCCAGCGTCATCTCGTCCAGTGGCTTTGGTGCATGGGTCTCGATGTACTCGAAGCGGGCCTTGAATTTGCGGTTGACCCGCTCCAGTGCCGTTTCCGGTTCGATGTGGAGGAAACGGGCGTAGTTGACCAGCGAGAACAGCACGTCGCCGAACTCTTCTTCTTTTTTTTCTTGCGAAAAATTGCCTTCGACGGCCTCCTGCAACTCGCCGATTTCCTCCTGCACTTTCGCCCAGACCTGCGACGTGTTTTCCCATTCAAAGCCGACTTGTGCCGTCTTCTGCTGCATCCGCCAAGCCTTCACAAGGGCGGGCAGCGAGGTCGGAACGCCTTCCAGCAGGGATTTTTTACCGCCTTGCAGTTTCAGTTTTTCCCAATTGCGTTTCACTTCCTCCTCGTCCGCCACCTGGGTGTCGCCGTACACGTGCGGGTGGCGCTGCACCAGTTTATCGCAGATGGCGTGAAGCGAGTCGGCCATGTCCCAGGCCTGTTTTTCTTCCGCAATTTTTGCGTAAAAAACCAAGTGCAGCATGATGTCGCCCAATTCTTCCTTGATGCCAGCGAGGTCGTCGTCGAGGATGGCGTCGGCCAGTTCGTAGGTCTCTTCGATGGTCAGGTTGCGCAGGGTTTGGAAGGTTTGCTTGCGGTCCCAGGGGCATTTTTCCCGCAGGTCGTCCATGATTTGGAGGAGGCGGGCGAAGGCTTCGAGCTTGGCGGGGAGGTTTTGGACAGTGGAGGTGGTACTTGTCATTTTGAAGTGTTTGTAAAACGGCGGACAGGGTTTTGATTGACGAATGTTGATTACATGATTGTTGAATTTTGATGTGATGTGAAATGGATAATTTTTGATGTGGACAACCATCGTTAATCCAAAATCAACCAATCCCATCAACAATCAAATATCATGTAATCAACATTCGTCAATCAAAAACAACAGGTTCCAGTCTGAAAAAAGTCGGTCGCCTACCCAGTAATTTGGCTTTTGGCGACCACTTTCAAATTAAGCTCCGTAAGCTGCGCCTCATCCAACGCATCCGGCGCATCAATCATCATGTCCCGACCCATGTTGTTCTTGGGGAAGGCGATGAAGTCACGAATGCTCGTCTGGCCACGCATCACGGCACAGAGGCGGTCGAGGCCGAAGGCGATGCCACCGTGCGGCGGTGCGCCAAATTCGAAGGCACCGAGCAGGAAGCCAAACTGGTTTTCGGCCTGTTCGGGCGTGAAGCCGAGCAGTTGGAAGTTCTTTTCCTGGAGCGCCCGGTCGTGGATACGGATGCTGCCGCCGCCGATTTCCACGCCGTTCAGCACGAGGTCGTAGGCATTGGCACGCAGGTTTTTCAGTGTCTCGTGGTCGCCGGACATCATCTTCTCGGCGTCCTCCGGCAGCGGTGCGGTGAACGGGTGGTGCATGGCGAAAAAGCGCTGCGAATCCTCGTCCCATTCCAGCAGCGGGAAGTTGACGACCCAGAGCGGCTTGAAGTCGCCCGCCTTCATCAGGCCCATGCGGCGGCCCATTTCGAGGCGGAGTTCGTTGAGCTGCTTGCGGGTTTTTTCGGCTTCGCCGGAAAGCACCAGCATCATGTCGCCCGGTTTTGCGCCCATTTTATCAGCAAACGCCTGCAACTGGTCTTCGCTGTAAAACTTGCTGACGCTGCTGCGGAAACGGCCAAATTCGCCGGTCGGGTCAGCGTTGTATTTTATCCAAACCAAGCCTTTCGCCCCGATCTGTGGGCGCTGCATCCACTCGGTGAGCTCCTTGATGTCTTTGTTGGAAAACGATTCAGCTTGTCCCTCGGCACAGATGCCCACCACGAGTTCGGCGCTATCGAAAACGGAAAAGCCGTGGCCTTGCGCTACGCTGTTCAGCTCGCAAAACTCCATCCCGAAGCGAATATCGGGCTTGTCGGAGCCGTAGCGGGTCATGGCCTCGTCGTAGCTCATGCGGGGGAAGTCGGCCATTTCGAGGCCGAGCACGGACTTGAACAGGTGCTTGGTCAGCCCCTCGAAGGTATTGAGGATGTCCTCACGGGTCACGAAGGCCATCTCGCAGTCTATCTGCGTGAACTCCGGTTGGCGGTCGGCCCGCAGGTCTTCGTCCCGGAAGCATTTCACGATTTGGAAGTACTTGTCCATGCCTGCCACCATCAGGATTTGCTTGAAGGTCTGTGGCGACTGCGGCAGTGCGTAGAACTGTCCCGGATTCATGCGGCTGGGCACCACGAAGTCACGGGCGCCTTCCGGCGTGCTCTTGATGAGGTTCGGCGTTTCGATTTCGATGAAGCCCTCGCCGCTGAGATGCTTGCGGGTCTCGATGGCCACTTGCGAGCGGAACATGAGGTTCTGCTGAACGGGAGCACGGCGAATGTCGAGGTATCGGTACTTCATGCGCAGGTCGTCGCCACCATCGCTGGTATCTTCGATGGTGAAGGGCGGGGTCTTGGAGGCGTTCAGGATTTGCAGGTCGCTGACCATGATTTCCACGTCACCGGTGGGTCGGTTGGGGTTCTTGCTGGAGCGTTCCCGCACTTTGCCGGAGGCGCTGATAACGAACTCACGGCCCAGTTTGCGGGCTTTTTCGCAGAGCGCTGCGTCGTCGTCCATGTTGAAGACGAGCTGCGTGATGCCGTAGCGGTCGCGGAGGTCAACGAAGGTGAGGCCGCCGAAGTCACGCCCGATCTGCACCCAGCCTGAGAGTTTCACTTCTTGTCCAACGTGAGAGATGCGGAGCTCGCCGCAATTGTGTGTACGATACATGAGGTTGAGTTATGAGTTATGAGTTTTGGGAGATGAGTTTTGGTGGCGTTGCTCACGCATAACTCATAACTCACAACTCATAACTTTTAAAAAAGTGCGCAAAAATAGTAGCTTCTACGCCAAAAGAATTGGCGAGTTTTCAAATTTGACACGTTTTTTGAAAGTAGAGATAGTTGTTGGCGTTTCTGGCAAGCATCGGACACCGCTCAGAGCACCAGCCTACCAAATCCTCCCACCGATTTCCTGCTCCCCCTTTGCTCCAGTCTATTGGAATTAATGGCAAATATTATATTTGCTATCCATTCGCACACGACTTGGCTTCGACATGCGTTTTTCACCCTAGTTTTTCGCCAATAACTTCAGAACAAATTGAGATGAAAAGGAATTCACTGGTCTTTATATTACCCTTGTTGATTTTTGCATTTACGGTGCCCAAGCTCAAGCCCACGGTTCGTGGCAACTACCCCAGCAATTATTTCCAAGCTCCCGTTGCGCAAGCGCTTCTCTTGGCAGGCACTTTTGGTGAGCTTCGTCCCAACCATTTCCATGCGGGCATTGACATCAAATCGGCCAGAGGTGTGGCGGGCGATGCCGTGTTCTCGGCTGCCGACGGTTATGTTTCAAGGATAAAAGTGGACAAAAGCGGCTACGGAAACTCCCTCTACATCAGCCACCCGAACGGCTACACGACCGTGTACGCCCACCTCGACAAGTACAATTTGGAATTGGCGAATTACGTCAAGGCACAGCAGTATATCAAGGAATCCTTCGAAATTGACATTTACCCGTCGCACGACAAGTTCCCTGTTTCACAGGGCGATGAGGTGGGCAAAATGGGCAATACCGGCTCTTCCAACGGGGCGCACCTGCACTTCGAGGTACGGGAAACCAGCACCCAAAACCCGCTCAACCCGCTGCTTTTCGGCTTTCGGGTGGTGGACAATATTGCCCCAAAAATGCACGCCCTGAAAGTTTATTCCCTCAATGAAAAGCGGGAAGAACTGGGCGCAAAAGCCATCACGCTGGTGAAATTGGGCGAGGGTTACAAAGTAAAAGGCGACACCGTCCTGCTCGACGCAGGCCAAACCGGCTTCGGCCTCAAGGTGTACGACCACTTCGACAAAGTGAGCAACTGGAACGGCATCTACGAGCTGTCCACGTACCAGGACGACAGCCTCGTGTACGATTTTAGCCTGGAGTCGTTTTCTTTTGACGAGAGCCGCTACATCAACGCCCACTGCGACTACGAGGAGCGGGTGACGAAAAACAGCTACTACAACCGCTGTTACGCACTGCCCGGCAACCACATGTCCATCTATCGCCACAAATCAAACAACGGCGTCATTGACCTACAGGAAGGACAGACGAGCAGGATTACGATGGTGGCCTCCGACGTTGCAGGCAACAGTTCCACGCTAGAATTTTGGGTGAAAATAAAACCCAATGCGTCCATCCTGGCACAGCCAGTTTTAAACCAAAAATACAATTACATACTGCCTTTCAACGAGGGCAACATGATCCGCACCGAGGGCCTGTACCTTCACATGCCGCCCGGCACGCTGTACGAAGACCTCTACCTCAAGTACGATGTGCTACCGGAACGCTCCACTGGATACTACTCCAATGTTCATCGCCTGAGTGATAGCCGCACACCCGTCCACGAATTTTTCGACATCGGTATCCGACCGACCCAGTCCATCCCGGCAGAGCTGAAACCCAAGGTCTTCGTGGCCTACTGCGAGGGCAGCAGGATTCTCAACTGCGGTGGCCGCTGGGAAGACGGCCTGCTTCGGGCAAAAGTGCGGGGCCTTGGCAGCTACGCCATCATGGCCGACGTGACACCGCCCGTCATCAAGCAGGTTGTTTTTGGGCAAAACATGAAAAGTTACCAAAAATTCAGCTTCAAAATCAGCGACAACGTGGCCACTGCCCCCAACGTGGAGGAACTCAACTTCGATGCCCATGTGGACGGCCAGTGGGTGCTGATGGAATACGACAAAAAGAATGGCACGATTACCCACCGATTCGACGGCGTCATCACGCCGGGCGAGCACAATTTCAGGCTGGTGGTGCGGGATGCGGTCGGCAACGAGACGGTTTTTGAAAGGAAGTTTTTCAGGTAGGTGGTTAGCGTATTGGCGTGTTAGCGTTTTAGGCAGGGCAGTGCAAATTTGCAAGTTCCTTTTACTCAAGCTCTCAAACTCCCAAGCCCTCAAACGCTCAAAGGCACCACCTCATCAATCGCCGACAAGTCCAGAATGGTTTTTCCGCTGCCAGCAGGGTCGGGATGGTACATTGGCTTCCACTTCACGCCCCACAGAAATTCCTCATCGCAGTAGGAGCCGTTGGCAAAAATGACTTGCGAAAATGACTCGTCGAAAGCCTCCACCAGCACAATCACCTCGACGTTCATCTCCTTCAAGTCTTCGGGCGTCCGCTCAAAAAATGGGCTTTCTTCGTCAATCGGGTGAACGATGTTCCAGTTCAGCGGGAGCATCACCACTTTTTCCCTTTCCAATTTCAAGCGGGAGAAACGGCGTTGTCGTGAACCGTCGGGTTTAGCATCCACCCACGACATGGTGAGCTTCACGTCGAGGTTGATGAGGCGGCTGTTGCGCAGGTTGGCGATGCGGAACTGGAAGCTGAGTCCATCCCGGTAGGGCGTGATGATTGCATTTTTGCTAAAAACAAGTTGGGAGGTTGGTTTCGAAAAACGAACGAACAGCAGCCCTGTGGCCAGTGCCGCCGACATCAAGCCGACGAGCGCAATCGTTGCCGCCACAAAATTGGTTGAAATGCACGACGGGCTGATGCTACCATAACCCACCGTCGTGAAGGTTTGCACGCTGAAAAACCAAGCTTGCTCGAAGTTCTCCAGCCAAGTGCCCGTTTTTATGCCGCTGAGGCAGTCAATCCCAATCCAGTTTAGCAACAGGGCAAACAGGATGTTTACCACTACAAAAAACGACACGACCACAACGAAGAAGCGGCTCCAGGTCATTTCCACGAGGTCTTGGTAGGGAGTCCAGGTTTTCAGACCGACCCGCTCGACATTGAAATTTCCGTTCTTGTCGATGAGTCTATCGCGGTCGCCTATGATGCGGGTGCCAAAACCAAGATCGTCGGTTTCCTTGATTTTGCTGTTGCGGAATGGGTTTTTGATGGCCATAATCAACCCCGGAGTTATTCTATCACATTCACTTCATGTACTTGCAGGACTTCCTTCGATGTGCCTGCCAAACTTACAAAAGCGATGATTTTGCAATTTTCCTCCTTCCATTCTTCGGGTAGGGTGTAGGTAAAAGTTTTCAATATTTCCGCCCCAGTCGTCAGTGGTTCGTTGACAGGGTCGCCATCATAGCTTGTGATCAAGTCTCCCGGAGCACGTGCTTGTGCGTATAGTCCGATTGTGGGGTGGAGCTGGCGGGCGTAAGTTGTAGGTCTTGAATGCCGCTCTCAGTCAACATCAGGCTCAGGTGAACATCAGGTTCGGAAATGGCCTCGTCCACGTACAGCGCCACATCAACGGTTAGGTTCCTGGTTACAGCATCGAAATTGGGAACGATGTCTATGCGCACCTTCGGTGCAATTTCCTTCTCCGTTGCAATGAATCCTGCCCAGTCGTCCGAACCGAGCTGGAGGTCAAACTGGCCGGAGAAAAGCTTGCGGTTAACGACCGCTGTCGGATAACCAAAAGGCTCGCCGAGGTAGCTCAGTAACTGGTCGCCGTCGTCGGTGCGGAAGTCGTACTGGCTGGCCGGGTACGGTGGCGAAAACTCCCCAGCATGAATGGACACGGCTACGAGTTGCTCGCCATGGCTGCCCAACAGGTCCTCGATTTTGGCGCTGCCCGCCGGGCAGTTCACACACCGGACGCCCGTAAATTCTTCTATCAGCACCTGACGTTTTTGGTCTTCAACGGGGTTGGGCTCATCATCGTCCATGACCATTGAGCCAGTTACGGTGGGGGGAATCTCTTCGCAGGAGCTAAAGAAAAAAGCGGCAAAAACTAAGGGAAGGATATATTTTTTCATGTGGTGAATTGCATATAAGGGAAAATGACGTCTTGTGAAAATGTCATTTTATCCATCGTTAGAAAGTTGAGTTAACGGACATTTTTACGCCACTAAACGCAGGTTCCAAGCGGCAGATGCCACCAGAACAGACCACCCCTTGCACCTGTTTCACATAGCTCAAGGAAAAGCGGTTGGCCTTGTGCGTGTAGTAAACGTCGAAGCGTGGGAAGTGTATTTTTTCTTTTTCCCCAGTTTCTACGTCAATAGGCGACTCCTTGCCGGGGTTAATATTGTACATATCGGAAACCGTGATGGCCCAGTGCGGGGCGAGGGTGAACTCTGCAAGGCCGAACACCCAGTTGCCGTAATCGGACCGTACACCGTGGCTCTTGGACATGCTCATGTACTGCGACTCTAACCGTATGGAGGTCTTTGGGTTGAACTTATAGAGAAAGTCAACGTACGGCGTGACGGTCTTTGCAGGTGCTGCTTCAGGCTTGCCAAAATAAACCTCCAAGTTGTAATCCTGTAACTGTACCCCGGTCGTGAGTGTCCACTTGCGCTTGTATTTGTAATATATTTCGGTAAAAATCTCTCGGTACAACTGGTCGCCATCGAGGTTTGTGATGTTTGAAAAATTGGCGCTCAGGCTTAGTTTTTTGTTCACTGCATAGCTTGCATCCACTTGAAATGCCTGCTCCCCTATGAACTGCGTGGCGGCGGCATAGCGGGCCAGCAATCGGTAGGTGTTCACCCGTGTCATTGGGGGAATGTAGTGTATCAGACCCCGCACGCCCTCCTCCTGTGGGCGGGTGCGAAAATCGAAGTTCTCCGTGCGCTTGCCTTCCACCGTAATACCCAAGCCTTGTTTCGCAAAGCTGAGGCTGGTATAAATAACGCTGCCAGATTTGTTGATATACCGCTTGCCACTGATTGTGTCCCCCGATACCGTAACACGCTCTCCAAAAGGGTCAGCAATGACCTCCTTTGTCTTCATGGCCGTCTCGATATACCAGGCGAACGGGCCGGCAGTCAGCGTGTTGTAAAACGAAAAAGCATAAGTGTTGTAGTTGGGGCCTTCTCCGTTCAGGGTATCCGGGAACATCTGAAGGATGTCCACTTTGCGGTAAGTGTTGAGGTCAGCCACGAGGTTGTTCATAGAGCCGTCGTCGAGGGTGCGGGCCACCACGCCGAAGCCCGGTGCAAGTGTCACCTTGGAGGAGTCGCTGCCCACGAAGCCGTCTATTGCAGCCCCCCGAAGCACACTGGCGTAGGTGTCGAACTGCTGCTTTTGCCTCCCGGTAAAAGCCTTCACCGTCCAATTGTCGGTGAGGTCGTAGGTCGCCCTAATGCCGTACAACGCCTGGTCAATGGCCAACGGGCGCTCCTCGTAAGCCCTGAAGATGATACCACTTCCGATGATATCGTATATATAGCCAGCGGTGATGCCGAGCTTGTTGATTTTACGGGAAACATACCAGCGCCCGACGCCGATATCGGTGTAGGAGCCGTTCGGGTTGAGTAGGTTGGAGTTGTTGAACATGTCGAAGCGGATGCCCATGTCGAAGCCCCAGTTCTGGTAATTAAGGTTGAGCCAAGACTCGGCACCGAAAAGCTGGCGGTCGTACTGTGGGGTGTTGGCCGCCCCGATGGACGAGTCCCGCATGAAAAAATTGCCGTTGAGCTGGAGGTTTCCGGATAGCCGGCCTTGGTTTGTGGTGGTTTGTTCGTTTTCTGCATCCTGTGCCGTGACGGTTTGCAAGCCGAGCGTCAAAAGCAGGAGTGGCAGCCAAAATCTTGGAATCATGTTGGTAAGGTTCGTTTACTTTTGCCCCAGGGTAGTTAAGGGCAGGTTAATCAAATAAAAACACATCGATTTCAATGGATTTCGGGATAGTTTTGCACTCACTTATTTCTTAGGCATCAAAGGTAGCCATTGGGCTGCCGCAAATTTATTTTTAACCAGATAAATATTGAAAAATATGAAGCAAGCGACAATTTCTGTATTTCTCTTTTTTTGCTTCGCAATGGTTGCGACAGCCCAAAAGACAGTACCAAATGTGACCGTAAAAACCCTTGATGGCCAAGTGGTCAACCTCAAGGAATATGCTGCCAAAAGCGGCAAAACAATCATCATCGACTTCTGGGCCACTTGGTGCTCACCCTGCAAAAAAGAGCTAGACACCGTAGCCGAGTACTACGAAGAATGGCAAAAAAAATACAATGTGGAACTGCTCGCCATCACCATTGACAACCAGCGTGCCCTGCCCAAAGTGCCCGGCATCGTGGAGACCAAGGGCTGGGAGTACACCATTTTTGCTGGCAACGAGGAGGACATGCGCAATGCGTTCAACTTCCAGACCATCCCACAAACACTGGTCATTGACAAAAAAGGGAACATCGTTTTTGAGCACAATGGCTATGTGGCCGGCGACGAGGAAGAACTGGAGAAGGCAGTGGCAAAGGCAGCCGGGAAGTAGGCATTCCCCAAATTCCCATAAAAATAGCGCATGTTCAGTGGTTTGGACCTGCGCTATTTTTTTGGAAAAACCCGATATTTTCGAGCCAAAACTGCCTTTTTCAATCAATAAAGTTCCTTACCTTTGAAAAAAATCAGCCTATGTCAACTGCAACTGCCGCAATTCTCAGCCCCGCCGTTACACCTGTGGCCAAGCAATCCCCTGCCCCAAGCAAGGCCGTGACGCTTGAAGCCTATTTCAAAAAGTACAGAGACCTCGAAGATGGATTCAAGTATGAACTGGTAAATGGCAATGTAGAAAAAACTCACCGCACAATGACGCCTGCACAATCCTTCATTCTCCGAAACCTACACCATCGCTTCGTACAAACGAAAGCTTATGCTGAAGGTGGCGATTTGCAGGTAGAAATCGAAATGCTGACCAAGCCCGACCAAATCCGCAAGCCTGACATCTGTTACCGCTCCGCAAAGCAGATAGTGGACGGCGATTTCAGCCCTTCGGAATTTGTGGTGGAGCTCATTTCACCAAACGACAAAATCGAAAAGGTAAAGGACAAACTGCGGGAATACTTCGCAGCTGGGGTCAAGGTAGTCTGGCATATTTTTCCAGTACAGCAGGAAATCGAGGTTTACACTTCCGCCCGCCGCAGCGATGTTTTTTCGGGAGCGGATATGGTCAGCGCAGCCCCTGTCATACCGGACTTCAACATGAAAGCTGACGAAGTCTTCCAAAAAATCGCTATTTCGACCCAGTGATGCCGTAACCTAATTATTGAAGTTAGCCCAATTAGCCCAATTAACCCAATTAGCCCAAACAAGCACAACGTACTATGGCAAACTACCCACCCATCGCCAACCTGCCTATCACGGCATGGGCCGAAGATGACCGCCCCCGTGAAAAGCTGCTGGACAAAGGCCGCCAGGCCCTCTCCGATGCTGAACTCATTGCCATTCTAATTGCCGTTGGCAGCCGTGACGAGTCTGCGGTTTCGTTATCGCAACGCATCTTGGATTCTGTTGGAAACAACCTGAACGACCTCGGCAAGCGCCCCGTCGCCGAACTGATGAAGTTCAAGGGAATCGGCGAAGCCAAGGCCATCACCATTGCCGCCGCACTGGAGCTAGGTCGCCGCCGCCAAGTCTCCGATCTGCCCGACCGTCCCGAAATCAAGGGCAGCCGGGACGCCTACAACATCCTCGCCCCGCTGCTGCTCGACCTGCCGCACGAAGAGAGCTGGGTGCTGTTTTTGAACAAAAAAAATAAAGTCATCGGTAAGGACAAACTCAGCATCGGCGGTACCGACGCCACCGTCATGGACGTTAAAATCGTCTTCCGCAAGGCGCTGGAAGGCATGGCCGCCGCCATTATCGTGGGTCACAACCACCCCTCGGGCACCCTCCGGCCCAGCCAGGCGGACATTGATTTGACCAGGAAAATGAAAACCGTGGGCGAAGCCATAGCCCTGCCATTAGTTGACCACCTCATTATCGCCGATGGCGGGTATTTCAGTTTTTTGGACCAAGGGCTTATATGAGCGTTTGAGACTTTGGATTGACCAAGGGTTGTGGGTGACTCAAGCCCTCAAACTCCAAAGACCTCAAACACTTTTTTTCGACATACATCCAGTCCTATTTTTCATCATACCAATCTGATTAGCTACCTTTGCCACCGATTCAGCAAACATATTTTAGCGAAACCCTGCCAGAAGATAAATTCGGGAATTGAGAAATTAGAAATTTGAGAATTATCACTTCTGCTACGCCTGTACAATTTACTGGCTAATCTTCGATTTCTCGATTTCATTGTTTCTCAATTTCCCGCTTTTCAGTGGCAGAAGCACACGAAGCCGTGGCAGTCAAAAAAAATCCGAACCAGCTTTCCTTCAAATTAGGCAACGACGACCGCATACCGAAACTCATGGGCGTAGTGCTGCTACTGGTGGCGGCCTATTTGTTTATTGCGTTTTTCTCCTACTTGTTCACTTGGACGGACGACTACGCCGAGGTGAACAATAAGCCTTTTTCAGAGCTATTCACCGACGGATTCCAAGCATCGAACATGCTGGGCAAGCTGGGCGCCATCGTTTCCAACACTTTTTTTTGGTGGGGATTTGGGTTGCCGTCCTTCATTTTGGTGTACCTCACGTCGGTCTTGGGTTGGTCAATGGTGAAGCGCATCCCACTGCGGGCGCACCGTTTGCTGTTGCGGCAGTGGCTGGTCATCATGGTACTGGCTTCCGTCTTTTTGGAGTTTGTTTTTGGCGATGCGACCTTCCCTTGGGGCGGTGCCTTCGGCGAAGGCGTGAGCAAAATGATGACGGGCTTCGTGGGCGTGTTGGGCATGGCAGTGTTGTTCCTGGCCATTTTCGTGGGCATCATCGTCTGGTTCGTCAACCCCAATTTCAACGAACTCACCCCGCAAAAAGCATGGTACGAGACCAAGCTTTGGTTTCGGGACATACTCAACCGTCGGTACACCACCCGCAAACCGCTAACTATCCCGAACACCGACGGCTTTACCGAACCGGGCAAAAAGGGCCAACCTCTTCGTCCAGTGGGTACCGCTGGAACTGAACTGACGGACGACGGTATGGGCTTCAATCTGGTGGACAAAACCACGACTGGCAAACTCCCCTCCCTCAAGCCCGGCGACTCCGATTTTGAAATCAACGAAAACCTGCACGTCGAGGAGCCAGAGGTGGAAGAACTGCTGTCGCAAATTTCTACCGTACCTGCTGCCAGCATACCCGTGCAGCCTTCCCTTTTCCAGAAATGGCCGTAACCCAGGATTCCCAAAAATTTCAGCGAACCCTACGACCCAACGCTGGAGCTTTCGTCCTACGAGCACCCCGTCATGTCCCTGCTCTTCGACTACGCCGACCAGAAAGTGGAAATAGACCGTGGCGAACTGGAGGCCAACAAGGACCAAATCGTCGAGACGCTGCTCAACTACAAAATCGAAATCGTGAAAATCCGGGCCACCATCGGCCCAACGGTGACGTTGTACGAAATCGTGCCAGCGCCCGGCGTCCGCATTTCGAGGATAAAAAACCTGGAGGACGACATCGCCCTGAGCCTCTCGGCCCTTGGCATCCGCATCATCGCCCCGATTCCCGGCAGGGGCACCATCGGTATCGAGGTACCGAACAAGAACAAGCAAATTGTGGCGCTGAAGGAACTGCTCATGTCCGACAAGTTCAAGCGCTCGAAGATGGACCTGCCCATTGCCCTCGGCAAATCCATCTCGAACGAGGTGTTCGTGGTGGACTTGGCCAAGATGCCCCACTTGCTCATAGCGGGTGCCACAGGTCAGGGCAAATCGGTCGGTATCAATGCCGTGCTGCTTTCGATTTTGTACAAAAAACACCCGTCACAGGTTAAGCTGGTGCTCATTGACCCCAAAAAGGTCGAGTTGTTCCCCTATGCCCGCTTGTTGAACCACTTTTTGGCGTTCCTGCCCGGCCAAGAGGAGCCTATCACCACTGATACCAAGCGGGTGGTGAACACGCTGAACTCCCTCGTTATCGAGATGGACACCCGCTACGACCTGATGAAAAAAGCGCATGTGCGCAACATCGGCGAGTACAACGAAAAGTTCGTGGCCCGCAAGCTAAATCCCAACAACGGCCACAATTTCATGCCGTTCATCGTGCTGGTGATTGACGAGTTTGCTGACCTGATCATGACGGCTGGCAAGGAAATCGAGTTGCCGATTGGCCGTTTGGCACAGCTCGCACGAGCGGTGGGCATCCACCTCATCATCGCCACGCAGCGCCCTTCGGTGAACATCATCACGGGCGTCATCAAGGCCAACTTCCCCGCCCGCATCGCCTACAAAGTGTCGGCGAAGGTGGACTCCCGCACCATCCTCGATGCCAGCGGTGCCGAGCAGTTGGTGGGCCGGGGCGACATGCTCTTCTCCGTCGGCGGCGACATGGTGCGTCTCCAATCCGCATTCGTGGACACGCCGGAGGTAGACCAGGTGATAAAATTCATTTCCGACCAGCGGGGCTACCCAGAGCCATTTTACTTGCCAGAGTACCACGGCGACGACGAGGAAATGGGCGAAATGGGCAGCTTCGACCCGAACGACATGGACGATATGTTGATGGAAGCAGCCCGCCTCGTGATGCAAAGCCAGCATGGTTCTACGTCCATGATTCAGCGCCGTTTGAAGCTCGGTTACAACCGTGCCGGACGTATTATGGATCAATTAGAAGCGATAGGCGTGGTGGGGCCTGCAGAAGGATCGAAGCCTAGAGAAGTTTTATTATATGATGAACAAGAATTGGAACGATATTTGGAAAAGTGGAAATATAGGAAATAGGAGGCAAAATCCTTGAACGGTGTAAGATTCGTCAAGGAAATATCAAGCCCGGTGAGCGAAAGTTCACCGGGCTTTTTTTATTACATTACTTTTTTTGAAAATATCCTTCAAAAAAATTGGTCACTGCTTTTCTTTCTCAGCCGCAGGCATTTCTTCTGGCAGCATCATATCCCCATCTTCGAGCATGTCTTCTGGAGCCATGTTCGGCGTATTGGCCTCTTCCATCATCGCCACGATTTCTGGGCAAACCTTCCGAAGCGCATCCATCGCTTTGTTTTCAGCCTCCTCACCTTCGATTACGCCGTGCTTTTTTTCAAGTGCAGCGATACAGGCTTGGCCATCTTCATCAATCTTTTGGCCCTTGGCCATCATGGCCATCACCGAGTCCTGCTTGCCTTCGTCAAACATTTTGGTGATTTCCTTCTGGAAATCGGCCATTGGTGTCATGCAAACGCAGAGATCGTCGGCAAAGGCTTCGTATTTGTCTTTCTTTGGGGCACAGCTTGCAGCCAACACGGCCACCGCTACGAATAGTTTGATTGAATTTTTCATGTTGAAAAAGATAAGTAAAAGGACAAAGTAAAAAGTGGGGGCCGAAGTTGGCAATTGACTGCCTTTTGGCTTATTTTTTAACTTGAACCCATTACTTCATGGTTAATTAATGACCGCAAAGTTGGGCAAAGCCCCCCGCAAAACAAAGACGCCCCTGAAAAAGGCTACTGAAATGAATCTTGCCGTTTGTTGTTTGCCTATTTTTACCAACCTATTTCTCAATTTTCAATTCTCAATTTTCCATTCCAATGCAATACCCGCACCTCCTTTCCCCCCTCGACCTCAGCTTCACTACCCTGCCCAACCGGGTACTCATGGGCAGCATGCACACGGGTTTGGAGGAAACGAAGAACGGCTTCGAGCGCATGGCCGCCTATTTTGCCGAGCGGGCGAGGGGCGGTGTTGGACTCATCGTCACGGGGGGAATCGCACCCAACCGACAGGGCTGGGTTGCGCCCTTTGCAGCGCGCATGACTAACGGCTCACACGTTGCGGAGCACAAAACCGTGACGCAGGCCGTCCACGCCGAGGGCGGCAAAATCTGCATGCAAATCCTGCACGCCGGGCGCTACGGCTATCACCCGCTGGCGGTGGCGCCTTCGGCCATCCAGTCGCCCATTTCCCCGTTCAAGCCGTGGGCGCTTACGGGCTGGGGGGTGCGGCGCACCATTTCGAATTTTGTCCGCTGCGCAAAACTGGCGCAGGACGCTGGCTACGATGGCGTCGAAATCATGGGCAGCGAGGGCTACCTCATCAACCAGTTCATCGTCTCGAAAACCAACAAACGCACCGACGAATGGGGCGGCAGTTTTGAGAAACGCACCCGTTTCCCATTGGAAATCGTGCGGCAGGTGCGGCAGGCTGTCGGACCGAATTTCATCCTCATCTACCGCCTCTCCATGCTCGACCTCGTGGAGGACGGCAGCAGTTGGGAGGAGGTGGAACTCCTTGCGCAGCAAATCGAAAAAGCCGGAGCAACCATCCTCAATACGGGCATCGGCTGGCACGAGGCCCGTGTCCCGACCATCGCCACGATGGTGCCACGGGCGGGCTTCGCCTGGGTGACGAAGCGGCTGATGGGCAAAGTGGGCATCCCGCTCATCACCACCAACCGCATCAACATGCCCGAAGTGGCCGAGCAGGTGCTGGCCGAAGGCTGCGCCGACATGGTGAGCATGGCCCGCCCCTTCCTCGCCGACCCCGATTTTGTGAAAAAAGCCGCCGAGGGCCGCAGGGACGAAATCAACACCTGCATCGCCTGCAACCAAGCCTGCCTCGACCATACGTTCAAGCGGAAAACGGCTTCCTGCCTCGTGAACCCACGGGCCTGCCACGAGACGCTGATGCCCATTTTGCCGCTTGCCCCTTTGGGGAACGAAACCAAAAAGAAAATAGCCGTGGTGGGTGCTGGCCCCGCCGGGTTGGCGGCGGCTATGACGGCGGCGAAGCGGGGCCACGAGGTCCATCTGTTCGAAGCTGGTGCTGAAATCGGTGGACAGTTCAACATGGCCAAGCGCATTCCCGGCAAGGAGGAGTTCCACGAGACGCTGCGCTATTTCAAAAAACAGCTCGAAATCACGGGCGTCCAAGTTCACCTGAACATCCCAGCGACGGTTGAACTGCTTGAAAATCAAGGTTTTGCGGAAGTGGTCATTGCCGCTGGCGTGACTGGCCGACGAGCGGGCATCCCCGGCGAAGACCACCCGAAAGTGTTGAGTTACTCGGATTGTTTGCTCCGCAAAAGCCGGTCGGCCAGTCCGTGGCGATCATCGGAGCGGGGGGATTGGGTTTGACGTGGCGGAATTCCTTTCGATTGCGGATTACGGATTACGGATTGCGGACCGAGACCCCAATCCCCAATCCGAAATCCGTAATCCGGATTTCATGGCGAGTGGGGCGTGGACATGACCTACGCCAACCGGGGAGCCGTGGTCAAACCACATCCTGAGCCACCCGCCAGAGAGATTTTTTTGCTGAAACGCTCAGAGGGCAAACACGGCGAGGGCCTCGGCAAGACGACAGGCTGGATTCACCGGGCCAGCCTGAAAATGAAAAATGTGAAGATGCTGGCCGGGGTGCAGTACGTGCGGATTGACGACGAGGGCCTGCACATCCTGCACGAGGGCAAGCCCAAACTGCTGGCGGTGGACAACGTGGTCATCTGTGCCGGGCAAAATTCCGTGCGGGACTTGTACGATGCGGGCAGCGAAAGGAATGGCGATGACGCTCATTGGCGGGGCGAAACTGGCGGCGGAAGTGGATGCGAAGCGGGCGATTGAGGAGGGGGGTGGGGGCTGGCGGTGCATTGTTGAAGGTAGTGCTGCTACACTGCCACCCAACGTTGGAAGGACTCGTTTCAGAACCAATACCCCAACTGGACATCGCCGTGGGCGTGGAAGCCTCTTTTTATGCTGTCCTTCTTGTATTTGTCGCCGTAGTAAACAGTACCGCCCTCTACCGTGAAACCATCGGCAACCCTGATCCGATAGCCCAACCCAACCTGAGGCAAAATATAGACTTCGTTCACTTTTTCTTGGTCAGTTTTCGTAATCAAATGACTTCCATTCGTAGGTATAGTATATCGTACCTTCGAAGCTAGTTCCTCCCTAACTGGATACAGTTGTCTTATCTCTGTAAATATTGCCTGTCGTGTGTCTGTACTCATTAACACTGCGGAGCCAACTTGTAGTCCGCATTTTACAAAAGCATTGCCCGCATTTCCGCTGCCATCGTCTGAAAAAAAACTTCATGTTTAATTTTTTAAACCCCTCAGAACGGAGGTATTTGTCAACATTTGTTTGGGCGTCGGGTCGTTGGGGAGTCGAGACCGTCGCACGTACCGCCAATTGGGAAATAAAATGTGTACTCCTGATAACACTCTCCTGACAAGCCTCTGAAAAGTTTCGTTTTCATAGGGTTTCAGCTTTGGGTCTTCGGGATATTGAAACCTGTAACCTATGCCAATATCCAAGAACCGCAATTTGCTCCAAGCCCTCATACCCACCAGATTTCCCGCCTGCCATCAAGGGCAGCAAGGAGGGAACTCCCTTCATGAGGCGTTTCGGAAATGGCTTCGCTTTGGCCTTGCACCATCAGGTCGACAGCATGGCGCAACGCCAAAACCAACCTCCATCTCCCCTGGTTGTTTTGGCTTTTCCTGAATTGAACCGTTTTCATGGCTGACATTTTCGCAAGTAAAGTTGAAAAATGCTGAGGCAATGACAAATGGTGCTGGTGTGGGATGAGAAAAGTCTCAATGATGGCTTACCAAAAATGACGAGGCACCATTTTATTTGGTGACTCCAAACTGTAAATTCCTACCCCAGGAACTGCCTACCAAAACCCCGTGCAAACTTGTACGATGCACTTGTGTCAAAGGCATGGCTACGACCCTCATCGGCGGAGCTAACGTGGCAGCGAAGTGGATGCGAAGCGGGCGATTGAGGAGGGGGTGAAGTGGGGAAGCCAAGTTTGAGGAACGAGATCTTCAATGCCTTTTTCAAAATGCCCAACTGGACAGGCCCTTCTCCCAAAACTCTCCATCCGCCTCTACCAGAACGGGTTGATTGTCAGCCGTTTCCACTAAAATATCTTCTGCCTGGAACATAGAAACCTTTGGGTGCCAGCCTATTTTTCCGAATAAAAAACGGCGTGATGAGCAGCACACCGAGCTTGGAGATGTGCCCAGCGAGGGTCAGCGCCAGCTTGCCGTCGTCGGGAATGGCCTGTGGCACGAGTTGCAAGCCGCCGCCGGAGTAGCGGCAGATGCCGATGTTGATGGTGTAGAGCAGCTTCTCGACCACCCGCCCGTCGAAGCTGACCCGGATGCGTGGCACACGGAACTCGAACAGGCAGCGGAAAATCAGGAACAAATAGAAGATGGCGCTCGAAACCTGCGTCTTGTAAGCCTCCGCCCGCTTGGCCACGTAGGCATCGTAAGACAGGCCTGCTACGTTGATGAAGTAGCGTTTTTGCTCGACGGCGCCGTCGTGGTAGGTCAGCCAACCAACGTCTTGAAAGGTCGTTTTACCGTTTTTCAAAAACTCGACCCAGTGCTTGGCATTTTTCGGGATGCGGTGCGTTTTTACCCAGTCGTTGCCGGTGCCGACGGGCATCAGCGTGAAGGTGACCTCCTCCGGCGGGCAGGCAGTTTGGCGCATGATACCGTTGACTACCTCGTGCGCCGTGCCGTCGCCACCCACGGCCACCAAATGGCGGCGGCCTTCGGCAATGGCCCGCTCGGCAAGCTCGGCAGCATGGAACCTGCGCTCGGTGAAAACGGCGTCGAAGGCGATTCCCGAAGCTCGGAGCAGCGCCTCGATTTCGGGCCAGCGCTTGTGCACAGTACCGCCACCGCCCACGGGGTTGACGATGAAACGCCAGTTTGGTTGGCTATTTTTGCCTTGATTTTTCACCTTCATAAAATGCTTTCGATGAAAAAAATGCGCTACTCCTCACAATTTTTGCCAGCCTGCTCCTGTTGAATTTCCAATGTGGCAAATATGATGATATTAAATGTTTCACACCACCAAACAAGTTCAGGTTTCAGTTGCTGAACAAAGATAGCGGAGAAGATTTGGTGGCCAACGGTACTTTTCAAGCCGACGAAATTTCGGTTTTCTCCATCGCTGGCAACAAGAAACACGAACTCCAATTTTCGACCGACAGCACAGCCTATTTTTTCACTGACCAAGAAATCGGCTGGGAGACAGGCCCCGAAAAGGCAAGTTACGAGCTGCGGCTAAACCCTTCGACGACATTGCCGTTTATCTACGAGACGAGAAAAGTCAGCGAAGATTGTTGCACGTTTTTTGAATTGGTGAGGTTTGAAATGGACTCTGTGGAACGGTTGTTCATCACACAGCAGAACCTTTTCCAGTTGCGGATTTGAGTCGTTTGGCTTCTTTCAAATAGCTTTTTTGAACATGAAAATCTTGATGGTCTGCCTTGGCAATATTTGCCGCTCGCCGCTCGCCGAGGGCATCATGCAGCGCAAAATCAGCGAGCACGGCCTCGACTGGCAGGTGGACTCTGCAGGCACAGGCGCTTGGCACGTCGGCGAGCTGCCCGACCGTCGCTCCATCGCCACGGCCCGCCAGTTCGGTATTGACATCACCAACCAGCGTGCCCGCCAACTGAAGCCCCACGACCTCGACCGCTTCGACCTCGTGCTGGCCATGGACAGCCAAAACTACCGGGACATCCTGCGCCTCGCCACCACCAAGGAACAGGAAGAAAAAGTGCAACTCATCATGAATTTTGCTTCGCCCGGCAGGAACCAGGCCGTGCCGGATCCTTACTGGGATGATGAGGGGTTTGAAAAAGTGTTTGGAATGCTGGAGGAGGCTTGTAGGCAGGTGGTGGAAAGATTTTTTAGGACGAGTCAAACCATCCTCAACACCTCTCAACCATTATGCGATAGTTGATAAATGCCTGGGAGTTCACGGCATAGGCCATTGTAGTCCAGTCCGTAGCCGACCACGAATTTATCTGGGATTTCGAAGCCGAGATAGTCAATTTTGATGGGATTCTGGAGCGCTTCCGGCTTGAAGAGCAGCACGGCCAACGATGCGGAGGCGGGTTCCAGTTTTTGCAAATCGGCCATAAAATGGTGCAGCGTACGACCAGAGTCCACGATGTCCTCGACGACGATGATGTGTCGGTTTTTTACCTCAAAATCGAGCCCCAGCACGGTAGAAATCTTGCCCTTGGAAGACAGGCCCTCATAGGAGGCCAGCCGCACGAAAGCTATCTCGCACTCGATGCCGCAGGCCCGCACGAGGTCAGCGGCGAAGATGAAAGCCCCGTTCAGCACCCCGACAAACAAAGGGCGCTTGCCCTCGAACTGCTGCCGGATTTGGCTGCCGAGCGCTTCGACCTTAGCTGCTATTTCAGCCTCGCCAATGAACGGTTCGAAGGTCAGGTCGTGTGCGGTGATGTTTTCCATGGCAGCACTTGTGTTTAAAAATATTCGGTCAGCCCAATAATTGGGCGACCACAGGCGAAGGAAAGCTATTTCAGAATTTTCACAAAGAAATAAGGCGGTAAGAAAATCAAGCCTTCGCATCATTGATGAGCGACTGCATGTAGTCAATCAGCAACCGTATGCCGAAGCCAGTAGCGCTTTTTTGCGAAGAAAACTCGGAATCAGCAATGGCCATGCCGGCAATGTCCATGTGCGCCCAGGCCGGGTGCTTTTCGATGAATGCTTCGAGGAACTTGGCAGCGGTGATGGCACCAGCAGCGGGATTGCCGCTGAAGTTTTTCAGGTCGGCCACGTCAGATTTCAGCTCCTTGTTGTAATCGTCCCAGAGGGGCAGTCGCCAAAGTCGCTCGCCGGTGCGCTCGCCAGCCTCGTTGAGTTGGCCCACGAGGGCGTCGTTGTTGGAGAAAAGCCCGCCAGCGTAGGTGCCCAACGTGCGGATGCAGGAGCCGGTGAGCGTGGCGAGGTCAATCAGCACGTCGGGGGCAAAGTTGCGCACGGCGTAGGTGAGGCCGTCGGCGAGGATGAGCCTGCCCTCGGCATCGGTGTCAATGACCTCGATGGTCTTGCCCTGGTACGAGCCGATGACGTCGCCTGGCTTGGTGGACAATGCGTCCACGGAATTTTCGGTGGCGGGTATTACGCCGATGATGTGCAGCGGCAGTTGAAGCTTGGCGGCCACCTCGATGGTGCCCAAAACGGCTGCGGCACCGCCCATGTCCGACTTCATGAGGTGCATGTTGGTGGACGGCTTGATGGAAAGCCCTCCGGTATCGAAGGTGACACCTTTGCCGACCAGTCCAATCTTTTTCAGCGGTTGGTCGGATTTTGGTTTGTATTCCATCACGATGAATGCGGGTGGGTTTTCGCTGCCTCGGCTCACGGCGATAAGTGCGTGAAGACCCAGTCCGTGTATTTTTTCAAATGCTTGACCACGCTTAAGTGCTTCACTGGCAGCGGCGAGGTGTTCCTCGCTCACCGCAATCTCGATGTTGAAGTCGGGAGCGGCATCTTCTGGCTTCTTGTCAGTTTTGTAGAGGCCGATATCGTAGCCGCCGAGGAGGAGGCCGTTCACGCTGGCTTCGACCCAAGGAGCAGGGTTGTCGGGGGCATTTTTGTGCAAAAAACTAACGCTGAGATTGGTTGGCAAATTAGCTTTGCGCTTAAAGACTAAAGAACGGAAAGCATTTAGCACATCAATGGTGCGGGGCGCTTCGCCGAGGCCGAGCAGGAAAATGCGCTTGCTCTGTTGGTTTTCGTTGAAATAAAGCGTGTGTATTTCTTTGGCTCCGGCCTTGAAATCGCCTTTAATCAGGTCAGCTGGCACTCCGGTTTTCTCAGCAACCAGTGAAAAAATGGCATCCAAGTTCGTTCCCTGGGCAACGGGAACGATGAGTGCATCTGTTGAAATGGGTGCCTGATGGCTAAGCGTAAATTGCATGGCGTTATTTTTTCAGCGGCCTGGGGCGATAGCCTGTGCTGCTAATCTGTCCATTACGGTTCGAAAATCGCCTTGTTTCAATTTTTTATAAAGCCTTGTCTTTTTATAAAAATTTGATAATCAATGTATTTTGCGAAAAAACAAACCCATGTTCTAGTTTGGTGCGCAAAGATAGTTTCCAGATAGATGTTGTGAAAATTTGTCGAAAATTATGTCTTTTCCGAAGGCAGAAGCACGCAGGGCGATACATCCAAAGATAGCCCGTTTTTTGAAATCAAATTCAATCCAAAACATAAAAAATTCCCAGAGCGCTAATTTTCAAAGGCGCGAGGGATTACTATTTGTCGTCCATGCAACACCATATCGCCATTTTCGCCTCTGGCACAGGGTCCAATGCTAAAAAAATCGTCGAACACTTCAAACATAACCGCAATATTAACGTAAGCCTTATTGTTTCAAACAAGGCGGATGCGCCTGTTTTGGACATGGCTCGAGCCAATGGCATCCCAACCTTGGTCATTGACCGACCCTATTTTTACCAAACCAAAGATATTTTGAAAATTTTTAATAAATATTCTATCGGTTTTGTGGTATTGGCGGGTTTTTTGTGGTTGGTGCCAACGTACCTGGTGCGAGCCTTTGAAAAACGCATGGTTAACATCCACCCGGCATTGCTGCCAAAGTACGGTGGCAAGGGGATGTATGGGATGCGGATACACGAAGCAGTGAAGAAAGCTGGTGAAACGGAAACTGGCATTACCATCCACTTCGTCAACGAAGCGTACGACGACGGCGACATCATTTTTCAGGCCAAATGCCCTGTTAAACCTGAGGACTCGCCCGAAGACATCGCCCAAAACATCCACCGGCTGGAGCACCGGCACTTCCCCGAAGTCATTGAAAAGCTCCTGCTCGGCGATTTTGAAAAACCTGATGACAACCTGTTTTTTGGCAAAAATCGAAAACAACAGGTTGCCCATCTGCATTTAATCAATAAGCATTTTAGTATTTCCAAAACAACAATCATGAAGAATCCCATCCTCTTGTCCATTTTCGCAATTCTGCTGCTGGCATTCAACATGCAGGCACAAGACAAACTAAGCTGGAAAAAACACGTGAAGCTCGCCGACGAACTTTACGCCAAAGCCCAGTACGCCGATGCAGGCGAGCACTATCGGGCCGCCTTCAAGCAAAAGACGAAGAAAAAGGAACTGGCCTACAAAGCGGGCGACTGCTTCTACACTATCCGTGACTACCGCAACGCTGCCGAGGTCTGGAAAAATGTGAAGGACGACAACACCGCCTACCCGCTCATCGGCCTGCGCTATGCCCGCTGCCTCAAGCAGAACGGCGAGCACGAGGCTGCCAGCAGCGAGCTGGTCAAGTTCCTCGGCAACTACAATGGCACCGACAAAACGGCTGTGTCACAAATCGTTCAGACCGAACTGCGGGGCTGCGAACTGGCCGCCCAGTATACCATGAAGGGCGACGACCCCAACATCATGCTCAAGCACCTCAATGCAAATATCAACACACCGGAGACGGAGTTCGGCCCTATCCCGTTCAGTGACGAGGCGCTCTACTTCTCTTCCACCATGGCCAAGCGGGCGGAAATCTACCGCACCATCCGATCCGGTGGTGGCGACTGGGGCAAGGCGCAGCCAATTGACAACTTCCCAGCCATCGAAGGCGACCACTTTTGCAACGGCTCGCTCACGCCGGACAACTCCCGATTCTATTTTACCATCTGCAAATCGGAGGAAAAATGGGGCGGCCTGACCACCCACTGCGAAATCTACGTGACTCGCCGGGTGGGCAAGACCTGGACTTCACCAGAGCGCCTGCCCGACTACATCAACGAGCAGAACGTGTCCACCACCCAACCGAACGTGGTGCAGGTCGATAACACCGAGATACTCTACTTTGCCTCCAATCGCAATGGCGGCATGGGCGGCATGGACATCTGGTACACCACCCGTGAAATCAGCAGCAACGCCAACGACTTCACCCTGCCCATCAACGCTGGCTCCCGCATCAACACCAAGGGCGATGAAATCACGCCGTTTTATGACAAAATCGAAGGCAACTTATACTTCGCTTCCAACGGCGCTATTTCGGTAGGCGGTTTCGATATTTTCAAGACAAAAGGTGCAAAATCGCAATGGCAGACCGCCGAGAACATCGGCACGCCGCTCAACTCGCCCGCCGATGATTTTTCCTTTGTAAAAACGCCTTCCGGCAAAGGCGGCTTCATCGTCTCCAACCGAAGCTACGGCATGGAGAAGGTGAACACCACCGACGAGGACATTTTCGGGTTTACTTATGAAACGCCCGTGGTGCAGTACGCTGCCCGTGGCGAGGTGTTCAGCAAGGCCAGCCGCGAGATGCTCGAAGACGTGGAAGTGACCATCTACGAAATTGACGAGAAGGGCCAGCGCCGCTTTTTGAAAAAAGTAGTCTCCACCAATGGGCATTACGACTTCCCCGTGGAGCCTTCCCGCAAATACTCGCTTGAAGCCACGAAGGACGGCTTCTTCGCAGCATCCTACGACTTTGACAGCAACGACTACAACAACTACACTGACTTCGGGGCGCCGCTCTACATGGAGCCTTATGGTGTCGGTGGCGGCGATGAGGACAGCTCGATGAAGGAGGACGTGAAAAAATTGGCCGAAAAAGAAACGGTTAAGGAACCCGTCAAAGAAGAGGTGACAAAAAAGGAGACACCGAAGAAAGAAACCGTGAAGCCGGAAGCTCCCAAAAAAGAAGTAGTGACCACCACAAAGAACAAGGCTACCAAAGCAGCGCCTATCACGACTGGTACTTACTACAAAATCCAGATCATCGCCCTGAAAAGCGTGGACATGGGACATTCCCGTTTTGCCAACGTGAAAAACATGCGACGCATTGACAAGGAGTTTTTCACTGACCGCAAGCTCTACCGAGTCATGTTGGCCGACTACGCCACGCTCGAAGAGGCGCAGGCCGACCTGCCTTCTGTTCGCGCTTTGAAGGATTTCAGCGATGCCTTCATCGTGGAATACAAGGATGGGGTGCGTGGGGAAACGATTAAATAGTGAGTTCTAAGGCTTTGTCCATTTCGTTACTTTTTTGTGTAACGCTATTTCAGGACGGGACATTGATTTCAAAAAGATGAGCCGGGGCAATTGCTTCCGGCTCATCTTTTTTTTGTCAAACAGATAGGTAACCACCCGACAAGTTGAACAATTTAGTGAAGCCCATCTCGTGCATCTTGCGGCAGGCATTGGCGCTTCTGACCCCGCTCCGGCAATAGACGAAATAGGTTTTGTCCTTGTCGATCTTTCCAATGGCTTTAGTGAAGTTGTGGCCCTGGAAATCAATGTCTTTTGCTCCTTGCAGCTTGCCAGCAGCTACCTCACCGGGGGTGCGCACGTCGAGCAGTACGGCATCGGGAGTGGTTTTGGCTTTGGCCAAAAATTCGGCAGCCTGAAGGTTTTCGTAGGCATCGTTTTTAAACAGGGACTTGAAAAAGTTTAACATGGGCACTATTTTTTTCAAAAATCATGAAGGTGCGAAAACAGCGGGAAGGCAAGACCTGGATGGAGACAAACTTCACTTTGGAAAAAATGGCAAAAAAAAAAAGGGTAGCCGAAGCTACCCTGAATAACCCTAAAAAACCAAATGAAAACAATTTATTTTGATTGAGCCAGCTGGCTCAAGTAACAATCAAATGTAGCGGCAAAAGTGTTGAAAAAAAAATTACCAACCAAACGAAGCCTAATTTTTTTTTCCAGTCGTTAGTAGAACAGCTCAAACTAAGATTGGTTCACGCACTTACTTCTTTTGCTTTCTGCCGCTTCAAAGTGTTTGGGCAAACGTAGTCCGTTGTTTCAAACTTGCCCGATTCTTGGATGGCCTTGAAGCCACCTTTCACATCCACGATGTTTTCGAAGCCCCTTGATTTCAATATCGAAGCTGCAATCATGGAACGGTAGCCGCCCGCGCAATGTACGAAATATTTTTTCCGACGGTCGAGGTCCCCCATGTACTCGTTGATAAAGTCGAGGGGTATGCTCTCCACATCTTTGACGTGCTCAGCGGCGAATTCGCTCGGTTTGCGCACGTCTAGCATATTGTCGGGGCCGTATTCTTTCAAATTTTCTGCCAGTTCATCGGCAGTGATGGAATCAAAGTTGTCCAATTCCATGCCAGCCTTTTTCCAAGCTTCGATGCCACCGGCTAGGTAACCTACCACGTTGTCAAAACCAACGCGGCTGAGGCGGGTGATGGCTTCTTCAGCCTGACCCTCCGGAACGATGAGGGCGAGCGGCTGGCTCACGTCGGCAACAAGGGCGCCTACCCACGGTGCAAACTGCCCGCCAAGGCCGATGAATATTGAATTTGGTATAAAACGCTTTGTGAAAATCGCTCTCCTGGCGCACGTCGAGCATCAGTGCACCTGTGGCGTTCACGGCCTCCTCAAATGCCCTCGGCGACAGCGCCTGTGCGCTCCGCTTCATCACATCGTCGAAGCTGGCGTAGCCTTCCTTGTTCAGGCGGACGTTTTCGGGGAAATATTTTGGCGGAGCCAACAAGCCGTCCGTTACTTCGTGAACGAACTCGGCCTTTGTCATATCGGCGCGGAGGGCGTAGTTGGTTGCCTTCTGGGCACCGATGGTTGAGACGGTTTCCTTCGACATGTTTTTGCCGCAGGCAGAACCTGCGCCGTGCGCCGGGTAAACCGTCACCTCGTTGGGCAGGCTCATCACCTTGTTACGCAAGCTGTCGTAGAGGTGGCCAGCAAGGTCGGCCATGGTCAGGTCGGATTTTTGTGCCAAGTCGGGCCGCCCCACGTCGCCAATGAACAAGGTGTCGCCAGTAAAGATGGCGTTTTCCTTGCCGTTTTCATCGGATAGCAGGTAGCAAGTGCTTTCCATGGTGTGGCCGGGGGTGTGCAGCACTTTGATGGAGATGTTGCCCAGTTTCAGCACCTCGCCGTCGGTGGCGATGTGTGCCTTGAAGCCGGTCTTGGCGTTCGGGCCATAAACGATGGTAGCACCAGTTTTTTTAGCGAGGTCAAGGTGGCCGGACACGAAGTCGGCGTGGAAATGGGTTTCCAGCACGTACTTGATTTTTGCCCCGTCCTGCTCAGCCCGGTCGAGGTAGGGCTGTACTTCCCGAAGTGGGTCAATGACTGCAACTTCGCCGTTGCTTTCGATATAGTAGGCGCCCTGTGCGAGGCAGCCGGTATAGATTTGTTCGATTTTCATTCGTTGCAATTAGTATTTTAAATTAATGGTACAAAGATGATAATAATCACCGCTACAACTTGGGGATAAAAGTCACAATTGGACAATTTAATTTTTTCATGTGGACTAGTGCAACGTGCTTATTTCAACATCAACTCGATTCGGTTGCGATGGGTTTTGATCCTTTCCATGCCTTCCAGCTTTTTGAGCAAGCGGGTGACGACCTCCCGGGAGGTGTTCAGCTCAGTGGCTAGTTCTTGGTGGGTGGCATAAGCGTACCCTTTTTCCTGAAGGGCCGCCTTTTTTGTCAGAAAGCGCCAGATACGCTCGTCCATCTTTCGGAAGGCGAGGCTGTCCACCGCTTCGAGCATGTCCTCAAAGCGGCGCTGGTAAGCTTGGAATACAAAATTTTTCCAAGAAGGGTAAAGCCCCATCCAATAGTCCAGTTTTTCCACGGGCACGAGCATCATCTCGGTTGCCTCTTCGGCCACGGCGCGCACCGTGCTTGGCCGGTTGGCGGTGCAGCAAGTTAGCGACATGGCGCAGGTGTCGCCCTTGGTCAGGAAGTAGAGGAAGGTTTCGTGGCCCTTATCGTCCTGTCGCATGATCTTCAAACTGCCCGACAGGATGATTGGAATGGAACGTATGAACATGCCTGGCCGCATCAGTTCTTCGCCAGCTTCGAGCTTCTTCACCGTGCCCACCTTTTCAATTTCTTCGACTAGGCGAGGCTCAAATTCGTGGAACTGATTGGGTTGCATATGGTTTAGGTTTTGGATTGTTTGGATTGCTTGATTGTTCAATTTGGTAGTTTTTCCCGGAACTTGCCATAGACCCAAGTGCCGGCCACGGCGCTCAAGATAGTGACGGCGACAACGCCAATGCCACTGCCAAGCTGCGCAAACAACGGGCCTGGGCAAGCGCCCGTGATGGCCCAGCCAAGCCCGAAAATCAGCCCGCCGATGACTTGGCCTTTCGTGAATTTTTTATCTTGAAATTCAATGTCTTCGCCGCGTATTGTCTTGATTTTCAACTTTTTAATCAACTTGATGGATATCGCGCCCACCACCACGGCAGTGCCGATAACCCCGTACATGTGGAACGATTGGAGCTTGAACATTTCCTGTATCCGGAACCACGAAATCACCTCTGATTTCACCAGTATGATGCCGAAGAAAATGCCAGCCAACATGTACTTCAAGTTGTACCAAAACGGCAGGTTCACTTCGCTGGCGTTCACGCAATGCGTATCCAGTGAGCGGACTTCAAAATCCGTGTTCATCGTCTCGGCGATGTCGGTTGTTGCGCCTGATTTTATTTTGCTCATCGTTATTTGAGTTTATAGTTTTAGTAAAAATGGTACAATCCAATTGGCAGAAATAAAACCGCCAACCATGAAGCAGATGGTGGCCACGAGCGATGGCAGTTGAAGGTTTGCCAAGCCGCTGATGGCATGGCCACTGGTACAGCCACCTGCGTAACGGGTACCAAAGCCGACAAGGAACCCTCCAATAACAATGAAGATGAAACCCTTGAGTGTCAGTAGGTTATGCCAATTGAAAAGCTGCGTGGGCACTAGGCTTGAGAAGTCGTCAATGCCGTTTTCGGCAAGGCTGGCTGCCAAAGCGGGCGCTACTTTCACTTGCTCGGGGTCGTGCAACAGCGTAGCTGCAATGAAGCCTCCCATGATGACGCCCACTGCAAAAAACAGGTTCCATACCTCCTTTCTCCAGTTGTACTTGAAGAAGGGGATGTTGCCGGGAAACAAGCGGCGCACACGTGTCGGAGGTTGGCCGAGATGCCGAAGTGCTTGTTGCCCAAAATCAAGAGCAAGGGCACTGTCAGGCCGATCAGTATGCCCGCTGTTGACCAATGCCAAGGATGTTTGATAAGTTCTAACATGGTATTGATTGTTGAATTGTTAAATTGCTTGTCTCTTTGGGGTTGAATGGTTGTGCAATGGCCACCTTACTCCGTCCAGGCTATGTAGCCCCCTTCTAGGTTGTAAAGGCTTTTGAAACCTTTTTCAGCCATCAACTTGGAAGCTTGCCCGCTACGGTTGCCACTTCGGCAATAGATCAGATAGGTCTTGGACTTGTCCAGTTTATCCACTTCGGCTTCAAAGTTGGCTGCTTCAAAATCCAATTGACCAGCACCTTCAATCATGCCCTCGGCAGTCTCCTCCGGCGTGCGCACGTCAAGCAGTACGATGCCTGGTTCGGCCATCTTGGCCTTGAAGGCGGCTACGTCCAAGTTGGTGTAGCCTTCAGAAGGTGTCTGTGAAGTGCAAGAAGAAAGGCCAGCGATTGTCAGAAATGCTAAAATGAATAATTGTCTCATTTTGAATATTGTGATAATTAAAACGTGGTTAAATAGCTTTTATAGCTGGGTTTAATGGCTCTTGAAACCTATTTCTCAGGACGAAAAATCGTTCACCGTTCAAAGGTGATGCTCCACATTCCCCTCAGTTCCCCAGGCTTGTACCCGACTGCTTGATCTTGCGGATAAAGTTCTTTGATGACAGCATAGTCGCCTTCGGCAATGTCCGTTCCGACCGCCCCGTGGCACTTAGTGCAAAGCGGCTGGAGCATGATGGGTGCAGCGAACGCCACTTTTTTCTCATCCAACAATTTCAATCTTGGCATCGGTTGCTCCCCTTTGGAAGCTTCGAGCTGAAACGCTGAGAGCAGTTCAGCCTCCCACTCGGTCGGGGCATCCAGCGGGTTCCGTGGTTTCCCGCTCGTGCGTCGGATGGTGGCGTTGTTCGCCTTCGAGAGACTATCGAGCAGGGGCATGGCCGCAAGGTTGCAATACCGTACCGCCCCGGCCACGCCTTCCTTTTCCAAGGCCGCAGTTAGCTGGCCGCTCAGTGTGGTGAAGGTGGCTGCGGCTATGGCCTTGCCTTTGTCCAAGTACACTTTCTCCTCATCTGGTGAAAATTGTTGCTGACTGGCCTTGTCGCTTGTGCATTGCGCCAGCAGCAATATCAATAACAAGCTTGCAAATGTGGAAAAAGCTTTCAACTTCATGGTATTTATTGTTCAAAAAATAGCGTTCAGCCCCAGCCCCAGCCAGTTGCCCCGCCGTATGGCGCCCACGCCGCTTTGGCTGAAAAAAGCATTTACCTGCGAGCCGTCGCCCGCATCGCCAGGATCACCGTTGCGCCAGGTGTAGTGCAGCGCCAGCTTGAGGTTCTTGCCGTCGAGGTACCAGTTGATGCCCGCATCGAAGGTGGTTTCTTCGCCCGATGACATCTTTAGGAGCGCCGCATCGGCCTGGCCTTTTGCGTCCATTTCTCCTTTGAATTTCATTACCATGAAAACAGGTTCCAGCACGAACTTGCCCGTTGGTACGTTCACGCCGAGGCGCAGGTGACTGGAGGCTTCATTGGCGGTGAAGGTGCCGAGGCTGTCCACCCCCTCCCGTTCCATCAACATCCACTCGCCGTCGAAATTGAGCGGCCCCCAGTTGAGGAGCAGCCCTGGGCCGTAGGCGGTGGAGGATTGGAACAGCTCGGTTTCGCCCTGCCGGGCAATGTTGAGGTCGAGCGAAACGCCCTTCCTTTTGTTGAAAAAGTTGATGTCGTAACTGATGCCGTACTTTTGGAACTCAGGGTCGCCCAGCGATAGCGAGGTGCGCCCAACCAGCAGCGGGGCATATTTTTTTCCAACTGAAGTGCCTGACAATGAAGCGGTTATGGGGTTAAAAATGCCCAAATTGTAGTTCAGCGAGATTTTGTTTTTGGTCAAAAGGCCGCCCAAGTTCAGCCCCGCAGCACGGCCTGGGCCAGTGCCGACAAGGTGGGTGCGCAAGTAGTTCTGCGACATGGACTTCTCAAAGGAAGTGGAAGACCAGCCAGAGGTGATGCTTTCCCGCTGCATCTGCGGTCGAAACCAACCGCCGACCAGGTTCAGGCTTTCGTTTTTGGAAATCTTCCATTGCACAAAAGCATCCCAAATGCCCACCACTGGGTCGGCCTTGTTGACGGCACCGACGCCACTGCTGAGAGCGTCACGGCCAGCTTGGTCGTAAAATAGGACGACGTTATACTTAAGGTGATTGTAAGGTTCGCCAGCAAAGGCCAACCTTGCCCGCCGAAATGAGACGTTGAAGCGATCGTCCACAGCCTCGTACTTGCCGCTGTTGGTGTTGTACACCTTCATGTCCGTGGAATAGATACTCCAAAGCTGCATGAATGCCTTGACATCAGGCACGTAGCGGCTGTTTTTCGGAAGCCAGCGCTGTACTGCTGGAGCTTGTGCAGCGTCGGTTTGCGCCGACAATCGCCCGGTGAGGAGAAGGCCGGAGAGGAGGAGTAATTCGAATTTTAAGTGAAATTTTATCATTGAGGAGGCAAAATAAGGTGGATAATTTGAGCTACCAAGTGATGTTTGCCACGAAGCTGGTTTTAACGCCGATTGCCATATTCAAGATTTGCGCTGCCCGTTCTCCCGACTGGGCAACCATTCTTTGTTTTTGCTCGAAAATCCCAAAAGAGGGGCGTCTATCAACATTTCAACTACTTAGGGCAAATTATTTGTTGCTAGAGCTTGCGTAATATGCCTAATCAGAAGGTCTTTTTGTCAATTCAGTATTACGGTGACTTTTAGCAGCGTTTAGTTATTTGGTCGTCCTGTATCTTTAGCCCCCAAAATGTTTTTGTAAAATGTCCCAACTGGCTCATCGAATATACATCACCACGCTGGCGAGCATCGTTGCTCTCACCTTCTTGTTTCTGCTTTACAAGGGCGTTCCGTATTACAGCACGCCCATCGAAGAGCGATTCTATCATCCCGACCACAACTGGTTCAAGCCAAGCGGTGCCTTCGGGCACGGGCTAGGCATCGTCGGCACTTTGCTGATCATCATCGGGGTATTCGGCTACATGGCCAAGAAGAAATACAAATTTCTTGCAAGGTTCGGCAGGCTCAAATACTGGCTGGAGTTCCACATTTTCCTGTGCAGCCTAGGGCCAGTGATGATTCTTTTTCACACCGCCTTCAAGTTTGGCGGCATCGTTTCCATCAGCTTTTGGAGCATGGTGGCGGTGGTGGCGAGCGGGGTCATCGGTAGGTTCATTTATGTGCAAATACCACGCACCATCGGTGGCCGGGAACTGAGCCTGAGCGAGGTGCAGGCCATGAAAGCAGACCTCGGTGAACTGCTGAGGGGGCAATACCGCTTGAACGAAGAGAGCTATCAGTTGGTACTGGCGGCAGTTGACGTCAACCGCCAAAAATTTGGGACAAACGTGCTTTCGAGCATGTTCAACAAATATTTGGAAGATAAAAAGGCCCTCCGCCAAGTGAAAAGCACCCTTCGGGAAAATGGCGTGGCCAGTCCCGACGTGCGAAAAGTGTCCAAGTTGGTGAACAACGAGCTGACCCTCAACAATCGCATTGAACGGCTGGCCACCATGCAAAAGTTGTTCAAATACTGGCACGTGGCGCATTTGCCATTTGCCCTGATTATGCTGATTATCATGATTATCCACGTCGGCATCACGCTGGCGTTTGGGTATCGGTGGATATTTTAAAGTAGCCGCCAAATTTATTTGGCTGGCTCAATTCCGTTGAAAATAAATAAACCAGCCAAATAAATTTGGCGGTTACAATATATGTTGCTCGAACAAATCATCATCTACGGCGCTGTTGGCCTGTTCTGCTTCGTGGTCATCTATTTTTACTTGAAAAAGCAAAAAAAGACCTCGGATAAGACGGCTGCCAAGATAGAAATCGCCAAAATCGTGGGGCTGCACGAGCCAGTCTCGCTGCACCCGGTCATTGACCTCGGCACCTGCATCAAGAGCGGTGCTTGCGTGGAGGCTTGCCCGGAGAAGGACATCATCGGCATCGTACATGGCCGGGCAACGCTGGTGAATGCGGCAGAATGCGTCGGACATGGCGCTTGTTTCCATGCCTGTCCGGTGGAGGCGATTTCGTTGGTCATCGGCACCGAGAAGCGTGGCGTTGACCTGCCGCACGTCAGCGAAAACTTTGAAACCAACGTGCCCGGCATTTACATCGCCGGGGAACTCGGCGGCATGGGTTTGATAAAAAACAGCGTGGAACAGGGCGAACAGGCAATGAACAGCATCGCCCATGCCCTGCCGAAAAAGGGCAGCGAAGGCTACGATGTAATCATCATCGGTGCAGGCCCAGCTGGCATTTCTGCTTCGCTCACTGCCAAAAAACACGGCCTGAATTTCTTGACCTTGGAGCAGGATTCGTTGGGCGGCACGGTCTATAATTTCCCCCGCTCCAAAATCGTGATGACGGCCCCGATGAACCTGCCACAGTACGGAAATGTGAAGCTCTTCGACACCAGCAAGGCCGAACTGCTGACCCTTTGGAACGAGGCATTGTCGAAAAACGGCATTACCATAAGGGAGCACGCGAAAGTGGAGGGCATCCAGCTGGACGGCGATGTTTTCAGGGTGGTGACGGCCAAGGGTGAGGAGTTCAAGGCCAAAACCGTTTTATTGGCGATCGGTCGGCGGGGCAGCCCCCGCAAGCTCGGCGTGCCGGGCGAGGGGCTGGAGAAAGTGGCTTACCGCCTGTTGGAACCGGAAAACGTCATCGGGAAAAACGTGGTGGTGGTGGGCGGTGGCGACTCGGCCATCGAGGCGGCGCTTTCACTATCGGAGCAAAACAAGGTGGTGCTCAGTTACCGCAGCGATGCCTTCAGTCGGGTGAAACCGAAAAACCGGGAAAAGCTGGAAGCCGCCATTGCCGCAGGCAAAATAGATGTGAAACTCAAGTCGAACCTCGTGAAAATTGACCAAGAACTGATAGAGCTGGCGCTGGAAGGAAACGGTGGCCAACAGGCATTGCCCAACGACTTAGTGTATATCTTCGCCGGGGGCGAGTTGCCAACGCAATTCTTGCAAAAAACGGGGGTGCAGATAACGAAAAGGTTCGGGTACACAGTGAAGAAGCACAAATGAAAAGATTCATTTTCCATATTGCCATTTTTCTAACCTTGCTCGCCAGCAAGACTGCCGCCCAAATATCTCCCGGCGACCTCTCCACCGCACACGCCAAGCTGGAGGGCATGTCCAATTGCACCCAGTGCCACGACCTCGGCGACAAGGTTTCCAACAACAAATGCCTCGCCTGCCACAAAGAAATCAAGAGCCGGGTGGACAAACGGACGGGCTACCACGTCTCGAAAGACGTGAAGGGCAAGGAATGTGCAAGCTGCCACAGCGAACACCACGGCCGCAATTTTGAGATGGTGCGCTTCGACGAAAAGAAGTTCAACCACACATTGGCAGGCTATGAACTCACCGGGGCGCACAAAAAAGTGGACTGCCGGGAATGCCACAAACCCGACTACGTGGACGACCCGAACCTCAAAAAAAAGAAGGACACCTACCTCGGCCTCGGCCAAAAATGCCTCGATTGCCACGAAGATTATCACCAGAAAACAATGGCGAACGACTGCGCCAAATGCCACACGACCGAGGACTTCAAGCCCGCCACCAAGTTCAACCACGACAAAGCGGACTTCGCCCTTGTGGGCAAACACAAAACCGTGGACTGCAAGGAATGCCACAAAATGGAGGTGAAAAACGGCAAGGATTTCCAGCAGTTCGCGGATGTGCCGTTCAAGAACTGCAACGCCTGCCACGACGACCCGCACCGCAACCACCTCGGCACCGACTGCAAGCAATGCCACAACGAGCAGTCCTTCGCATCCACGAGCAGCCTCAGCAAATTCAACCACGGCAAGACCAATTTTCCGCTGAAAGGCAAGCACAAACAGGTGGACTGCCGGGACTGCCACAAGATGGACGCGGCCACACCAACCAATGTTTTTCAGGACAGGCTCGGCGTGAAAACCAACAGAATGCGCCACCTGCCACAAAGACCCACACGAGGGCAAATTCGGGACGGACTGCGTTGGCTGCCACAACGAAAACTCCTTCCATAAAGGTCGCTGCCAGCAACCTCGACGACTTCAACCACGCCCTCACCGGCTTCGAGTTAGCCGGCAAACACGCCGCCGTGGACTGCAAAAAATGCCACAAAGCCGACAGCTTCACCGAGCCGCTGCCGCACAACACCTGCGCCGCCTGCCACACCGACTACCACGAAGGGCAGTTCACCCCCCTGCCCCCTAAAGGGGGAGTACCGCCCGACTGCGCTGAGTGCCACACGGTGGACGGTTTTCCGGGCAGCACGTTCAGCATGGAGCAGCACGCACAGACCAAGTTCCCGCTCGATGGGGCGCACGTGGCGACACCCTGTTTCGCCTGCCACCTCAAACAGGAAAAATGGCGCTTCCGCAACATCGGCGAGCGCTGCGTGGACTGCCACGAGGACATCCACAAAAAGGCCAATGAAATTGCCGCAACTTGGTACCCCAACCAGGACTGCCAGACCTGTCACATCACCGATTCTTGGTTGGCTTCCAGCAACCTTTTCGACCACTCGAAAACGAAGTTCCAACTCCAGGGCAAGCACCAGCAGCAGGACTGCCGGGCCTGCCATCTCAGCGACGAATCGCCACCGCAGCGGAAGTTTGCGGGCTTACCCGCCGCCTGCGCTGATTGCCACGAGCACAGCCACGGCAGCCAGTTTGAAAAGAACGGCGTGACCGACTGCGCCCGCTGCCACAGCTTCGACGGCTGGGCAATGAAGGATTTTGACCACGACAAAACGAGGTTCAAGCTGGAGGGCAAGCACGCCGAGGTGGCCTGCGAGAAATGCCATGTGCCGAAGGTGGTGGATGGGGTGGTGATGGTGCAGTACCGGATGGTGAGTTTTGAGTGTGTG
>JADJYH010000026.1 GCA_016719855.1 Saprospiraceae bacterium | reverse complement strand
CGTGGTTGGTGTCCGTGAAATCCATGAATCGGTTTAATCCGTGATTCCGACAAAAAAGAAACAGGCTATGACAGAAAACTTAAAGCACGGCGACCTCACCCAGAAAATCATTGGGTGTGCCTTCGAAGTGCATAAATTCTTGGGAAATGGTTTTCAGGAAGTGATTTACCAACGGGCTTTGGCGTATGAGTTCCGAAAGGCTGGGCTTGATTTTTCTCGTGAGATTGAACAAGATATTTTCTACAAGGACTTGGAAGAACCCATTGGTACAAGGAGGGCAGATTTTGTAGTGGATGGAAAGGTATTGGTGGAGTTGAAGGCATTGATAAAACTGGAAGATCATCCACTTGGCCCAAGGCTCAATTACCTCAAAGCTTATCGTCTGGAAGTTGGATTGCTTATCAATTTCGGGTCGAAGAGTATGGAGTTTAAGCGGTTGGTCCTGACAAGATAGTTTGTCTGAATCACGGATTTGTCAGATGATGAGATTCCGCTGAGTGTGGCGTGGACGTGGTGTCCGTGAAATCCTTGAATCGGTTTAATCCATGATTCTGACAGCAATGACGAGTACCTAAAATCATTGCCCGTGCTGATGATATTCATTGACAAGCGCCCCTTGTAGATGTAGCTTGACCCAAAAAAACAGAATCATGAAACGGAATTTCTTTTTCTGGATTTGCCCGCTACTATTGATGGTAGCAGGCCACAAACTACAAGGGCAGCCAATCGAGCGCCCGTGGGAAATCGGCATTGGCGCAGGCATGAACTGGCAAAAGGTGAAGGTGGAGTCGGGCACCTCCCATTTTGATGGGTGGTGGTTTTTTCCAGCAAGTTCTACAAGTACGAGTACGAAGATTTGGGGCAAGAGAAGGGGCTATTCAGGCAGTGCGCTGGTGAACTTCCACCCAAGGAAGCATTTCAGCTTACAAAGCGGCTTGGTCGTCTCCTCGGTGGAAAGTCATGCGAGCAGGACGATGATTTCCACCTATTTTTACGATGAATCCGAAGACGTAACGCACGTTGACATTGTTCAATTTGACAAGGAGTACGTGCTGATGGATGTTCCTTTGCTATTCAGATGGTATCTCAACCCCGGTGAAAACAATGATAATCCCTCAAGATTTTCTTGGACATAGGTACTGTTTTCCGTTTTCCGCTTGCCAACAATTCCACCCTCCAAAAATGGGAAGACGGGGTTTTGGTAAACTCTGGCAAATTGGATATGAAGAATAACTCAGGTTATTATGGCATTGGTGCCAGGGTAAAGCAGTATGCTATTGCAGTGAATTGGACCCAACTGCACCATGACGATAGCGATTACCGCAGCAATTTGTTTGCCGTGAACCTGACCCGGTATTTCAGCGTGGGAAAAAAATGAAAAGCTGACAAAGCGGGGTTGAGAATTCCGCTGTTGACGTATCCGTTATTTCCAGTGAATCAAAACAAACCGAAGCGCAAAGTGTGACAAGTTTGGCGATAGTGCAACTTGTCATCCCCTCAACATCCGTCAGAACCAAGACATTCCAACATCCCCTTTTCTGCTACATTTGCCCCCCATGAATCCAACAATACAAAACGTCCTAATTTCCCTGTTCCTCCTCGCCCAGCTTGGCTTGCGGGCGCAGACTTTCACCTCCACTGTTGAACAACCCGTCCCCGATGACGGCACTCCCATTGCCTTCAACATGGCGGTGAGCGGTCTGCCCGATGTCATCAACACCAACTTCGGATTGGTGCAGGTCTGCCTGAACATGGACCATACTTGGGACAGCGACATGGACGTGCGCCTGATAGCCCCCGATGGCACGACGTTCCTGCTGTTCGCTGGGGTAGGGGGCGATGGGGACAATTGGGAAAACTGCTGCCTCCGGGACGATGCGCCGGAGTTCATCTTCAATTTCGGGGCGCCATTCAATGGCGTCTTCCGGCCAATGGGCAGCATGGGCAACGTGAACAATGGCCAGAACCCCAACGGCATTTGGCAAATCCTGCTGTACGATACCTATGCCTTTGCGGATGTTGGCTACATGAAGGACTGGAGCCTGAGCTTCGATGCTGGTGCGCCCGGCCCATTCGTGTTTCCGGGCAGCAATTTGCCCATCGTAAAAATCTCGACAGGCGGGCAGACCATCCAGAACGAGCCAAAAATCTTGGCCGACCTCCAAATCATCAACCACAGCAATGGACAACTGAACTCGCCAACTGATTCGGTCTATGAATATGCGGGGAAAATAGCGGTGGAACTGCAAGGCTTCACCGGGCCATGGTATCCAAAGAAGAACTACGATTTCGATTTATTGGATAGCGCAGGGCTGGAAGTGGACACATCGCTGCTGGGCCTCCCCGCCGAAAACGATTGGATATTGAAGGCCGAATACCTCGACCCCACGCTGATGAGCAATGCGGTGGCCTACGAGTTTGCCCGCAGGATGGGCCGCTATGCCCCACGTACCATGTACTGCGAAGTGTTCGTGGACGGCGACTACCAAGGCGTTTTCAACCTGACAGAGAAGGTGAAGCGGAGCAAAAACCGGGTGGACATTGCAAAACTGACCGCACAGGACACCCTCGGTGACGAACTGACGGGGGGCTATATCATCGAAATGAACCACAACGGTGCGCCGGGCGCTTGGGATTCGCAATACTTGCCCATCAACTTCGCCACCAACGGCCTGCCCGTGCAGTATAAATTCGTGTACCCAAAGAGCGCCGAGATGCACCCCGTGCAGGTCGAGTACATCCATGCCTTTGTAGACAGTTTTGAGCACAGCCTGCACGAGCCGAACTTCGCCGACCCTGTGTTTGGCTACCGCAAATGGATAGACGAAAGCTCGTTCTTGGACTTCATGTTCGTCAACGAGTTCAGCACCAACTACGACAGCTATGGCCGAAGCACCTTTTGTACAAAGAAAAAGACACAGACGGCGGCAAGCTGAACATTGGTCCTGCCTGGGACTACGACCGTGGTTATTGCTGCGTGGAAGGCTGGGTCTGGGAGCTGACGCATACCGGCTGGCCTTTCCCCGATTGGTGGAGCATCCTGCACACCGATTCCGTGTTCTTGCACCAGCGGCATTGCCGTTGGCAGGAACTGCGGGAGGGTGCTTGGACTACCGATGCTTTCCTGCAAATGGTGGACTCGCTGCACCTGCTCCTCGGCGATGCCGCTCCCCGGAATTTCCAGCGCTGGCCGGAGTTGGGCTTTGCCGATTTCAATGGCAACGTGGCTGCCCGCAAGGCCAATATCGCCGCCCGACTGGAGTGGATGGATGGGCAGATTTCGGGGGAAAGTTGCGAGGTATTGCCATCGGCAACGAAGGAGCATGGGCTGGCGCAATGGCGGCTTTTCCCCAATCCCGCTGACGATTTGGTGTTGATTGATATGGGGCAAATGAGCGATGCTTTACAGCTCACGATACATGACTTGAATGGCAAGGTGCTGTTTGCCAAATCCATCCAAGTTGGCGAGCAGCGCATTCATGTGGATGTGAGCAAATGGCCATCCGGGTTTTATTTGGTGGAATCGGTGAACGAAGCGGGTAGGCGAGTGGCGAAGCTGACGGTCTTTTGAGCGATTAGCGTCAGAGTGAAGTTGATGACATCCCCAGTCACTCGGCCACGAAGCAGCGACTCCACTAATTTCCCGCCCATTTTTTTCCAATTTCACGCTACCTTAGCCCCGCTTAAAACGCCAACATGCAGAGCCAAATCGTAAAAAACGCTGAAACTTATGTCATCAACCTGCTGAAGTTGGGCCTGAAACCCGAGCACCGGTACCATGACCTGAATCATACACTTTCCATGCGGGACGCCTCGCAGGAATTGGGCAGGCGCTACCGCCTAAGTGAGGAGGAACTGGAATTGCTGGAACTTGCCGGGCTTTTTCACGATACCGGCTTCACGAAAACCTACGTTGGGCACGAGGACGTGAGCAGGGAAATCGCCACGGACTTTTTACAAAAAGAACAGTTTGACCCAGCGAAAATCGAGCAGGTGAACCGCCTGATTGAGGTCACGAAAGTAGGCGTGGAGCCAGAGCTTTTGCTCGAAAAAATCATCAAGGATGCCGATTTCAATACCAACGGCGCTACTTACGAGGAGAAATCAGAGGCACTGCGCAAGGAATGGGAAGTGTTTTGCAACCAGAAAATGACCGATGACGAATGGACGGAAAACGGCCTGAAATTCTGGGAAAGCCACCGTTTCTACACGGGCGAAGCGCAGGCGCTTTACGGTGATTCTAAGCGGAAAACCGTGAAAACATTGCGCAAGTCTGCCGAAAAAATTAAGCCCAGCGATGACATGCTGGACTTCGCCATCGGCAAGAGTAAGAGTGCCCAGATGATGTTCAAGACCACGCTCCGCAACCAGATTGACCTCACCAACATCGCCGACAACAAGGCGAACATCATGCTCAGTATCAACTCGCTGCTCATCACCATTGGTATTCCGATGCTCGCCGGCAACCTCAAGGAACACCCCAGCCTCATCTATCCGGCGTCGGTGCTACTGCTGACCTGCATCCTGTCCATTGTGTTTGCCACGCTGGCCACCCGTCCCGTGAAGATGCACGGCAAGACCTCGACGGATACGATTGATTCAGGCAATTCCAACTTGTTTTTCTTTGGAAACTTCTTCAAAATGGAACGGGACGACTATATGAAGGGACTTATGAGGGTGATGCAAAACGAGGAAATCATTGATAAATCCATCGTCAACGACCTCTTCTTTCTGGGCCGAACGCTCGGCTTTAAATACCGCCGCCTCCGCATCACCTACGAAATCTTTATGGTCGGTATGGTGCTCACCGTCATCACTTTCGGGATTCTGTACCTGACGGGGAATTATTGAGGTATGAGGTATGAGGGATGAGGGATTGCCCTTTTGATTTCTTGATGGGAAAGTGAAGCGATGTTCAAAAAACGTAGCATCGCAATCCCTCATACCTTCATACCTCATACCTCATACCTCCGAACAGTTCTCTTTCAGCACCTCCCAGAGCCAGTGTTGCAGGCGGGTATCTTCGCAGAAGGCCATCCCGATACACTTGACGCAGTCAGCGGCTTCAAGTCGGCTGCCAGGTTTGAAGCCCTTGTCCTTCCGGCGTTCGACGAGCTGCGGCGATGGCATATCCTCCACACCCAACAGGAACACGGAGACCCAGAGGTTGCGTTGCAACGCCCGCACCAAGCTACGACGGCTGCTGCGGGTATCGCCCTTTTCTTTGAAGAGTAGGAATGCTTTGCCAAAGTACCATTTTGCGGAAAAACTGTCCTCGTGGCTGCGCACCAGTTGCTTGGCCTCCTCCAAACGGTTTTCACAGAGGAGCGCCGTGAGCAGGTAGGGGCCGAGTTCGAGGTCGTCGGCTGGGTTCAGTGCCAGTATTTCCCGAAAATGCAGGGCGGCGGTCTCGTAGTAGCCGTTTCGGAAGAGCTTTCTCCGACAGGCTCACCTTGGCCTTGAACCAGGTATGCGTTTCAACTTGTTTCCAGGGTTTTTGCTTAAAATCCTCCATCAAATCGGCCAACATCTCTGGCCCGAGCAGCTTGGCAGAGGCTTCCATGCTGCGCTGGTACCACATCATGGCGGCCTCGGCGGAGTCGGCAAGTCCGGCAAGTTCTAAGCAGGCTTCGGGGCATTGCGGGTCGAGTTCAAGGGCTGTGCGGAGGTGCTCACGGGCCACTTCCGGTGAGATGGACTTTCGAGCTTCGAGCACGTGCTCCCTTGCCAACAACTGGGGCATGAGCATCGGGTCGAGTTCCTTCAACGCATCAAAATGCTGGAAGCTCGATTCTTCCTTGAAAAACCGGAAGATGTGATGGATGGAACCACATTCCATCTGAAGGTGAAAAAGTAAGTGCCTGAATTGCTCCAGGCTGCGCCGGGTCTCGGCAGAAGGGGAAACTTGCATGGGTAATAGTGTGTGAGTAACAGGGTGTGTCCTTCAAACTTCTTGTCTTACCCAATTGCAATGGCATATTTGATGCCAAATATTACGTTTAAAATAATTTGTAAAGCAAAACCCTTCAACCCGTTAGCTGTGGAATTGCTATTTGCCAAAAAGTAGTGGTGAACGGTTCGGGCCAACGGTGGTTTTGCCAAATTGTTTCCCCTTTTTTCTTTGCCAATTTTCAAATGGTTACTCCATTGCCACCATTTTTAAGGCCAAGGTTTCGCCAGTCGAAAGCGTCATTCGCAAAAAATAGTTGCCAGCTGCTAGCCCTTGAATTGTGAAGGAGACTTGCTGTTTGCCAACGACCAATGCCTGCCGTGGAAAATCTCGCACTGTTCGGCCTTGCACGTCCAAGATACTGAATTGGGCAGCACCTGCTTTCTTCATAACAACCTCGATATCAATGCTTTGAGACACCGGGTTTTGCACCAAACGCATATTTGCGGAAGGCGAACTTACCACGCCCGCCGAGCCATTGATGAGGTAAGCCATCCTCATGCCATTGCCAAAGCTGGCCACCCACAACGCTGGAAAGTAGGGGCTTAGAAATACCCGTTCGGGGTGGTGGAACGGATAATCCTCAACCAGTTCCCAAGTCGGCTGCCCAGTGCTGATTTCGGAGAAGGTGGGTTGCCACAAGCCTTGCCCCTCGGTGGTGAGATAGGTGCCACTGTTAAGTATGGCCACCGAACTCACCCGGTGAAACTGCCCATCTCCCGTAATTTTCTCCCAATTCAGCCCCCTGTCTGTTGTCCGAAACAGGCCGCCAAGGTCGTTCGCTGGGCCGCCCCAACCGCTCCAAACGCAGGCGTACCAAGTGTTTTGCGCTGGGTCGTTCGGGTCAATCACGAGGTCTTTTGTCCAGTAGTTCATGTCGGGATGGTTGCGGCGCTCCCAGCTTTGGCCGTTGTCGGTACTGACGAAAACGCCGCTGCTGTCGCTGAACACGCTGTTGTTGTTGCCCTTCCGGGCACTCCAGGTGGTCACGAGCGTTCCGTCGTTCAGGCTGTGGATGTTGAAGATTCGGCCATTGTTGGCGGCTGGATTGGGCAGTTTCGTCCAGGTGGCTGTGGCCGGATTGCCGATACCGTCGGCCCGCCAGACGCCGCCCACCGATTGGGTTGGTGCTGATGACCCCGGCGTATAGACGGTCGTTGTTGGAGGCATCGGGTGTCACCCAAATCACGGGGTTGCCGAAGTCGTGCATCGTCTGCCAAGTTTTGCCCTTGTCACTGGTGTACAGCACTTTGCCAGCCTTGAACGATGGTTGCAACCGGGCGTCGGTGACGTAGGTCGTCTGGTAAATATCGTGGACGCTCGACGTGGCGGCGAACCACAGCGGCTGCGTGTTGTGCTTCGCAATGTGGTACATTGTGTTCTGGTCGTGCCCCGTGTAGTCAAAGCTCCAGGTGCTGCCGCCATCCTCCGAGCGAATGCCCGGATGTCCGTGAAGCAGGCGAACATGTTTTGCTCATCGAACCAGTACACCTGCCAACAGGTGGTTTGCTCTAATCCGATGCCCTGGTATTTTTTTGCGGCTTTTTCCGCCCGCGCCAGCGGGTCGTAGCTGGGGTCGGTGTAGCCCTGATGCCAGGTCAGGCCGCCGTCGGTGGTTTCGTGTGCAAAACCATAGTCGGTCATCAGCGCTTGCTGGCTGTTGAGGCGGTTCACCGTGAAGCCCAGCGCATTGCCGCCCCAGGTCCAGCCCAGGTCGCCGCCGTCGCCAGAATATCCTGTGAAGATGTTTTGGTTGTTTTCGGTTAAAAAAACGTGCTGCCACGAGTCGCCGCCGTTGCTGGTTTTCAGCACAATGGCTGTTTCATTGGGCGTACTGCCAGCGAGGTAGCAGGTGTTGGGGTCGTTGTCGGCCATGGCCAGCCACACGGCAAAATCGTCGGCGAGGTCAATGCCGTTGGTCTTGGAAGCCCAGTTTCCGCTGGTGTTTTCCATCGTGTACACGCCCGAATAGTCTCCCAATAATTGAAGCCCATGCTGGAAGCCCAGACGTTGCCGGGGTCGCCAGTGAGTGCAAAAAAGCGGGTCAGGCCGCCACTTTTGCCGCCACCGAATCCAATAATGACCTCGTCATTGGGAATGCCCGTGAAATTTGCCAAAGAAAAACTGGTGCCGCCGTTGCCGGAAAAAAGCACGCCTTCGTTGGTGCCGAGCCAAATGTTTTCCCCCTCAAAAAATGCCCCGGAGAGCAGGATGCCCGTGCCGGGGTCGGCTGCCGACCATTTCAACGAAGCCGTTTGGCCACCGTCGTTGGAAAAGTATAGGTTGTTGTATTCCGTCCAGATGAGTCGGTTTGTGTTTTGGAAGTCATTGACAATGAACAGTTTATCTTCCGAAGGGTGGTCGTCGCCGGGCAAGAAATTCCAGGTTTGTCCACCATCGGTGCTTTTAGCGGGCGGGTGGTGAAGTTCGGTCGTCGTAAAGCAGGAGTACCGCAGGTTGTCGTCTTGCGTGAAACAGACTTTGCTGAATTGCCCCGTGATGGCCTCCGTGAAATGCACCACATCGTAGTTGGTGTTGGTGGTATGGTACAACCCGCCGAGGTCGCTGGCGAGGTAGTTTTCCTGGCCGTTGTTGGGGTTGATGCTGGGGCTAAACAGTGCGCCGCCGCCACCAATGCCACGGGTTTGGAAGTTTTGGGAGAATAGAAATTGGGAAATTGGAGGGCTGCGATTAGCAGGAAGCGTTGGAATGCTTTCATGTTGGACCGTTTTTTTGTGAGGAGATATTTTACAAAGATAAAGATGTGTTTTGTTCAACGGTTGTTCTTTAATCGTGTTAAAAAAAGAAAGCCAGTTGCCGGATACCGACAACTGGCTTTCAATGGTTTTTGAGCCGATTCCTAATCCTTCACCGCCTTCCCAGGCTCCTCGAAAAACGACTCATAAGGCCAAAATATCTTCTCAAAAACACGGTGCTGCGTCAGCATCCAGTCACCAGTGCTCACGTCGGCGAAGTAGCGCTCCACCACCTCTGAACGGCGCTCGCCTGTGTCCTTGTCCTTGCGGTAGGTTGGGTAAAAAGCAGCCTTGCGCTCCTGTCCTTTCACGTCCGTGACCGACACGACCGTGAAGGGAATCATCATGCGGATGCTGTCTTTTTCAGCGTACTGGTTTTCAAAGCCCTCGGCCATCAAGCCACCGAACCCGACCAGAAATCCTTCCACCCGACCCTTTGAAACTGGGCGGTTGATGGCGGGCACGTTGTCGTAAAATGGCTTAACCTCCCAGCTTTGTCCACTTCTTTTGAGCTTGAACGACTTGTTGCGCTGCTGCGGGTATTCCACGCTCACGGCCTCGATGTCTTCGGGTTTGTAGCTGAACACGTTTCGGTCGCGCCAGTCGTCGCCGGTGAGGTCGAAACGGGAGCGGATTTGGCCTTCCATCTGTGGGATTTGTAGCACCATCGGTTGCTCCGAGCCGTCCATGATGGCATAGGTGCCACGAGCGTCGGCAGTCACGCCACCGATGTAGTAAGCTTTAAGTTTTTTGTCCCGATTGCCGTACACTTCCACCTTGATGCCCCTCGATGCCAGTTCTTTCACCACGTTGTCGGTGGCGGCAGGTGGCGGCACGGATTGGAGTTCCAATTTGGTGACTGCTTCCAGGAGGTTTTCCACGGCGTTTTTGCTTGCTTTTTGACCGTTCACCTTCCAGCCGCCTCCATCACGTTCGATGGTGGTGGTTTCGCCGGTTCGCTTTGCAATGAAGATTTTCTGGATGTCTTGCTCTTCCACCTTGAAGAGGCGGTCCCAGCCGAGTGTGGAGTTGGAGGATTGTTTGCCCCCCCAAAAATACCAAGCGGTAGCACCGCCCAGCAACAGGAAAATTGCGATGAGCCAATAGTTTTTTTTCATGCTTTATTGATTGTTAAATTGTTTGATTGTTGAATTGTTGTAGTCCCCTAACAATTCAACAATCTAGCAATACAGCAATTCAAAGTACTCCTCCAGCATCCTTTTTACCGAAAACTGTTCGTGGGTACTGCCTACGCTTTTGCGCATCATCTTGCGCCATTTAGGTTGGTTTTTGTAAAGTCGGCACCACGTCCCCGGTCAGTACGGCGTAAAGTCCGTTCATGTCATGGAGGTCTTGGGCCGCTTGGTCGCCGAACTCCTTGGCATCACCGAACTGCCAGCCGTTCACGCCATGTTCGCAAGCTTCGGGCCACCAACCATCGAGGATGCTGAGGTTCAGCACGCCATTCATCGAAGCCTTCATGCCGCTGGTGCCGCTGGCTTCTTTTGGCCGCACGGGGTTGTTCAACCAAACGTCGGCGCCCCGGGTTAGCGCTGCCCCGATTGTCATGTCGTAATCCGTCAGGAAGACGACCGAATTTGGGTATTTCCGGCTCATGGCCACCAAGTTGGCCACAATGGCTTTTCCAGCGTCGTCAAGTGGGTGCGCCTTGCCGGAAAAAACGAGCTGCACCGTCTGGTTTTTCAGCAGCGGTTCGATGATTTTTGGATTTCGGAAAATGAGGTCGCTGCGTTTGTAGGCCACCGCCCGTCGGCTGAAACCGATGATTAGCTTGTTCACGTCCAGCTTGACGCCGTTCCGTTTTTGGATGAAATTGACCAGTGCTTTTTTGTTCTTCAAATGGGCGTCCCAAAGTTGGTCGTATGCCGTTTCCTTTTTGCTGTAGGCTGCTTCCAGAATTGCTGTGTCCACCCATGTAGGTACGTGAATGCCGTTGGTGATGGCGGTAATTTCGCTCCGTTTTTTTACGTCTTTCCACATCTTGTTGGCCGTCACACCGTGCAGTTGTGCAACTGCGTTCGATTTTTTGGACAGGCGCAATGCACCGACTGTCATGTTAAAATGGGCCTTGTCGTCCAAGCTACCGAGTGCTGAAAGGTGCTTTGGTTTGAGGCAAAGGTTGGCTCCCATGTAGAGGATTCGGTCAATCGGATGGCTCTCGTTCCCTTGCACGATTGGTGTGTGCGTGGTGAAAACGATTCTCTTGCGCACTTTTTTTACAGCTTCCTTGAACGACAAACCTTGGCCCTCCATGCGCTCCCGTAAAAGCTCGAAGCCAGCAAACAGGGCATGGCCCTCATTGAAATGGTAAATGTCCACCTTGATGCCCAGCGCCCGCAACGCCTTGACGCCGCCTATGCCCAACACCATTTCTTGCGCAATGCGCTCTTCACCGAACCAGCCGTAGAGCTGCCCGGAAATCCAGGCGTCTGCGTTTTCGGGTAGGTCGGTGTCGAGGAGGTAGAGTGGGGCATTGCCGAAGGCATCCACCAACCAGACCTTGCACTTGACGTTTACGCTGCGGATTTGCACGTCCACCACCACGCCCGTATCCTTCAAGAAGTCGTACTTGCGGTTGCGGTAGGCATCAAAGGGCTGACCTTTTTCGTCGAGCATCTGGTCGCCGTAGCCCTGCTTCCACATGATGCCGAGGCCAATGATTGGGTAGTTGTAGTCCTTTGCGCCCTTCAAGTAGTCGCCAGCAAGTATGCCGAGGCCGCCAGCGTAAATCTTGAAATCGCTTTGCAAGCCATATTCCATGCAGAAGTAGGCTACTTTGGGTAAGTTTTTAGTTTTTTTTGACATGATTTGGGAGAGATTGAGGGGGTGAGCGGGTGAGAGAGTGAGCGGGTGAGAGCGTGAGAAAGTAGGAGCGCAAAAACTTTCAAATGCTTCTACCCGCTCACCCGCTCACCCGCTCACTCTCTCTCCTGCTCACATTTTCTGGTGCATCACATAGCTGGTCGGTGGGGCAAGTGAAGCCAAGGCTTCGGGCGCTTTGGTGAAGTTGCCGGGCGACTGCTGCGAGAGCACAGCGAAGGTTTCGTTTGAGATTTTTCCGTTGTCGTTGGTGAAGCTGCGGGTGACAAGTTCCAATGTCCTATCGTCGTCGAGGTCGGTGAGCCAAGCGTCTTGCTGGTGGCAGAGGCCCTCGTCGCACTGTAAGTTGGCGAGGTCGAGGACTTTGACGAGTTTCGACGAAGCGGCGTCCCATTTTGCCAGGACGAGGTCGCTGGAAGCATACTTGCCGGGCACTCGAAGGATGTAAAAATTGGAAACCTCGGTGTGGTAGCAGGCGTAAACGCTTCCAATTTCGTTGGGCTGTATGCCATCGCCAAGGTATTTCATGAATCCCTCATCAATCATTTTGCCCGAATAGGGATAGTCCTCCTGCTTAGGCTCGGCTTCGCTCGTACCGAACAGGTGCATTTTCACCACGTTTACTTCTTCAAAGAGATTTTGAAACGTTGAGTCAATGGTTTGGCCTTGCGCATTTTCCGAAGTTGCGGCTTGGGCATTGTCAGGTGCATTCGCTTCATTTTTGCAGGCAAACAAAGCTGAGACGAGTACGATGCACATCGTTCCAAGAACAAATCTTGTGTAATCATTTTTCATCGAAACAAAAATTTAGGTTGGTGAACAAATACAGGCTTTTGTCACGGTTAGGCTTGGCGCAAAATTAGGCTTTTTGACAAGTTTAAGAAGGATGTTGTTTGTCAAACACGTTCCAACAAAAAAAAAGCACAACCCAAGGTGGTTTGTGCTTTTTGTAACAGGTAGTTTCGGTGTTGTAAATGCTTGGTAATCAAGTTTTTAAAAAATCAATTGCACCCCAAATCAATTTTGGACTGTGGGTCGTTGTTCGGGAAGCACTGGCCGGAGCGAACCGAAATTGGCTGGTAGCGCAACAGGTTAGGATCGCGCAGGCCCCGCTCGATGAACGCCGTGATGTCGTCAACTTCCGCCTCCGTCAAGCCCAGCGGCTTGAATTGTTCTGCCAACTGTCCATCCGGTACACCTAAGTTTTCCTTCTTGCCTTTGTTCTTGTAGGCTACCACTTCACGTACACTGCGGAAGCTGGCACCGTGGCCAAAGAACGGCGAGTCGGTGAGGTTGTAGAGTTGCGGCACTTTGAATTTGTAGAGGTCGGCATCGTTTTTTGTGAAGCAGTACCGCCCCTTGTTTTCGCAAGATTCCGAGTTTGCTCCATAGGTATTGTCGGTGGTTTCAAACAAATCCTTCATGCCTTGGGCATGAAATTCCATGTTGGCAAGGTTGGGACCATTGTGGCAGCTTGCGCAATTTGCCTTCCCAAAAAACAAGACGGCGCCATGCTTTTCCTGCTCCGTCAGTGCGTTCGACTTGCCTCGGAGCCAAAGCTGGAAAGGGGCTTGGTTGGCCAAAATGATGCGCTCATACGCCGCAATGGCAAGTCCGCAGTTCTCCTGACCGTAGCGTACACCTGGGTCGGATTCGGGGAATGCCTCGTCAAAAAGCTGGCGATAGTTGAGGTTTGACACAAACAGTGTCGTTCATCCTCAGGCGGTGAACATCCTGGCCGGCGATGGCCTGCGTCTCCGTGCCTTGGTAGCCTAGGTAGTTCTTGGCCTTGGGCGTTCCGACAGTCCAACTGGCTTCCGTTCCAGCATTGACACCCACTGCGCCAAACTGCCCGTTCCATAGAATGGCCTCTTGGTAGGCAATGTTGAGCGCTGATGGCGTCCGAACCGGCTGCACGTCCAACTCTGATAGGTCGTATTCAGGATTCAGTTGGCGGCCTTCACCGTTTATTCCAAAGCCGATGCCACCGTCAGAAATTCCCTGGTGCCTACCTGCCTGAAATCCTGCACTTGCAAAATGGCAAGTAGCACAGGAGTAGTTGCCAATGTTACTGGAATGTTTTGGACTGAGTCCGATGCCTGTTTCATGGAAAAGCAGTGCCCCAAGGTCAATCTTTGCCTGTGTTATGATGTTGCGAGGGTCATGCGGAATCTTGTCGAACTCGTTGCTGTACGGCAGCACGTAAAATCCTTTTCCGGTGCCGCCCGACGCATCTTTCAGCACTTGTTCAAGTTCTTGGTCAATTAAGTTTACTTGGCTGTCTTCATCCTTCTGACAAGCAGAAAGTAGCACGACGCACAGGCCCATTACGTAAATGCTTTTTAGGTTCATGTTGAAATGGTTTAAGATTTTGAGTAATGGAAGCGAATTTTGGCCAATGGCGCAAAACAGGGGGTGACTAATAGCTAAAACAGGAGGTTGTTACACTCCTGCGAAAATACTGCCAATCAATCTATGCTAATTGCTTATCCCGACCTAATTGACTTTTATCATCGAAAGCATGCGACTTTCCAAGTTTTCCATTTGGTAAAAAACTTCGAGCGTCGAAAGGCCAAAAAAAGCAAATAAGCCAGCCCTGTTCCTATCTTTCCGGAAAAATTCAGCATGAAAATCAACCTAGTTTCAGACACTGTTACCAAGCCGACCCCCGCCATGCTATCAGCGATGATGGCCGCTGAAGTTGGCGACGATGTTTTCAACGAAGACCCCACAGTGAATGCACTGCAGGCTAAGGCAGCCAACATGTTCGGAAAAGAAGCTGCTTTGTTTTGCCCTTCGGGAACGATGACCAACCAGATTGCCATCAAGTGCCATACCCAGCCGCTCGACGAGGTGATTTGCGACCATTTTTCGCACATCTACCAGTACGAAGTGGGTGGCTATGCCTACAATTCAGGGGTGGCCATCAATCTCATCGCTGGCACCAACGGCAAAATCAACGCCAGCCAAGTGGAAGCGGCCATCAAGCCCGTACAGGATTGGCTTCCCCGCACCCGTTTGGTTGTTTTAGAAAACACGGCGAACAAAGGCGGCGGCAGCATCTACACCCTCGATGAAGTACGGCCCATCCGGCAGCTTTGTCTGGAAAGGGGCTTGGCGCTCCATTTGGATGGCGCCCGGCTCTTCAATGCAATCGTCGAAACCGGTGAAAGCACCCTTGACTGGGGTGCTGAATTTGACAGCATTTCCATCTGCCTCTCCAAAGGACTTGGCGCTCCGGTTGGTTCTTTGCTCATTGGAAATCAGGACTTTATAAAACAGGCGAGACGGGTGCGGAAGGTGATGGGCGGTGGCATGCGGCAGGCTGGATACCTCGCAGCGGCGGGCATTTTCGCATTAGAAAACCACGTGGAGCGGCTGCGGGACGACAACCACCGAGCTAAGGTTTTGGGGGAAACATTGCGCCAGCAAAACTGGGTGGCCGACGTGCGGCCCGTGCAGACGAACATCGTGATTTTCGACCTCGTCCCGCCGCTCACAGCGGAGGTTTTTTTGAAAAAATTAGAGGGAATGGGCGTCCTGGCCACTGCCTTTGGCCCAGCGACGGTGCGGTTCGTGACGCACTTGGATTTTACGGAGGAGATGCTGGGTAGGGTGGTGGAGGTGTTGGAGAGCCTGGCGTTTTGAAATTGCTGCAGACCTCAACCGGCCATCAAAAATGAAACAGCATTGAAAAACATTACAAAGACAGTTTGGATTTTATCGGTGGTCAGTTTATTTACTGACACGGCCAGCGAAATGCTTTACCCCATTATGCCGATTTACCTGAAATCCATTGGGTTTTCCATCGTTCTCATAGGCATACTTGAAGGGGTTGCAGAAGCTACGGCAGGGCTCAGCAAGGGATACTTCGGCAAACTTTCGGACAACTCAGGGAAACGAGTTCCTTTTGTGCAAATCGGGTATGCGCTTAGTGCCATTTCAAAACCAATGATGGCAGTTTTCGTCTATCCACTTTGGATTTTCTTCGCCCGGACCATTGACCGTTTTGGCAAAGGCATTCGGACAGGTGCAAGGGATGCAATTCTTTCCGATGAAGCCACTCCTGCTACAAAGGGGAAGGTTTTTGGCTTCCATCGTTCCATGGACACTTTGGGTGCGGTGCTTGGGCCGGCGCTAGCATTGCTCTATCTCTACTACCATCCGCAGGACTATAAAACGCTGTTCTACATCGCCTTCATTCCTGGGCTGCTTGCCGTAGCTGCTTCATTTTACCTCAAAGACAAAAGAGAAACCACTGCAAAGAAGAAAACGCCAACCCCCTTCTTTTCTTTTCTCCATTATTGGAAAGAAAGCCCACTAGGCTATCGCAAACTCGTTATCGGACTGTTGGCCTTTACCCTTTTTAATAGTTCGGATGTTTTTCTTTTGCTCAAGGCAAAACAGGCAGGGCTTGACGATTCGATGGTGATTGGAGTTTACATTTTCTACAACCTTGTTTATGCTTTATTTGCATTTCCAATTGGGGCTGTGGCTGACAAAATCGGGCTAAAAAAAGTGTATCTCATAGGACTGGCACTTTTCGCCGGGGTGTATTTTGGAATGGCAGTGAACAGCAACCCCATCATATTCTTCGGCTTGTTTTTTCTGTACGGCGTTTACGCAGCAGCCACCGAGGGAATTTCAAAAGCTTGGATCAGCAACCTCACGGACAAGCAGGATACCGCAACTGCAATCGGAACTTATTCAGGGTTTCAGAGCATCTGCACCATGCTGGCAAGTTCATTGGCTGGATATATCTGGTTTCAATTCGGGGCAGCCGCCACATTTGTTGTTACCGGTACAGCGACGCTGCTAGTAATCGCCTACTTTGTCGGGACAATAAAAACCTTTCCAAAATAGCTCCCACGGATGCCTTGGCCGCAATTCAAACCAAATCCTTCGCCTTCGCCACTGCCCTGTCTAAGCCACTCACATCCTTACCACCAGCAGAAGCGAAAAACGGCTGACCGCCGCCCCCGCCTTGGATTTCCTTAGCAAGCTCCCGAATCATGTTCCCAGCATGGAGTTTAGGCCCAGCCTCAGTTAGTTCCCGGCTGATGGCGATGGTGAGTTGCGGGTTGTCGTTGACCACCGAACCAAATACGATGCAGCAGTTGCCTACTTCCTGTTCGAGTTGGTAGGCTAAGGTTTTGATGGCAGCTGCGTCAGTGAGTGGCAAACGAGCGGCGAGGAAGTTCACGCCGTTCACCATTTTGAACTGGCCTTTGAGCTGCCCTTTCAGCGCCCCGGCTTGTTCGTTGACGAGTTGCTCCACCTGCTTTTTCAGGCTTTTAACTTCATCCTGCAAGGCGGCGACGGCCTTCACGGGGTTTTGTGCCCCCTTGAGCGGGTTGCGGATTTCGTTCAGTTCTTCGAGTTGGTTGAGGAAGTATCGTTCGGCGTTGGCAGCAGTCACTGCCTCGATGCGGCGGATGCCAGCGGCCACAGCGCCTTCGCTTATGATTTTGAAAAGGCCGATTTCGCCGGTGGCCTGCACGTGCGTACCGCCGCAAAGCTCTCGGCTGAAGTCTTTGTCGAAGGTGATGACCCGCACGGAGTCACCATATTTTTCACCAAAAAGCATCATGGCACCAAGCTTTTTAGCGTCCTCGATGGGCATGTTGCGCACTTCCTCCAAGGCGATGTTGGTTCGGATTTTTTGTTTCACCATGGCTTCAATTCCAAAATTTGATTTCTTCGTCCGTCACTTTTTGGAAATGGGAAAAATCGAAGCGCAGGCGCTCGTTGTCCACGTCCTGTCCTTTTGCAGGGCGTGGCTGCCGAGAATTCTTGTGGAGCGGCGGCGTGCATCAGGTGAACGGCACTGTGGTTGGCACTGGTGGCTTGCCGCTTGGTGGCATCAACCTTGGCTTCCACGTTGTCAGAAATTTTTGCCGGAAGGCGCTCTACGACATGGATGACGAGGTCGTTTTCTTTAAAGTGTCCAGCACGGCGACCTGCTCCTTGTTGCCGAATTCCAGCCAGCCCGTGTCACCATGCTGGCCGCCACTTTCAGGGTAAAACGGGGTTTGGCTGAGTACGATTTGGTGTTCGTAGCCCTTTTTGGTTTTTACGGTTCTGCTTCGCAAAACGCTGGATTTGCTCACCTCCAATTGGTCGTAGCCGACGCAGTAGGTCCACGTCGCTCTTCAGTGGCAGAGCTGATTAGTCCAGTCGCCTACTTCCTTTTCCTGGCAGTCGAATTAGGCGGCCTCGCTCTTTTTGCGCCTGGCTTTTTGAAGGACGAGGTTGCATCCACGTTCCAGCCGTGTTCCTCGGACCATGAGGCGGGTTCAGGTCAAATTGGGAAGCCATGAAGAGTGTCGAGCTAGAATTCAAAGGCATCATCACCAGCGATGACGCCATCTTTCACTTTGATTGCCGCAAAGCGGCGAAGGCCGTTTTCAAGGGTGTTCAAAAACGCTTTTTCCTCGCCCTGGATGATTTTGGCGACCTGCTCCTGCTGTGCTTTTAGTTCAGGAAACACGTCTGCAAACATATCGGCTAACATCGGCACTAGGCGATGGAGGAACGGCTCTTTGATGTTCAAAAACGAGTAGTAGTAGCGCACTGCCCTGCGCAAGATCCTACGGATGACGTAGCCAGCGCCACTATTGCCCGGCAACTGTCCGTCTGCGATGGTAAAGCTCACTGCCCTGATATGGTCGGCCACCACCCGCATGGCGATGTCGGACTTGACCGACGATGAGAGATTGACGATTGAAGTAGGCGAATCGGGGTATTGGCCATTGTATTTGATGCCGCTGGCCTGTTCCACGAACTCAATCAGCGGGGTAAAAATATCAGTATCGTAGGTGTTGAACTTGCCTTGAATGGCGAGGGTGAGGCGCTCGAAACCCATGCCTGTGTCCACGTGCTTGTCGGGCAATTCTTCCAGCGAGCCATCGGCCTTCCGATTAAACTGGATGAAGACGTTGTTCCAGATTTCAATGACCCGTGGATTGTCCTTGTTTACCAGTTGCTCGCCGGGAATGAGCGCTCGCTCGCTGTCGGGGCGCAAATCAATATGAATTTCGGTGCAGGGACCGCAGGGACCGGTATCGCCCATCTCCCAGAAGTTGTCCTTTTTGTTGCCGTTGATGATGTGGTTGAGTGGCAGGACTTCAGACCAGTAGCCTTTTGCTTCATCGTCAGCAGGCACCCCCTCGGCAGGGCTTCCCTCGAAGACGGTGGCGTAGAGGCGGTCTTTAGGCAGTTTGTAAACCTCGGTGAGCAGCTCCCACGACCAAGCGATGGCCTCTTTCTTAAAATAATCGCCGAAAGACCAGTTACCCAGCATCTCGAACATGGTGTGGTGCGTACCGTCACGGCCAACTTCTTCCAAGTCGTTGTGTTTACCACTAACTCGCAGGCATTTCTGGGTATCAGCGATTCGGCGTACGTCCGGGGTTTGGGTGCCAAGAAAGTAATCCTTGAACTGGTTCATGCCTGCATTGGTAAACATGAGCGTGGGGTCGTCCTTGTTGACGATGGGAGCAGAAGGCACAATTTTGTGCTGCTTAGAGATGAAAAAGTCGAGGAAAGTGCGTCGGATTTGTTGTGCGGTCATTTAATATTTTTTTGAGGCCAAATCAGGCCATTCGTGATGTAACTTGAAAACCTAAAGAGCTTGGTTTCAAAAATTTAACAATTTTAAAAACACTATTGGAAAAATATATTTTTTGTAAACACTTGATTTGCAGCATTTTGAAAATTTTTCTACAAAAAAATGAAAACCCTATCTGTAAAAGTTTTCCACAATAGGGTTGCTTTTAGAGCATTTTGACCATATTTGCAACCGCCTTGGAAAAGTTGTGTGGCAAAAAACATTGTTTGAGCCACATCCTGTGGCCAACAGTCTTTGAGAAGAATACTCTGTTACTATATCCAAAAAGTGAGTTTTAGCGATTAAAGTGTTTAAAGGAAATGGCGGGAAGCCGTTGTTTTCAAATAACTGATACCTAAAAACTGTGGACATTCGGATTTGAAAGTTTTTTTGGGATGGGCCCAATATCAAATACTTAGAAAATGCCCAGTCCACCTTTGAGGTTGTTTTTTAAAGGCCGCAAAGTTAGGTTATTGGCTTAACAACAGAACAAGTATGAGACGAGAAAAATTCTTCTACAACAAACAAACACTACAGTTCGAAAAAATCAGGCTTTCGTTGCAAGAGCGGTTGAAAAAGATTTTTGGCATTGCTTCCGCTATTCTTGTTTCCAGCGTCTTGCTTACCCTTGCAGGTTGGCAATTTTTCCCTTCACCACAAGAAGAGGTTCTCATCAAGGAGATAGACCAGCTCGAAAGTGAACTGAACGTGGTTCAGAGCGATTTCGATTTGGTGTCAAAAACCCTTGCAAATATTCAAGATCGTGACCGTCGCATTCATCGAATGGTGCTCGAAATGGACCCAATTGACGAGAACATTTGGGAAGGAGGTACAGGTGGTTCTGCAAAGTATGCCGAGCTGCAAAACTTCAGCCGATCGGGGGACTTGATGGCTCAACTTCGGCAAAAGATCGAAAAGCTGAAGCGCCAGATGGTAATTCAATCCAAGTCATTTGACGAAATTGAAAAAATTGCCAAGAACAAAGAGAAAATGCTTGCATCCATTCCATCCATAAAGCCAGTCCGTTCTGACAAGCTGAATAGAGGGGTAGAATTGCTTTCTGGATTCGGCTACCGGCTTCACCCAATCCACAAGATTTTTAAAATGCACACTGGCATTGACTTTTCAGCACCACAGGGCACTGCTATTCAAGTAACTGGCGATGGTGTAGTTTCCAAGGTTGAGCGCGATAGAAGTGGATACGGACTGCACGTGGTTGTTGACCACGGCTATGGTTACCAAACGTTATACGGCCACATGTCTGCAGCTAGTGTTAGGATTGGAGAAAAGGTAAAGAAAGGGCACCAACTTGGAAAGGTCGGCAGTTCGGGCACTTCTACTGCACCACACTGCCATTACGAAGTACACTACAAGGGCAAGCCCGTAAATCCGGTTGACTATGTATTAGATGGGCTGACGCCTACTCAGTATCAGGAATTGGTTCGGCTTTCAGAGCTAGACAATCAATCCTTTGATTAATCTTTTTGAATGCACCTTTTTTATTGATAGCAAACAAAACTAAAGACCATTTTAAACATCACCATTAAAGTGATTTTATGTCTTTTCCAACTTTGAAAAAAGACTCCCGACACGGGGGTCTTTTTTTTGTTTTTCTTTCCGTTCTTCCTTGCCTCTCCGTTTTTGGCCAGGACTCCAAAATCGTGAGCATCATTGGCGTAGGAGACATGATGCTGGGCACGAATTATCCTTCCAAGGTGTACCTGCCAAAAAACGGTGGCAGTGACCTGTTGGCCAACGTTCATAAGATTTTGAGCGATGCAGATGTGACATTTGGCAACCTAGAGGGAACAATGTTTGATGGAGAAGGTACACCAAAAACCTGCAATGATTCCTCCAAATGTTATGTGTTCAAGTCACCGGCCAGTTACGTCCGCCATTTCAGCGACGCTGGTTTCGATGTTTTGAGCATTGCAAACAACCATTCAGGTGATTTTGGCCCAGCTGGCCGAAAGGGAACAAAAGCGGTTTTAAAGAATGCCGGAATCGCTTTTGCTGGTTTGGAAGACACAGATGAAACCGCAATTTTTGAAAGAAATGGGCTAAAATTTGGCTTCTGTGCATTTGCGCCTAACTCAGGCACTTGTGATATCCGAAAGATTGAGCGAGCAAAAGCCATCGTTTCTTCGCTCGAAAAACAGTGTGACATCGTCATCGTTTCGTTTCATGGTGGTGCGGAAGGTGCTGACAATCAGCATGTTAAGAAGCAAACCGAAATGTTCCTTGGTGAGGACAGGGGCAACGTCAATAAATTCGCACATGCTGTGATTGATGCAGGGGCCGATGTAGTTTTCGGTCACGGGCCACATGTTACCCGGGCGGTAGAACTCTATAAAGGACGTTTCATCGCTTACAGCCTTGGCAATTTTTGTACTTATGGGCGTTTTAGCCTAACTGGACCATCTGGAATCTCTCCGATAATCAAGGTATTTACAGATGAAAAAGGTGAGTTCATCAAAGGTGAAATTACTGCCACCTACCAACAAAAAACACATGGCCCTAAGCTTGACCCCGAAAAGCGGGTCATTGCCAAAATTAGGGAACTCACAAAGGCTGACTTCCCAGATGCTGGATTGGACATTTCAGTTAACGGCATAATCACAAAGCGGTAAACATTCAAAGAACACCTGTTAGCATTTTAAGTACTAACAGGTGTCCATTGCACAAAAACCGATGGTGCAAGCATAAATGTAAAAATTGGCCTGCTTTTTTCCTTCCTAATATTTAAGCACCTGAATTTAGGTGCCTTTCCCTCCTCTTCAACGATTCCCAAACAAAGACTTTTCCCACCTGGCAACTAAAAATAGCACCGTTCGACAAAGCTGTTTATTCAACAAAAAACAACTTCTATATGCTTGTATTATTTGGCATACTCATCCTTTTTGGCTGTGTTGCAAAGATGGCGATAAGTGGTGCAGAGTAATTTGTACGGACATTGCCCATTTTCCTTTTCATTGATTATCAATGAATTGGGAGGTATTGCTAGTGCATCTTGCCAATTCGGCCTAACTAATTTGGATAGGAAATTAGTTGGGTTTTCAAAAAAGCGTTAAAATTCTACTTCTTTTTCAATCACGGCATCTTTGCGTTTTACTTTGACAATTGCCTTGTCGCCTTTCTTGAATTTTGCGAGTCCGTCCATGTAATCGTAGATGGTTTTGACTTGAACGTCACCAATTTGGAGAACGATGTCGCCATTTTCAAGACCTGCCTTCTTGGCTGGTTTGTCATCCATGACGGCGTCTATCCTCATGCCTTCACCATCGAACACATAGTCGGGCATCACGCCAAGGGTTACTTTAAAGCTGGCACCTTGCTTTGATTCATCCTTGGTTTTTGTAAAAACCAGTTTCCCATCGTCGTTCAGGTCTTGAATTAAAGTTGCTATGAACATTGAAACATCATAAATGCCTTGATAATTAACCAACTCACTATCGTCCGAAGGTTTGTGGTAGTCAGTATGCTGGCCTGTGAAAAAGTGGAGCACTGGCATGTCCCGTAGGTAGAATGAAGTATGGTCTGAAGGGCCTACTCCACTGTCGGTTGTCTTGATTTTTATCCCACCCACAGCAATTTTGGCCAGCTCGTCCTTCCAGGTTGGGGAGGTTCCAGCGCCATTGATAGCCAGCACCTTTTCTTCATTTAGGCGCCCGACCATATCCATGTTGAGCATGTAGTTGACGTTTCCTAAATCAAATGAAGGATTTTCGACAAATTTTTTAGACCCAACTAGCCCTAGTTCCTCCGCTGAAAAAGCCAAGAAAAGGTAGTTGTTGTTTTTTAAATTCGAATTTTTCAGGTACGAAGCAATAAAGAGAAGTGAAGACACACCACTTGCATTGTCGTCGGCACCATTGTGTACGGCTGGGTCTCCAACATGGAGTGAAGTACCGGGCATCCCATAGCCCAAGTGGTCATAGTGAGCGCCAATTACAACGGTGTTCGAAGCGCCATTATCGAGGTAGCCAACCACATTTTTTCCAATGCGAGGCTCGCCCCCCGTAGTGGAATGTGGGGTAGCGTTGAACTGGAAATCAAAAGGATGAAACCATGAGCCTCCAAGCCCCTTTGGCTCAAGGCCAATTTCCTCAAACCTGGTTGCGATGTACTTGGCTGCAAGCTCTCCGCCAGGTTTGCCAGCCTCTCTTCCTTCCAATAAATTAGAAGAAAGATAAACTACATCCACCTGTATTTTTTGTAGGGGGCTTGCACTTTCCTGACAGAAGGCCGTTGAAAATGATAGAATAACGAGTGAAAAAGTGAGCAAAAGATTGAATCTCATGGTTGGTGACAGATTTTTTTTGAATTAATGAAATTGTGATGTCCAAGTTGGAACATTGGGGTGAAAAGATACTACTAGCGCTCTAAATTGTTGGTTAAAAAACGAATATGAAATGCCATTTTTAACAATTGTTTTTTTGCCTAAAAGGAAAAACGTAGAAGTGCACTTAAAGAATGATTTAATTTATTAAGTATTTTCTAATTTTTGAAAAATTGTTTTGTAAAATTACGACAACAATTTAAATTTGTGTCGTCCTGTCTACTGATACTTACCAATGAGGTCCACGTTAACTTTTTGACCAATCCACTGTTCTAAGAATTTAAGTACTCCCATTTTTGCCGAAAAGAAATAGTGTTTCATAGTGTGAGGGGTAACTACTTCGGTGGTTGCTCCTTTTTTTATTTCAAAAATCTCGATTCATCAACGCAGTAGCAAAACGCTCCAGTAATAATTTCCTGTCCTGATGTGCATTCACGCTTTTTAAAGCTTGAAGTGAATTCTGCCAGTATTCTTCTTTTGTTTTCTCGGTTAAGTTTTTGATGTCCAGTTGATTATAGATTTCGAGAACAGCATCTATTTTTTCGGCTTCGTCCTTTGCTTCACTTGAGAAAAGGGCTGCCAGCCTTTCAGCCAATTCCGTAGGGGCAACTTCAAGGGCTTTCAAATAGAGGAAGGTTTTCTTGTTTTGGGCGATGTCTCCCCCAGGTTTTTTCCCAAACTTCTTGGGATCTCCAAAGGCATCGAGAATATCGTCCTGTAGTTGAAAAGCGAGGCCCAGGTTCCTGCCAAACTCATAAAGCCCCCTGGCGTCTTCCTTTGGTGCTCCCCCGATCAATGCCCCAATTTCGAGGGCACAAGCTACCAAGACCGCAGTTTTTAGTTCAATCATTTTCAAGTACGATGGTATTGTCACTACAATCTGGGTCTCGAAATTCATGTCCATCTGTTGGCCTTGGCAGACTTGGATGGCCATTCGGTTGAAAGACTTTATCAAATCCAACAAGCGTGGCGACTTGGTTTTTGATAGTGCTTCGTAGGCATGCACCAACATCACATCGCCCGATAGAATCCCTGCATTGAGGCCAAACTTGATGTGAACTGTTGGTTTGCCCCTGCGCAATGGTGCTGCGTCCATAATGTCATCGTGTACCAGCGAAAAATTGTGGAAGACCTCCACAGCGAAGGCTGCGGGCAGCGAATCCTCTACATGGTCATCAAATAGGTAGTGCCCCGCCAAAAGCACGGCCGGCCGTAGGCGCTTGCCTCCCAGGGAAAGAATGTAGTTGGCTGGTTCGTAAAGTTCTTTCGGGGTATTGACAAATTCATTTTCCCTTAAGTATGATTCAAAGGTCTCCTGAAATTGGTTTAGATTTTGCATAAATGCTATTGGAAATGATATTTAGGAATGCCGGGCAAAATTAACCCCGCTTTTCATTTCTTGTTCCTTCCCCTCCCATCTTCTTTTCAGTCCTTGTTTTGAGGCCTAGTTGTTAAAAGTGCTGTTTGACAATTATTCCGCTGAAAAGTTCCACAAAAAGCAAGCTACGTGAGCATGCATTGCTCTCTCAAATACACAATACGCTTAATGATTACCAATGAAAAAGACTAGACCTGTGAATATTTTATTGATAGAAGACAACCCGGGAGATGTTAGATTGGCGCAGGAGGCCTTCAAGGCAGGGAACATCGCAGTCCAATTGGACGTGGTGATGGACGGGCTTGAAGCCATTCATTTCTTACACAAAAGAGTGCCTTACCAAGATTCAAACCGCCCAGACTTGATTTTGCTCGACCTCAACCTACCCAAAAAAGATGGAAGAGAAGTGCTTTTTGAGATTAAAGAAGACCCTTCGTTGCGGTGCATTCCTGTCGTGGTACTATCCACCTCTAATGCGGAACAGGACGTCTTGCACAGTTACAACCTACATGTCAATTGCTACATAAACAAGCCCGTTGATTTCGACCGCTTTTTTGACATCATCAAAAAAATAGAGGATTTTTGGCTTAATACGGCCATTCTGCCTACCATGATGCATTGACGCAATTCAATCTGCATTCTGATACGGTATCAACCTAGCTGCATTTTGAAAATGAAAATCAATGAATAATAAGCATTCTCAAATAGCAATACTTTCCATTGACGCTTCAGATGGGGACGCCAAATTGCAGGAAAAGTATTTGAAAGATATTGGCTTCAAATTCGATTTTCAGCACGCAACTACGCTTCGTGCAGGGTTGAACCTGATGGCCAGGGAAGCTTTCGACTTGGTTTTGCTGGACATCAACCTCCCCGACAGTTCTGGATTCAAGACTATCTCCAGTTACATGGAGCATTCATCCCAAATTCCTGTCATAATCGTAACCGCCACTAACAATGAAATCATTATCAACCAAAGCGTCAAAACTGGCGTTCAGGATTTCCTACTGAAAGGGCAATTCGATGGCAAAGTTCTTTGCCGTGCGGCAAGGTTTTCTATGCACCGCTTCATGGTTCAGAACAAACTGGAGGAAACAGCAAGAGCCTTTGAAGCCCATAAAAAGCGGTTTCTCGAAGCGCAAAAAATGGCGCAGTTTGGCACTTGGGAAATGGATGTAGTGTCCAATGAAATGACTTGGTCGGAGGAAGTGTTCCGGATTTTTTCCTTCCAACTGGGTAGTTTTGTGCCAACACTTTCGGAATACCTCAAGTACGTGCCGCTAGAGGACAAAAGCGATGTAGGGTCATTTTTCGAGGATGCTGGGAAGGACGGGAACCTCCATAATATCGAACACAGGATTGTTGTCAATGGGACCATCGTCCGATACGTGACGGTGCAGGCAATGGTCAAGATAGAAGAGGCAGGCCAGCGCGTAATGCTGGTGGGCAGTATCCAGGACATAACCGAACGCAAGACCTCCGAACGGCTGCTGCTGGAAAAAGCCATTACCAGCCAAACTACCCGGATCCAAGAAGAAGTGCTTGCCGACCTTGGCTTTCAAATCCGAACGCCACTTTCTTCCATTGTGAATTTGATGTTTTTGCTTGGCAATTCAGAAACCTCTACTCAGCAAGACCTGCTCATTACCGACCTAAAGACCTCTGTCAACGACCTCTCAATTTCAGTGAACAACCTCCTGAATTTCTCTCTCATGGTGACTGACAACGTCAGGGATGAAGCGGAAGACATCCTGTTGTTGGAGTTTTTGAAAGGAGCCGAGAACGTGGTGAAAATCAAGGCTGATTCGGCCTCGATGACGGTGAAATTTGTTCCAGACAAAAAATTACCTGAAAAAATCACCGCTGACCCCCGTAAAATTACCCAAATCATTTACAACTTGATTGAACATGCGCTGCGTCAAGGAGAAGAAGGGGATTCAATCACCGTTTCTGTCCTCTGCACCCCAGTTCAAACTGACCGGTTGGAACTTAAATTTTGTATCCATAACAGCCACAAACGATTCAACGTCAGTGAGTTGAAAGAAATGCTGAATGCTGAATCTATCATTAGGGAGGCTTTTGGTGGAGACGAAAAGGAAATGGCTTCCAAAAAGCGCCTGATGGGTATGGCCATTTCCACCAAGTTGATAAATTCGTTGAAAGGCTCGCTTGAGATTCAGAACTTGGAGGAAAAAGGCTCTGAAATCATCGTTAAAATACCTGTGAGACCTTCCAAGCAAGTGCTTTTCAAAGCTGGCTTGGCACCTGTTTCACCGATGAAAATACTGTTGGTTGAAGACCATTTCCTCAACCAATTGGCTACCAAGAAAGTATTGATGTCGTGGTCGGATTTTGTCACTGTGGAAATTGCCGAAAACGGCCAAATCGGCTACGAGGCTGTACGGAACAACGACTTCGACCTTGTGCTGATGGACATTCAGATGCCTGTCATGAATGGCATGGATTCGACCAAAAAATCAGAGAGTTTAGCCAAGTGCCCATCATTGCGCTCACGGCCAACTCCACCAAGCAGGAGGAAGAAAAGTGCCTCGAAATCGGCATGAACGACTATCTTTCCAAGCCATTCAAGCCACTGGAACTTTACGACCGCATTTTGGCAGTGATGGCTTTGGTGGAAGCTTGATTGTTCAAGTAAAAACGGAGGAGGCGGTTTTAAATGTCCATTTTTGTGCTTGTTCTCGACCTAATAGCAACCTTGTCGCTACGTCATTTACCTTTTCTCGTCAAAATTATTCCTATATCTTTGTCGTCTCCTCCTGTACATGGCTCTACGACTTACAAAAAATTGCAAACTGCCCCCCTTTTTGCGGTAAACAAAAAACGAACAAACGCTATGTCCAAAATATACGCCCTGGCCCTGTCGTACCTTTTTGTTCTGACAAATAGCACGACCCTGCAAGCCCAGGTAAACTTCACAGCCAACAACCAGGTTAACCCCTATCCCTACGGCTTTCATCCTGCCGCCAATATCGGCCAGTACACCTCATTTTCGGAAGAGCAGCTTGCCCTGCTCGCTGCTGGCGGCTCTCCGCCATCGGGGGGGCAAGGCGGGGATGTGCTGGGTGCTGGTGTAAAATCGCTGCGACCCGGCATCTTCGAGAGCTATTTGGAAGTAGCTGGATATGATGCCAACCTCCCCATTTTCCAAAAATATGAAGCACTTGGAATGGGCGAGCACACCGTCATCGTTGGGTTCCCGTCCGAAGCGCACAAAGACCCACCCCAGTATTGTCCCGGTATCCAATCCACGCTTTTTGCCAACATGTACGCACCAATCTGGGACGGCGGTGCCAACGGCACACCCTACAACGACTCCAATTACTACGCCGCCTACCTCTACAAAACCGTCAGCCAGTACAAGGACTACGTGCGCTTTTGGGAAATATGGAACGAACCCGGCTTCGACTACACGGGCGGCCTTGGCTTCCTGCCGCCCGGCGCTCCCGGCTCCTGGTGGGACAACAACCCTGACCCCTGCAATTACAAGCTCCGTGCGCCCATTTTCCACTATGTCAGGCTGCTGCGCATGAGCTGGGAAATCATCAAGACCCTCGACCCCGATGCCTACGTGGTGGTTTCCGGCACGGGCTACCCATCGTTTTTGGATGCTATTTTGCGCAACACCGACAACCCCGTGGACGGCTCCGTGACCGCCGAATATCCGCTCAAAGGCGGTGCCTACTTCGATGTGATGGGCTACCACAGCTACCCACACTTTGATGGCGGGCTGCGGGAGTACAGTGATAGTATCCAGAATTGGCTCTATTTCCGCCACTCCGATGCCGCTGCCGAAGCGCTCATAAGAACAAAAAACGCCTACAAGGCCGTGCTTGACGACTACGGCTACGACGGCTCGACTTACCCCGAAAAGCTCTGGATTATCACCGAAATCAACCTGCCCCGCAAGCCATTCCCAGAACCCGGCACCACAGAAAACTACATCGGCTCGGCAGTGGCACAGCGCAATTTTTTGATAAAAGCAATGACCACCTGCATGGCCAACGACATCCTGCAAATGCAGGTGTACAAGCTCGCCGAGGACACCGAGTACGACAACGCCTACTCCGAATTTGACCTTATGGGTCTCTACAAAAGGCTGGATTACAACGATGGCTATTTTCAGGAACTCAACGAAGAGGGCGTTGCCCACAAGACAGCGTCTGATATGCTTTTTGGTAAAATATTTGACCCGGTGCGCACGGGGCAATTGCAGTTGCCCGCTACCGTTGGCGGTGGGGCGTTTAAGGACGAGCACGGCAATTTCACCTACGTCCTCTGGGCAAGAACGCAGACCGACCAGAGCGAGGTGGCAAGTGCAACCTACTCGTTTCCTACGGGCTTAAACATTTCAAACCTGCTGAAATGCGAATGGGACGCCAGTGTCTCACACGACGCAGTCTCGTCGCCTTCGGCCAATATCGCCCTCACCGCCACCCCGGTTTTTTTGACTCAAAGGATTTTTAGCATCAACGATTACAGCGCTTGCGCCCCTTTTATGCTGCAACTCACCCCGCAGGTTTCAGGTGCTACGCAATGGCTTTGGACGGTGCAGACACCGAGCGGAACACCCCTCACGTTCAGCACCCAAAACCCCTCGGCGGTGCTGACGAACCCCGGTAGCTACCAAGTGTCGCTGCAAGCGAAAAATACCGCTGGCCAAGTCATTGCGGAGCAAACCCAAACGCTGCACGTGACTGCCCAGCCAGTGCCGCAGTTCAGCACGGAGACGACTGGGCCGATTGCTTATTTTCAGAATGAAACCGCCTATGGTCTAACCGATTTTGCATGGAGTTTTGGCGATGGAGGCACCAGCACCGATGCTGTTCCCACACATGTTTACCTACAAAGTGGCAATTTCAACGTCACGCTTACCGCCACCAACGAGTGCGGCAGCGTGAGCGTGGCGCACCCCGTCAGCGTCGTTTCACCGAACACCACCCAGCTCGATTTTACGTCAAACGACAGTATCCCGACCTTCACTGGCAAGTTCCGCCCGGGTACTTCCTGGGACTACATTCCCGGCTGGACTGACGAGCAGGTCGCCGATATTGCCGCAGGCAACCCCATCGAGAATGTGGATGGGGTAGGAGTTAAGGCCATCCGAACTTACACCGGCGAGAGTGCTTTTTTAGACCTCGGCTACGACACTCGCCTGCCGGAGTTCGAGCATTTCAACAACCTCGACCTGCGGGACAACAGCTTCCTTTTGGCTTTTCCCGCTGCGCAAAACCGGGACACGTACCACTACTGTCCCGACTACCAGAGCGCACTTTTCAAGGATTTGTACCTCGATATCTGGGATGGCGGAGAGCACGGCACCCCGGTCAACGACAACAATCCGTTTGCGCTCTACGTTTGGAACACCGTCAGCACCTACAAGGACTACGTGCGGTTTTGGGAAATCTACAATTCGCCCGACTTCGACCTCACGGGCGACAAGGCTTGGCTGCCCCCTGGCGAACCTGGCAACTGGTGGCAAAACAACCCCGACCCCTGCGACTACGAACTCAAAGCCCCCATTTTCTACTATATCCGTAGCCTGCGCATCGCTTACGAAATAGTCCGCTACGCCGACCCTGAGGCTTATGTGACCATCAGCGGCATCGCCTTCCCATCGTTCCTGGATGCCGTTTGCCGCAACACGGACAACCCTTTCGACGGCTCCGAAGCATCGCCCTACCCACTGAAAGGGGGTGCTTACTTCGATGCCGTTGGCTTTAAAAGCTACCCGCACTTTGATGGTAGCACGGTTTTTTACGACGTGAACGCTGGTCAATTCGCCTACGAGCGCCACAGCGATGCCGCCGTGAGCGGAATCCCACGGGTGAAGGCGAGCTTTGCCGAGGTGCTGGCCAACTACGGCTACGATGGTACGCAAATGCCTGAAAAAGAATGGATTATCAGTGAGGCAAACCTGCCCCGGCAGTCGTTTTACGGTTTCCTTGGCTCGGCGGAGGCGCAGCGAAACTGGGTAATCAAGGCTTGGGTGGAGAGCGTTAAAGATGGGATTCGGCAACTCAACATCTTCCGGTTGGCCGAGAGCCAGCATATTTGGGAGGCCAGCGACCCGTTCGAGGTCATGGGTTTTTATCAAAAAATGGCAGGCGTGACGCCCTACAACCAAACCGTGAACGACGAGGGCATCGCCCTGAAAACCTGCTCCGACCTGCTTTTCGGCACCGACTACAACCAGCAGCAAACGGAGGCGATGAACCTCCCGGCCAATGTCGGCGGGGCTGCCTTCTCCGATGCCGACGGCAATTTCGTGTACGTCCTTTGGGCAAAAACGGAGACTGACCAGACCGAAAATGCCGTTGCGACTTATTCATTTCCAGCGGGTTTGGGCATTGGGCAGCTCCAACGGCAGGCTTGGGATTACTCGCAAACGGGGCAGACGACCAGCATTTCATCAATGAATATTTCCCTGACGGGTGCTCCAGTTTTCCTCACGGAAACGGCCATGCTGATGCCGCCCGTTGCGTTCTTCGAGTCCGATTTGCAGGAAATCTGCGTGAACGAATCCGTGCATTTCACAAGCCTAGCCAGCGGCAACCCGACGCACTGGGAATGGACGTTCGAGGGTGGCACACCTGGGGCGCATTTTGGAGAAGCACCGCCCGCCATCACTTACTACATGCCCGGCGTTTACGAAGTAAAACTGTTAGTGAAAAATGCGGCAGGCGAGCATACGGCCACCTACACCGATTACATCAAGGTGCTTCCTGCGGCAACGGCTAATTTCATGGCCGTCATCAATGGCGCTTCGGTGCAGTTCGTCAACCTGAGCGCCGACCCACAGGGCCTCGGCGGCACCCAATTCGAGTGGTGCTATGGCGACGGTGTTTGCCAGATGGCCGCCAACCCAAACTATGTTTTCTTTCAAAACGGCACTTATACTGTCACGATGACCGCCACAAACGGCTGTGGAACAGCGACTTACGAGCAAACCATTACCATTGGCTCGGCACCAACGGCGGTCTTTGGCTTCAACCACAACGCCGACTGCGAGGCTCCAATCGTGCAGTTCCTCGACAACAGCTACTCGAACCCCGAAAGCTGGTTCTGGTACTTCCCCGGTGCCAGTCCTGTGGAAACAGACCTGCGCTACCCGACGGTGAGCTTCCCGCAAGCGGGAATGTACGAAGTGACGTTCATCGTGGGCAACGGCTTTGGATTCGATACGCTGGTGCAGGAGGTTTACATCGAAGGAAATTCAACGACGAATATTGACGTAAGCCTCTGTGAAGGAGGCAGTTACGGAGGAGTTCAAGTATTCAACGATACCACGGTGACAGTCGTAATGCCCACTTGGACGCTCGGTTGCGACAGCTCGATTGTTGCTCATATCACGGTGGTGGATTTACTGGAAACGTCCTACGAGTTCAATATCTGCGCAGGCGATATTGTCAACGGATTGCAGGTGTTCAGCGATACGATTTTGGTGGACACTTTCAATTTGCCTGTCGGTTGCGACTCCATTTCGACGTTGATTTTGAATGTTTTTCCCAACGAAGCAACCACCGTTTTTGACACCATCGCCTCCGGCGGGTTTGTGATGGTGGGCATCCAAGTTTTCACACAGCCGGGCATTTACGAAGTACCACTCCAGACCTGGCTTGGCTGCGACAGCCTCGTGACGCTGCACCTGACCTTGCTGACTGGGACAAAAAATTTTGAAGCAAATCCGTTGAATGTCAGGGTATTTCCAAACCCATATTCGGAACAGGTGTGGGTGGAGTTCGAGCTTTCGGAAGCCACTGAGGTGACGGTGGAAGTGTTTGACGGTGTGGGCGAGGGTGCGAAGTCATTTCACCGGAAAAAATGAGGGCGGGTTTGCAGCGGGTTTGCCTGGGAAGGCGACCGGTTGCCCGCCGGATTATATTGGTTGCGACTCACAGCCGGGGAGCGACAAAAAATAGTAAAGTTGGCAAAGATGTAACATCAGCAACCCATCCCCTACCTGCGCCACCACGCCGACCCTTCGGTTTCTGGCACGTTCAACCTTCCTTTTTCAGCGAGGTAAAGCCGTAGCGCCAGCGCAGCCGCCACGGCAGTTTCATCCGCTTCTCCAGCATTCAGGGCTTCCTTAGTAAAGTAGTTTTGGACAAAATGGGTGTCGAATTTGCCGGAAACAAACGCCTCATGCTCCAGCACAAACTTCCCCGAAGGGCAGGGTAGTGGCAACCCCCTCAATTTCGTAGTTTTCGATGGCATGAAGCAACCGGCGGATGGCCTCGGGCCGGCTTTTGCCGAAGGCGACCAATTTCGACAGCATAGGGTCGTAGTAGATGGGGATGTCCATCCCTTCGGTAAAGCCGTCGTCCACCCGGATGCCCTCACCAGTGGGCGGGCGGTAAGTAGTCAGCTTGCCGATGCTTGGCAGGAAGTCGTTGTGCGGGTCTTCGGCATAGACCCGCAGCTCTACTGCATGGCCGTTGATGGCCAAATCTTCTTGCGAAAACGCCAGTTTTTCGCCCCTTGCCACCCGTATTTGCTGCTCCACGAGGTCAATGCCGGTAATCATTTCCGTCACCGGGTGCTCCACTTGCAGGCGGGTGTTCATTTCCAAGAAATAGTAGTTTAGGTGCTCATCCACGAGGAACTCGACGGTGCCGGCGCCCGTGTAGTTGCAGGCCAGCGCCACCTTCACCGCATCGGCGCCCATGGCTGCCCGCACGGCAGGGGTAAGGATGGAACTGGGCGCTTCTTCCACCACTTTTTGGTGGCGGCGCTGCACGCTGCACTCCCGCTCGAAGAGGTGGACGGTGTTGCCAAACGAATCGGCCAGCACCTGGATTTCGATGTGACGTGGCGAGCCGATGTATTTTTCGATGAAGACCGAGCCGTCGCCGAAGGCGCTTTGTGCTTCGCTGATAGCACGTTCCATCTGGCTAGCCAGTTCGGCCTCGTTTTCAACAATTCTCATGCCCTTGCCGCCACCGCCAGCCGATGCCTTCACGAGCAATGGATAACCAACCACACGTCCAACCTGTACGGCTTCGTCCACGTCGCTGATGGCACCATCTGTGCCAGGCACCATCGGGATGTTGAAGTGGCGCACGGCATCCTTGGCTGCCAGTTTGCTGCCCATCACTTCGATGGAGTGCGGCGAAGGGCCTATGAATTGGATGCCTGCATCGGTGACGGCTTGCGCAAACGCTGCATTTTCGCTCAAAAAACCGTAACCGGGGTGGATACCGTCCACGCCAAGCGACTTGGCCAAATCAATGATTTTGTTGCCCAGCAGGTAGGACTGGTTACTGGGAGGCGGGCCAATGCACACGGCCTCATCGGCGAAAAGAACGTGGGGCGAACGGCGGTCGGCCTCGGAGTAAACGGCCACGGTTCGTATGCCCATCCGGCGGGCGGTGCGCATGACCCGCAGGGCGATTTCGCCTCGGTTGGCGACTAGTATTTTCTTCATGGTGTTAGGTTCAAGTTGGATGTTCAGGCTTTTTTGGTGCCCGACCAAGGGCGGCAAAGCTACTTGTTTTTGCTCGTTTGAAGGGTGGACAACTGGACGGTGTCGTCGGTCATTTTTTCAAAAAGCGAAAAATTTTAATGGTTTTGCGGGAAATAAGTTGGTTCAGTGGATGAACCCAAGTAAAGAATTTAGTTTGGAGGTGGCTATTGCGAAACAGAATTTAACTTTGCGGGTCTTTGATTATTTTGTGAATTGTTCAGGTGTTTTTTTGTTAAATGATTGATTGTTAAATAGTTGCGAGAAAGATTTTCATGTGACTAGCCAACAATTTGGATGTTGAACCCGTTCCACTGTTTTTATGAGAATCGAAACGACACACCTTTACCACTAAATACTATGAACATCACTTCACAACCATTTTCCAAAAGGGAGGTACAAAGCAAAGACTTGATTGCAGCGGAGGTTAACGACAAGAGGCCAAGAGAAAAGAAAGTCGAGTCTGGATTCCCTATTGTTTTTCCCATGAACATTATTCGAAAGGCCCTCTTGGCTACAGCAGCAATCGGTGCTTCTATTTTTCTGTTCAATTTTACGGACAACGAAAACCACCAAGCACAAAAATGCCTGGAGCTTCCCACCGAAGTTTACGCTTCCATCCAACGCAACGGAAAGTTCAGCGATACTGAAAAAAAGGACAAAACCTTCACGCAAGCTGGGTGGGACGACCTTGGCTTTCCGGTAATTACGGAGGAGCTGAAGTTGGCTTTACAGCATCAACTGCATGTGCTGGACAAAAGCGACATAACCGATACCCGTAAAATGGGCAACCTCGAAGTTAGCTACGAGGGCCTCAGGGAGGTACTGGAACTGCTTGTTCAACGTGCCGGGACACAGCCCAACGACCTGCACCAATACTTGGAACTGTGGCAGACTTGGGGCGACGACCAAATGGGCAACGTTCATTTCACGGGCTATTTCACGCCTGTTTTGAAGGTGAAAAAAGAAAAGGACGCAAAGTACAAGTACCCCATTTACGCCTTCCCAAAAAATTGGAAGGGCAAGCTGCCTACTCGCCAACAGATTGACAACGAAGGGGTGTTGGAAAGCAAGAACCTTGCGCTGGCCTACGCATCAAACCCGCTCGATGTGTACTTCATGCAACTGCAAGGCTCTGGCACCGTGGAATTTCTTGACACCAAGGAGCGCTCACTGTTTCGTTACGCTGGCGAAAATGGCCACCGTTACCGCAATATCCAGTGGTTTTTCAAGAACCGTGACGACCTTTCCCTCAGCAACCTCACGCCGGAGGGCATCAAGCGTTTTTTGATGAAGCACCCCGAAAAGATGGACAGTGTGCTGCACTACGACCCTTCCTACACGTTTTTTGAACCTAAAAAAGGACTAGCCAAAGGCTCGGCCAATGTGCCGCTGATGGAGGAAATCTCCATCGCTGCCGACTCCCGCTACTTCCCATTGGGCAGCGTGGTGCTGGCGGCCATGCCGGTATTTGAAAATGGAAGAATCACGCACCACGAGTACAAGATTTTGCTCCCGCAAGATGTGGGTGGTGCGATTAAAGGTGCTGGCCATGTGGACGTTTATTGCGGAAATGGAGCGCTTGGCCAAACCAGGGCATCCAACCTCCATCACTACGGACGGCTGTGGGTGCTTTTGCCGAAAAAATACGAACAAGTTGCAATGGCAGAATGAGTAGGTGGGGAGCAGTTACAGCTCGTCATTTGAAATTCAAGCCGACTCGAAGCCCAAAATGATACTGCATCCAATTGGTTTGGTCGTAGGTGTGGTTCATTGTGCCTTTCGTGACGATAGCCGTGAAATCTTTCCAATTCAGATGTGGATAAAAACGCATCCCAGCCATGGGTGCGACGGTGAGCAAGGGTGAAAGCTTGACCTCAAAAAATAGGTTTGCACCAAAGTTCGGCGCGATGCTCCGGCTTTTGTTTACCGCCAAAACATCGTTTAGGTCGTCTTTCGGGTGTTCGTAGCGCAGGCTAACCATTGAAATGCCAGGTGACAACTGCAAAAACGGCCTGAGTGGCATTTTCTTTCCAGCCTTGTTCTTGGCAGCACTCAATGCAAACTCAAAATTGCCCTCCAGGCCCACCGTACTTGCTTGAAAATAATGTTTTCGATAGATAGAGTTTGCCAGCATCAGTTGCAGTGCAGGCCTTAGCCTGATAGACCCATTTTTCAATATAAAAGCATAGTCAATGACGGCCGTTGTGCCGTAACGCAAGAAGTCGGCACGGCGGTATACGACGAAGTTCTCCGTAACTACCTGCCACTCAGTCGAATGGCTTTGCGTGCTGGCTGCGGTAATGCCAAACTGGGCATCTGCTTGCGTCAGCACTGCACAGGTAAAGCAAAGTAGTAGGTAATGCTTCATACAACTGGATTCATCGGAATTAAGCTGGGAGCCAAAACTTGCTTGAGCCAGCTGGCTAAACGCAGAGAACGTTGTCGGTGACCGTTCAGTACATTTGATTTTTTGTTAACTTTTCATGTTCCAAAATTCAAGACAGCGCAGGTTAGTTCCGGCGTTGGGTAAATCGTAAAATTGCAAACGGCACAATCTTGGAACTTAGTTGAAATGAAGTTCTTTAAAGAAATTGGCCAAACACAATTCATTCATATTCTTTGTTTTGGCTATTTTTGCAACGGTTCGGACTTCTGTTTTACCTTCCCCACAGTTTTTCGGCTATTTTTTACAATAATTTACTTCAAATCGTGTCTAAAAAAGCATGATGTTCAAAACATTCATCAGGGTATTTGGGCTGTTGCTTCTGCTGGCAATATTCTCCTGTAAGCGCCCCTTGCCGGGCGTTGTGGAGGCAGTGCCGCCATTCAGCGGAACGGACACGGCCCAAGTGGACATCGTACTATCTGGACTTAGCTTGGAGGAAAAAATCGGGCAACTCATCCTCTGGGACGCCCCAATGCAGGACTCTCTTTCCCAACAAGAAGTTTATCAAAAAACGGCAGCCGGGCTTATCGGTGGGGTGTTGATCCACAATGTCCATTTAGCAGAGTTCTTGTATGCAACGGACAGTCTGCGAAGGAGCGCCAGTCTACCGCTTTTCATTGGCACCAACGAAAAGGTGTCGCTCCACAATCAGTTTAAGGGGCAATTGCCCTTCCCGCTCCCAGCAGCGATGGCCGCCATTGACTCTACGGCTTTGCATGTTTATTTGGAACAAAAATACGTGGCCGATTGCAAGACACTCGGCATCAACTTCGCGCTGGCTCCAACGCTTAAAACTGACAACCCAGCATCGCAAAGCTTTGATTTTCAGATATTTGAAGAAAAAGAAGCGGCGACTGATGAGCGTTTTTGGCGGATGTATCAACTGTTACAGAGCAACCGGATTCTAGCTGTAGCTGACAATTTTTCCAAGTTCGAATTTATCGAAAACGACTCGCTGAGGCGAGTGGCCTTGAAGCGCTACCTAACCAAGGTCAACGAAGGCCTTGGCGGCCTCTTATTGGACAATTCGGTACTTTCGCTAGACACCTTGGAGGGCTTACCTCCGACTTACCCCAAATCTTACCTCAACAAATTTCTCGGTTTTAAGGGACTGATGGTCGTGCAATTGGACTTGGACGAATCGCCCGAAATGAAGCTCTTGGCTGGTGCCGATATGCTCATCTCGGAAAATGCAGGTGAAATTTTCAGGACGGTTCAAACCCTGCTTGAAACGGGTAAAATCACTGAACTTGACCTCAACCAGCGGGTGCGCCGGGTGTTGTTGGCCAAATCTTGGGTGAATGGGGGCAAACTCCCTGTCAAATTGTCCATTTTGCCACACGACAGCGTATCCCATAAGCCGGTAAAATTCGTGTCTATTTCTGAAAAACGCCAGCCCAAGGTAGTGCATGATTACAAGCCTCGTTCGGCTAAGTTCGATGCAAAAGTTGACAAAACCGTTTGTTATTTTGAGGACCCTCGTTGGGGATTTTTATCGGCAAGTTGTTTGAAAATTCGGTGGTGTTGGCCCGTGATGAACAAGAAATCCTGCCCTTCAAAAAAATATACGGCACTGACTATCAGATATTTAGGTATTCAAACCGCCCATTTGGGGATTTTGAAAGGCTATTTTCAAAATATGCCAATTTCCGGAGTTTTGGACGGCCAGTGCCAGCCTCCGGGGAGTTGAAGGAGTTGACGTATGAAAAAACTAAACTTGTTCCTGCGGCCATTATCCTGTTGGACAGTGTGGACTTGCAGCCCGGTTTTCACAAGCAATTTATTGAGAGCATAAATGTGTTGGCGAGCCAGTCACAGGTGGTGGTGCTCAATTTTGGCAACCCAAAAAACCTGCGTTTTTTCGCAGAGTCGGTGGCCTGTGTGCAGGTTTTTGAAAAGAACCAATTCACGGAAGCCTACGCTGCCCAGCTTTTGTTCGGCGGGGTCATGTCGGAAGGCAGGCTACCGCTCACTGTTGATGAAAGCATGGAGTTTGGCGCTGCCGTACAGCACAAACCCGTGCGACTAGCTTTTGCGGCAGCAGAGAACAAGGGTATCGCATCAGAGCGCTTGGTCGGCATCAGTGCCATCGCTGAGTCGGCCATTGACAACGGCGTTTTCCCTGGGTGCCAAGTGGCCATTGCCAAGGACGGGCAAGTCATTTTTTCCAAGAGTTTCGGGCACTTCACGTACAGTAAAACTGCCCAGCTTGTAAAAAACAATGACCTCTATGACATTGCATCCGTGACCAAAGTGGCCGCCACAACTCTGGCCGCCATGAAATTGGTGGAGAGCAAACAGCTCGATTTGGAGGGAAAGGTGTCGGACTATATCTCTGTGCCGCCCGGCTCGCCAATTGGAAATATCAAAATCAAGCAATTGTTGCTTCACCAGTCTGGCTTGCAAGCGCAGATGCCCCTCGCTCGTTTTTTTTCAGGCAAAAATGTGCCAGCCAAAGGTTGCAACGACTACTTCTGCCGCAAGCGAAAGGGCAATTACAACGTGAAAGTGACCGATGGCTTGTACTTCCGGCAAACTTTTCAGGACACGATATTAAAGCGGGTTTTCAACCTTCCTGTCTCGTCGAATCCCCGGTTCCGTTACAGCGACGTGAACTTTTATTTGCTGAAAAAAGTAATTGAAACCCTGAGCAAAACTGGGCTGGACGCCTTTGTTTTCAAGAACATGTACCTTCCTCTCGGCTTGCGCAACACGACTTACCAACCGCTCGATAAGCTGCCCCGCAGCCGGATAGTGCCCACCGAGCAGGACAATTATTGGCGCAAGAGCCTGGTGCAAGGTTATGTTCACGACCCGTGCGTGGCGCTATTGGGCGGGGTAGGGGGCAGTGCCGGGATTTTCAGCAATGCGGAAGATTTGGCCGTCCTTTTCCAAATGTTGCTCGAAGATGGCAAATATGGCGGCACGCAGTTTTTTGATAAAAATACGGTGGACGGTTTCGTGTCCGTACAAAACGGCATCAACCACCGAGGTCTTGGCTTTGACAAACCGACCAAGCGCCGCTATCCGACTTACTCGCCACATGCCTCCCCCAAGTCGTTTGGGCACACTGGTTTCACAGGCACCTGCGTTTGGGTGGACCCTGAGCAGCGGCTGGTCTATGTTTTCCTCTCCAACCGGGTGAACCCTAGTTCCCGCAATGGCAAAATTTTTACCGAAAACATCCGTAGCCGCATCCACGAAGTGGTGTACGGCGCTTTTGGCAGCTTCGACGGAAGCCTTCCAGCGCTGCTGGAGTCCGAGGAGGAAATCGAGTTGGAGGAAGGTGCGGGCGGGTGATATTTACGAAGTAGCCTATCGTTTTAGGTTAATTCCCTTATTTTTGAAAAAAAATCCAATCCACATGGTTGAAGTAACTATCCGCACCGAAAATGAGGCTGCGCTCCAGAAACTGTTGGAGTTCATCTCGACCATCGGCTTTCAGGTCGTTGGGAAGAAGCAAGTGAAAAATGGCAAGTCAAAACCTGCCGTAAAGCCTAAAGAGAAGTCTGCTCCACCGCCAGAACCGCCGATAACTTGGGCGAAGGAGCCGGAAAAAGCCGCAGAAATGTTCGGGATTTGGAAAGGTAAGGAAATTGACCCGGAAGAATTGCGAAAAGAAGCATGGGGAGGTAGGTTATGAAAGTAATCTGCGACACCAACGTTATCATCCATTATTACAATGGAAACCTTGACACCGAACAAGATTTCAAAACCATTGGTCTTGGCAATATTCTAATGCCTTCAATAGCTGCAATGGAACTGTTCAGGGGATGGCGAACAAAGAACAACTCGCCAGAATGAGGAGTCGGATTCAAGATTACAACATCCTTCACATTGACAAAGCCACTTCCCAAAAAGCCCTCGAATTCATCGAAGCCTACCGCCTCAGCCACGACCTAAAACTACCCGATGCGCTGATTGGAGCGATGTCAGTGGTTTATCAAATCCCGCTGTTTACTTACAACGTAAAAGACTTCAAATACCTGCCGGGCTTGGTACTCCACAAGTGACTTTTCACTTAAATTCCCAATCATACTTGTCCATATTTTCTAGGCTCACCTTAAGTAAGTCAATACAGTTACGGATATCCTCCTTGTGCGCCATTTCGATGACAGAGTGGATGTGCCGGGTCGGGATGGAAATAGCACCCGCAATGGCCCCGTGCTTGCCCGAACGTTGAATCCCAAGCGTGTCTGTGGCGCCGCCAGTAAGGATTTCCGGCTGCCATTTGATGTTGTTCTTTTTTGCCATTTCCTTCAGGTAGTTCACCATCCTGTAATCGCAAATGACGCCGCTGTCCATGATTTTAATGGCGGCCCCGCTTCCAAGTTTTGTCACCATTTCGTAGGGGAGGGCGCCCGGCACGTCGTAGGCGATGGTGGTATCCACGGCAATGCCGAAGTCTGGGTCAATTCGGTGCGAGGACGAGATGGCACCCCGGATGCCTACCTCTTCCTGTACAGTGAAAACGGCGTACAAATCGAACGGTAGTTCAACATTTTTAAGCTCCCGCAAAGCTTCCATCAAAATGAAAACCGAAACCCGGTTGTCAATGCTTTTGCTGTTTACACACTCGCCCATCTCGATGAGTTCCCGCTCACGGGTCACCGGGTCGCCTACTGCCACCAGCTTCTCAACTTCCTCTTTTTTCATGCCGAGGTCAATGAAATAGTCTTGTGTCAGCGGAGCCTTGGTACGCTCCTCTGCTTTCATAATGTGGATGGGTTTGCTGCCCATCACCCCAATAAGGTCTTTTCGGCCATGCACGATTACTCGTTGTGCTGTCAGCGTCTTCGGGTCGAACCCGCCAAGGGTGTGGATGCGCAGGAACCCATCGTCGTCAATATGGGTGACGATGAAGCTGATTTCGTCGAGGTGGGCGGCCACCATCACTTTTTTGGCAGAGCGGCCTTTTTTCACCGCAATGATGCTGCCCATCGAGTCGGTGGAAATCTCGTCAACGAATGGCGTGATTTCGTTCATCACGAACTTGCGGATGCGCTGCTCGAAGCCCGGTGCGCCGGGTATTTCGCAGGTTTTTTTTAAAAGGGAAACGTTTATCATTTAAACAGGCTTTGTGAATTGGCAGGCTGGGGCGCTGCCATCGGTTTTTTTCGTGAAAAATTAGGTTGCTGACAGTTTTTGGATTGTCTAGGCAAAGGTAGGTTAATATGGATTTTTCAATCAAAAGAATTCTAAACACTGACAAAAACACAGCATGATAGAGCCAGCATTGGCCATCAACTGACAATTCTTAAAGCATTTCCAGTTTAAATTATTTGACACCCAAAATTTACTTAAAATTGAGCTGTTGGGTTCAAACGAAACAGGAATAGTACCGATGCGTTTGACCTATTTCAATTGACATTCATATTCAAATTTGAGCCGCCCCACAATCCGAAATCCGCAATCCAAAATCCGCAATCAGAATATGCCTTTTCCCTTCTACCACCAACTCGACGCAATGGACTGCGGGGCCGCTTGTCTTCGCATGGTTGCCGAGTTTCATGGTCGGCGGTACTCACTCCAGGAGTTGCGGCAGCGCACCTTCCTCGACCGGGAGGGCGTGTCGGCGAGGGGCATCGTGGTGGCGGCGGAGGGCATCGGGATGCGGCCACTGCCCGTCAAAATCCCATTCCAAGGCGTTGACAATCAGGAAGTTGGGTTGACGGAAGCCCCGCTGCCCTGCATTTGCCATTGGCGGCAAAACCACTTCGTCGTCGTTTATAAAATTACCAAGAAACGCATTTGGGTGGCTGACCCAGCGAGGGGTAAGGTGAAGTTTAGCCACGCCGAATTCCAACGAAACTGGTGCAGCGACCAGCATCTGGGCATTGCCATCTTGCTCGAACCCACCCCGGATTTTTATGCCCAAGAAGGCGACTCGGTCAGCCGCAAGGGCTTCGGTTTTCTGCTCAACTATCTGCGCCCCTACCGCCGATTGACCACGCAACTGCTCATCGGACTACTCGTGGCCAGTCTCATCCAGTTCCTGTTCCCGTTCCTCACTCAGGCCGTTGTGGATGTGGGCATCGAGAACCAAGACCTTGGCTTCGTTTGGCTTATTCTGTTCGCACAACTCATGCTCTTCGCTGGACAAACGACCGTCCGCTTCATTCAAAACTGGATATTGCTGCACATCGGCAGCCGGGTGAATATCTCGCTCGTCAGCGACTTTCTGGTTCGCCTAATGGCACAGCCCATCAGCTTTTTCGACGCCAAAATGACGGGTGACCTTCTCCAGCGAATTGGCGACCACCGGCGAATCGAGGAGTTCCTCACGGTCAGCACGCTGAACATCATATTCTCGGCTTTCAACCTCTTGATTTTCGGTGTAGTATTGGCCGTTTACAACACCAAAATCTTCACCATCTTCCTGATTGCCAGCGTGTTGTATGTGGCTTGGATTTTTCTTTTTTTGAAAAAAAGGAAGGACGCCGACCTGCAACGGTTCCGGGCATTGTCGGACAACCAAGGCAACATCATCGAACTCATACAGGGGATGCAGGAGATTAAACTCCAGAACAGCGAACACAAACGCCGCTACGGTTGGGTGCATATCCAAGCGAGGTTGTTCAGGGCAAATATGCGCTCGCTCACAGTCACGCAGTGGCAAGATGCTGGGGCGCAGTTCATCGCCCAAATCAAGGATATTTTCATCATCGCCGTCGCAGCTGCCGCCGTTATCAATGGGGAAATGACACTGGGCATGATGCTCGCTACGATGTTCATCCTTGGTCAGTTGAACGTGCCGCTGCAGCAAATCATCAGCTTCGTCCGTTCGGCACAGGATGCCAAAATTAGCTTGGAGCGCCTCAGCGAAATCCATCAAGAAGGAATGAGGGATGGAGTAGGGATGAGGAATGAGGAATCAGGAATGAATGTAGATGGTGCCTTCATCCCTCATCCCTCACCCCTCATACCTAAAACTTCATCCCTCATCCCTCTTTCTCATCCCCTCGTCCTCGAAAACCTGAGCTTTCGCTACAACCCGCTCACCGATTTTGTGTTAAAAAACATCAACTTGACCATTCCTGCGGGGAAGGTGACGGCCATCGTGGGCACCAGTGGAAGCGGCAAAACGACCTTGATTAAACTGCTCCTTGGCTTTTACGAACCCAGCGTTGGTGCGGTCAAGGTGGGTCAATTGTTTTTGAAAAACCTGCCAACCGCCGAGTGGCGAGCGCAGTGCGGGGCGGTGATGCAGGACGGCTTCGTGTTCTCCGACACCATTGCTTCCAACATCGCCGAGAGTGAACCGGACTGGGAAACAGTGGACAACGAGAAGTTGTTGAAGGCGGTGCAAGTAGCTCATATTCAGGATTTTATCGAAAATCTTCCCCTGGGCTACAACACGATGGTCGGAGCCAAAGGCAACGGTTTGAGCCAAGGCCAGCGGCAGCGACTGCTTATTGCCAGGGCTGTTTACAAGCAACCTGACTACCTGTTTTTTGACGAAGCAACGAATGCACTCGATGCCCACACGGAGAAGATAATCAACGAAAACCTCGGTCAATTTTTCAAGGGGAAAACAGTGGTGGTGGTGGCCCACCGCCTCAGCACCGTCAAAAATGCAGACCAGATTGTGGTACTGGAGCGGGGTGAAGTCGTGGAGGTGGGAACGCACGACGAACTTTCAAAGCGCCGGGGTGCGTACTATCAACTGGTGAAGGAACAATTGGAATTGGGAGCCTAATTGAGTTATGAGTTATGAGTTGCGAGCCTCATAACCCACAACTCATAACTACATCGAAATGGCGATAAAAACTCCATCAGACATCAAGCTCAACGAGCGCTATGACGTGGAAGCGCTCATCGGCAGCCCACCCGGCTGGACGCTGCGCTGGGGGTTGACGGTCGTGTTTGCCGTTTTCATGCTGCTGGTTTGGATTGCTTATCTCGTCCGCTATCCAGATGTGGTGGAGGCTCGTGCTGTTTTGACAACGGAAAATCCACCCATCCGTCTCGCGGCCGGGACAAGCGCTAAAATTGCGAACCTGAACGTTGCCAACGGCCAGGTGGTGCAGCCCGGCGAACTGTTGGCAGTCCTCGAAAGCCCAACCCGCTTGCAAGACGTGAACTATCTCGACACCGTTTTGCAAAAAATGACGACAGAGGATGGTGCGGGCTACCTCGATGCCGAATTGCCGAAAACACTCCAACTCGGCACCTTGCAGGCCAGTTATGCCGACTTTTCTCGGCGGCTAAAAGAACTACGCTATTTTCTTTCCCAAGATATCAACTACCTGAAAATCAGCAATTTGCGCAAGCAAATTGACGAAGTTACCCTGCTGAACAAATCGCTTGCCCGGCAAGAAAAAATAATGAAGGAGGAGGTGACGCTGGTCTTCAAAAACATGCAACGTGATAGTACGCTCCTAGCCACCAGCTCCTTGAGCAAGTTCGAATTTGAAAAAAGCCAGTCCGATTGGTTGGCCCGCAGGCGGGAATTGGAGGCGCTGCATGCTGGTACTTCGCATAACAACCTTCGGATACAGGAGATGCAGGCGCTAATACTTGATTTACAGCAAGTTCAGTCGGATGGCGAGTCGCAAAAACTGCTCGATTTCCGCTCGGAAGTGCAGCAGTTGAAAGGTGAAATTGACATTTGGAAACAGACCTACCAGCTTGTGGCGCCCGTAGGTGGTGAGGTGGCATTTACGAAAATCTGGAGCGAACAACAGCACGTGGAGGCAGGCACGGAGGTGCTGACCATCGTTCCGAGGGAAGGTTCCGGGCGCATCCTTGCCAAAGCTTTGCTGTCGGGTGTTCGTTCCGGCAAAGTGAAAGAAAAAATGGCTGTCAATATCCGTCTCGACGGCTACCCGTACCAGGAATTTGGGGTGCTGAATGGCGAGGTGGAGCGCATCGCCACTGTGCCCAGCGAGCAGGGGTACGAACTTGAAATATCCCTACCGCACGACCTCAAAACAAGTTACGGAAAGCTCATTCCATTTCGTCAGGAGATGCAGGGAACGGCGAGAATTGTAACGGAAAAACGAAGCTTGCTGGAGCGGGTGCTTGACAAGATTTTGGCTGCGTTTCGGAGCAATTGAAATGCCTTCACATGTTCATCATTTCCTCCCTCATTTCCCTTCGAAAAAGCACCCTCGTCAGCATATCCTCCACGGGTTTTTCCCACATGCGCCACTGCACCGAGTCATTGCTCCAGCCAGTCTGCAATTGGTCAAAAAGCGCCGGGTCGCAGTACAAGCCGAGCATTTGCAGGTAGCCGCTCAGATGTTGCAACTGCCAAACCTGACGGTAATCTCTGACAATTTCCATTCGGAAACGGTTGGCAATCAACAAACTAAGTTCGGCCGGCCAATTTGCCGAATTGTTTTTTAGCAATTGGAAAAGTGGACTGGTCTCATTGGGCAAGCTCGTGGTTTCATTCAAGAATTTGAATGCCAAACGGGCTGCCTCACTGGGTGGCAGCAGGGCTGCCAATTGGTTTGCCACAGGCAATTGCCATATCCAGAGGCTTTCATTTTTTTGCCAAAACTCAAACAGAGCAGTTGCCCAAACGGGGTTTTGGTGAAAAACAGTGGCCTCCAAACAGCCCCGAAGCAACGTTTCGCTCCAGTCCGTTTTTGAAAATAAAGCAAGCACTTCCACTGGCGTTTTTTCAAAATATGCCTCCCAATGCGACGGTGGTACCAACGATACTAGTTGCCCCAAATGGCCAGCCTTTGCGCCGCCTGCCCAACCAGGATGTATTTTCAGGATGCCGTCCCGCTGGGCTGAATCATCTGGTTCTTCCCAGATGTTGATTTTCAAGGAATTATCTTTTAAAACCAAGCAATCCGCTGCCCGTTTTGCCATTCGCTTGGCAAGTTGGGAGCTGGGGATTTTCGCCAACAATGGCGCTGCTGCCTGCCTCACTTCCTTCCGAAGGTCGTCGAGGCATCGCTCCAAGAACGGTTCATCGGAGGTAGAAAGCCCAATTTCGAGGAGGGCAAGAAAGGCGGCTTTGTCTGCGTGGCTTTCGGAATCCCAGGTAGAAGCAAGCAGTTCAAGAGCAAAAACGGTGATTCGTTTCGCCAGAACTTGAGCTGCGCAAACCGCTCGGTGCGTGTTCCCGTCTGCCAATTGAACTGCTGGGGTCTTGCAGGTGGGCCGACCAGGGTGGGTGCTGCCGCAGCAACCAGCGTCCAGTCTCGCCCAGTAACGGTTCGATTTGTTGCCAATATTGGGGCAAATCCGGTAGCCTCATCAGCGCTGGGATTTCAGAGGTTGGCAGCTTTTTGCCCGATTTCTTCAATAAATAAAGGAACTCCGGCAATACTGCAATCTGTGGACTGAGCATCAAGTTCAGGTGGTATGCGGTTTTCAGCGATGTCGAATTGGCATTTGTTGCAGCACCGGGCATAGGCATTTCGCCTTCAAAATCTTTGAGTAAAAAGCCTGCCCTGCGCATTTGCGCCAGCAGAGCCGCCCCGTCGGCGAGCAGGAGCGGGGCTTCACGGGTGGTGTCCACGCCAAGCTGCGCCAGTCCTTCGAGGGTGGGTTCTGTGAAGCTGCTGTTTTCAACGCCCAGCAGGGCATTTTTGACTAAATCCTGCCAAATCATGGTAGAAAATTTGAAAATCTATGGGCGAGTTTACGGCGAGAAGTTGAATTGTCTGATTCAAAAACAAAAAGACCCCTCACGGGGAGGGGCCAGGTAAGCCAGAGTTTGGCTAGTAAAACAACAAAATCGTAAGTTTGACGCAGATTGTAACTCGGGTCACACAACAAACTTATAAGAAATGAAATTGGCAATAATTGGTTTTGGAAAAATGGGAAAAATTATCAAAAACTTGGCAGAAGCTGCTGGGGACACCGTGGTTTTGACCATAGATTTGGACAATCGGGCGGATTTTACACCCGAAAACCTTCGCAAAGCTGACGTTGCCATCGAGTTCAGCCGGCCTGAAACGGCATTTGAAAACATCCGAACTTGCATCGAAGCAGGTGTGCCTGTGGTCTGCGGCACGACGGGCTGGCTAGATAGCTTGCCAGCGGCAAAAGCCATTTGCGAAGCGAACAACGGCGCACTTTTTTATGCATCCAATTACAGCATTGGTGTCAATATCTTCTTTGCTGTGAACCGTTACTTGTCAAAGCTGATGGCAGGGCAAACCCAATATAACGTGCGCATGGAAGAAGTACACCACACCCAAAAGCTTGACCACCCCAGCGGTACCGCCATCACACTGGCCGAAGGCATCCTTGAAAATTTTACGAAGAAAACCAATTGGCAAGCTTATCTGCAAACGGCTGAAAATGAGCAATTTAGTGCTCCAAACGAAACGATTCCCATCCTCTGCAAACGGGAGGAGAACGTGCCCGGTACGCACATCGTCACTTGGCAGTCAGGCATTGACACCCTCGAAATCAGCCATGCGGCGCACTCACGGGAAGGATTTGCGGCGGGGGCATTGGCTGCGGCGAAGTGGTTGGTGGGAAAGCGTGGTTGCTTTGGGATGAAGGACATGCTTGGGTTTTGAGTGTGCCGAACCTCACTCAGCAGCATTGCCCACTCAAAACCTTAAACTCAATGTTCAAATTTTTACTACCCAAGCGCTTCCTGCGCCTCCATCCATTCCATCATGGCGGCGTCAAGCTCTTTTTTTGCTTTGGCGTACTCATCCATCACCTTTTGGCTATCGGGTTTGGGTAAAAATCAGGCAAAGCCATCCGGCTCTCGATGTCGGAGATTTTGGCTTCAAGCTGTTCTACCTTCTTTTCAGCGCTGACAAGGTGGCGCTGCATATTTTTACGCTCCTCATGGTTGAGTTCCTTGTGGTGACCGTTGGAACTGGTTGCCGTCTTGGTGGCCAATTCGACCTGGCGCATATCATCCAGCTTGCGTTTCTCCAAGAAATAATTGATGTCGCCGAGGTAGGTGTGCAGCTTTTTGTCCCGAAACTCCACCGTAATGTCGGCCAAGCCGGAAAGGAAGTCCCGGTCGTGTGATACGACTAGCAAACTGCCAGTGTAGCTCATCAACGAGGCTTTCAGCACCTCTTTCGAGAGCATGTCAAGGTGGTTGGTAGGCTCATCGAGTACCAGCAAGTTAATGGGCCGAAGCAGCAGGCAAGCCATTGCCAAACGGGCACGCTCACCACCCGACAGCACGGAGACTTTCTTGTCCTGGTCCTCACCGCTGAACAGGAAAGAGCCGAGGATATTGCGCAATTTGGTGCGCATCTCTGGCGGCGAGTGGTTTTCCATGGTTTCGAGCAGCGTAATCTTGGGATCGAGCGCCTCGGCCTGGTTCTGTGCGTAGTAGCCGATGAGGACGTTGTGGCCAATTTTCACCTCCCCGATGTGGGTTGGAGGTGGTTGACTATCATCTTGGCGAGGGTCGTTTTGCCTTGGCCGTTTTGCCCCACAAATGCTATCCTTTGGCCCCTTTCCACGGTCAAGTCCACGTTGCTCAGTACGTTCAGGCTGCCGTAACTCTTACTCAAATTCTTTACCTCCGCTACCACCACGCCACTGCGGGGCGGCTCTGGAAAGCGGATGTTCATCGTGGCTGTGTCCACGTCCTCCACCTCGATGCGGTCCATTTTGTCGAGGCGTTTCTGCATGGATTGTGCCAGCGAAGTCTTGGTTGCCTTAGCCATGAAGCGGTTGATGGTTTTCTCCATCTGGTCAATCACTTTCTGCTGGTTGTTGGCGGCAGCGGTCATTTTCTCCCGCCGCTCGGTGCGCAGTTCCACGTACCTGGAGTAGTTGGCCTTGTATTCGTAAACCTTGCCCAACTCGATTTCAATGGTGCGTTTTGTAACGTTGTCCAGGAAGGTTTTATCGTGAGAAATGACGATGACCGAACCTTCGTAGGACTGCAAGAACTCCTCCAGCCAGAGGATGGATTCGATGTCCAAGTGGTTCGTTGGCTCATCCAAAAGGAGGAAGTCAGGTCGCTGGAGCAGCATTTTTGCCAATTCGATTCGCATCTGCCAGCCACCGCTAAACTCGTCGGTGAGGCGAAGGAAGTCAGTCTGTTTGAAACCCAGGCCCTTCAAAATCTTCTCGGCTTCCGCCTGGGTGTTCACCCCGTCGAGCATGTGGTAATGGTGGTCAAGGTCTGACATTTCGTTCAGCAAATCCATGTAGGCTTCGCTCTCGTAGTCGGTGCGGGTCTCGAGTTCCTTGTGGATTTCGGCGAGGCGCTCCTCTATGCGCTTCGTTTCATCAAACGCCGTCATCGTTTCGTCCATCACGGTTTTGCCCTTTGGAATGCTCATTTCTTGGTGCAAAAAACCGAGCGTGGAGGCCGTTGGCCGTTGGATATTGCCTTCGTCCGGGCGTACAGTACCAGCTATCACCTTGAGCAGCGTGGACTTGCCAGCTCCGTTGCGGCCAACAAGACCGATGCGCTCTTTGTCGCCAATGGTGAAACTGATATGGTCGAGAAGGGTACGGTCTCCGTATTTTATGAAAATATTTGCGGCTGTCAGCATGGATTATTCTGAATCGTTATTTTTTAAGGCCGCAAAGGTAAGGGGAAAGATTGCTTGATTGTTGAATTGTTGTATTGTTTTTATGTAGGCAAAGCATCTACGAACTTCTCCTTAACGACCACCCGCCCATTTTCGCTTTCGCAAAAGCGTGGCGCAAGCCGCCGTGGGGTCGTGTTCAAAAATCAGTCGCCAATCGTGTTCCACGGCATTTTCGAGCAGCCAAGCCTTTTCCTCCAACGTCACCAACGGGCGGATGTCGTAGGCCATGACCCAAGGCATGTTGAGGTGGAAGCTGGATGGCATGGCATCAGCACAATACACAAAATGACCCTGCGGGGAATCTATGTGCAACGACATCATCGCATCAGTGTGGCCGTGGGTGAATTGCACCTGTATTCCCGGTAGCCATTCGAGCATATCCCGTTGAACATCAATGAATTGTACCCTGCCAGCATCTTTCAGCGGCACAAAGTTTTCTTTAGGAATGACGCTTTTTCCTTCTCGTTTGGGTTCATTGCTGTTGCCCATTGCGGTTCATTTGACCAATAGGTGGCATTGGGGAAAGTGGGCACGAGCTTCCCGTTTTTATCCAAACTCACCCCGCCGCCGCAATGGTCGAAGTGCAGGTGCGTGAGGAAAACATCGGTGATTTCCTCCGGTGAAATGCCCCGCTCAGTCAGCGAGGGTAGGGGAGACACCGGCCCCACTGGCTCGAAGAAACTGCGCCATTTTGCCTCCTGCTTGTCGCCAATGCTACAGTCCACGAGGATTTTGCGGTCGCCCGTTTCGATGAGCAGGCAGCGTAAGGCCCAAGTGCAAAGGTTGTTCTCGTCGGCGGGATTGGCCTTGTTCCACATTCGCTTGGGCACGATGCCGAACATGGCGCCGCCGTCGAGTTTGAAAGTGCCGGTGGGGAGAAGGGTAAGCTGCATGAGTTGAAAAGTTTGTGAAATAGGTTCGATGCGCTATAAGGCATTTGGAACAAAAAAAGCGGTGCAATTGGGGGGCCGGGGGGGGGGGGGGGGGGGGGGCAAAGGGACCTCCGGGGGGGGCCCCCCTCCCTGGTGGGTGCCCCCCCGCCCCCCCCGGCCGGCGGCCCGGGGGCCCCGGGGGCCGGCCGGAAGGGCCCCGGCCCCCGGGCGGGGGGCCCCCGGCCGCCACCGGGCCGCGGGGGCGGAGGGCCCCCCCCGCCGGGCGGGGGGGCCGGGGAGGGCCGGGGCCCAAGCACACGGCACCGCTTTTTTTTGTTCCAAGCTGAATTAAGATTAAAGCAGTTTCTTCAATGTTTCTTCCACTTGTTCACCACGGAATCCGGTAGCAGCGATGCGGCCTTCCTTGTCAATCATGAAGGTGCGTGGGATACTGCTCACGCCGTACAAGCGGGCTGGGGCGCATTCCCATTTTTTCAAGTCGCTGACATGGGTAGGCCAGATAAGTCCATCTTTTGAGATGGCGTCCTTCCATTTTGTAATTTCGTTGGCACGAGCTTCCTTGAGTTTTGCGGCATCGCCGCCCATCATCTGCTCCGTGCGGGAGTCAATGCCATCCAGCGAAACGCTGAAGACCGTGAAGCCTTTGTCCTTGTAGGCATTGTACACCTTGACCACGTTGGGGTTTTCCATGCGGCAGGGGCGGCACCAGCTTGCCCAAAAGTCGAGCAAAACCACCTTGCCTTTCAAGTCGGAAAGAGCGTATTCCTTGCCGTTGGGGCTGGGCAATTTGATATCCGGGGCTGGCTGGCGCTGGGCTTCTTCGTAAAAAGTGAAGCCGCCATTGCTTGGCTGCTGCACTTGCTGCAACGACGTTAGGAAACTGTCGTAGTCCTTAACGTAATCGGAACCGGGGTAAGCAGCTTCCAGTTTTGCCTTGGCTTTTTTATGGGTTTCGAGAAAAGCCGGGTTGCCGCCAAATGCTTGGATGGCGACAAGTACGCCTCCCATCGGGTTTGCAGTAGTCTCGACAAATGACTGTATGTCAGCGGGTTGTGCTTGCTTTGACACCAATTTTTGCATCATGTCACGGTAGCTGACACAGCCTTCGCAGCCTTTGATGTCGTACTGAAACCTGTTAAAGTTGGCGAGGTCTCCACTGACTTCCAGTTGGTTTTCTTTGCCATCCAGCACCAGGAAAATCTGCTGTTCGCCCACCCGCAGGCGGTAAATGCCAGCGGTTGGCTGCTCAGGGGTAGTCAAAGCAAACTTACCAGTGGCATCAGCATCGGCCTTGACAATCACTAGGTTTGGACTGGATGGGTTCAAGCCCACCTTGTCAAAATAGACCTGCATGTTGCCCGCATTGGCGATGGTGCCGGAAATGTCCAGGCCGCTGCTGCCGCCAATGGAGCCGGTAGCGCCCTCCTTGCAGCCTGTGCCAAATGCAAATGCTGCTATTGCGAGAATAATAAAAACTAGGTTCTTCATGCTCAAGAAAGATTTATGATTGTTGAATTGTTGGATTGCTAGATTGTTGAATTGTTATCCGAGACTTCAAAACAATTCAACAATCTAGCAATCCAACAATTAAATTTGGTCAAATTTTTCACCCAGAGTATTGTCAAAAATGGCTTTCCAATCGGCCACACTTCCGAAATTTTCGTCATCTATTACAACCCCAGTGCCAAAAACTTCGCCCAGTTTAGTGAAGGAGACATTGCTGTTCACCAAAAAGTTTTGGAAATCGTCCTCTTTGTCACTCGTGAGCGTGAGCACAACCCGACTTTGGCTCTCGCCGAAGAGGAAACAATCCTTGCGGAAGGTGTCCACGGTCTCGATGTTGAAGCCAAGTCCGCTTGCGATGGCACTTTCCATCAAGTTGGTGAAAAGGCCGCCGTCGGACACGTCGTGGGCGGAGCGCAACCATTTTTTGCGGATAAGTTGTTTCACAAGCAGTTGCATTTCAAACTCCTCGTGCAGCTCGAAGTGCGGGGCTGGCGAGTACTTCACACCCAACACGTTGCGCAGGTACTCAGAGCTGCTGAGGTCATTGTGAACATTGCCTAGCATGTAAATAACGTCGCCCTCGGCCTTGAAGTTGAGCGTGGTTTGGTGCGAAGCGTCTTCCAGAATACCCAACATCCCGATGGTCGGCGTAGGGAAAACAGGCTCCGTTTTCGTGCCGACTTGGCTTTGGTTGTAAAAGCTCACGTTGCCGCCCGTCACAGGCGTATTGAACTTGCGGCAAGCATCGCCCATGCCCTTGATGGCGTGAACGAATTGGTAGTAAACTTCTGGGTTGTAGGGGTTGCCAAAATTGAGACAGTTCGTGATAGCTACCGGCACGCCGCCAGTGCAGGTGATGTTCCGAGCGGCTTCCGCAACAGCGATCATTGCTCCTGTGTAGGGGTCGGCATGGACGTAAGCTGAGTTGCAATCCACCGTCACGACCAGCGACCTTTTCGACCCCTTGACTCGCACGACGGCAGCGTCGGACGGGGCGTTGGTGCTCATGTTGTTGGTGCGAACCATGCTGTCGTACTGCTCATAAACCCAGCGTTTCGAAACAAGGTTGGGCAATGAGAACAGCTTACGGGCAGCCGCTTTGATGTCGGTTGGTTGGTCTATTTTGCTCAAACGGAATTTGCTAACCTCAGCCATGTAGGCTGGCTTGGTGTAATCCCGGTCGTAAACTGGAGCACCGCCACCCAACACCAGTGGTTCGGCGGGCGTTTCTGCCACTTTTTCTCCTTCGTAAAAATATTCGAGGATGCCCGAGTCGGTCACCTCGCCGATTTGCACACATTCGAGGTCCCATTTTTCAAAAACATCGAACAGCGGTTGCTCCTGGCCAGCATGGCCAACGATGAGCATGCGCTCCTGGCTTTCAGAAAGCAGGATTTCCCAAGCGAGCATATTGGCTTGCCGGGTAGGCACTTTGCTCAGGTCAATGCGCATCCCGGTCTTCGACTTGGCACTCATCTCCGACGTGGAGCAAGTAATGCCCGCAGCACCCATGTCCTGCATACCTACCACAGCCCCAGTCTTGATGGCTTCGAGGCTTGCTTCCAGCAGCAGTTTTTCTTGAAATGGGTCGCCAACTTGCACGGCGGGCAGGTCTTCGTGGCTCTCCTCGTGGAGGTCGGCACTGGCAAAGGTTGCGCCGTGGATGCCGTCCTTGCCCGTTCGGGAGCCAACGATGAACACGGGGTTGCCCGGGCCGTCCGCACAGGCGGATACTGTTTCGCCCACCCGAACGATGCCCACTGACATTGCGTTGACGAGTATATTTTGGTTGTAACAGTCATCGAAGAAAACCTCCCCTGCCACGGTTGCCACGCCGAAGCTGTTGCCGTAGTCGCCAATTCCTTTCACCACGCCCTTCACGAGGCCCTTCATGTGCTTGGAATCGGGATTGCCAAAACGGAGTGAGTTCAGCGCTGCAATCGGCCTAGCGCCCATCGTGAAAATGTCACGGTGGATGCCACCAACCCCCGTGGCCGCACCCTGGTACGGTTCGATGGCGCTGGGGTGGTTGTGAGATTCTATCTTGAAAGCGCAGGCGATGCCGTCGCCAATGTCAACGAGGCCAGCGTTTTCTTCGCCCGCGCCAACGAGGAGGCGCTTGCCTTCACGGGGCAGGGTTTTGAGCCATTTGATGGAGTTCTTGTAGGAGCAATGCTCCGACCACATGACGGAATAGATGCTCAGTTCGACAAAATTGGGAGTCCGACCCAAAATCTGTTTGATTTTTTCAAATTCTGCGGCAGTGAGGCCGAGTTTGGCAGCGGTCTTCTCCGTAATTTCTGGTTCGGTGATTTGCATGAAAATGTTGTGTGAAACCCCTGACCCGCCCCTGACCCCTAAAGCTTTAGGGGTCAGGGGCGGGTCAGGGGTAAAAGAGGCGCAAAGATAGCAATGAGAGAATGAGTGAAGGAATGAATGAGTGAATAGGTTTTGGAAAAATTTCGTTTTTGTCTCAATCTGGGCGTGACGTCGAAATAAAACTGCGTTTTATCCAAGTTAACCGACCGCCGTGCGTTCAACGGCTTAATCTTGGACTTTCATTTTCACTAAAACTTTTTTCAAATGAACTTCATCAAAGCGTTTTCAAGTTTCCTGTTGGGTAGCGTCATTCTGCTGATAGTTGCCTGCAAAAAAGATGCAGCCAAACCGGGCGATGCGCTGGCCTACGTTCCAGCTACCGCTACCAGCGTTACGGCTATTGATTTGAAAAAATTGATGCAAAAAGCTGACTTTGAATCCATTAAGCAAATGGATTTTTACAAAGAAATGGTTTCCAATTCGGAAATGGACAACCCGCAATTGACAAAAGTACTCCTCGACCCTGCCGCTTCTGGCATCAACCTGGAGGGAAAAATTTACTCCGCCACCGCGTTTGATGAGCAGAACCCGGAAGAAATGACCACCTATTTTTACGTTCCACTGAAAGATGCTGCGGCATTTGAGGCCATGTGGAAATTCGAGAAGGACGAGCTTTCAGAGAAGGATGGCATCAAGATTTTGGACAGTGGCAGCAACGCCATCGTAGGTTGGAACAAATCGCTGGCGGTATTTGCATTCAGCAACGAGACTTCAGAAGCGCTTGTTGACCGGCTTGTTGCCGCATTCAAAGTGGACAAGGAGAATACCCTCACCAAGGACCCCAGTCTCCAAAAAGCACTTGGTGCCAACCATGACATCACCAGTTGGTTATCCACCAATTCGCTCGCCAAAAACGGTGGTGCTGGTTTCGCCCTGAGCATGATTGACGTGAAACCAGAGGCACTCAAGGACAATTTCATCAGCAGCTACGCCGATTTCGAAAACGGCAAGATGGTCGGCCACGCTGATTTTAACATCAACAAAAAACTTGGGCGATGACTTCATCGGTCGTTTTTTCAAAAAAGAAGTCAAGGCGGATTTTAGCAAAATATTGCCGGAGGGGCAACTGACCTTCGCCACTGTGATGGCCCTCGACCTGGTAGGCATAGACAAATTCTTAAGCGAGCGCCCAGACAACAAAAAATACGCTGACTTTGTGCTCAACGACCTCGGCATCAAGAGCTCAGACCTCATCGAGGCTTTAGGCGGCGACGTCATGGTGGCAGGCTTCGGTGCAAAAAGCATGAAAGACGCCAAAATCATGGTTGCCTTCAACCTAAAGAACGAGGCGAAGGCCCGTGAAATACTGCAAATAGCGGTGAAGGAGAAAAATTGAAGGAAATCGAAAAGGATGTGTATTCCGTCATTTCGTTAGGCAACGAAGATTTCAACATTACCGTGAATAAGGGTATGGGCAAAATCCTGCTCAAAAACGGCATGCTCACTTTTTCCTCCGACGACTATTTGATGAACAAAATCAAGGCAGGCGAAACGGGCGGCGAGTACACCAACAAATTCAAATCCTTTGACAATCAGACCATTGCGGGCTGGTTCGACTTTGATGCCGTTCAAGATGTGCTCGGCGGTGTGGAAAGCAACAACTTCAAGGAAATGAACTTCAAGGTGAACGGCAAAGGCGCCGATTTCATCCTCGAAACCAACGACCCCAACACCAACAGCTTGAATGCTTTCTTCCAAATGATGAACGAAGCGTACAAGAAAAGGGGGAAGTTGCCGGAGGAAGCTTTGTAGGAGTTATGAGTTGGGAGTTATGAGTTATGGAAGGCAGGATAACGGTCCACCATAACTACTAACTTATAACCAAAAAAGCCCGCTCACCGTTTCCGGTGGCGGGCTTTTTTGTAGCGAGAGGGAGACTTGAACTCCCGACCTTGCGATTATGAATCGCACGCTCTAACCAGCTGAGCTACCTCGCCGTTTGAGGGTTTGAGTGCCTGGGAGATTAAGTGTTTGAGAGGCGGCAGGGTCTGTACTTCTCAAACCCATAATTCCTCAATCTCTAAATCCCTCCTCCGAAGCGGGCGCAAATATAGCGCTGTTTGGTTCTTTTTTGTTCCCTTTTGGAAATATTTTTCTCCAATTGACCAAACTCCCAGTCGCTGACTGCCAACTGCCAACTGTCGAACTGCCAACTCATTTCAATCGCCGCAGCCCCGCCTTCGCCTGTTGGTGCAACCCTGTCTTGTGGTCATCGGGCGACATGTCAAGGCAAAGGTTGAATGCTACACGGGCCTGTTTGGTACGCCCCAGTTCCTCCAGGATATGACCTTTTTCAAGTGCCGAGCGGCAAGCAAAATAGTAGGGACTGTCACGCCCTTTGTCAATGGTAGTATGGTAAAAATTCAACGCCTCCGCATACCTGCCCAGCTTGTGCGTGATTCGGCCCATGCGGTAGTGGTATTCGAGTTGGTTTTTTTCGGAGAAGTAGTCGGAGACCTTTTTTTCCTTTAGCACATCGTAGGCTCGTTGGAAGCGGCCACCATCGAAAAGTACCCTCGCTTTTAGCAATTCGACCGCAGGTATATCGCCCGACTTTGCCTCTGCATTAGCGCTACGGTCACTTCCAACGATGGTATAACCCTTTGATTTACAGAGGTTCATGAACTTTTTATAACCCTGCGGGTCGCCATGCAACAAGGCGTCCCACGCCAGTTTTTGGTAGCTGTCCTTGATGAAATTTCGCCCTTTGTAGTTGTCCACGTAGCGTTGCAAATAGATGTTGGCGTCTTTGTCGAGGCGCTGCAACTTGACCAAGCCGAGCATGTAATCGAGGTAGTAAAATGGGTGAAACTCCTTGCCAGTCGGCCTTTTGAGCAAGATATTGATAGCCTCATCGCCCCGGTCGGTGCGCATGGCCACGTTGGCCATCACGAAGCAGGCAAGCGGGTTTTTGGCAGGGTTTAGGTCTGCTTTGTTGATGATTTTCCAGGCTTCTTCGTTGTCGTTTTCGAGGTGGAGCATCAAATAGGCGTAGTAAACGTAAATCTCGTTTTCATAAATAAAATCCTGTTTTTGGGCAAAATTCAGCACCTCCTCCAGCTCTGCTTTCCCCTGTTCCATCGAACCTTCCATGCTGCTGAGCCAGTTCACCGTCCACTTGTAGTTGTCGGGTATCGTTCCCACGATGGCGTGGAGGATGCCGAGGTCTTTTTTGTTGGGCATGAATTTCGGGAACAGCTTGGCATTGGCCGTGAGCAGTTTGAACGCCTTGTTGGTCTCAAAAAACGCCGTCGAATATTCCTCGAATTTCAGCCTCGCAAGTGCCCAGTGCAGTCGGATGTCTGCTTGCAGAAAAAGGTAGTACGGCGACGATTTATCCCCTTCTTTTTCAATGATTTCCAACCGTTTGTCTTTGTTTTTTTCCAGCTTTTTGAACTCCGTCACCTCCTCGTTAATGTACACGTGGAAGAAGTCCAGGTAGTTTTCGACATGTAAAATGAGCAGGTTGTCAGGGTCGTTTCGGCGGATGGTGGCAAGGTCGGACTCAGCCTCCACGAAGCGCAGGCTGAGGGTTTTGTCATAGGCAGTGCGCAGTGCGGGCGTCCATTCAAACCGCTTTTTGGCAGTTGCTGGCGCAATGATTTGAACGAAAAAAATAAGGGTTAATAATAATCGCACGGTTGGGATATTTGTGAAAACTAAAAATCGTTTGAAGCCGTAGGTTGTGTTTGAGACCAATCTCTGTTAGAGCTTCGAAGCTCTAACAGAGATTGGTCTCAAACACAACCTACGGCTTCATCTTGCAAACACCACATCCATCGCATCGCACATCATTTGCGCAGCAAAATCCAAATCGGCCTCAGAATGCGCCGCCGAAACAAAGCCCACCTCGTAACCCGACGGCCCCAGGTAAACGCCCCGTTTGAGCAGTTCCCGATGCAAAACCTTGAAATGGGACATGCTCCCAGCGTCAATTTCCTCGGCGCTGCGAATGGTTTTTTGGAAAAAGCAATCCAGAAAATGGAGCCAACGGATGGGAAGCTGACTTCATAACCATTTGACAAACAATGACTTGTGATTTTTTGCAGAAACTTGTCAGTCTTGGTTTTCAGGTTTTCGTAAAACCCCGGCTTGAGCAATTCCGTCAACGCCGCCTTGCCAGCAGCCATCGCCACGGGGTTGCCGGAGAGTGTGCCTGCTTGGTAAACTGGGCCGTCCGGCGAGACTTTCGACATGATTTTGGCACTGGCACCGTAGGCCCCGACGGGCATACCACCCCCAATTATTTTACCGTAAGTCACGATGTCCGGGGCGATGCCGTAAAGCCCCGCCGCACCTTCGAAGCCGACCCGGAAGCCGGAAATCACCTCGTCAAAAAGGAGCAGGATGCCGTGCGAAGTGCATCTTTCCCGAAGGGCAGACAGGTACGCCGCTGCTTGCAGCAACAGCCCGTTGTTTGCGGGAATTGGTTCGATAATGACGCAGGCAATGTCGGAACCGTGCAGGTGCAGCGCCTCGTCCAGCGCCGTCAGGTCGTTCAGCGGCACGACGATGGTCTCCGCTGCAAACGCCGCCGGGATGCCCGCCGAAGTGCTTTCGCCGAAGGTCACGAGGCCGGAACCCGCCTTCACCAGCAGCGCATCCACATGACCGTGGTAGCAGCCCTCGAACTTGAGGATTTTGTTGCGCCCCGTGTAGCCCCTTGCCAGCCGGATGGCCGACATGACGGCCTCCGTGCCACTGCTCACGAACCTGATTTTTTCGATGAAACGGTTGTTGGAAAGTATCAGTTCGGCCAGTTCGTTCTCCAGCCGGGTAGGTGCGCCGAAGCTTGTGCCGTTGGCCGCTGCGGTTATAATCGCCTGATTTACAGCGGGATGCGCATGACCCAAAATCAACGGCCCCCAGGAGCAGCAGAAATCCACGAACACATTGTCGTCCTCGTCGGTGAGGCGGCAGCCCTCGCCTTTTTTGAAAAAAAGCGGCGTGCCCTCCACTGACTTGAAGGCCCTCACGGGCGAGTTGACCCCGCCGGGGAAATAGGTTTTGGCAGTCGCAAAAAGTGCTTCGGAATTAGTGCGCTTGATGTCAGGCAGTGTTTTCATGTCGCAAAAGTAGCGCATCCACCGCCCGTGCGTGTAAGCAGTGAGTAAAAATATTGCGGAGCAAAAAAGTGAAACCCTTACCTTTGAAATTATTTACGAATGACGATTTACGATTTACGATTGGGGACACTGCTGGAATTCAGAAAAGAGAAAATTAAGCTCAGTCTCCAATCGTAAATCGTAAATCCCCAATCGTAAATATGGAAAGTCCTTTCGACAAAATAGAAGAAACCTTCGAGGTGGACCTGCCGGACAAGCAGAATCTTGACGATTTTATTGACTCGATTTTGCCACAAATCGGGCACCTCGGTGAAGACCTCCGGGAGCAAAAGTTCTACGTGGCACCCGGCGGCAAGCCCTGGCTCGAAATCCGGGACGACCCCGGCTTTCAGGAGTCGGTGCTGCACTTCTTCAACGAGGGCGGCGAGTACCTGCTGTCCGTGGACGGCAACGTGAGCAAGGGCCGCTGGCGACTGCTCGATGGCACCAACAAAATGATTATCGAACAGGGCGGCGACAAAGGCCCTGGCCGCAGCGAACTGTACGAGCTTGCCTTCCTCAACAATTTCTTCTTCATCCTCCGCAAGCACGGCAACCAGCACAAGGGCAAGCGCTATTTTTTCATGGGCTACGAGGGGGCGGTGCGGGGCCTAAAATGGCGGGACTGCGTGGAACTGATGTACAACGAGTACCGCAGCCAGTGGGGCATGTTCCAGTATTTGTTAATCATTGTGCTTGTGATTGTGGTGGCGGTGGTGCTGTTTTCGTTGTGGTAGGGTGCATTTTATAGAGAAATTGTCGGTGGTTTGACGCCGTGAATTGACGTCAATATGGTAAATGGCGAGGTGTAATACATGAATGCAAGGGTTCCGTATAATTTAGTATAATGAAGGAGATTTAGACATATTCCGTAGATACCAATCAATATCACAAGATTCTATTTCTCGGAATGAGGAAGAACTAAATCTGTTTATAGTCAAATTTTGCAAAGATTTAGGACAGCTAATTGAAATGCTATCTCGAATAGTAAACAAAGAAAAACATCCGAATTATTACAATTTGAATTAATCCACGATTGTCGGATCGTCACAAGGATTGTAAAATTATACCAAGAATCTATTCATAATTTTGAATTAAATAAGCTTGAAATTTTAGCACAATTTACAAGACCACTTTATGAGTCATTTATTATAGCTAAATATCTAATGAGGAATGGTGAAGAATCCCAAAGAAATTTTAGACTTGTATCATATAGAGCCAGATTTGAAAACATAAAAAAATTAAAAGAATTAGATGACTCTGACCACCCAATTATCAAACGTCAATTATTAAAACTAAAGACTAAACTTCAAACTGATGGATTTACTATTGATGATTTAGAGGCTGAAAGTAAAAAGAAAAATAAGTGGAAACTTGATGGAAAATCATTTTGGAAGATTCATAGTGAAGTTGATTTTGAAGATTTGTATTCTTTCATTTATGGTGTTGGCTCTGATGCTGTACATGGAAATTGGCAAGAGATTTTTGATTTCCATTTAACAAGAAAAGACACAGGATATTTTGGCTTTTTAATTTGAAGAATATGTTGCAGAGTAATCGTTCCAATAAATTCAATGGTAATAGAATGCTTGAATGAATTTTTAGAATGGAATAATTGCCTAACAGAAGAAATTAATTGGTCTGAAATTCATTGAATTCCATAAGTAATTCATTTTACGAGGTTTGGGAGAAGAAATTTGGAAAGAAATTGATTAAAAATATTGCAAGCAATAGCGATGCGACCGCTCCAAGCAATCGGATCGCTATCAATCACCATCTCTCACACCAACTCCATCTCAATCTGCCTTTTCTGCAAGTTCGTTTGCAGTATCAGCACCTTCACATGGTCACCCATCTTGAATACCCGGCCAGAGCGCATGCCCTTGGCCCGCAGGCGTCCATCGGCCACGTCGAAAGGTTCGTTGAGGGTGTCGAATCCGACCATTCCTTCGCATTTGCTTTCCAGCAATTCCACGAAGATGCCCCGCTCGATGATGCCAGAAACCAAGCCGTCGAAGACCTCGCCGACATGCTTCTGCATGAACTCCACTTGTTTGTACTTGATGCTCTCCCGCTCGGCTTCCATCGCCTTGCGCTCTTGCAGCGAGATGTGCTTGCACTGCTCCTGGAGCTTTGACTTGTCGGCACGGAAAGTGTTCTCGCCCAGGTTTTCAAACAGAATCCGGTGCGCCAGTACGTCCGAATAGCGGCGGATGGGCGAGGTGAAGTGCGAGTAGAAATCGAACGCCAAGCCGTAGTGTCCAATGTTTTCGGTGGAATATTCGGCCTTGGCCATCGTGCGGATGGCGAGCGGCATCAGCAGTTTGAACGCCTCGTTTTCGTCGGCAGCCTCGGCCAGTCGGTTGAACGAAGCGGCGATTTCCTGCGGGGTGTTGATGCGCATTTGGAACCCAAGCTCCTTGGCAAACAGCGACAGTTCCTTCACTTTTTCGTCGTTCGGGTAGTCGTGGATACGGTAAACGAAGGGGATTTCCGCTTGGTTTTCCATTTTCTTGTTGATGAAAATAGCGACCTCCTTGTTGGCCAGCAGCATGAAATCCTCGATGAGCATGTGGGCATCCTTGCGGTCTTTCACGTACACCTCCGTGGGCACGCCGTTGGCATCCAACCGGAAGCGCACCTCCTCGGTGTCGAAGTCAATCGCCCCGTTTTTGAAGCGCTCCTTGCGCAGTTTGTGGGCGATGCGGTTCAGGATTTTGAGTTCCTCCGCAAAATCGCCTTCAACCGTTTCCAGGCCAGTTTGTGCCTGTTCGTAGCTGAACCGGCGGTCGGAATGGATGATGGTTTTGCCGAACCAACGGCTCACCACCTGGTCTTTTTCATTGAACTCAAACACAGCGGAAAACGTCAGTTTGTCCTCGTTTGGTCGGAGTGAACAGAGGTTGTTGGAAAGGCGTTCCGGCAACATCGGCAGCACCCGGTCCACGAGGTAAACCGAGGTCGAGCGCTTGTAAGCCTCCTTGTCCAGCTCCGTGCCAGCCTTCAGGTAGTGGGTCACGTCGGCGATATGTACGCCGACTTCGATATTGCCGTTTTCGAGCACTCGATAGCTCAGTGCATCGTCAAAATCCTTGGCATCTTCGGGGTCAATCGTAAAGGTGGCAATGTTCCGAAAGTCCCGCCGTTGCTGGATTTCTGATTGTGGAATTAGGTCCGAGATGGCCTCAGATTCCGTCACAACTTCCTCCGGGAAATCAAGCTGGAAGCCCTTGCCGATGAGGATGACTTTCATCTCCAAGTCGCTGCCCTCGGCACCGAGTAGAGTCGTCACCATGCCTCGAGGATGCTGTGATGGCGACTTGTGCCACTGCGTGATTTTCACGATGACACGATCGCCGTGTTCGGCTTCTTTCGTGTCTTCAAGGTCAACGTAGATGTCCATCGCCACCTGTGGGTTCGATGGCACGACGATGGCTTGTTTGCCCCGCAAGTGAATCGTCCCCACGAAAACATCACTGGCCCGTTCGATGATTTTCACCACCTCGCCTTCCGGCTTGCGGCGGCCACGGGGCGTCCAGACGGAGATTTCCACAAGGTCACCGTGCAGTGCTGAACCGAGGCCCTTTGCGGAGACATAAACGTCGTCTTCGTGGCCTTCGCACTCGATGTACGCAGCACCCGTGCGGGTCATGTCCACGTAGCCGGTCATTATTTTTTTCGGTAAAAAACTGGCAGGTGCTTGTTTCAACTTGTATTTGAAATCGCCTAGCGGTTTGAGTTCACCCGCTTCTGCGAGCTTACCAAGGGCGTGTACAACGGCATCTTTGCTGTTGCCGAGTTGGAGTTGTTGGCGATTTGTTTGGGGTTGAACTGTTTCTTGGGGTTTTCCTTGAACAGTCGGAGCACTTCCCGCTGCAACTCGCTGGCGGAGAATTTGCGCTCTTTTTTCATGAATTTTTTCTTATCCATTGCTAATAAAAATGAGGTTATTGGTATCCTGACTCGGTGGGAAAAGCGGGAGTTCTTGTTTTAAGAAGCTGAAAATCAGCATTTTAGGTTTAAAGCAGAACACGGTTTTCGATGGCCAAAATTGGCGATTTTTTTCCTGAAACAGTTTACCGTGATGTAAAATAAATGATATTTTCAAAAGGCAGGCTCGAAACTTGGCAGGCTTGGTCTTTCTGGTATTCATTCGGCGATAAAACAATTGGCGATGACAAAAGTTCCCAGCTCTAAAAAATTGGAAAGAATTACTTTTGGCGCAATCTACAATCGAACTTCATGAATAAACGCCTTTACGTCGCCGCCACCAACCAACATGTTGGCAAAACCACCTGCACCCTTGGCCTTGTCGAAGCCTTTCGGCAATCGGGCCTGCGGGTCGGCTACTGTAAGCCCGTAGGCCAAGAAGCCATTGACATTGAGAACTTGCAGGTGGACAAGGACGCCCTGCTTTTTTCGACCATGATGCACTTCGACCTGGTGGCAAAAATCCACAGTCCCGTGATTTTGGGCAAGGGCGCAACGCAGGCTTTTTTGGACGACCCCAAGAAATTTCCCTATGCCCACAACATCAAGGCCGCCAGCAAATTCCTCGAAAAACAGTACGAAATGGTGGTGTATGAAGGCACAGGGCATCCCGGCGTGGGCAGCGTGGTCGGCCTCAGCAATGCGGATGTTGCAGCTTTGATTGGTGCTCCAGTGATATTGATTGTCGAGGGTGGGGTGGGGTACACCATTGACCGATTGAACCTTTGCCTGGCACTGTTTCGGGAGCAAAAAGTGCCCATTGCAGGGGTCATTATCAACAAGGTTTTGCCCGATAAAATTGATAAAGTGAATCACTATGTTGGGCTGAAATTGGCCGAGTGGGGCATCCCGCTACTCGGCGTATTGCCCTATGAAAAAACCTTGCTTTATCCATTGCTTTCGACCATTTCCATCGCCATCAACGGGAGGGTGCTTTACAACCCCAATAGCCTGAATGTCTTAGTGGAAAATGTGGTGGCGGCTTCACTGATGGGGAGCCATAATTTTGAGGAGGACAGGGGCGTACTGCTAGTGGTCAGTAGGAACCGCCTGAATGAATCGCTGTTGGGCATTCAACGTTTGAGTAAGCAAAAAGGGATGGAAAAATAGCCGCTTGTGGGCATCATCATCACGGGTGACGGAAAGCAATTGCACCATATTGACGACTTCCATCACGAGCAGTATGTCATAGACCACCAGATTCCAATCATTACCACGCCGCTCGACACTTACGGAACGGCAGTAAAAATCAGCCACTTGGAGGTAAAAATCAATGTTCAAACGTTGGGAAAGGCTCGCAAGGCCATCGAATTGGTGCGAGACAATCTAGACTTGTCGAAGATAAAATGGTGATTGGCGAACTGTGAATTGCGAACTGTGAACTGTGAATAACGTGACGTTCACAGTTCACAGTTAAACAAGCACTTCTTTAATTTCTTCCACAGAAATATCCAAGTGAGAGGCGTCGAGAATGCACTCGCCATTTTTTATCACCAAAATCTGTGGGGACTCGTGAAACACCTCGAATCGGGAGGCGATTTCATTGGAAATATTGCGGTAACTAATCAAGTCGAGGTAGAAAGGCTCAATTTGGGAAGCGGGTAAATCCCAACTTCCTTCCAATCGGTGTTGTGCCATATAACTGATGCTACAACGGGTACTGTGCTTGAAGATAAGGCAGGGAACTTGATAAGAACGCTCAACGATGGAGTCAATTTCAGAAGTAGAGGTCAGCGGATTCCAGGTCATGCTCAAATTTGTTGTTTGACGGCTGCCAGCATAGGCAGCCGTCAACTAACAAATATTTATTTCACAAGTTGAACAACCGTCTTAATTGCTTTGAAATTGTTCGGGCATCCGTAGCCTTTGTTACAGGAGGCAAAGGAGGAGGCCAAGATGGCAAATGCAGCTAGTATTAGGAACTGCTTTAGGGTGCTTTTTTTCATTGTAAAATGATTTTGGATATGTTATAAAAGTGGGTTTCCGAAAACTTTCCTGATTAACGTGGAAAAGTGGGGAGTTATTTCGGTTGGCCCAGTTAATTTTGCTGCAAAAATAACGGATTTCCAGGTGGAAGGTTCGATGAATGTGGAAACAACGGTTTTTTAATAAAAAAAAACACTCCGCAAATCAAACAAGTAGCCTGTTCATCAAACCTCTGATTTTTTCATGCGAATTCACTTAATAGCGATGGGTGGGGCGGTCATGCACAATCTTGCCCTCGCCTTGCAAAAAAACGGCCATTTTGTAACAGGCTCCGATGACGAGATTTACAACCCAGCCAAGGATAGGTTGCAGAATGCTGGTTTGCTGCCGCAAAAATTTGGATGGTTCCCTGAAAAAATCACGCCCGACCTCGATTTTGTCATCCTCGGAATGCACGCCCGAGCCGACAACCCAGAACTTCAAAAGGCCCTTGAAACGGGCACGAAAGTCTATTCCTTTCCAGAATACATTTACCAACACGCCAAGGACAAAAAACGGGTGGTCGTGGCGGGCAGCCACGGCAAAACGACCACGACCTCGATGATAATGCACGTGCTGCGCCATGCCGGTCTGGCATTCGACTACCTCGTGGGTGCGCAGTTGGAGGGTTTCGAGACGATGGTGCAACTGAGCGATGCGCCCATCATGGTCATCGAAGGGGACGAGTACCTATCTTCCCCGATTGACCGTAGGCCAAAGTTCCTGCACTACCGCCCGCACATCGGCATCATAACGGGTGTGGCATGGGACCACATCAACGTTTTTCCGACTTACGAGGAGTACTGCAACCAGTTTGCACTGATGCTGGAAAACATGGAACCGGGGGCGAACCTTTATTATTATGAACCCGACCACGATTTGTCGAACCTTGTAAAGCGTTCAACATCAAGTATTTACGCTACGCCCTACCAAGCGCTCCCGCATCGGGTCAGTAGTGGTAAAACTTTTGCCGAGCGCTACAAGCGTGGCTTGGTGGAACTTCAAGTTTTTGGCAACCACAACCTCGCCAACCTTGCGGCAGCCTACCATGTTTGCCTCGACTTGGGTGTGAGCGAAGACCAGTTTTGGGAAGCGACACAGACTTTCAAGGGAGCCGCCAAGCGTTTGCAGCCGTTGGTTTCGGGGGCTGGTTTTTCGGCATGGCTCGACTTCGCCCATGCGCCATCCAAGGCCAGGGCAACGGTGGAGGCCGTGCGAGGCATCCACCCTGAACGGAAATTGCTGGCCTGCCTGGAACTGCACACGTTCAGTAGCTTGGACAAGGCGTTCCTGCCGCTTTATTCTAAAACGCTTGCGCCAGCCGATGTTGCCTGTGTTTTTTACAGCCCGCACACGCTGGAAATGAAGAAATTACCCCCAATTTCCGCAGCGGAAATCAGAGTTGCATTCGATCATCCAAACCTCCACGTTTTTACGGAACGGGCTGATTTAGAGGCATTTATAAAAAAGCAAAACTTGGAGAACACAAACCTTTTGATGATGAGTTCGGGGAATTTCGGGGGGATGGCGATTCAGGAATTTGTCCAAAATTTGGTTTTTTGATTTCCTCGTCTTCTTTTCTTGAATAATTGGCAACATTTGCCAAAAATCGTTACTGAAAATGAAAGAGGCAGCACCCATAAGTTTCAAGAAAATACTCGTCGCCAACCGGGGCGAAATCGCCATTCGGGTGTTTCGGGCAGCCACAGAGCTGGGCATCCGCACCGTGGCAGTTTATACCTACGAAGACCGTTTTTCGCTGCACCGCCTCAAGGCCGACGAAGCCTACCAAATTGGGGCTGACAATGACCCGCTGAAGCCCTACCTCAACATTGACGAAATTCTGCGGGTAGCCAAGAAACATGGCGTGGACGCCATTCATCCCGGCTACGGTTTTTTATCTGAAAACGTGGAGTTTGCGAAACGATGCGCCAAGGTGGGCATTACCTTCATTGGCCCCCGCCCATCGGTGATGGAAGCGCTCGGTGATAAAGTGCGAGCCAAGCAGGTGGCTGAAAAAGCGGGCGTTCCTATGATTCCCGGCAGTGCCGATTTCCAATCGGTGGAGGAAGTGGCTGGCTGGGCAACCAAAATCGGCTACCCGGTCATTTTGAAGGCAGCTTCGGGCGGCGGTGGTAGGGGCATGAGGGTTTGCCGGACGGAAGAGGAACTGCTAAAAAACTACCCAGAAGCCAAAAAAGAAGCAGGCAACGCCTTCGGCGACGACACGGTTTTTTTGGAAAAATTCATCGAAAACCCAAAGCATATCGAGGTGCAGTTGTTGGGGGACAACAGCGGGTGCATCGTCCACCTGTTTGAGCGGGACTGCTCTGTGCAGCGCCGCTTTCAGAAGGTGGTGGAAATAGCCCCGTCACTCAATTTGCGCAATGAAACCCGACAAAAACTCTACGACTACGCCCTGAAAATTGGCCACTCCGTGCGGTACAATAATGCCGGAACGGTCGAGTTCCTGCTGGATGCTGAAGAAAACGTCTATTTCATCGAGGTGAACCCACGGGTGCAGGTGGAGCACACAGTGACGGAGGAGGTGACGGGCATTGACATCGTGCGGTCGCAAATCCTTATTGCCGAAGGCCACGGCTTGAACGATGCCAAGCTGCGCATCGGCCACCAAAAAGACGTGGAATGCCACGGGTTTGCTGTGCAGTGCCGCATCACCACCGAGCGCCCTGCCGAGAACTTCAAGCCGGACTACGGCACCATCATCGCCTATCGCAGCCCGGCTGGTTTTGGCATCCGGTTGGACGGCGGCAATGCCTACGCTGGTTCGCAGATTTCGCCGTACTTCGACTCAATGCTGGTGAAGGTGACGGCTTGGGGGCGCACTTTCCAGGGGGCCTGCGAGCGGTTGTTTCGGGCGCTGCTGGAGTTCCGGGTGCGGGGCGTTGAGACGAACATCGGTTTTCTTGAAAACCTGGTCAAGAACAGCGACTTCATAGCGGGCAAGGCGACCGTCAACTTCATTGCGGAGCACCCCGAACTGCTCGTTATGCCAGTGCGGAAAGACCGTGGCACGAAGATTTTGCGCTACCTCGCCGAGACGATAGTGAACGGTAACCCGGATGTGCCGTTCATTGACGGGAACAAAAAATTGCGCAAGCCGCAAATCCCTGATGTTGCTCCTCAAAAAACAGCCAGCGGCTGGCTGCCCGGTACAAAGCAAAAATTGGACAAGTTGGGACCTGAAAAATTTGCCGGATGGCTGAAAAACCAGCGTCAAATTCATTTTACCGACACCACTTTTCGAGATGCACACCAGTCGCTGCTGGCTACAAGGGTTCGTACGTACGACATGATGCACGTGGCTGAAAAATTTGCGCAAGCGCACGGCCACGAGCTTTTCAGCATGGAGGTTTGGGGCGGTGCAACATTCGACGTGGCGCTGCGGTTTTTGCACGAATGTCCCTGGCGGAGGCTCGAATTGCTGAGGGAGGCAATCCCGAACACACTGTTGCAGATGCTGCTGCGTGGCACAAACGCCGTCGGCTACACCGCCTATCCGAACAATTTGGTGGAAAAATTCATCGAGCAAGCCGCCAAAACTGGCATTGACATCTTCCGGATTTTCGACAGTTTGAACTACGTTCCGTCCATGCTCACGAGCATCCGCACGGTTCGGGAACGCACGAACGTGATTGCGGAGGCCTGTATTTGCTATACTTCCGACATTTTTGATGAGAAAAGGCCGAAGTACCACCTGCCGTACTACCTCGACCTTGCCCGGCGGCTGGAGGATGCCGGGGCACATATCCTTGCCATCAAGGACATGGCGGGGCTACTGAAACCACAGGCCGCCCGGACGCTCATTGTGGAACTTAAAAAGCACATCGAAATCCCGATACACCTGCATACTCACGACACGGCGGGAATTCAGGCGGCTACTTACCTGACGGCCATCGAGGCTGGGGTGGATATGGTGGATGTGGCGCTGGCAAGCATGTCCGGCCTCACATCGCAGCCCAATTTCAACTCGATGGTGGCAGCACTCGATGGCCATCGTCGTGAAAACAAGATGAATCTGCACAGCCTGAATCAATTTTCCAACTATTGGGAGGCAGTGCGGGAAATGTACTACCCCTTCGAGGGTGAACTGAGGGCTGGCACGGCAGAGGTTTACGATCACGAGATTCCGGGCGGGCAGTACACCAACTTGCGGCCACAGGCAAGGTCGCTGGGATTGGAGCACAAGTTTGACCAAATAAAAGAAAACTACCGTCAGGCGAACCTGCTGCTCGGCGACATCGTGAAGGTGACGCCCAGCTCCAAAGTGGTGGGCGACTTGGCCATGTTCATGACTGCCAACGACCTCAGCCCAGCGGACGTGCTGGAGCGGGGCGACGCACTTGCCTTCCCCGACAGCGTGAAGTCGTTAGTGCGGGGTGAGCTTGGGCAAGTGGAGGGCGGCTTCCCACCGAGGATTGTGGAAGTAGTGCTGAAGGGAGAAGCGCAACTGATGGGCGACGCCAACGAGCATTTGCCACCCGTGGATTTTGAGGCGGAGCAGCGGGCGTTTTCGGAGAAATTTGGCACCGGCTACCAGTTGAACGATTTTTTGTCTTACAAACTTTACCCAAAAGTGTTTGAAGAGTACCATGCACACTCGGAAGAGTTTGGAGATGTAAGCAGACTTCCGTCAAAAGTGTTTTTCTTTGGCATGAGGCCAATTGAAGAGGTGTTGATCGAAATTGCCGAAGGCAAAACACTGCTCATCACGTTCCAAAACATGACTGAGCCAGACATCGAGGGCAACCGTTTGATTTTTTTCCGGTACAACGGGACAGCCCGCTCGCTGAAAGTGAAGGACAAAAGTGTGAAATCCACTGTGGTGCTCAATAAAAAGGCGGAGGGGCCAGCCGAGGTTGGGGCGCCATTGCAGGGCAGTCTAGGCAGTGTTTTGGTGAAGGAAGGCGATATGGTGAAGCAAAACCAACCGCTTTTCACCATCGAGGCCATGAAAATGGAGAGCACGGTGGCTGCGCCAATGGCAGGTTTGGTTAAGAAAATTTTCCTGCCTGAAAAAACTTTGGTACACCAAGGGGACGCTGTGATAGAGCTGGCATGATATTTTTTATTCATTTTAATTATTCATAAATTCAATTCAAAAATCTTCAATCAATGAAAAAACTGAGTTTCTATTTTTTGGCAACTATAATTGTTGCCAGCTTGGCTGCTTGTGGTAGTGATTCCAGCTGCTCGATGGAGGGCGAATGGAAGGTCAAATCGGCAGAAGTAACGTCTGAAAAACTGGACAAATCCGTTTTGGACATGGCAAAAGAGATGATGTTGAAAACGACTTACAGCTTCACGGCTGACAGCGTGACCATCAAATCTGGAGGGCCAAGTGGAGAGTTCCACGGCTCGTACGTTTTGGATGCCACTGGCCAAACCCTTTCCTGGGCCACGATAGGAGCGACAAATGGCGCTGCTTACAGCGACAACATGAAAATTTTGAACTGTAGTGGCAGTGAGGTTACCATCGTAAAGCGCAACCCTGCTGACACCACACAGGCGGCATTGACCTCTTCCACGATTGTTTTGGAGAAGGCAAATTGAAATTTATTCACTGAGGTAAAAAGGCTGCCAAGAATTTTCTGGCAGTCTTTTTTTTTTGCAAAATTGAACTCAAGTCGTTGTGAAAAAGTGTTTTACGGATAAATTTATTTTGCGCTTTCTTGTTTTTTAAGGTTGCATACTGGTCTTACTGTTGGCCTGTTTAAAATTTTAGCATAGTTCTTGCCATCCACAGGAAATTAAAAATGCACGAGCTATGTCGAACCTCATACGGATTCTCCTATTCGTGCCCCCCATGTTTCTGTTTGTTTTCCCTGCGTTTGCACAATTAAGCGGAACAATCGAACAAAACCCTAGTAACAGTTCCTACACTGTTTCAGTAATACCTTCCGTTACCTGGATGCCACCTTCGAGTATCACCAGTGGTGCTGGCATCACCTTGAAAGCTGCTACGGGTAAGCTTCAACTGTCAAATTTTCAGACCATTACGGGGCAGTGGGCATCCACGGGTGTCTTTGTCTCTCCAACTGAAGCGCCCGGGTATGATTATTTTACTTTTGGATTGTTGCAGCCCATTTCCAATGCCACCTATACCAATGGCGTGCAAATGCCAATGTTTTCCTTTTAAGAACAGCCTCGGTTGTACGGCGGTCGAAATCATTGACAACCTGACTGACCCGCTGAACCTGCCCAACAATTCCATCAATATTAGTGTGGACAATTATTTTAGCTTGATTGGCGCTGGCAATGGCGTGAATGCCTATTCAGGCAATTCCACCGCAGATTTCGTTGCGTGTCCGCCGCTAGCGTTCTCAGCGACTCCGGCCAGCGATACCGTGCCATGCCACGGCGATGCGACTATTATTTCCGTCGTGGTTTCTGGTGGTACGGAGCCTTACACCGTAAATTGGTTGAACCAGACGACAAACGTCTCTGGTTCAAGTCAAATAGTTGCCTTTGAGGGCAACTACGATTTCCCCAACATGACTGCTGGGGATTATATTTTTACCATTGTTGACAACTTGGATAGTACCAGCGCCACAAACGTGGTGGTGGTGGAACCAGCGGTTGCGCTCCATATCGAAATGTTGGGTTTGGACATTCCCTGTGAAGGCAACATGGATGGTGAGGCCCAAGTTTTTAAGGCTTATGGAGGGACAATTGCTGGAAACTACCACTATAATTGGGAAGGGTTCCCGACTGAGACAGACTCAATCCTTTCTTCAATTACCAACGGGACCTACAACGTGACCGTTTCGGATGACAATGGGTGTACCGCAACAGGTTCAGCTACCGTGAATGCGGCTGGGTACATGATTTTTTCACAAACCGTGGTCAAAGATGTCGCGTGCAATGGTGCCGATAATGGCTTGATTGATTTGTACCCAATTAGCCCATCAGGTGGTCAAGTTTTCGATTTCAATTGGTCAAGCAATGCAAATGCCGGCAATTCTTCAGCAGCATGGCAATTGCCTTATGGTACGTACTCCGTAACAGTCACTGATGTCGAATTTGGTTGTGTGGGAGAAGCCAGCTTCACAATCGCTGAACCTCCTGCAATCGAAATAGATTATCGTTTGACGGAGCCAAAATGCTTCGGTGAAAAAGGCCTTCTCGAAATAATCGGCATTTCAAATGCACAAGGTGGCTGGGAAGCTGAAATCATTGGAGGTGAAAGTGTTGCAGATGGTTCCAAGTTTCAATTGGAACCCGGTATGCCGATGCGCTTGGTGGTGGAAGATGGCAAAGGCTGCACAGCTTCGGAAGATTTTATCGTGGCTGCCAAACAAGAGTTAAAGCTTGAAATTGGTGAAAGCCATGACATTAAATACGGCGAAGAAATTAGGTTTGAAACAGCCTATTTTCCTTTTGAAAACGTATTTTTTGAATGGACGCCAGCGGATGGCCTGAGCTGTACCGATTGCCCTGACCCAGTGGCAACGCCTACTGAAAATACTACCTATACCTTGCAAATGACAGATACTGCGGGCTGTACCATTGACGATTTTGTCAATATTGCGGTGCGTAAATCTAGGGACATTTTCATCCCGAACGCTTTCAGCCCTAACCATGACGGCATCAATGACTCATTTTACCCGTATGGTGGATTTGAGATTGTGGCCATCCATTCCATGCAGGTCTTCGATCGCTGGGGGGGCCTCATGTTCGAAGCAAAAGAGCAATTCCTGCCGAATGATACAAATGCCGGATGGATCGGCATCACAAAAAACAAGCCCGCTGATCCGGGTACCTACCTGTACACTATGAACGTTGAATTTATTGATGGTGAAATTATCATGTTCTCAGGTGAAGTAAACCTGATGAAATGATGTGAATCCAAATTTATTGATTTTTAAGAACGGCTTCAATGTCGTCAGGCGATTGGAAAGTTCCCAATTTCAGGGCATTCAAACCGCTTGATTTCGAAGGTGGCCAAGTTTGGCCTTGTTTTTGAAAATCCCCTAGTAATCAACGTTTTATAAAAAATTCCCCCGGTTTATTCTCCCCCCTGTAACTGGTCGTGGTTTCGCTGGATGATGGCGTTTTGCCCGGTTTGATTGCCTTGTAATTCTCCCTGTCATTTTTCAGTGCAAACTGTTTTTCGTGAAGCTAATCACTCATTTATCATGAAACCTCAGCTTACACTTGTAGCTTTATTCCTCTTTTTTGGCACACTTACCGCACAGGTCAAGTTTAAAGTCAAGCTCCTTTCCGATAACCAGACGTATCAGGTACTTTTCAAACCTGAGACCAACTGGGCTAATCCACTCAGCACCACAACCGCAGGGCAAGTTACCATGCGGGTGCCTGTTGGCGGTTTTGCACCTGGTACCATCACCAATATAAAGGGCGTCTGGAAGCTCATCAGCACGGTAACCTCGCCAATGGAAGCCCCCGGCTTTGTTTACTATATTTATGGTTTGGATGCACCCATTCCGGGCAGCCAGATTACCTACACCAACGGCGTGGAAATCCCCATGTTCAGCTACATGAACACGGGTAGCTGCACTGGCCCCGTTGAAATCATCAACAACGACACCGACCCATTCTTGGAGCCAAACTCACAGAACCTTGGCATTAAAAATTACCTCACTGTACTTGGTGCTGGTCAAGGGGTGGATGCTTATGCTGGCAATTACACATCGTTCGATGCCGATTGTACACCAATTAGCAACTGTGGTATTGAGGTATATGACGTTGCGCTAGTTTCTCCTTCTGCTTGCGGCGTCGCTGACGGCAGCATCACCATTGATGCTACAAACAGCAATGGTTTGCCCATGCAGTACAGCATTACATACGGCACACCGCAGGTGGTTTGGCAGAACACTCCCGTATTCTCGAACCTTGCCGCTGGCAATACCTTCTATGTTGCCGTTAGGGATATTATTGGCATTTGCATCGTGGAGGTTGGTGAGTTCGAACTCGATGGCCCGCTCGCAGCGATTGTGCAAAGCGTGGACCTGACCAACCCTGATTGTGGGGGTACGAACGGCAGCATTACCATCAATGCCATCAGTGCAAACGGTGGTGTCCTGGAGTATTCCATGAGCTCAAATGGTCCTTGGCAGTCATCTTCTACCTTCGACAGCCTGGCTGAGGGAACTTATTCTTTCTATGTCCAAGACATCACGAACAATTGCCAAAACCCGGTTGGTACTTACACACTTACTGGTTGCGTTCCACCTAGTTGTATTCTGACTTACGACATGAACGACCTTGGCAATGGAAAATATGAGGTCAACATGATTACAGATACCACTTGGAACGCTCCATTCAACACGACCTCCAATTTGCAGGTGACGTTGAAAGTGCCAACAGGTGGTTTTGTAGCCGCAAACGTCACCGACCAGACGCCTGGAGTTGACTTCGCAATAAGTGAGGTAATTACTGCACCAATCGAAGACCCAACGCACGATTACATCACCTTTAGCCTTCAAAGCCCAACCCAGAGCCTACCTTATGTAGACGGGAACACGATACATCTTTTTACCTTCGACAATACAGGTACTTGCACGGGTGACAGCATTCGGTTCATGCTCGATGATGACCCTTTCACTGCGCCAAATAGCCAAAACAGCACAGCAGGCCAGTACATCTCAGTACTGGGTTACGGAGCAGCGGATGCTCCAATTTGCCTTGCAAAAAGCGCTGTCATCTGCGATGCGGTGCCGCCAGCGCCACCGACTTGCTTGATTACTTATGAACTTGAAGAACTACCAGGCGATATTATTCAGGTATCCATTATTTCCGATACTACCTGGACGGCACCTTGGAACGCTACCAGTAGCGCACAGGTGGTGGTAAAAGTGCCTACCGGAGGCTTTCAGGTGGGAAGCTTGACTGACCTTGAGGGCGACTGGGAAGTTGGCAGCATTGATGTAGCGCCAATAGAAGAACCGACCAGCGACTACATCTCGTTCCAGCTTGCTAACCCCACCAACTTGAACGTTTACCAACAGGGCGTCAAAACGCCAATTTTTACTTTTAAAAATGATAGCATTTGCCAAGGTGGTCTGGTGTATTTGATGCCTGACAACGACCCATTCCTTCCACCGAACAGTGCCAATTCTAACGTGAATCAGTACATCGCACCGCTGGGTTCGCAAGGTGAGCCAATCACCATCTGCCTCTCCAACTTGCCAGCCGATGACTGCTCCAACGACCCATGCGCCACGCTTGCACCTGCCTTTACGGCGCCAGATGCCTGCGAAAGTGATGCCTTGGACTTTACAAACACATCTACTTCAAGCGAAACCATAACTTCCTGGAGTTGGGATTTTGGAGACAACAGTGCTGCAGATACCAGCCAATCTCCTTCTCACACGTATTCTTCCTCCGGGAATTTTGAGGTTTCATTGACGGTGACGACCCAGAGCGGTTGCTCTGCAACTTTCATGGATTTCGTCACCGTTTTTCCATCTCCCGGCGATGCCCCGGTCAGCAGCTACAACATCTGCGACGGCCTGTCCGTGACCTTGGAGACGCCGGACAACATCACCTCCGCCGTGTGGAGTCCGCTCACTGGCCTGGACGTTACCGACCCGTTCAACCCAGTTGCCAGCCCAAACACGACAACGACTTACACGCTGACTGCGACCAACACTTATGGCTGCGTGAACACCAGCCAGGTAACCGTGAATGTTGTCAACAAGCCCGTGCTGAACAACGTGGTCGTTTCGCCGATTTCCGATTGCAACAAATCGGACGCCAGCATCGAAATCAATGCCTCCGGTGTAAGCGCCATCGAGTATGGTCTGGACAGCGGCAGCGGCATCGTGTGGCAGGGCGGCGGCACTTTCGCAAGCCTCCTTGCGGGAACGTACAATGTTTATGTCAGAAATGCAGACGGCTCTTGCCCTGTGGCTTACTTGAACAATCCAATCGTAATTGTGGCACCAATTGGCGCAACCATCAACAGCGTAGCTGCTGTTCAGCCGAACAACTGTACCAATGACGGCACCATTACCATCACCGCCACTGGCGGCACTGCGCCGTTGCAGTACAGCATTGGCAATGGTTTCCAGAGCAGCAACGTGTTCACCGGCCTCGGTGCTGGCACTTACAACATCGTTGTGACAAATGCTGATGGCACTTGCGTTGCCACGGACGGCCCAATTGTTTTCACACAACCCACGCCGCCCACGATTGTCACGCCAATTGCCAACCAAAACCTTTGCGTTGGTTCAAGCACAAACATTACCGTACAACTCAGCGCCAGCATTGGCAGCTACACCATCACTGGCACGGGCATCCATTCCGGCGAAGCCGTGAACGGAAACACGCTGACCTTTGTGGCTAGCGCCAACGCCCTTGGTTCGACCACCTACAATATCACCCTCAGCGAGGCGAACGGTTGCTCCGCAACGACTTCCTTCAACTTGACAGGCGTTGCAGTTCCAACAGCTTCGTTCACGGTATCGCCTGTGATTTGCACAAACGGTGAGGTTGTGCTGCACTTCAATGGCACTGCTAACCTCAATGCCCAGCTCACTTGGTCACTTGCAGGTGGCCAAATCGTGGATGCCAGTACGCAAAACGGTACTTCGCAAGCCAATTCTACGATGGTAGTGAAATGGGCAACTGCTGGCGCAAAGTTCATCACCCTGGCCGTTGACAACGGTGGTTGCACGGTCTCCACCTTTCAGGCTATCACCGTGGCCGACTTTAACCCAAGCGCTACATTTGCTGTCACCAATGCAAGCTGCGGCTTGAGCAATGGTGCTATCAACCTCAGCCTCACAGGCTCCGGTTACAACTATGCCTGGAGCAACCAAAGTGCCACTGAGGATATCGCAAACCTCAGTGCAGGAACGTACAACGTGACCATTTCAGAGCCAGTGTCTCAGTGCCAGTCAACTGCAACGGCAACCGTCACTGGCACACCCGCTATCAACATCAGCAACGTTTCCACCATTCCAGCCACGGATTGTACAGGTGCAAACGGCGACGGCAGCCTCACCGTTACGCTTTCTGGTGGCACAGCGCCTTTCACCTACTCGCTTTCTGGCCAGACCCCAGTGAGCAGTGCTCTTACTTCGATTACTTTCAACAACCTCGCAGCAGGTGCTTCACGATAACCGTGAGTGATGCGGTGGGCTGCACCAAGGCGCAAACAGTTACAATAAATGCTGTTTCCAGCCAATTGACCGTAGGTGTTACAGTGGTTGACGCAGGCTGTACGACCGACAACGGCAGCATCACCGCTATCGTGAGTGGCGGCCAAGCTGCTTACACTTACAGCCTTTATGAAAACAACCAATTGGTAGGTTCGAACCTTCCAGTTATTGGTTCAACGATAACGTTGAGCAGCCTTGCGCCTGGCTCCTTCCTGGTTCTTTTTGAGGACAACATCGGCTGCGTAGCAGCAGGTGTAGGTGTGGTTGAGCGGACGGCGGGCGTGTTCCCGGCCACTGCCACTACTACGCCCGCAAGCTGCGGCTCTAGCAATGGGGCAGTTTCCTTGGCAGGTGTGCCAGTTGGTGCCACGCTAGTTTGGAGCACTTCGGGCAATGGCAATCCGCTGACTGGCTTGACCGCTGGCGTTTACACCGCCACTATTACGGAGGCAAATGGTTGTTCGTCAACGCAATCCTTCGTCGTTTCCACCACAGGTGGACAGGTGGTGGACATTGATACCATTTCCAATGCAAGCTGCGGCCTTGCCAACGGCAGCCTAACCTTCACGGTCACGGGCGGCAACCAGTACAGCTACAATTTGCTGGGCACTGGCATTCCTCCAAGCTTTGGCACACCGGACAATCCGGAGAGTATCACAGATACTGCCGAAGGAGCCTACGTGCTTGAAATAACCGACTTGCTTCAGCCAACCTGCAAGGTTTATGAAGTAGTGGTGGTACCTGGTGGCGATGCGCTGACGACCAATTCCACCGTGCAATTGTCCACTGGCTGTGGCAACCACAATGGTAGTATTTGCATTGAAATCACAGGTGGTGCGATGCCCTACTCGGTAGTTGCTTCGGCAGGAAACATCCAGCCTGGCAACGCCTCCAATTTGTTCTGCATAAATGGACTTTATGAAGGCATCGTGACGGTAACCGTTACGGACAACAACGGCTGCGAAAAGATTTTCACTCAAGACATGGGCGATTTCACAGAGCCGGAAATCACGGTGGACAGCATCCAAATCACCAACCCGACTTGTCCTGGTGGCCTGGGCGCCATCGTTTCTTTGTCCGCTTCGGAATACGTGGTTTTTGATGCCAACAATTCGTTCATGGGCAACACGCCTTGGACAGCAGCCCCGGCTGGCATCTACAAATTGACGCTGACGCAAAACGGCTGCACCGATTCGTTGGTGAATGTGGTGGTTGATGGCCCTGACGATTGGGCAGTCGTTTCAACCATCGTTGCGCAGGAGTGCGACACCCTGGGTTCGATTGCGCTTGCCATCTCAGGTGCTACCGGACCATACGCTGTAACATGGAGCAGTGGCCAAACGACCGCTTCCATTTCCAACTTGTTGGCTGCTTCCTACACGGCGACCATCGTTGATGCCAACAATTGCCAGACCATTTCGGAAAACGTGGTAGCATACGATTGTGCCGACCCATGCCAAGGTGAGGAATTGTTCTACATTGATACGCTCTTTATCCAACTGAATGCAGCACTTACCGAGGTCTGTCTGCCTACTGATGAGACGAACCTGGAGGACTACGATTTGACGCTGAACGATGAACTGTACGAGCGCACAATCGGTGATTGCGGAGCATCAACCAACTTCTACGACGGCTTCGATGTGCTGCCAACGCCTGGCCTGGGCCTGTACACCTTGGTGGAATGGACTTATGGCTCAGGTTCCCAGTTCCAAGATTTTGAGGAATTGGTGGTGAAGATGAACAGCCTCGACCAATTGGGCAACTGGGTACTTGATGGAGGTACGATTTTCGGAGGAGTACCTGGTGTGGCTTACGGTAACATGAAAATCAGGCACGACGCCAGTGGTTCTTCATTGGATTTGCCGCCGAGCAAACTAACCGTACCTCACCCGACCATCCTGCTCGACAACCACAACCAAGTGCAGATGCTGGTGGCCATTAGCCCTGCTGGCTGCTTGGACACCTTGTTCATCAACTTGGGGCAACCTGACCAGCCTACCACTGACACCATTCAGGTAGAAGTGACTGAGGGTGAAACAGAGACGGTTTGCATCCCAGTGGATGAGCTGTTTGGAAGTATCGAGTTCCTCAACAACGAGTGTATTTCCTTCACCAATAACGCCCAAGTGAACTCAACTGGAACCGCTTGTGTGGATGTGGTTGGCCTTGACGAAGGGCCAGACCAGGCTTGCATCGTGATTTGCGATGACCTCGGCTTCTGCGACACCACCATCCTGCTCATCAACGTGATTGACGGCAGTACGGAAATCGAAATCTTCACTGGTTTCAGTCCAAACGGGGACGGTATCAACGATGTGTTCAGAATCAAAAATATTGATAAGTACCCGAACAACGACCTGAAAATCTACAACCGCTGGGGCAAAAGCGTTTACAACGTGAAAAGATACAACAACGGTTGGAATGCCGAATACCGCAACACCAAGCTACCGGATGGCTCTTATTTCTACTTCCTGAACGTGGAAGTGGATGGAGTGATGAAGGAGTACACTGGGTTTGTGGAGGTGAGAAGATAATTTGCACGACAACAACCAAACAAGAATTTAATTACCACACACCAAAAAAACAGGGCTGCAATGCGGAAACGCTTGCAGCCCTTGTTTTTTGTGGTCGCCCAATTCATTGGGCTGACCCCAATATCAAAGGTATAGAACCCCAAAATATCTAATTGTTCCGGTCAGCCCAATAAATTGGGCGACCACAGTATTCAAAATCTTGCGGTAATGCCACCCAGCACATTGATACCATAAGTTGGATAATAAATCCAACGCTGGCGCTTGTTGTTCAGCAGGTTGTTCACTTCAAGGAACGCCCCGAACTTCTTCACGAACCAGTACTCGCCCCCAACACTTACATCGTAGAGCGCATTGAGTTCAGTCCAGCGGTTAATGCCACCACGGTCGTTGGCAGTGACGCCGTCTTGAAGGTTCAACTGTGCTTTGGCCCTAAGCTTGTTGTCCGAAGTGGTGTAAATAGCCAAGAAATTGGCATCCAGAGCAGGCAAGTGCCAAGCCTTGCGTTCGTCGTTCGTATCAAAAAATTCTGGCTCAAAGTGCCTGTGAAAGTCAAGTTTTTCAACACCGTAGCCTTCAAGGAAGCCCGAATGTTGATGATGTTCACGTCATCGTAGCGGACGTCAAAATCATGGATCAAGTCACCTTCATGACGGAAATAGTACAAGGCCAAGTCGTTGGTAGGCTTGTAGCCGCCCTGCACCATGTACTCGAACACTTTCAGGTTGCCCTTCAAACCTGCATAGAAGTTGAAGTATTTGGTATTGCGAAGCGCGTCATCTGGTAGTTGCGGGTTGATGTATGGATTATAGGTGGCAAGTGACCGGAAATTGTTTTTCTCCAAGCCACCCTCCAGGCCGGTGTAAAAGGCCAGCGAATTGCCCGTCAAATTTACCACCACCTCGACATCCGGGAATGGCAAGTATTCGTCGTTGCTTGAAATCAAGCTGGCGCCTGCCTTGATTTTGATGGCGTTGCCGTGGAAGGTGAAAGCTGGCGTAAGCCAGTAATTGTGCAGCGTCTGCGTGACGCCCAACACTTTGAAAGTCGTGAAATCGGTTCGGAGGCCGATATCGAACGAGTGCTTGTCCCGAATCCACTTGGTGGCATTCAGTTTTAGGTCAAACCCTGTCTCGTTGGCGGCAAAATCATCGCTCATTGCATAAAAATCGAAGCCAGCGGAGTAGTTGATATCACCAGCCGTTTGTACGCCATTGAAGATTTTGGCGCCAAGATCGAAGATGCCAAAAGTCTGCTTCACCGCTTCTTTGTCAATGTTTTCATTATTGTCAAACCTGTCCGTACTGTACCCGTAGTAGCTCACTCGGTTGGAGGTGTACCCCATATTGCCGCTCACTGCGTAGCCCTGGTCGAAGTAGTAGGTGGCTTTTCCAGCTGCCTTGGTGAGTCCGAAGCGTTGGTTTTCAATTTCGTTGTCGGAAAAATCGGCTTGATGGTGAAGGACGTTCAAGCCGATGTCGAGCGCCGATTTTTCACCGAATTTTTTCAAGGTATTGAAAGCGCCTTCGCCGTAAATGGACTTCGGAATGCCGCCGCCCAGTTTCAAATAAGCCTTGTACGCGTCGGCGATTTCCTCGTCCGATTTGTAGGTCACGGGCTTGATGCGTGGGGCAGGGTAGTCCACCTCTATGGTCTTGAGTGGCACATCGTAGGTTTGCTTTGAAACCGACGTGTCAACGGGTGGCAGCTCTGGTAGCACCGCTACTTTCTCGCTCTCGGCCAGTTGTGCCTCGAAAATTTTGATGACCTCGACCTGTTCGCTGGGCAAATCCGGCTGCGCCCATGCTGCTGTGGACATTGCTGAAAGCAGAAAAATGAAACTGATTCTTGCGTATTTCATCTGAGATTGATTGTTGGATTGCTGAATTGCTTAATTGTTGAATTGCTTGTTGAGATAAATGCATTTGGTATCAAAACGGTGTCTTCATACCTCATACCTCATACCTCATACCTCATCACACCTCAATTCCCATCATCCATAAAGTTGTTGGTCTTGTCGAGGCGGCTGGAGCCAGAGGCTGCTTTGTTCAGCTCATCCAGCTTTTTCTTTGCCGTGGGGATGATGTCGTCTGTTTTGTTTTCGTAGTTTTCAATCAGTGCTTCCAGCACGGTGCGGGCGCTGAACAGGTCGTCCTGCTCCGCAAATACATCGGACAACAGCAGCAGGCTCTTTCCTACCCAGTACGGGTAGTTGGAGTTGTCGTTGTTGTTGTCGAGGCAGCGTTTTTTTGCCTTTTCGAGGTCACGCTTCAGGTAATGGATTTGGGCAACCAGGTAGCGGGCCTCTGCCGTTTGCTCGTTGTCGCTCATTTGCATCACCTTGGTAAAGGATTGCATAGCCCCGTCCAACTCCTTGCGGTCGAAGGCGATTTTGCCAAGGTAAAAATGCGCCTGCGCTGCCTGAATATCCGATGCAGCCGGGTTGCTCGACACTTTTTTGGCGGCGGTTTGCACGGCGTTCGTGTCGCCGAGCTTGTAGGCCGAGCGCATGGCGCCCAGTTGAGCCTCAAATTTGTCTTCCGCATTTGTGGCGGCGGCCTCCCATTTTACGAAATAATCAAATGCCTTTTTGTAGTCCTTGTCCCCTTTGTAAGCAATGTCGGCGGCCTTGCCGAGAGCATCCACGTAGTAGCGGTTGCCGGCACCTTTCGCTATTACCCATTCATAATCGTTGAGAGCTTGGTCGTACTTCTTCAACGTGGCATAGCTCTCGCCCCGGTGGTAGTAGGCCACCAAGATGTTCACGCCATTGGAGTACTTGCGGATGTAATCGGTGTAGTCCGTGATGGCCCGCTCGTAGTTGCCTTTTTCGTAGGCAGCTTCGGCGGATGCAAATGCGTTTTCGTCCTTCTGCTGGTTGTCGAGCTTGTAGCCGGGGATGGTTTCGAGGAAAGCATTGTAGCCTTCTGGGTCGCCCAGGTCTTTGATGTAAATTTCCCGAAGGGCAGCCAACGCAGCATCTGCTTCTTCCTTGGATGGCTGGTGCGAAAACACTTGTTTGTAGTAATTGATGGCTGTTTGCAGATTGCCGGTGTTGTACGCCACAAGGCCAAGCCGCAGTAGGGCGTTGTTCACCAAATCAGAGTTCGGATAGTCCGCCACCAGCTTTTTGAAAGCATCGGTAGCCTTGCTCGACTGCTTGATATCCTGGTAGGTCAGGCCCAGTTGAAAGAGGGCATCGTCAGCAAATTCAGAGGTTTTGTGCTTGTTGATGAGGTCTTCCAAGGCAATTATTTTGTCGGTCGTGTTGCCCCGCAAGCCCTCGATGATGGCTTTTTGGAACAACGCATACTCGTAGCCGGGGTACTTCGCCGTCACCGCCTCGTCATAAAATTTGATGGCCTCCTTGTAGTTGTTTTTCTTGAACAAACAGTCGCCTGCCCGAAGCGTGGCATCGCCGAGCACACCGTCTTTTACCGACTTGTTTTTGATGGAACTGCGGTTGCGTTTTATTCCAGCCACAGCATCGGTGAAGTAGCCTTGCGCCGTGGTGTAGTTGGCTTTTTTCAAATAATTATAACCTTGAACGTAATTGGCCGTGTGTACGGACGCTTCATCGGGCAGCGTCTTGATGTTTTTTGCCAAAACCATATACTGGTTGAGGTAGTCAATGCTTTTGTTGAAGTCCTTTTCTTGGGTCGCCAAATCGCCGAGCCAGTAAAGTGCGAGCGCCTTGGTCTCCGAGTTCACGGAATTGGAAACGGATTTGTCGAGCAGGGTCTGCGCCTGTGCGTTCCTCCCGTCTTTGATGTGCTGCAAGGCCCGGAGGTAAAGCACCTGCTGGTACGCTTCTTTGAGCTTTGTCGTCTTGCTGGGCATGCCTTCCAGCGTGGCGATGGCTTGGTCGTAGTTGCGGGTGTTCACAAAAATCTCGCTCATCAGTGTCTGCGCATCGCTGTAATATTTTGAGCCGGATTTGATGTCCTGCAAGGCAGCCAGTGCCTCCTTGTCGTAATGCAGCTCGTAGGAAAGCTTGGCGTAGTTGATGAGTGCGTTCTGCTGGATGTCCTTGTCGAAAGCCATTTTGCTGGCTGCGCCAAATGCGTTCCTTGCGCCAATTTTGTCCTTCGAGCGAAGCTTGCAGTCGCCGAGGTAGTACATGGCGGTTTGGCCGAGCAGTGAGTTGACGCTGCTCAGTTGCTCAAAGTTCTTGGCAGCCTTGGCGTACTGGCCGACTTGGTACTGCGTGTAGGCGAGTTGGTAAAACTCCTCCTCCCGCATGGTGCCGGAGCTTTCCGAGAATTTTTCGAGGAAAGGAAGCGCCTTTTTATAGTCGCCCTTTTCAAAATAAGCCTGTCCGACCAACTGGTTCATCTCCTTCAAGTTGCGCAATGTGCGGTCGGAGAGTTTCGGCTCGGCATATTTTATCAGCTCGTCGAAGTCGTGCTGCGCAAAATAGATTTGGGAAATATAGTACGGCACGTGCGGCTTGTAATCCTTCGAGCGCTCCACCAACCGGAAGCTCTTGATGGCCTCGGCATACTGGTTGTTGAAGAACTTGCAAAGTCCGAAGTAGTAGTTGGCCGGGTAAAAATAGTCGCCCTGGACATCCTTGATTTCCTTGAAATTGGCCTCTGCTTCCTTGAATTTTTTCTGAACAAAATAGGAGTAGCCAATTTTGAAATAAAGCTCCTGGCGCTGTGCAGCGTTGAGTTCACGAGGGTTTATCTGTTTGTAAAACTCAACTGCCTTGTCGTATTTCTGCGCATTGTAGAAATAGTTGGCGACTTCCAGCAGCGCCTGGCTGGCCAGTGGGTCGGGCTTGTATTTTCGGATAAAATCGAGGATGAGCTTCTCCCCGTCTGGCTGCTCCTGCCGCACTGCCGACTTGGCGTAGCCCAGCTCCGACCGCATCCGAAGCTGTTCCCATTCCGGCTCGTTGGCGGGCATCAGTAGCTCTATGGCCGTCTTGTACTCGCTCATGGCGTAGCCGTAAACGCCTTTTTGGAAAAACTCCTCGCCCCGTTTGTAGGCCAGTTGAGCCTCGGTGAAAACCGTCGTTTTCTGTGCATTGAGTTGCAGGACAACGAAACACGCCGCTACTGCAAGGATTGCGCTGATTTTATTCATTATCTGAAAGTTTTTCTAGCTGATTTTGCTTTGTGTGCCCTAAAATCCGTTTGTAATCCGCTGAAAATCAAATATTTCCAACTAAACGAATCCTGTTTCTCTATCGGTCTTGGAACTTGAAATGACGGGGTGAAATTATAAAATTTTTAACAGAGGCAAGTCAGGTAGTGAATTGTGTCGGTTTTACAACGAGAATTCTTGCTGTATTCGTATGCTTTGCCTTCGTTTCGGTTTTACTCAAGTGATTTTTTTGGTTAAAAATCCAACCATCGCCCCACACCAGCCTTTCATGTTATCATTTGCCACATCTGAACCCAAACCGACCGTTCCCTGCCGCTCGCTAACCGTTCCCTAAACAACCGGGATTTTTGGGGTTCGAGGTGCCAACTTTGCCATGAATTACCGATTTCTAACCGTTCAAAATCACTTAAGTTAAGCATAGTAGCCTCGCGGTAATCAATTTTTGGCGCTGCATAAAAAACAACTGCGAAATAAAAATGCGGCTTGTGCATCCTTGCACAGCCGCATTTTTTTTTGGTCAACTCCGCATCTTGCAATCGAATCACCTTCCCCACTTGTCCATGTTTACCATTGGTTTTGGGTAGGCATCGGCCAGTAAATGGCATTGCTCAACTCATCCTTGGCCAGTGCGTCGGGGCGGTGTACTTGCGGGCCAGCAATCGTTTGAAGCTCCGGTAGCCAGTGCCGCACGTAGTCGCCCTGTGGGTCGTACTGTCTGGCTTGATTCAGGGTGTTGAAATAGCGGTCTTCCCGTGGGTCGTTGCCGACGCCAGCGACATAATTCCAGTTGCCCCAGTTGCTCGCTGTATCGTAGTCAATCAATTGGCTCTCAAAATACTCGGCGCCCATTTGCCAGTTCACCCGCAGGTCGTTTACCAGAAAACTGGCGACATTTTGCCGCCCTCGGTTCGACATGAAGCCCGTATGCTTGAGTTCCCGCATGTTGGCGTCAATGAACGGAACCCCCGTGCGGCCATCTATCCAAACTTGAAGCAGCTTGTGGTCGTTGCGTTGTTTGGGGTCAATCTCTCCCCGCAGGCCACCTCTCAGGAACAGCTTGTTGCCATGTTTTTTGGCCATGAGGCGATAGAAATCACGCCAGAGTAGTTCGAAGAAAATCCAGTAAGTGCTTTTGTTCTCGCCCCGTTGGTGCTCGAAGGCTTTCAACTCGTGGTAGATTTTTTTTGGGGAAAGGCAGCCCTGCGCCAACCATGCGGAGAACTTGGTGGAGTAGTCGGCGCCCAACAGTTCGTTGCGGGTATCGAAGTAAGATTTTGCAGCGTCCGACGACCAAAGGTAATTGTGCAGTCGCTCCAGCCCCGCCGTTTCGCCACCCTTGAACGCCAGCGCCGCCCTTTCATCCGCCTCGTAAGGTTCATGGCCAAGCTCCTCAAGTGTGGGTAGGATGCCAATGTCCAAATCGAGATCAAATGCGGGCAAAGTTGTGGGCACGGACAGCGGCTGCCGCACCTGAACGGCTCGCTCTACCTCTTTTCGGAAGTGCGTAAAAACTTCCGGCACCTGCGTAATGGGAAAGGGCAGGTCGGAAGTATAATAAAGCAGCTTGCCACGGGAATAGCGCACCTCCTGCCCGATGCTCCAGAGGCGGTGTTCGAGTTCGTCCTGAACATCCAATTCCTCCTGGGTGCGCTCCCGGTTGCAAAAGACCCAGCTCGTCTTGAACTGTTTTGCGATTTTGAAGAGTTCTTCCACTGGCTTTCCAAAGCGGACTACCAACTCGCTGCCCTTCGTGCGCAGCGAACGGCGCAGGTCTTCCACGCTTTCCAGCAGGAACTTCGCACGGAACTTCCCAGTCTTTGGGAACCCAAACTGGCGGGTCTTCCCCTGAAAAATCCGCTCTTCAAAAACATATACTGGGATGATTTTGTCGCAGTGTTGCAGGGCTTCGGTGAGTGCTTCGTTGTCGTGCAGGCGCAGATCTTGCCGAAACCAGACAATGCCAATTTTTGGTGTCATGCTGAATGGATTTTTGGCAAGGTAACAATTGAGGGGAAAATGGGTTATGAAACTTTTCTACTTCCAATGCTTAAAATTGGGTTCAATTCGTACAATTGAACCCCGAACAGCAGGGATATTAGACCATTCTTGGAATCCTGTTGCATCATTCCACGCATTCAAGCGGGATGCGCTTGTCTTGGATGCCCTAAAGTAGCTGGCGTAACCCGTGAGTTTTTTGAATTGGTTGGAAAGATGTGCCTCACTACTGTAGTTTAGCCTGTAGGCTATTTCGGCAAAATTGAGTTCATCATACGTTATCAATTCTTTTGCCCGTTCCTATTTTGTGTGCGATAATATAATGTTCGAGGGTGCACGCCCGTTGCTTTTGAAAACTGGTTGGCCAGATAGCTATAACTGAGGTGGAGCCGCTTACTGATATAGGCAGAAATATTTTCCTTTGGCAACTCCTCCTCATTATGTACCATTTCAACAATGACACTTTTTATTTTTGAAATCAAAAATGCTTTTGTCATCCATCAACTCAAGCCCTATTGACAAAGCCTTTTAATTGCTCACGCTGTTCAGTAGTAATGTTCTCTTGAACCTCTACCTCTCCCAATTCCACCATTCCGTAATGCAACCCGACATTACGCAATGCTGCCTTCAGGGCCATTTTGCAGCGAAGTGAGACCATATTTTTAACGTGGAGGGTCAACTTCTTGATTGGTTTTGAAGAAACTCGGTTATCGTAGCCTTAAATTTTTTACAAAGTGAAGCTCAAATGAAATTGCATTCAATGACTGGCGTCACTGCTCATAAATGAGAAATGTCAATGCACACTCATTTCCAATCCACCATCTCCGCCCCTCCAAACATCAGCAACCTGCCAGCCCCTGCGGCGTTCATCAGCGTAATGTTCTTTGGGGAATTGGGGGGGATTGCTCGTCTCCAAAAAAATGACCAAGCACCATTTGGCGAAAACTTTGGGTCGAGGTCATGTAGCCCAATGGTTTGTTTACCGAAAGAGGTCTTTCTCCGTGCCGGAGGCGATGTTTTCAGGATGATATGCGAGTTGGAGTTGGCGGCCATCAGACGCGTTTCGAGTGCATCGAGGTCGTGGGTGAAGAGAATGGCAAGCTGCCGTCAATTGAAAAACTGGGCCGCCAATATTGCCAGGAAGGTCGGGGACTAGCACTTGCTCCAGCGGGCCAGCGCTGTTGTAAAGCATAAATCCTACTGATACGGCCGGCTGCCCAGGGTGCTGGCAGCAATCTTGTTGGTCACGGGCGCCCGCCAGTCCACTTCCACGAACTCTTCGCCGACGGGCAGTTCGGCAAACAGTTCAAATCCGCTACCATCTGTGTTGATTTTGTACGGCCGGTTTTCGTTCATGCCGCAGCAGCTTCGTGCCATCCGGCGACCAGCAGAAATCAATTTGGAACATATCATTTCCCGACACCGGCACAGGCGCAGGCACCAGCGTCGGGTCGCTGCGGTCCCGGTTCATCACGTAGATTTGGGTGTTAATGAAATTGTTGTTGAGGAACGCAATCTTGTTGCCCGCCGGGCTGATGCGGGGGCGGAAGTTGCTGCCCGGCAGTTCCGTCAACTGGTACTGGGGGATGGGCGACCGTTGCTTTTGCGCAGCAAAACTATCGTACTTCCCGTTGGCTATTTTTGCAAAAACGAAGGGGTGGTCTGGGAACGGCTTCGTCTAAAACTCCAACTTCGCTGTTCAGCCGGGTCTGCCTCGCCGTCGCTGGCCGACCACTTGCCAGAAGCAGGTCGTGCCGTATTTCAGGTTGTTCCACACCAAGAAGGTATCGGTGATGCCGGAGGCCATCAACAAGCCCGGCCCGGTCGTCGAGTGGAAGGTGTAAACATTGTAGGTCAGCGCATCAGCGTCCACGTCGGTCGCCGTCCAATGGAGCGTAAA
>JADJYH010000025.1 GCA_016719855.1 Saprospiraceae bacterium | reverse complement strand
TATTTGACGGTTTGAGAAGAAGGTATGTTTTCCCAAAACCCCAAATAATTATTTCAACAAATCTGTAATTCACCTCCCTCTTAGGCATTAGTTGCAAGACCTCATTGAAAAATTCATGTCAAAAGTCCAGTAACATAAGGTCTCTCTCATAAAATGCCTAATACCCTCCAAAGCACCCCAAACCCCAACTTTCCAAACCCCTCCCCAAAAAAAAAAAGCCCAACGTTGCCGCCGGGCCTGAACAGAACACAAAACAATATAAAAGAAAGTTGGGTAGCATTAAAGTTAAATCATTGAAAATACCCCGCCAAAGCTACCAGAAAGTAGTTCTTTCAAGTTATTCGACACTTTGTTGGAGGCGGAATTCATTCCGCCAACACATGAGGCGAAATGAATTCCGCCCTCCTAGCACGCCCAAAAAGTGTTGAATAAATTGGCCTGACTACTAAACATTTGAATTTCCATCAATTTTCAAAAAAGAAAGCTTTACGTTGCTATTTGACTTTTGGTGTAGTGGGCTTATTCAAAATCATAATACAACAAATACTGCTTCCGAACCGCCTTAAACCGCCGCAGCCCCTCCTGCCAACCCCGCCCGAATCTCCGCCTCCGTCCTCCCCTCCACGATTTGTTGCTTGAGTTCTGGCCCACCCGCCAAGGCATCAAAATGTGCGGTCTTCAAGAAGAAATTCGCTTTGTCGGGGTAGTTCCGGTAAAAGTCAATCAAATAGCCTAAGTCCAGTTGTTTTTGCTGGCGCAACGTGTCAACAGACAGCCCACTCAAGTCGTACCCCCGGCAAAGCTTGCCCCTGCTGCGGTGGGTTCTTAGCGCCTTCCTTGGGCTGCGGCGTGAAGGTGAAGTCGCCCACCGTGGCCCCCGGTGCGCCCATCACTTGGAACTGCTTGTCCGTGCCACGCCCGACGCTCACCACCGTCCCTTCGAAAAAGCAAAGCGAAGGATATAGCAGAATGGCGGACCTATTCGGCAGGTTCGGCGAAGGCTTCACGGGCAGGTCGTAGTGGATACGGTGGTCGTAGCCGGCACAGGGGATGACCTCCAGTTGGCACTTGATGCCGTTGGCGAGCCAGCCCTCGCCATTCACCATGCGGGCGTACTCGCCGATGGTCATTCCGTACACCACTGGCACTTCGTGCAGCCCTACGAAGGAGGCGTATTCTTTTTTCAAAATGGGGCCGTCCACGTAATGCCCATTCGGATTTGGGCGGTCGAGGACGATGAGGGGGACGTTATTCTCTGCACAAGCCTCCATCACGTAGGCGAGCGTACTTATGTAGGTGTAAAACCGTGCGCCCACGTCCTGGATGTCGAAACAGCACGAGGTCAACGCCCGCCAGCATTGCCGGGTTTGGGCTTTTTGGTCGCCGTAAAGAGAGAGGATGGGCAAGCCCGTGGCGGGGTCTTTGCCGTCCTTCACCTTCTCGCCGTCGCTGGCCGAACCACGAAAGCCATGCTCTGGGGCGAAGATTTTCACGATGTTCACCGCAGAGCGCAGCAGGGTATCCACAAGATGGGTTTGCCCAACCATCGAGGTATGGTTCACCACGGCTGCGATGCGCTTGCCCTTCAACAGGGGTAGGTATTCCCCCACCCGCTCGGTGGCTGGCATGGGCTGGCCACTTACCTGCGGCTCGACCTTGGTTTCCGGCAAACCATTTACGCTTTCACCTGTTTTTTGGCCACAGGCAAAAATCATGGTGAGCATCAAGACCGGAATTGCAACAATTGTTTTTAACTTTACCATCATTTTGTTTTTTTTAGACTTTAGACAGAAGACTTTAGACATTAGATGGGGGCCGAGGTAAACTCAAAACAGACTACTTTCAATCTTTTTTTGGGTTTAGCACTCATTTCATCCACTGCTTCAAACCGTCTAAAGTCTAATGTCTATCATCTACTGCCTTCCAAAGCATGGAAAACAAATACGCCATCGTGGACATCGAGACGACCGGAGGCCGGGCCGCTCGGGATAAAATTACCGAAATTGCCATTGTCGTTCACAATGGTACGGAGGTATTGGAAACTTTTGAAACCCTTTGTAACCGAGAACGAACATTCCCTACGGAATCACCGAACTGACGGGCATCAAAAACGAAATGGTCAAGGATGCTCCCCGCTTTTACGAAGTAGCAAAAAAGATTGTTGAAATGACCGAGGGTGCCATCTTCGTAGCCCACAATGTCCGGTTTGATTACAGTTTTATCCAGGAAGAATTCCGGCGGTTGGGCTTCACCTTCACCCGTCGGCAGCTTTGCACGGTGCGCATGGCGAGGAAAGTTTTTCCCGGCTACCAGAGTTACAGTCTTGGCAACCTGATAGTCGCAATGGGACTCACCGCTGGCGACCGACACCGGGCCATGGGCGACACCATTGCCACGGTTGACCTCTTCGAACGAATCATGGCACAGTCGGGCGCTGCCGCAAAAGAGGTGCGGGCGATGGTAAACCTGGGGGTGCGGGAGTCCAAGTTGCCCAAGAACTTCAGCCTCGAAAAACTGCACTCGCTCCCCGAAGCCTGCGGCGTCTATTATTTCCACAACGAGGCAGGCGACGTGGTGTACGTCGGCAAAAGCCTGAACATCAAGAAGCGCATTGCCGAGCATTTTGCCAACCAAACGGAGAAGGCCGCCAAGCTGCAAGCCCAAGTGGACGATGTTTCCCTGGGAGGTGACGGGCAGCGAGTTGGTGGCCCTGCTCAAGGAATCGCACGAAATCAAGCTGATGCGCCCGCCCATCAATCGGGCGCAGAAGGTGAGGGAATACCCGTTCGTCATCCATACTTTTGAGAACCAAGCGGGCTATATCTGCTTCGACGTGGCTAAACCGACGGTGAAAACCCGCAAAAGCCTACGGGTCATTTCCTCCTACCAAGACCTCGCCCATGCCAAGGGCTGGCTGAAAGGCGCCCAAAAGCGCTTCAACCTCTGCCTTCGCCACTGCCACCTCGAAGACCGCAGCGGTCCTTGTTTCGATTACCACCTCAAACAGTGCTTCGGCGCCTGCATCGGCGCCGAAGCGCCGGACACCTACAATGAGCGGGCTGCGGCTGCATTGCTCGCCCTCGACGAAAGCCTGTTGGAACAAGATTTCTTTTTGATTGACAAAGGCCGGACGCCCGACGAGAACGCCGTGGTGCTGGTGGAGGGCGGAGAGTACCAAGGCTATGGCTACGTTAACATGAACGAGGTGGAAGCGAACGATTTCGGGGGCTTGAAGGAGTACGTTAGGCCTTTTGAGAGCAACCCAGAGGTGAAACGGATTGTGCGCCGTTTTTTGGCGGGGAGCCACGGACTGAAAATAATTAAGCTATGAAAAAAGCCAATAAAAAATGGCTTGGCAACTTCCGCTGCCAAGCCATCTTCAATGTTTCTAAGTGTTTAAAGTGTCTTGCCCAGCTTCTGTAGAAGCATGTAGTAAAATACAGCCCTAAGTCTCTGATTAGCGTCGTATTCAGCACATACGCTTTTGATGGCAGCGTCCATTGCAGCGTTGTCGGTCATGCCGAGTTTCTTGGTCAGGAAATTGACTTTTACCCTGTCCAGTTCTGCCTGGTCGGTGCAGGATACCAAGGATGCGTCTTTCAGGTAGATAGACGGGCCAAGTCCCTTCGCAACTTTTGTCAACTGGTCTGCATCGACAGCGCTTTTACCAGCAGATTTCAATGCTCCTTGGTATTTGACCATCATTTCATCGAATTTGCTCATAGAAAAAATGTTTTATGGTGAAAAAAAAGGTTTCGTGGCGAAGGTAGTAACAATTTCACTGCAAACAATAAATCGGGGATTTTTCAACCATTTATTTTGCCCCCTTTTAATTGAATTTGCAGCGCTGATTTTACCGATAATATGCTTGTCAAATATGCTCCCTAAGCTAATTGTTTAAACGTATGATGAGGATTGAGGAATCGGCAAAGTGATTTTTCTCATCCATTCTTTGCTGTGCTTTGCACGAGTTTTGTGGCTTAAAGTTATTCATTAAAAACGACGATACATGGAACTCGATGTCAACACCTTTCGCCACCGCTCATGGGCAGAACCCTGGAAAGTCAAAATGGTCGAACACGTAAAAATGACCACCTACGAGGAGCGTAAAAAAGCCATTGTGGATGCTGGCTACAACACTTTCCTGCTGCGCTCCCGGGATGTTTATATTGACCTGCTCACCGACAGCGGCACCTCCGCCATGAGCGACCGCCAATGGGCCGGCATGATGATGGGCGATGAAGCCTACGCTGGAAGCGAGAATTTTTACCACTTGGAAGAAGCCGTCCAAAAGTACTACGGTTACAAATACGTTGTGCCAACCCACCAAGGCCGGGGCGCCGAAAATATCATTTCAAAAGTCCTGATAAAACCGGGCGACATCGTGCCCGGCAACATGTATTTCACTACCACACGCCTGCACCAGGAGCTTGCCGGGGGCGAGTTTCACGATATCGTCATTGACGAGGCGCACGATCCCGAAAGCGAGCACCCGTTCAAGGGTAATATTGACCTGAACAAATTGGAGGCACTTGTTAAAAAATATGGCGCTGAAAAAATACCCTACGTCAGCATGGCTACCACGGTCAACATGGCTGGCGGACAGCCCATCTCGATGGCCAACCTACGGGAACTGCGGGCGTACACGCAAAAGCACGGCATACTCATTATCCACGACATGACGAGGGTGGCCGAAAACGCTTGGTTTATCAAAGTTAGGGAGGATGGCTATCAGGATAAAAGCGTCGCAGAAATCGTCAAGGAAATATGTTCACTGACGGACGGTGCCACCATGAGCGCCAAGAAGGACGCCCTCGTGAACATCGGCGGCTTCTTGGCCATGAACGACCACGGTATTTACGAAGAAGCCTGCAACCTCGTCGTTGTGTACGAGGGGCTGCACACCTACGGCGGTTTGGCTGGACGTGACATGGAGGCCATGGCAATTGGTATCGGCGAGTCGGTGCAGGACGACCATATCCGTGCCCGCATCGGGCAGGTGGAGTACCTTGGCAACCGACTGTTGGCGCACGAAATCCCCATCGTGAAACCCATCGGCAGCCACGGCATTTTCCTAAATGCAAAGAAATTCTTGCCCTCCGTGCCCCAGATTAACTTCCCGGCGCAAGCGCTGGCAGCGGCCATCTACCTCGACTCCGGCATCCGCTCGATGGAGCGGGGAATCGTGTCGGCAGGCAGGGACAAGGCCACAGGCGACCACTACTACCCAAAACTGGAACTGGTGCGCCTGACGATTCCCCGGCGGGTTTACACCCAAGCGCACATGGACGTGGTGGTGGAATCCATCCTTGAAGTATATGACCAACGAAACCGCATCAAAGGCTTTAAAATGGTGTACGAACCAAAATACCTGCGGTTCTTTCAGGCGAGGTTTGAGTCGCTGGGTTGAGGTAGGTTTTCTTGAAAAATTCGAGTGCGCTCTCCATGTTTTTTTCGGCTACCAAGGTTAGCCCAATCCCCAATTCCCAAGCCTCCCCGGCCATGAGCAGGCAATACGCCTCGGGAGTTTTTTCGTACAATTTTTCACACCAAAACAGCACCGCCTCCGGCGAAAGGGCATGGGTGGTAAACTCAAAATTTGCCGAAGGCTCGACCCTTTTCCATTGACACCCACCTGGTAATTTCCCCTTGAACGCATCCACGAAAATGACCTCATCCGCTCCCGCAATCAACTCGGCATCCTCCACCTGCAACTGGTAGCGGTAATGGATTTCTCCACGAAAAGCACCACGCTGCTCCAGCGCCTCACCGAACGCCCAGCCGAGGCCGTCGTCTTGTCTGCCGTTGTTGCCGATGGCGAAGAGGAGGATATTTTTATGATTTGACTCGCTCATCTATTATATTTCCTTCGTGATTATAGAGGGTAACCTTGAGGGGCATTTGGCCGATGGCGTGTGTGGCGCAACTCAGGCAGGGGTCGTACGCTCGGATTGCAATTTCCACTTGATTGAGCAATGTATCCGTCAGTTCCGGTTTGCCGTCGAGGACGTTGTTTGCGACCCAGCGCACGGCTCGGTTCATCGGCTCGTTGTTGTGGGTGGTGCTCACGATAAGGTTGCAACGGGTAATCATGCCCTTTTCGTCTGCTTGGTAGTGGTGGATGAGCGTACCCCTTGGTGCCTCCACAATCCCGATGCCCTCCGGTCGGCGATGGCCCTTTCGCAAGATGTCATCGCTGAGGATGTCCTCGTCATGGAGCAACGCTTTCATCAATTCAGCACAGTGCAGCATCTCGATGAGCCGTGCCCAGTGAAAGTGCATCGTGTGGTTGTTCGGCTTGCCGCCGGTGTATTTTTTGAAAATTTCAAACTCCTGCTGCGCCAACGGCGTACCAATGCTATCACAAACGTTGAGGCGGGCAAGCGGCCCTACCCTGCTCCATCCATTTTCCCTGCCGAGGTGGCGCAGGTACGGGAATTTCAGGAACGACCAAGGCTCCACGCCTTCGGCAAAATAATTTACATAGTCCACGTCCCGAATGTCGTCGAGGGTTCGGTTGCCGTCGGAATCAATGCCCCGCAGGCGTCCATCGTAGAGTTCGAGCGAGCCGTCGTCGGCATTCACCAAGCCCAGGTGGCCGCTTGGGTACGAAGCAAAACTGTCCAACCACAGGGCGTTTTTTTCGTGGTAATCCTTGATGAAACCCACCACCTCTTTTGTCCACTCAATCATCGTGTCCACATCGGGCAGGTCTTTCCCGTTCAAAAAATAGTCCCGGTCCTCGATGGTCATGCTTTTGTGAACGCCACCCGGTACGGCGGCAATTCCGTGAATCCGTTTGCCCGCAATCACCCGGATGATTTCCTGCCCGAACTTGCGCATGGTGATGCCTTTTCGGGCCAGTTCCTTGTTTTCCAATGCCACAGCCATTACGTTGCGCTTTTCCACCGGCGCATCCAAACCAAACAGCAAGTCGGGCGAGGCGAGGTAAAAAAAGTGCAGGGCATGGGACTGAAAAATTTGCCCGTAGTGCAGCAATCGCCTGATTTTAGTGGCAGTCGGCGAGAGGTCCTTGGGGTCGAGTCCCGCCAATTGGTCAATCGCCTTTGCTGCCGCAATATGGTGGCTGACTGGGCAGATGCCGCAAAGCCGCTGCACCAGCACGGGTGCTTCCCAATACGGGTGCCCCTGGATGAACCGCTCGAAGCCCCGGAACTCGACGATATGGAAAAAACTGTCCTTCACCCGCCCCTCGTCGTCGAGGTGGATGGTGACTTTTCCGTGGCCTTCTACACGGGTGACGGGTTCGATGATTACTTTTTGCATGGCAGTAGATTTCGATTCTTGGGCTTTTGGGCCAGCCTTCGGCTGGCCCAAAAGCCCAAGAGAGCGATTGTTTTCGGCGGCGAAGCCGCCGAAAACAACCGCTTAGCTTGGCTTAGTCATACTTGAACTCTGGAAAAAGCACTGAATATTCCTGGTCAAAAAGAAGATTCTTCACCACTTTCCAGATATGGTTGGCGCTTGGCGGGCAGCCGGGGATGAAAAAATCAATGTCCACGACTTCGTTGCAAGCGTACACTTTGTCCAGGATTTTCGGGATGTCTTCGCTTTGTGGGATGATGGCAGCCCCTTCTTCGCTGGTAAACGAGTGTAGGTACGCCTCTTCCAGACATTCCCGAAGGGGCAACGTGTTGCGCATGGCAGGCAGCCCGCCCCAGATGGCACACTCGCCGATGGCAACGAGGATTCTGCATTTCTTGCGGAACTCTCGTAACACCTCCACATTTTCGGAATTACAACAGCCGCCCTCAATGATACCGAGGTCCACTTTTTTTGTAAAATGCTTGATGTCCGTCAATGGCGACTTGTTGAATTCGACCAGTTCCACGAGGTCCAAAATGCCCATGTCAAGGTCGAGCATGGACATGTGGCAACCGAAACAGCCAGCCAGCGACACCGTGGCAATGACTTTTTTTTCGCCATTTTTTAGGGCGTGCACATCTGGAAAGACAACTGGAACCGTTTCCCCGTTTGCCAGTTCCCCAATGTCGTACTTGCGGTCGCCGAAAGGTCGGGCAAGGCTTTTTCCCCGCACCAAAATCGCCCCGGTCGGGCAAATATGCATGGCATGAACAGCCTGTTCTTCCGTCAGCGTTGCCTCCTGTTCATAGTCAATGGCGACCTCGGTATCGTTGCCTCGGTTGGCAAAGCTGAACACCCGCTTGCCGTCCGTCGTCAGCACTTCGTCCACGCAGCGGCGGCAGCGAATGCAGCGGTTGTGCTCGATGACCACCCGTTTGGGGTTGTAGTCAATGATGCGGTCCACGAACAAGTGCGGAAACCGGCTCACATTGACGCCCAATTGGTAGCCCATTCCTTGCAGGTCGCAGTCGCCGCTTTTTTCACAGGCGGGGCAAAAGTGGTTGCCTTCGGCAAACAGCATTTCCACCATTGCCTTGCGGGTGTCGTGCAGCGTCGGGTCGTCGTGTACGACCACGTTCATGCCATTGCGAGCGAGGGTAGTGCAAGATGCCACGTGCCGCCCGTTCACCTCCACCGTGCAAACTCGGCAGGTGCCGAGCGGCGGGTCAATGTGCTCGTAATAACAGAGCGACGGCACGTCCACGCCCGCTTTGCGGATGACATTTAGCAGCAATTCTCCGTCCCTGACCTGAACTTCCTTGCCGTCTATGGTAATGGTTATTAGATTTTGCATGACATTAGGTCTTCTGGTTTTGAAAATTCATCATTCATCATTCTTTCACCGCTTCCTCGTATTCTCTCACCGCCGCCGCCATGTCAAAGCCCATGTTCAGGCGGCTGCCCGACTTGTCCACTCGCTGGTCGAAGTATTCTGGGAACTTGTGGATGGCGTCCACAATGGAGTTCGGCGACATTTGCCCCAAGCCGCAGCGGCTGTTTTGCTTGATGGTGGCGCCCCAGTCTTCGAGTTCCACCAAATCACGCAGCGAACCAAGCCCCAGTTGTAGCTTTTCCAGTTTGCGGTTGAGGATAAAATTGCCAGCCCGGCACGGCGTACAAATGCCGCAGCTTTCTTGTTTGAAGAAGTTGGAGAAATTGTGCAGGATTTGCAGCAGGTCACGGGTTTTGTCAAAAACCATGAACGAGCCGCCGCAGAGCAGGTCTTCCTTGCAGAGGCGGCGATTGCGTTCTTTCATCGAAACTGCCACGCCGCTCGGCCCGCTCACCTGCACGTAGTACGGGTCGTTTGCTTCGCAAAGCGCCAGCAGGTCGCCGAGCCGCATCCCCCACTCGATTTCGTAAATGCCCGGCTTGGCGCAGTCGCCGCTGATGGAAATGAGCTTGGTGCCGGGCGAGTCCTTCGTGCCGAGTTTCCGCATTTTCTCCGCCCCCGATTCTAGGATGCGGGCGGCAGTGGCAAAGGTTTCCACATTGTTCACTAGCGTCGGTTTGGCTAGGTAGCCCCGCTCGACCGGGAAGTAGCGTCGGGTGCGGGGTTCGCCCCGTTTGCCTTCGAGGGAGTTGAGCAGCGCCGTTTCTTCGCCGCAGACGTAAGCGCCTGCGCCGAGCTGCACCCGAATGTCGAACGAGAAGGGCTGCTTGGCCGGGATATGGTCGCCGAGCCAACCTTTTTCCCGAAAATCTTCCAGTGTTTGCTCGATTTTTTCTTTGAGCCAACGGTACTCCGCCCGCAAGTAGATGATGCCTTCCGAAGCACCGACGGAGTATGCGCCGAGCGCCATTCCCTCAATGACGAGGCCCGGCATGGTGTTCAGCAGCACCCGGTCCTTGAAGGTGCCCGGCTCGCCCTCGTCGGCGTTGCAGACCACGAATTTGCGGTTGCTCACGCTCTTTCGACACGTCTCCCATTTGATGCCCGTTGGGAAAAATGCGCCGCCCATGCCCATCAATCCTGCTTCTTTGATGCTGTTGATGACCTCGACAGGTTCCAATTCCTTGAGGTTTCGAAGGGCAGCACCTGGCTCGTAATCTTTTAAAATGAACGTGTTTTCGCCGGGCGTATAGCGGATATTGTTCTTCGGCTCGTCACAAATGGAGATGGCGGGTGATCCGGTTTTCAGCTTCGCAACGACCGTTTTCACCTTCTGTGGCGTCAGCTCGGTAACGGGGCAAAAGTCAATCAGCGCCGCAGGTTCCTGGTCACTCAGACCGATACAGGATGTTTCGTAGAACCCGAACATACCGCTGGCATCGGTCCCTCCGAGTGTAGCACCAGTTTCTTTTTCAAATGCCTGCTTCACCCCCCTCGAAGCCGTTCAGTTCTGACACAATGCTGTTGTTCAGGTAAATCGTGTGCTTGCCCGAAGGCTGGCGATGGAAGAAATGGTAGAACGACACGACTCCCTCGATTTCCACGGCGGAGGTGTTGAACAACGTTGCCAATTGGGCGATATCGCCGTTGTCGAGATAGCCTTTTACATCGTGCATTGCCCAGATGGCGTTCAATAATTGTGTGCGGGCAAGATGGATAGGTCGCATGTTGAGTGGTTTGATGACACCCAAAAGTCAGGAGAAGTAGGCAGGAGAATGATGACAATTGTCATCATTGTTAGCTGATTAAGTGCAAAATTAAATTCGGAGTTCTGCCCATCAGTCAAGCATTCAAAAGGGAATGCAGCAGCTCAAAAACTTGACGTTTCAATTCGGGAAGCATCGCTTCAATCTTTTCCGACAACGTGATTTGCTGTTGTTGAAGCGTTTCAATGGAAACGGCGAAGAGGTAAATTTTGGGCAACTTGCCCATGAACAACATCGCTTCGATGACGTCCTTCATGCCGATGTCGTGCGTGCTCATGGCCTTGGGAAAGTCCTTGGAAAAGCGAGGTTCCAGTAGGCGAATCGTGCCGGGTGGTTGGCCATCGAGCGTGGCATCAATCAAAACAACGGTAGGGTAATCCTCAAAAAAATGGCTCAAATGAAAGCCGCCCGTGCCGCCGTCAAGCACGTCCACGCCGGGCGGAAGCAGCTCATTTTCAAGACGTTGTGCAAAATGGACACCGACACCTTCGTCGCCCATGAGGTAGTTGCCGATGCCGAGGAGGAGTATTTTTTTCAAGATTTGCTGCTTGTTTGTTCTTTCTCAAAGGCTTCCTCTTCGATAAACTTCCAGCCGCCGCCCATCGAGGAAATCTCGCCCCGGCCTTCCACGTAGTCGTGGTAAAAAACGAGGTAGACGTGAATCATCGCAAACACGATAAAAAACCACATGGCGGCATGGTGCCAGTTGCGCAGCGCAAAGTCGTCGCCAAAAATCACGGTTACCCAAACGAACAGGTCGGCAAACCACCAGTCGCTCATGGAAGCGTACAACCCGAAGCCCGTGACGCATTGCAGCAGGAACGCCAGAAAAGTAAGGAAATAGATGAATCCCGCCAGCGAATTATGCCCAACGGAGAGGTGCTCTTTTTCTTTTTGCAGGAAAATATCAATCTTGATGACCTGCCACATCTCTTGCCAATACTTGCGATTGGTAGGGATGAAATTGTGCCAATTCGCATACTTGTTGCCCACAAAACCCCAGTACAACCGAAACAGGAAGTTGAAGAAAAAAAGGTACGCCGCCACGAAGTGGATGAACCGAATCCAGCCGAACAAGTAGCGGTCAGACGCTTCCACATTAGACATAATGGCGGGCGGATTGCCAATCAAATAGCCCGTGACGCAGAGCGCCACAATGACGAGTGCGTTCAACCAATGGTAAAACCGCACGGGCAATTCCCATACGAAAACACGGCGGAGTTTGTGTGATGCTGCTTGCATAATCTGATGGTTTGTAGGTTCTCAGACTACCTTGATTCGACTGATATGCTTCCCTTCCTCGTCGTACACATGCACCGAACAAGCCATGCACGGGTCAAACGAGTGGATGGTGCGCAGGATTTCCAACGGCTGTTCCGGGTCATGTACGGGCGTGTCCATCAGGGCGGCCTCGTAGGCGGACATCTTGCCGTTGGGGTCACGTGGCGATGCGTTCCAAGTGGTCGGCACCACGAGCTGGTAGTTCTTGATTTTCTCGTTTTCGATGACAATCCAGTGGGCCAGTGCGCCCCTCGGCGCTTCGGAGTAGCCAACGCCTTGGCAGGTTTTCTCCCATTTGGCCGGGTTGAATTTCTCCATATTGGCCATGCGGGTATCGCCGTTTTTCAGGTTGTTGATGAGTTGGTCGTAAAACTCCAAGCCCCATTGCGCCACGAGGATGCTTTCCAAACCACGGGCTGCCGTGCGGCCCAGCGTTGAGAACAGCGCCGTTACTGGTACTTTCAGCTTCGCCAAAGTGCTGTCCACCACTTCCTTGAAGTCCTCCCGACCACGGGCGTAGCCGATGAGCACCCTCGCCAGCGGGCCTACCTCGACGGCGTTGCCCTTCCAGCGTGGTGTTTTCAGGAAGCTGTATTTTTCCTCCACGTTCAAATATTCGTAAGGCGGTTTCGGGCCGGTGTAGTTGATTTTCGATTCACCCTTCCACGGGTGCAATCCCACTTTGTCGTCGCCGCCCTCGTAATCGTACCACGAGCGGTGGATGAACTCCTGCACCTCGCTGTCGTCCCGCACGTCCACTTCCATCACATTCGAGATGTCTTTGTTCAAAATCACGCCTGCCGGGAACTTGAAGCTCGACTTGTCGGCGAAGCCGTTGGTCGGCAAATCGCCGTAGCTCATGAAGCTGCCCAAGCCGCCGCCGATAGCGCCCCAATCAAGGTAGTACGGCGCAACTGCCAGCAGGTCGGGGATGTACACCTGCTCGACGAATTCCTTCGCATCCTGCAAAAGCTGGTGCACGTAGGCCAATCGCTCGGCATTGATGCCGCTCACGTCGTCCAAGCCGATGGCACAGGCCATGCCGCCCACGAGGTAGTTTGGGTGCGGGTTCTTTCCCCCGAAAATGGCGTGGATTTTCACCACCTCCTTCTGCCATTCCAGCGCTTCGAGGTAGTGCGCCACGCCAATCAGGTTCACCTCCGGGGGCAGTTTGTATGCCGGGTGCCCCCAGTAGCCGTTGGCGAAAATGCCCAACTGCCCGCTCTCGACGAACTTCGTCAGCCGTTTTTGCAAATCGGAAAAATAGCCCGGCGAGCTTTTCGGATAGTTGGAAATGCTCTGCGCAATTTCAGATGTTTTCTTTGGGTCAGCCTTCAATGAAGAGACGATGTCCACCCAGTCGAGGGCATGGAGGTGGTAGAAATGCACCACGTGGTCGTGCAGGTATTGGGTGCAAAACATGATGTTGCGCACCAATTCCGCATTGGGTGGGATGGTGACGCCGATGGCATCTTCCACCGCCCGGCAAGAGGCCAGCGAGTGTACCGAAGTGCAAACGCCGCAGACCCGACCCACAAACGCCCAAGCGTCCCGTGGGTCACGCCCTTTTAGGATTTCCTCCAGCAGCCGCACCATCGTGCCTGCGCTGTATGCGTCCGTGATTTTGCCGTTGTTGATTTCGGCCTCGATGCGAAGGTGGCCCTCAATACGGGTGACGGGGTCCACTACGATGCGTTGTCCCATGATGAAAGATTAAGTTTTAGGTTTCAGGTTTTGGGTTTCACGGTGCTCCCCTGAAACCCAAAACCCAAAACTCGATAACCTCACTAGTTCCTTCTCAGCGTCCTTTCCTTCTTCTATTAAATTGCTGATGAGTTTTTTCTTGCGCAAATTGGTGGCAATGGCGTGTGCGGCGATGCCCACAGCCGTTACTCCAGCAGCCACTTTGCCGACGTCGTCGGCATTGCTCTCGATGCCGAAGCCGGGGAAGTTGGCCATTTGTCGGTAAATCGGGCCGTTGACTCAGGAGTTCTCTTCGCTGCAACCGAAGCAACCGTGGCCGGACTGGATGGGGTAGCTCGTGCCGTTGTTCCACTTCATCACGCCACAGGCGTTGTATGTCATCGGGCCTTTGCAGCCGACTTTGTAGAGGCAGTAGCCCTTCTGGGCGTTCTCGTCATCGAAGGTCTCGACAAAAAGGCCAGCGTCGTAGAACGGACGGCGGTAGCAAGTGTCGTGTACCCGCTTGGAGTAGAAGGCTTTCGGGCGACCGACCCGGTCGAGTTCGGGCAGCCTGCCAAACGTAATCATGTGGATGATGACGCCCGCCATGACCTCGCCAATGGGTGGGCAGCCCGGCACTTTGATGAGGGGCTTGCCGTGTACCAATTTATGGATAGGCGTTGCCGTGGTCGGGTTCGGGTGGGCGGCTTGCACGCAGCCGTTGCAGGCGCAACTGCCCCATGCGATGATGGCCTTGGCACCCTCGGCGGCCTCTTCCAGCACTTGCATCGCCGACTTACCACCGATGCAGCAGTACACGCCGTCGTCTTTGGTTGGCACGGAGCCTTCCACGCAGAGGATGTACTCGCCGTGGTAATCCTTCATGGTTTTTGCCTTGGCAGCTTCGGCTTGGTGGCCGCTGGCAGCCATGAGCGTTTCGGTGTAGTCAAGCGAGATTTTGTCCAAAAGAATGTCCGCCACGATGGGGTGCGAAGAGCGGATGAAGCTCTCGCTGCAACAGGTACACTCCTGAAAGTGCAGCCAAATGACGGGCACTCGGCTGGTCTTTTGCAGCGCATTGGCGACCTGAGCCACACCGCTCGCCTCCAATCCGAGGTAAGCCCCAATAATGGAGCAGAACTTCATGAAGTCCCTGCGGGAATAGCCTTTTTGACGGATTTCTTCGTAGTAGGTGGGACGGCGGGTTGGCGATGTCGTCATGTCAGCACGATTTGGTAGGTGAAAAAATGGCTGAATTTTCCTTTCGGAAACATGTGCGAATGTAGCCGTGTATAATTGGTTCGTCTGATGAGGTTTGTCACTTACTTGGCTTGATAAATATCATCTTTGACAAATGCTCGCTTCTTTTATCTTCGTCCAAGTATTTTTTCACCAAAAATAATTGACAACATGAAAAAATGGCTCCTATTTTTCCCGGCACTCCTGCCCTTTGTTGCCTCCGCACATGAAGGCCACGGTATTTTCGACGCCCATTCGCTGATGCACTATTTCGGTACACTTGAACATGGTTTGCCGATTGCAGGTGCGGTGATTTTGACGGCGATAATATTGCACCGCAAGAGCAAGCGGGTTTTTGTGAAATAAGCGCAAATGCACGAACTTTCCATCATCGCCAGCATCGTTGAAATAGCCGAAGCAGAAGTGCAAAAGGCAGGTGCCCAGCGGGTCGAGTCCATCGAACTGGAAATCGGCGAACTGGCGGGCATCGAGTTTTCGGCACTCGACTTCGCTTGGGAAGTTGGCGTGAGCCAGACTGTGCTGGAAAATGCCGAGCGCCATGTCAATCGTATCAGCGGGCAGGCACGGTGCAGCGAGTGTGACACAACGTTCGAAATGCAAGCTCTGTACGACCCCTGTCCCGGTTGCGGCTCATATTTTAGCGAAATAATTAAAGGAAAAGAACTGAGCGTCAAAGCTTTGACGGTTTCGTAAACTGGATGAATTGGTTAAATTGGTTGAAGAGGTTGAATTGTGTGAATTGGGTGGAGCCTCACCTAATTCAACCACTTCAACCTCTTCAACCACTTCAACCACTTCAACCTCTTCAACCACCTCATCATGTGCGGAATTTGCGGATGCGGCCAACCCGACGGTGCAGTAACCATCAGGAAAATAGACCTGAAAAAAGTTAATTTTGGAAAGGTGACACCGCTTGGAGCGGTGTCACCTTTAGGTCACCACGACCATGACCACCACCATGTCCATGCGGCTGCGATGAATCAGGCACCGGGCAAGACGGTGCTGCAAATCGAGCAGGACATTCTGGGTAAAAACAACCTACTGGCCGAGCGCAATAAGGGTTTTTTTGAGGCAAAAAACATCCTCGCCCTGAACCTCGTCAGCTCGCCGGGCAGCGGCAAAACGGCGCTGCTGGAGCGCACCCTCGCCGACCTCAAAGGCGAAATCCCCTGCTTCGTCATTGAAGGTGACCAGCAAACCAGCAACGATGCCGACCGCATCGCCGCCACGGGCGCTGAGGTCGTGCAAATCAACACCGGCAAGGGCTGCCACCTCGAAGCCGACATGGTCAACGAGGCGATGCGGCAACTAAAACCGACCGACGGCTCGCTGCTTTTCATCGAAAACGTGGGCAACCTCGTTTGCCCCGCCATGTTCGACCTCGGCGAGGGCGCACGGGTGGTCATCATCAGCGTGACCGAGGGCGACGACAAGCCGCTCAAGTACCCCGATATGTTCCACTCCTCGCAGCTTTGCATCATCAACAAAATTGACCTGCTGCCCTACGTGAATTTCAGCGTGGAAAAAGTGAAGGAATATGCCAAACGGGTGAGCCATATCACCGAGTTTATCGAGCTTTCGGCGACGACTGGGGCAGGCATGGACGAGTGGTACGCTTGGCTGAAAAAGCAAAGAAATACCAGACTCGCCCCTTAACCGAGTCTTTTTTAAATAGCAAAATGCACACTTTTCACCTCCATATTGAAGGCCAAGTCCAAGGCGTTGGATTTCGCCCTTTCGTGTACCGACTGGCGAAATCGCTCGGCATCGCTGGAACGGTGAGCAACGGGATGGATGGAGTGCATGTTTTTTTCAACGCTGAAGAAGGTCTCGCTCATTTTTTTCACCAAAAACTTATCGCTGAAAGGCCAGTGCGGGCCAGGGTTTTGAAGCACTCGATGCAACACGTCAAAACCGCTCAATTCACTGATTTTCAAATTATTGATAGCCAAAAAACGGGCAGCGCCAACCTCTTGCTTACCCCCATTGTGCAGTGGAGTTGGGCTGGCAGTCCAAGTTAGGAGGCAACTTGAAGTTGCCTCCTAACTTAACCGCTCAAGACTGCATCACACTGACAATCAATGCATTAGCCGATGGCAAAATAGTAGCCGTGAAGGGCATTGGCGGCTACTTGCTCATCTGCGACGCCACGAATCCGGCTGCGGTAGCCACATTGCGCCAGCGAAAAAACCGCCCCACAAAGCCCTTCGCTTTGATGTACCCGAACCTCGAAATGTTGAAAAAAGATGCGCTTGTCAGCGACGCAGCGGCCACCGAATTTTCGAGCATCGAAAGCCCCATCGTGCTGTTCCAACTGCGGGAGCGACCAGCTAGCGGCATTGCTGTGGGAGAGGTTGCGCCGCACCTCGACCGCATCGGGGCGATGCAGCCGTACACCCCGTTGTTCGAGCTGATTTTGTCGGAATGGGGCAAGCCCATCGTTGCCACGAGCGGCAACTTGAGCGGCTCCCCTATTTTTTTTGAGGATGAAAAAGCCCTGGAAAACTTGGGCGGTTTCGTGGATGGTTTTTTGACAAACAACCGGGAAATCCTCCTGCCACAGGACGACAGTGTGGTGCAGTTCTCTCCCGAAAACCAGCAGCGGATTGTGCTGCGCCGCTCCCGTGGTTTTGCGCCGACGCATATCCACCACAGCTTTGATGGCTGGCAAGGCACGCACCTGGCAATGGGCGCCGACATGAAAAGCACGTTTTCACTGCAGCACAAGGGCAACACCTACATCAGCCAGTACCTCGGCGACCTCGAAAGCCTCGACACGCAAGAGAATTTTGAAAAAACGCTTCAACATTTCCTTCGCTTGTTCGATGCCCAACCGGGGCATGTGATTTTGGACAAACACCCCAGTTATTTTTCCTCCGCAACGGGCCGCTCGCTAGCTGAAAAATGGGGAGTTCCGGTGCTGGAAGTGCAGCACCACATCGCCCACTTCGCCGCCGTTCTTGGTGAAAATGAGCTACTTGCGGGCGAAGAACCCGTGCTCGGCGTCATCTGGGACGGCACGGGCTGGGGCGATGACGGCAATATTTGGGGCGGCGAGTTTTTCCTTTTTGAAAACGGCGGCTTCGAACGGGCATCGCATTTCGAATACTTTCCCCACCTGCTGGGCGATAAAATGTCGAGGGAACCGAGGCTGTCGGCACTGGCTCTGTGCCACGATTTGCCGGAGGCGGAGGCGCTGTTGCGACCGCATTTCTCCGAAATGGAATGGGTGTTTTACCAAAAACTGCTTGCAAATCCTGACAGGCTGCTGACCTCCAGTGTAGGTCGCCTTTTCGATGGCGTGGCGGCGCTACTGGGCCTGCAGTCGAAGTCCAGTTTTGAGGGCGAGGCTGCAATGCGATTGGAGTCGCTGGCGAGGAAAGCGGTTCCAAAAGACTTCCCAAGTTTTAAAAACTTGGGAAGTCTAACCCCGAAGATCATCGTAAAAAATGTCGTTGCCGACCTTCGAGCTGGTGTTGACAAGTGCCAAATTGCTTTTGATTTCCACCTTTCACTCGCCAAATATGTGGGTGAAATGGCTGCCCGGCACGGCGTTCGGCGGCTGGCGTTCAGCGGCGGCGTTTTTCAAAATTCCCTGCTGATTGATTTGATAATCAATGAATTAGGCGGCAAATACGACCTGTTTTTTCACAAAGAATTATCGCCAAATGACGAGTGCATTTCATTCGGGCAGTTGGCGGTTGCTTATTTAATCCAAGTTGCGGATAAGCAGCAGCGCTGCGAAAACTTTGTAGAACCTTTTGAGAAATCTCTCTCAGGTGCAGCGCACCGAAATATTCCGGTGCGCTGCACCTGAGATTACTGGTCAACTAATATGCTACAAATATTTTGCGGCGCTGCCGCTGCTATCAGCAACTTACGTAATTTAACAAACCTGAAACCTGAAGTGGAACCATCACTGACAACTGTTTTCACAGTAGTAGAGGAGGTTCCCCTTTAGGGGTCAGGGGCAAAACCACGACCATGTGCTTAGCCATTCCAGGAAAAATCACTGCCATCACCGCCCAGTTGGATGAAACCTTCAGGGTCGGCAAAGTCTCCTTTGGCGGCATCCACAAGGAAGTCAACCTCTCGATGGTGCCAACGGCGCAAGTCGGCGATTACGTGCTTGTCCACGTCGGCGTTGCCATCAGCGTGGTGGACGAAGCGGAGGCGCAAAAAACGTTCGAGTACATCCAACAGTTAGGAGAGCTGGCGGACTTGGGCGAGGAGACGCAGCAACCCAACCCTAAAACGGGAAAACGATGAAATACCTTACCGAATACCGCAACGCCGAGGTCGTTCACGAGTACCTGGACGAGCTTCACCGCACCACCACTCGACCGTGGACAATCATGGAAATCTGTGGTGGGCAGACGCACAGTCTGGTCAAAAACGGCATCCTCGACCTGCTGCCGAAGCTCATCACGATGGTTCACGGCCCAGGCTGTCCCGTCTGCGTGACACCGCTCGGCATCATTGACGAAGCCATCTATCTCGCTGAAAATGAGGGGGTTATCCTCTGCTCCTTCGGCGATATGCTGCGGGTACCGGGGTCGAAAAAAAGCCTGCTGGAGGCCAAGGCGAAGGGTGCCGACGTGCGCATCCTCTACTCACCGCTCGAAGCCGTAAAACTGGCGCAGGAGCACCCCGAAAAGCAGGTGGTTTTCTTCGCCGTCGGCTTCGAGACGACTGCCCCGGCCAACGCGCTTTCCGTGGTGCAGGCAAAAATGCTGGGGGTGAAAAATTACAGCATCCTTGCCTCGCACGTACTGGTGCCGCCAGCGATGGAAGCTATTTTGGGCGACCCGGAAAACGTGATTGACGCCTTCCTGGCAGCAGGGCATGTTTGCACCATCATGGGCACGGAGGAGTATTTCCCAGTAGTGGAAAAATACCAGGTGCCCATCGTCATCACCGGTTTTGAACCAGTGGATTTGTTGCAAGGGATTTTGATGGCTGTGCGGCAACTGGAAAAAGGCGAGGCGAACCTTGAAAACCAGTACGCCCGGGTCGTGCAGCGGGAAGGCAACTTGCTGGCGCAGCAAACCATCGGGCAGGTCTTCGAGGTTGCCGACCGGGACTGGCGGGGCATCGGCACTATCCCAATGAGCGGCTATGAAGTCAACGAAAGCTATGCGGAATTCGACGCACGGCGCAGGTTTCACCTTCATTTGCAGGCCGTCGAGGAGAACAAGGAGTGCATAGCAGGCTCCATCATGAAGGGCTTGAAAAAACCGTTCGACTGCCCAAATTTCGGAACGAAATGCACCCCAGAACATCCGCTCGGCGCACCGATGGTGTCGTCGGAAGGCGCTTGCGCAGCGTATTTCCATTTTGCGAGGGCAGCGGAACCCGTGTGATTTTATCGCTAAAAAGGATGATAAAAATACGCCACCAAGCTGTCAAAAATCATCCTCAAGGGTTGCGCATAGTTCGACTTTGGCCCTTGAAAGGAAACCTTAAACAAATGAATTTGGGGATTCAAAGCCGCAGAGCGGCGGCAATATTTGTAGATTTGGCCAAACGGCAGCCCGCGAAATATAATTTCGCACCGCTGGGCGAACATTGCATTTTCCCAAACCCCGTTAATAACAAGATTATGAATCAGGAAGATAGCAAAAAAGAAGGGCTGCGAAAAGCGGCATTGTATTACCACGAATTTCCCCGAAGGGGCAAAATCGAAGTCGTGGCTACCAAGCCATGCGTCACGCAGGGCGACCTGTCGCTTGCCTACACGCCTGGTGTGGCAGAGCCTTGCCTTGAGATTGCGAGGGACCCTGCACTCGCCCGACGTTACACCGCCAAGGGCAACTTGGTGGCTGTGGTGAGCAACGGGACTGCCGTGCTGGGCCTCGGCAATATCGGCGCCCTTGCGGGCAAACCGGTCATGGAGGGCAAAGGTATCCTGTTCAAACGGTTCGCAGATATTGATGTGTTTGACATCGAAATCAACTCGGAAGACCCCGATGAGGTCATTCGCACGGTGAAGAACATTTCCCCAACATTCGGCGGCATCAACTTGGAAGACATCAAGGCGCCCGAATGTTTTTACATTGAAGAAACCTTGAAAAGGGAGCTGGACATCCCGGTTTTCCATGACGACCAGCATGGTACGGCCATCATTTCCGGCGCAGCGCTGCTCAATGCCCTCGAACTGGCTGACAAAGAAATTGGGGGCGTGAAGTTGGTCGTAAGTGGAGCGGGAGCTGCGGGTATTGCTTGCGCCAATTTTTATATCACATTGGGTGTCAATTTGGAAAACATCCTGATGGTTGACCGGAAAGGCGTCCTCTGGGAAGGGCGAGGGGATGAAGACAGCAACAAGTACAAGCAAAAGTTTTTCAGAAAAACGGCTGCAAGAACCCTTGACGATGCCTTGATAGGTGCTGATGTTTTCTGTGGAATGTCGGCCAAAGGAGTGCTTACGCCAGAAATGCTGCAACAAATGGCAGCACGTCCCATCATTGTTGCGATGGCAAACCCTGACCCGGAAATCAGCTATCCAGATGCACGGGGCGCCCGTCCGGATGCCATCATGGCCACGGGCCGCAGCGACTACCCCAACCAGGTGAACAATGTGCTGGGGTTCCCATACATCTTCCGAGGTGCCTTGGACGTGGAGGCGACCACCATCAACGAAGAAATGAAAATGGCTGCCGCAAAGGCATTGGCCAGTTTGGCGAAGGAGGAAGTACCCGACTCCGTGAAGCGGGCCTACGACGACATGAGCCTGACTTTTGGGCCAGATTACATCATTCCCAAGCCGTTCGACTACCGGGTACTTGTTACAACCGCCTCCGCAGTGGCCGAGGCTGCCATGCTCAGCGGCGTGGCCCGCCAGCAAATTGACATCGAAGCCTACCGGGAATCCCTGCGGGAGAAGGTGGACTGGTCGAGGGAATTCATGCGCAATATTTACATTTTGGCAAAAAAAGCGCCCAAGCGCATCGTCTTTCCAGAGGCCGACCACCCGAAAATTATTTGGGCCGCCAGCGAAATCGTGCAGGAAGGCTATGCCCGTCCCGTTCTTTTGGCAAAAAGCAAAACGGAACTATTGCAGCATTTCGAGGAGCTTCGCCACAGCGCAGAAGGTATTGAAATCATCGAACCGCAAAATTGGCCCCATTGGGACAGTTATGTGAAGGAATACTACCGTTTGCGACAGCGAAAAGGCGTCACCCTGAGCCAAGCAGACTATGACTTGCGGAACTTTCTCTATTTCGGCACCATGATGGTGCAGCAAGGTCATGCAGACGGCATGGTGGCTGGCGTCACCGTGAACTACGTGGACGTGCTGCGTCCTGCACTGCAAATCATTGGCCCGAAAAAAGTAGGCAAGCTGGTGGCAGGCATGTACCTGCTCCAGCACGAGCGAAAAACATACGTCTTCGCAGATGCCGCCGTGAACATCAATCCAGACGCCAATCAACTGGTCGAAATTACCCTGCTCGCCGCTGAGGAAATGGAGCGTATGAAAATTGAGCCGAGGATTGCGATGCTTTCCTTTTCAAACTTCGGTTCCGTTCGTTCCCCGGAAACGGACAAGGTGCGGGAAGCGGTGGAAAAGGTGCGAATCCTACGGCCCGACCTGATGATTGACGGGCCTGTTCAACCCGATGTGGCTTTCAATCCCGATATTCTGGCCGAAAGTTATCCGTTTGCCAATATCAAACGACGCCCGAACCTGCTGATTTTCCCCAACTTGGACGCTGCAAACATCAGCTTGAGGTTGGTGCGGCACATGAGCAGTGCGCATTCCATCGGACCACTGATCGTTGGCTTGGCCAAGCCCATCCACATGCTCCCAAAAGGCGGCGAGGTGGAAAATATCATAAACATGGCGGCCATTACATCGGTAGATGCTCAGTCCTTGGAGGAAAACGGTAGATAATGTGAATTCGGGGATTCAAAGCCGCAGAGCGGCGGTCATATTTGTAGATGCGGCCAAAAACGGACCGTTCAGCACCAACGGTGCGTAATATCATATTTCGCACCGCTGGTGCTGAACGAATCTTTTACATTTTGCTACAAATATGACAGCCGCTCTGCGGCTACACTCCTGACAATCCTAAGGTTTAATTTGTGAATTCACGTTCAGTTCACTTTGAATAAAACCTCCCATTGTTCTAAATAAAATGACAAAACCGTCCATACAACTCAACTGCCCGATGCCGCAGCTCGACTTCGATGTCATCACATTGGGGCATGGCAGTGGCGGCTTGCTGACGCACCGATTGCTGGAGGCGGGGGTGTTCAAACTGTTTGGCAACGAGTACTTGGACGAGCAGCACGATGGCGCTATGCTCGACATCACAGGCAAAGTGGCATTCTCAACGGACAGTTACGTGGTGTCGCCAATTTTTTTCCCGGTGGAAATATCGGCAGTTTGGCTGTCCATGGCACGGTGAACGACTTGGCCATGTGCGGTGCTATTCCTCAATACCTGTCGCTTGGTTTTATCTTGGAAGAAGGTCTGAGCATGGCAGATTTTTGGGAACTCCTCGTCAGCATTCGACATGCCGCTGACCTGTCCGGAGTGAAAATCGTGACCGGCGATACCAAGGTGGTGGAAAAGGGAAAGGGCGACCAGGTTTTCATCAACACGACGGGAATTGGCAAGGTGCATCCTTCGGCAAATATTCACACCAGCCGAATCCAGCCCGGCGACAAAATCATCGTCAGCGGGGAAGTGGCTACCCATGGCATCACCATTCTGTCTGTTCGGCAGGGTTTGGAGTTTGAAACGGACCTGTTCAGCGACAGCACTTACCTGAATTTTTGGTAAAAAGCTCCTCGACAAATTTGGGAGTGACATCCATTTTCTTCGAGACCCAACGAGGGAGGCGTGGCCACCACCCTCAATGAAATCGCTAAAAAAGTGGCTTTGGCATGCACCTGAATCAGTCGCAAATACCAGTAAACGAGCAGGTTGAGGGTGCCTGCGAGATGCTCGGGCTTGACCCACTCTACGTTGCCAACGAGGGCATTTTCATCGCCATTGTTTCCCCGGATATAGCAGATGCAACTGTCGAGGTTTTACGAAAAGACGAAAAAGGTAAATTCGCCGCCATCATCGGTGAAGTGGCAGCCACCAATCCGGGCCAGGTAGTTTTGAGCAGCCGCATCGGTGGTCGGCGGGTGGTGGGCATGCTGCCCGGGGAGCAGTTGCCGAGGATTTGCTGAAAGACAAAGCAATCGCCGCCAAACCTAATCAATGCCGTACTTGAAATCCACCACAACTCCATCCGCCTGCAACCTCCCATTGGACTTGCTGAACTTGCTTCCCGCAGGCACGTACACCAGCAACCGGGCGCTGTCCCCTGTAATATCAAAGTCCACTTTGCCCTTCACATTGGTCATTAGCATGGTGCGGTTTACGGTGTCGTAAATATCAACGACCTTGTTTCCCACGTCGGTCGTCACATTTTTTGAGCCGGGAAATGGGTTATAAAAAAGGTAGGTCGGATAAGCCTTTTGCTTCAAATACATGTCCGTTGCCACGCAGTCAATGCGCAGAATCCGCTCCACGTTCGTCGGCTCAATGATGGCCCCGAAGATGCCCACATGCCCACTGCCATAAACCGAAAACATGGTCTCCTGCGGCATACCGGGTGCCCAAAGTGGGCCGTCTCCCTGCGCAAATGGCGTGATGCCTTTGAATTCTGGGTAAATGGATTCCTTGATAAGCCCCTCGTAAGCGATGACGTTTTTGGTGATGGCTTTTTGCTTGGGTAGTGCTTGCAACGAGTCGGGGATTTCGTTGGGGTAAAATAGGCGTGCGGCATTGGCGGCATTCAGTAGCAGTTTCCCGACCGACCGGGCGTAGCGCTGGTCGTAGCGCAGCATCGGTGCGAGCGGCAAAGCGAGGTCGAAGGTGTTCATGCAGAAGCCGTAACCGCCGTTGTGGGTGGTGCTGCCAGTGATACCGCTCACGTCGTAGCCGCCCCAGTTCCCGACGATGACGCCCCAGCCTTCACGGCCCACGGCATCGCCGTCGAGCGTCCAGTTGAGGAACTTTTGCACCTCGTAATTCGCCCCGGTTTCAGCGTTCATGCGGGCGGCCATGTAAGCACCGAAGGGCATGAACATTTCATAATTGCGGTTTTCCTTTTGCCCCACCAGCACGGTGAGGGCGTTTTTTGCGGCTCGCAGGTATTTCTCATCCCCGAACTTTTGATAGGCGGCATATAATATGAATGAATAACCAGCAGCCACATCCTCCTGTGCCGGGATATGGCTTTTGCCGGGCTTCATATTTTTAAAATCGAAAAAAGAATAGCTGTAATTATTGCCCAATATGGAGTCCGATTTATAAAACTGCTCCGCAATTATGCGCTGTATTTCCTCAAAACCCGGCTCCTTTGGATAATAATTGGCGACGGCATAAAACAGCACATTATTAAACACATCATACCAATAATCATTGCCGTATCCACCGCCGATATGGGCGCTTTCGTTGGTGAAATTCTGCACGATATTCCAGCCGCTGTCCTTGTTGAAATAATTTCGGAGCATCCCCACGTAATTGCGCCCGTCCTGTTTGCTTTTGTCAATGCCCATGAACGTTGCGCCGAGGATGGCGCCCTGTGCGCCGAGCGCCTCGTGGTTCTGTCCACGGTTGACGGTGGGGCCTTCCCGCACGTCGCCGATGGCCGTGTAAATGCCGAAGGTGGTTTGCTTGAAATTATGCCCGGTGGAGTCCAGCCAAATCAGCGGCAGGTGCTTTCCTTTTTGGTTAAAATCAAAGGCGTATTCGTCGAAATCCAAGGCGGTCTGCTTCCAGTCCTTCAGGTGGTAAGGTTCTGGCAGGTTGGGCATCTGCTCGATGCGGTGCACGGAAATCTGCTCGACAGCTTTTCCCGTTGGGATAAATGAAGTGGTTTTGCAAGAAAGAAAACCGAGGAGGAACAGGAGGAAAAAGGGTATATTTTTAAGCATTCTGATATGATTTTGATTTTGACTCAAAACTATCTTGAGTGAATTAGGCAGATTTTTTGAGAGAGCGGGTTATCAAACCCGCTGGTTCCGTAGTTTTTATTTTGTTTTGGAACAGCGGGTTCGATAACCCGCTCTCTCGATACCAAGGCAGATGTTTCATCTAATAATGACATAAACTATTTAGCTAAACTTCAGCTTTCATCTCCGGCTCCCGCAATATATTCCGCATCATAAACCAGCCCATGAAATGCACCACGGCGATCACCAGCAGCGCATATCGCAGCGCCACATAATCGCTCACATATCGGGCCAGCACGATGAACAAGCCGCAGCCGAACAAGCGCCCAATATACAGCCCAAATTCATGATTCAAAATATAGGCAAAAGCGTTGCGATCTTCCTTGGCAGCCACCACGTCAATCACTTTTAACTGCGTTGGAAAATATGCCATATCCAAGAGCGGGCGGGCAAACAACAGACAGACCATGAACAAGATGACGCCAAGTGCCGAATAAAGCCCGGCATTGAACAATGCGCCAAGCACGAAGAGCGAGCAGGCAATTAGGTATATCATCAACCGGTGCTTGGGGAACGACACCCTGCCAAGCACGTACAGCAGCACCGCCGACAGCGCCGCCGCCACGCCTTGTATCAACCCGAGCGAGCCTTCCTTTCCTACGAGCGTGAGCACCAGCATCGTCGGGGCGGTGACGATATATCCTTGTGCCACGCCCTTGAGCGAAGCGAGGGCCAGCATCTTGTTCCACAACCTATCGAACTTGAAAAAGAGGAATGGCGCACGTTTCGGGTTCTGGAATTCGCCACGATGAACCAGCACGGACGCCAACGCAGCCAAAGCAAACACGAAGGCGGTCAGGCAATAGTATGCCACGTTAACGTTGCCGCCAAACCAGCCGTTTTTATCTGTTGCGCCAATAAAAGCGCCTGCCGCCAGCGGCACGAAGATGCCCGTGACGGTATAAAAAAATGTCTCGATGCCGTAGTAATAATTGCGGTTGCCGTCCTTGGTGGTGTTCAGGGCGAGGAAGTCTCGGTTTGCCCAAAAGAAACCATACGACAGCCCCATGATAAGCCCAGCGACGAACACGCCGAGCGTGTCCAGTTCGGGAAGCAGCATCATGGCCGTCAGCGAGATGCCGGAGAGCAGCATCCCGAAGGCATACAACCGGGCGATGGGCATGGTTTTGAGCAACCAGCCGTTGATAGCGAAGGTCAGCGGGATACCCGTGTACACCGCCAATTGGAAGATGACCACCAGCGATAGGTCGCTCGAATTGCGCATAATATACGCCCCGACGAACAGCTCGATGATGGGGATGACCAGCCCGTAGATGAGGTTGGTCAGCAGCAGCATCCTCATGCCCAACGGGTGCGATTTGAAAAAGGTGATTTCGGTGGTGAGATTGTTCAACATGGTGGTGATTAGTGATTGGTGATTAGTGATTGGTGCTTAGGCGACGAATCACTATTCACTTTCAAGTCTGCCAAAATCTTTTCAATGGACAACTTTGCCCCGCAAATTACCTCGTCCGAAGCGCCGTAGTACATCGTGATTTCGTCGCCATTGACCAAGTGGCCGTTTGTAAAAACGACGTTGCCAAAAAAGCCCGTTTTCTCATAAGCCGCCGTTGGTTCCATCAGCGGTTCGTTGGAACGGGCCAGCACTTTCCAAGGCTTCTTCAGGTCGAGCAGGATGGCGCCGAGGCAGTAGCAATTGTTGGCATCTGCGCCGTGGTAGATGGAGAGCCAACCCTCGGCGGTCTTGATTGGAGCAGCACCTGCGCCCACCCTTGCACTGTCCCACATGCCCGGTCGGGTGTGCAGGATGCAGTGGTGCTTTCCCCAGTGCAACAGGTCATTGGAAGCGGCCATCCAGATAAAATTGCCGCCCAAATCAACTCCGGACGGGCGGTGCAGGCAGTAGTATTTGCCACCGATTTTTTCCTCAAACAGCGCACAATCTTTATTGTGAGGCGGCAAAATCATGCCCTCCCGGGAAAAGCTTTGCCAGTCAGTGGTGCGCATCAACCCAACGCCCACGCCACTTTCGGAGACTTGCGTGTAGGTCAGGTGGTACACCCCATCCATCAAACTCACCCGACAATCCTCGATGCCAAAGGTCTCCAATTTTCCTTTGCCGAAAATGCGGGTCGGCTGGTGGTCTTTGGGTTCGTGAAAATGGACGCCATTGTCACTGCAAACCAGTCGCAAATGTGAGATGGTGGAGAGGTATGTCGTGTTTTTGTAAGTCACCATCCTTGCGTCCGACAAGTCCAAATCCGGATCGGTTTTATCAAATTCCAAGATGGTATAACCGCCTTCCGCATTCATTACCGGGAAGGAAATCTTGCCTTCTTTTTGTTCGGGCCTTTCCGCCACCCGCAGTAGCAGCCAGGTTTTTCCTTGGAATGAAAATACGCCTGGGTTCAGCACACATTCCACCACCAAGCCGGGCTGGCTGGGCTGAATGTCTTTCGTGCTTAGGATTGGGTTCTGGCTGAATCTTTTTGGCATGATGGCTTTTTTGCCTTATTCAAGGAGGTTGATAATGCTCGTCAAGGGACGCCTTGTAGAAGTTGATGGCATCCCATCACCCCTATCAACCATTATAAACCTTCATCAACTCTTATCAACCTCAAACTTTATTGCTTGTCAAACTTCACAGCACCCAGGTTTTTGCCCCCCAACACGAAATTGAGGAAGTAAGTACCCGTTGCGTAAGCGCCGACGTTCATCGAAAACTGACCAGCGGGGAGTTCGTTTTTGTCGAACTGAACCATACCCACTTGCCTACCTTGAACGTCGAGTACCCGCACCAGCAGCGGCTGTGTGTTGTCGAAACCATGTTTCACCAAAAGCTCAGAAGTGGATGGGTTCGGGTAAACGGCTTGTACCATCCTGCCCAATTCGCTGCTCGGTTCGTCAACGCCAGTGATGCTGCCTGCGGAAAACAGGAGGCCCACTTCGTCCGGCGTCAGCGCCCTGTTGTAGATTTTCACCTCATCCAATGCGCCCGTGAAATACTGTCCGCCATCAATGGGATTGTTGCCCATGCCGAGCGGGAAGCTGGTGCTGTTCAGCGTACCCTCGGCGGGCAGGTTGTTGACTTCCACGCCATCAAGGTAGATGATGTCGTTTACGCCGTCGTGTACCATCGTCACGTACCACCAGTTGTTGAGTATCAATTCGTTGCCGTCCTTCGAGTCCATGTCGTGAATGAAGTTGTCGGAAACGGCGTTGTGGCTGTTGGTCGTCCACACGATTTTCAAGTGCTGTGGCAAGGAGATTTTGAAACGCTCGCTCCAATGGCCGAAGTCAATTACATAAGCCTCCGCATCAGTGGTCACGGCATCTGGGCGAATCCAAAAACTAACGGTCGTGTAGTCAGAAATTAGCTGCACGGCATTGGGCGCCAGTACGGAATCCTGCGCTCCGTCAAACTTAATCGCCTGAATGCCCGTCCCGTTCGGGTGCGTCACCGCCTCGAAAGTCGGGTTGCCGCCGATAGCGCCGTGGTTGGCGTAAGCCGTGGCGTCGTTGGCGTTGCCGTCAAATTTGTACCAAGCCACCATGCCCGGTTCGCCGGTGTTGATTTCGGCGTCGGTGGAAACAGTGATTTCGGAAATGGCGGACTCGTTGCCCGCCAAATCGAAGGCGTATATTTCAAAAGTGTAAGCCGTTTCAGCATCCAAACCGCCAACTAAAACCGAGGTCGCTGTACCGGGAATGCTGTCGAAAAATATTCCATCCACCAGTACCACATAGCCAGCAACAATCACGTCGTCGGTAGAAGCATCCCAAGTCAGCAGCACCGAAGCCGAGCCGGTCGTAGCAGCCAGGTTGCCGGGGGCAGTCGGCGGCGTCGTGTCGGGCGTTTGGTCTGGGCCAGTCGTTGCCAACAAGGAAGTCGGCAGCGATTCGTTGCCAGCTTCGTCCACAGCAGTCACGCTGAACTCGAATTCAGTCAGCGGGGTCAAAGTTTGCAAGTAAGCATCAGTATTCGCAGTGGTCAACACTTTCGCACCGTCTTGGTAAACGTTGTAACCTGTTACCGCAACGTTGTCGGAAGATGGCAGCCAACTCAGGCTGACGTTGTTGAAACTCACCGAAGCGGAAAGGTTGAGCGGTGCGGAAGGTGCTTCCGAATCCGTTACCGCGGGAGGCGTGGATTGCAAAACATAAAGCGCAGCAATTTCCACAGCAGTCAGCGCCACGTTGTAAATCTGCACTTCGTCCAATGAGCCATTGAAATAATTGGCGTTGTCAATCGGGTCGAAGCCGATGCCAAGCGGATAGACGGTTGCATCGAGTGCGCCAGCAACCAGCTTGGTGGCGACCTCCACTCCGTTGAAATAGATTTTGTCGTTCGTGCCGTCGTGCGTCATCGTGACCATCGTCCAAGTGCCGACTACGAGCGGTGTACCGGAATCCATGTCGCTGCAACAAGCTCCAGCGGAGTGGGTGGTGAAAACGGTCTTGCCGTGGCTGGGCAATGAGATTTTCCAGCGCTCCTGCCAGCCGCCGTTCGAGAGGATGTACGCCTCGCCACTGGCGGGCAGTGCTGCCACGTTTACCCAAAAACTGATGGTCGTGTTGGCCGAGTTCTGTTGCGGTGAATTGGCCGCTTCGACTTCGTCGCTCGTGCCGTTGAAGGCGTAGGCTTTGTTGTTTTTGCCAAAACGGTCGGTCGTAAGTTGCGCACCTGATACCGTGGCGTCATTGTGGTAAGCCGTCGCATCTTTGGCGTTCCCGCTGAACGGATAGTCCGCCACGAGGTTGCCGCCGATGGTCGGGATAGGGTTTTGCGCAGCGTACAGTGCAGCGATTTCCGTAGCGCTCAATGCCACGTTGTAAATCTGCACGTCGTCAAGCGAGCCGTCGAAATAGCCGCCGTTGTCAATCGGGTCGTAGCCGATGCCGAGCGGGTACTTGGTTTTGTCGAGTGCGCCACCGACAAATTTGGTGGCCACCTCTACTCCATCGAAATAGATTTTGTCGCTCGTGCCGTCGTGTGTCATCGTGACCATCGTCCATTGACCAAGGGAGAGCGGCACTCCAGAGTCCATGTCGGAGCAGCAAGCGCCGCCCGAGTGTGTGGTGAAAACGGTCTTGCCGTGGTTGGGCAGGAGATTTTCCAGCGCTCCTGCCAACCGCCATTCGACAAAATGAACACCTCGCCGGAAGCGGGGAAGGCATCTGGTTTTACCCAAAAATTGATGGTCGTGTAATCGGATTGCAGTGCCGCAGAATTGGCTGCCGTGGCTGCACCTTGCAGGGCGTTTCCACCCCAGCCATGTCGATTGGCAGTGGCCACCACGCTTGCGTCGAGGATGGCGTGATTAGCAAATTGGGAATCGTCGTTGCCGTTTCCGTTCAGGCTGTAGCTCGCTACCAGTGTGCTTGCCGTGCCGGGAAACGTGTTTTGCGCAGCGTAAGCCGCTGCCACTTGCAGGCCGGAAAGGGCGAAGTTGGCAATCTGCACATCGTCAATTGACCCGTCGAAAAAGCTGCCGTTGTCAATTGGGTCGTAGCCGATGCCAAGTGGGTAGACCGCCGCATCGAGTGCGCCTGCGACCAGTTTGGTGGCCACTTCCACCCCGTTGAAATAAATTTTGTCGTTCGTTCCGTCATGCGTCATGACCACGTTCGTCCAGGTGTTCAGCGTGAGTGGTGTGCCGGAATCCATGTCGCTGCAACAAACGCCACCGGAGTGGGTGGTGAAAACGGTCTTGCCGTGCGAGGGCAGGGAAATCTTCCAGCGCTCCTGCCAGCCGCCGTGCGACAGCAGGAAAACCTCGCCGCTGGCGGGAAATGAATTGGGTTTCACCCAAAAACTGATGGTCGTGTTGGCAGAATTCAGTTGCGCCGAATTGCTCGCTTTGATGCTTGAAGATGTGCCGTTGAAGGAGTATGCGCTGTTGCCGAAGCCGAAGCGGTCGGTGGTGCCGTCACATCCGTTGCCGTGGCATGATTGCCGAAGGCCGTGGCGTCGAGGGTGTTATTGGTAAATAAATAGGATGCCACCAAGCCTGACGCTACGGTCGGGGTTGTGTTTTGTGTTGCATACAAAGTAGCTATTTGTCCTGCGGACAAAGCCATGTTGTAAACTTGCACCTCGTCCAAAACGCCGTCGAGAAAGTTGCCACCGTCCACCGCATTGTAGCCGATGCCAAGCGGTTTGGTGGTGCTGTTCATGGTGCCGGATACTGCTTTTGTGGCAACCTGCACACCGTCCATGTAGATAAGGTCGTTCGTGCCGTCATGCACAAAAACGACGTGCTTCCACACGCCAGCCACGAGTTCGTTGCCACCGCCAGCGTCCATGTCGGAGATACCGGAGGAGTTGTTGGTCGTCCAGACCAGCTTGCCGTGGGTGGGCAGCGAGATTTTCCAGCGCTCCTGCCAGCCGCCGAAGGACAGCGGGTAGGCTTCACCGGACACGGGTAGTGCATTGACTTTTATCCAAAAAGCCACCGTTGTGTAGTTGGAGTTGAGCGCCGGATTGTTGGGCGCTTCGAGATAGCTCTGCGTTCCGTCGAAGTTGAAGGCGTTGTTCGCCCAGCCGAAACGGTCTGGCGCCAAAGTAGCGCCGTGTACCGCCGCCGTGTTCGCACTGACCGAAAGGTCGTTGGCGTTCCCGGCGAAGGTGTAGTTTGCCACTGGGGTCTGCGCCTGCAAGCCGGTGAGGGCCAGCAACCAACAGCATAGCAGCATTGGGAGGGTTTGTACAGTCATTTTCATGTAATGTGTTTTAGATAAATTTGGTCGGTAGTGACCGGGTGACGGAGCGTCAACCGGTCACTGACCAGCTTCGCAAAGCTCCGCATTGGGCGGGGCGGGGAATGGTACTTTGCTGTGGAATGGTGGTATTATGGTGAAGATTTAAATGGGACGGTTCAACCTTTCACAAACCTTCCCATCGCCACCATTTCATCCGTCTTAAAAACCATGGCATAAACGCCAGGCAGCAAATCGCCTATCGCCAATTGCAGGTGCGCTGCGGCTGTGGTGAGTTGTGCTTTCACGAGCTTCCCGTTCACGTCAAAAACGGAAATCATGCCGTCTCCAATCATCGTTTCAGGCAAGGAAACAGTCAGCAAATCAGCCGCCGGGTTGGGCGAAAGCACCAATGATTGCAATGGTTTTGAAGTATGCCCGACTGCGGTGAGGCTTTGCTGGTAAAGCTCGGCAGCAGCATCTGGCGTGAGTGCATAGTCGAAGATTTTCACCTCGTCCAGAAAGCCCTTAAAATTGTATTCCGTGTTGTCGGGCAACATTTGCGCCATGAGGAATGGAACGGTGGTCGTGCGAATATTGCCCGTCAGTTGGCGGTAGCTATTCAGTTCGCCGTTGATGTAAATCGTTTGCCAGGCGCCGTCGTAGGTGGCGGTCAGGTGGTAAAGCTATCGGTCTGAACGCTAAAATTGGCATCGAGGTCGCCGACAGCGTTCAGCGTGTTCACCGTCCAGCGGAGTTTCTTTTCGGGGGTGATGGAGATTTTCCAGCGGTTCTGCCAACTGCCGTGCGAGAGGAGGAAGATTTCTTTGTCGGGCAACTGGCCCGCCTTGAACCAGCCGCTGACCGTGATGGCATTTTGAGCATTGAGCAACGGGTCGTTTCCCACCGTCACCCGATCATTGAAACCGTCGGTGGAAAGGGCACTTGCGGCATTCCCGAAAATATCGTTTCCGTAAACCGCCCCGAAGACCGTGCCGTGCAACTGGTTGCCGCTGATGTCGTTTCCGCTGCCAGAAAACGGATACCAAGCAATGATGTCGCCAGTGGTTGGAGCAAAGTTTTTCACCAAAATAGTGGTCGTTTTGGTGGCGGACAAACCGCCGTCGTCTTGCACGGTCACAGTGATTTGGTAAATGCCTTCCGTGCCGGGCGCTGTCCAATTCACCATGTTGCTGCTGCCGGAAATACTGCCGCCAGTGCTCGACCAAGTGTAGGTGAGTGGGTCGCCATTGCTGTCAAAAACGTTGGCCGTCACGTCAATCGCAACGCCGGGACTGGTGTATTGGACGCTTTTAACTAAATCTAATATTTCAGGGGCGACGTTGATTTCCAGCACCACACTCAAGTCAATCACGGCGGTGTCGGCATTGCCCGTTTCATCGGTGACGATGAGCGTGATTTGTTGATTGCCAGTTGTGGCGGGAGCGTGCCATTTCACGGTGGGGCCTGTGCCCGAAATATTGCCGCCCGTTACGCTCCAATTATAGTTTAAAACGCCGGAATCTTTGTCAAATGCTTTTGCATAAATATTAATTGAGTCGCTTAATTCCACTTCATATTTCTCTGCTGCCAAAGCTTGTATTCTTGGGGCATATTTAAAGGCATTTACCGTTTGCATATAATCCACGACAACGCCATTTATCAGCATCCGGTTTTTATCAAAACTCATAACTCCATTGGCTGGCGCAATAGTCAACAAAACCGCTTCATTGGCGGGGATTGTGATATTTACTAGGCCGCTGACATTTTGTAGAACAAAGGTTTCGGAAAGTGCATTATAAATATCGGTGGTATTGTTTCCCGCATTAAATTCCACGGTTTTAGCAGTGGAATATGGATTGAAGAATAAATATGTCGGATATGCTGCGGCTTTAAAAAAGTCGGTTTTTAATAAATCAATCTTCAGGATTTTCGGGTCGTTTGTTTTCTCCAAAATAGCACCCAAATAACCGATGGAAGATGTGCCGTACAGCGCCAAATTTGTCGCCGCCCAGCCGCCGTTCACGGCATCGCCTGTGGAATAAGGCGAATTGCCCTGCCAGACCTCCCGCAAGGCTTCATAGCCTATCACCCGGTCGGGGTCGTGCGCATTCGACCAAGCCGAGGCGTCCTGCAAAGAATTAGGCAGGTAGCCGGGGTAAAAAAGCCGAGTGGCGTTGGCGAGGTTGAGCATCCATTTCCCGATCGCTTTTGCGAAGCGTTTGTCGTATCGAACCATCGGCGCCAGCGTGGCCGCCTGCTGTAAGCCGTTCATTTGGAAGGCGTAATCGTTGCCGCCGTCATTTGCCTCGCCTATCACGCCGTCCACATCGAAGCCGCCCCAAGTGCCGACAATAGAACCCCATCCCCGCAGCGGCCCTTTGTCAAATGTCCAATTGACCATTTTTTCGAGGTCATAATTAGTGTTGATTTCAGCGTTCATCTTCGCTGCCATGTACACACCGTAGGGCAATTGCAGTTCGTAGGACGGATTGGAAGTCAATCCATTCAGGAATTCCATGCTCCATTCCGCGGCTTTGAGGTATTCGGGATTTCCCGTTTCTTTCCAAGCGTTGTATAAGACCCAAGCGTAAGCGCCCGCCGCTTCCGGTTCTTTTACGCCATTGTCGTTGGGCTGCATTTGCAGGAAACTCCAAGCCCGATGGTTCATGTCGGCCTGCTGCCAAGGTGCATCGCTACCGCCCATCGCCCGCACGGCTTCCGCAAAGCGGTCGGCAACGGTGGTGAACTGAAAATCCTCGTCGCCACCTGCCTGCGTGGGATAGAGGTCGTAGAGTTGGTAGAAGTAAATATTGGGCATGATGTCGTACCACCAGTCGCCGCCACTGCTGCTGCCGGGGTTGTTGCCGTAGATGAATTCGCCGTTGTTTTTGTTGAAAAAATCTTGGCTCATCAGCACCCAGTTTTGGCCGTATTGATTGGATTTGTCCGCCCCGACGAGCGTAGCCCCGACCAATGAAGGCAAGATATTGATGGCTTCCTTGCCGTTCGGGCTGTTCGTGCCGACGTAGGTGTGCAGCCCAAATGCCGGGTTTTGTGGGTAGTTTAACCCGCTGGTTTGCAAGGTTACAAACGGCAGGTATTGTCCGGTTTTATTAATATCGTAAACGAAGGAGTCATATTTCATCGCTACCTGCCGCCAGTCCCGCACGTTGAAGGGCGCTGGTTCGTTGGGCATCTGGGCGATGCGAGGGATGGTGATTTGGGTGACTTGGGCTTGGGAGCAAATGGAAAATGTGGCTGCTAAAATCAGCAGGATGTATTTGTGAATTGTCATGAATTTTTCTCTTTTTTTCAATCGTTCAGGTCTGCTTCGACTGCCCCTGACCCCTAAAGGGGAACCTAAAACGGTAATGCCGGAGGTAACTATCACACTTTTGAAATTCAAATTCAAACTTAAAACTCGTCGGAAGTTCCCATGAAATAAATGGATTAGGTTCCCCTTTAGGGGTCAGGGGCCTACGCCGCTCAATACCCCCCATTCTGCTCCAGCGCCGGGTTCAAATCTATCTCCGTCTGCGGAATCGGAAAAACCTCATGTTTCCCCACTTGAAAATCTGGCAATTTTTCCTTCGCAATGCCCCAGCGCACCAAATCGAAAAAGCGGTGCATCTCGAACCCCAATTCCACCTGCCGCTCGTGGCGGACGGCTTCAATCATCTCGGCTTTATCCGTCGTGACAATCATCGGCAAGGCAGTGGCAATGCTGTCTGACTGCGCCCTTGCCCTTGCCCGCACTGCTTCCAGCGGCACTTGTGCATCCGTTAACCTTCCCAATTCCGCCAAGGCTTCGGCTTTCCCAAGCAACACTTCGGCGTAGCGGATGGCGGTGTAGTTAATGTCTCCATCGGCAGCCTGTGTGACGGTGGTGTCCACCTGCAAGTATTTTTTTGACACTGAAATGGGTGGAGGAATAGGAGTTTTTATAGATAAAGCCGAAATAGTCCTCGTTGTTTTTGGCAACCGTGAACTTGCGACGGGGGTCGTCCGGCTCGAAGGCATCCACGAACTCCTGCGTCGCTTCGGCGAAACCGTAGCCCTCCACTTTTTTCGAGCGCCACCACTGGTTCAGGGAATTACCGACGTTCAGTTCGAGGTTGGCGTGCTGGATTTCCCAGACGGATTCGGCGTTGTTCTGTATTTCTTTTGTGAAATTATCGAGGTAATTCGGCACAAGGGCAAATACACCCAAAGCCTTGACCTTGTCAATGTATTCCAGCGCCTTTTTCCAGTTTTTTTCATAAATAAACGTCTTGGCAGCAAGGGCATAAGCTGCGCCCGAAGTCGCCCGGCCCACGTCGCTTCCCGTCTGTTGAGCGGGCAGCCAAGCAGCGGCTTGGTCGCAGTCCGCCACGATTTGGGCATAGATTTCCGACTTGGGCGTTTTCGCAATCTTCAGTTCGTCGGGCGGGGTGACTTTGAGCATCAGCGGCACGTCGCCATACACTTGTGTCAGCAGGAAATAGTAGTACGCCCTCAGGAAATATGCCTCGCCGAGGATGCGGTTTTTCAGCGCCTCGTCCATGTCAATGCCCGGCACTTTTTCGAGGACGGTGTTGCACTGGTTGATGCCATTGTACTGCAATTTCCAGAAGTCGTTGAACTCCGAGGTACGGGGCGTGTGCGTCAAAAAGTCCAACTCGACGATGCCCGCCCTGGAGCCGTCTCCCCCTGCAATCGCCTCGTCTCCAGCCACCACGCCAAAGACCCAGTAGAAATTGTTGTTCTGGTTGTTGAACAGCAGCGGCTCGTAGGCGGCATTGACCGCTTGCACCGCATCGTCGGAAGTTTTGAAAAACGAGTTGACATCGAGCGTGCCGAGTGGGTCTTTGTCGAGGATGCCCTGACAGGAGGCGAGGGCGAAAATGGCGACGAAAAGAAGTTGGTAGGGTGATTTCATTTTCCCAAATTTTGACGAACGGTGAAACGGTTTTTGACCGTGGCAAAAGTGGGAAAGGTGAGGGTGGGAAAATGGTACTTTGGTGTGAGAAGGTGGTACTTTGGTGAAAAAACAGCAGCGCCACTAGCTTATTCAATCAACCGGATTACCTCTCGGTTTCTCGCCATGTTTTCTTTCGTATTCTCGAATGTATTCTGTCTCGATGCGCCTTGCTTCCATTTTACCGGGAATGTTGCGGAGCAGGATTCTCGCAAAAAACCGAAGCCATTTATCAATCCTGTTCAAATGGTTGACCTGTTCCCGCATCCGGCTGGACGTGCCGTTCTTGCCAATGGGTTTGCAACTGATGCCGTACTTGAAAACATCGTCGTCCACCCTGTCAATTATCTCGTAAAGGTGATGCAGTTCTTCGTTTTTGTAGGAATTCTTGTGTGCCATACATCATGCTTTCCAGCCTTCGGCGTTGCTATGGGTTTCGTAATTGAAGATGGGAAAGTAATTAAACTCCTTGCCTGTTTTTAGCTTATAGGCTTCATCAGCGAGACTGAGCAGGTGCTCAAAATCAATATCCACAGGAATTTCGGAAGGGTTGTTCAATATTTGTTCGTAGTACGCTTTCCCCTCCGCCACGACCGCACACCTGACGTATAGAAAATCGTCCACGGAAAGATAGTCGTCGTCTTGCTTGCTCAAATAACCGTCAGCATGTGCCCTCGTGTCCAATTGGTAGAGTTTTTCAGACAACTTGTCCTGGAACAAATAGATGCTGGACATTGGCATTTTCGAGAGTGCCACCACGGCAGGTGCGATGATGTCCGTGCGGTTTTTCTTTGACCAATCAAACATCTCAATGATTGCCCAAAACTGTTCATCCGAAAGCAAGCCTTCCCCATGTTTTTGCTCCTCAACCCGGATTTCAACCAGGGCTGATTTGCCAAACTTGTCCTTCAAATCCTGAAAGAATTGGGGACTTATGTCGCTGATGTTGACTTTTAAGACGGTGGTCATGGATGGCTGATTTTTTTGCCATTTCATAATTTTTTTAACTCTGTAACAAGTCGACGATAATCACCAAGCTTTTACTTCTTCATTGTTTACATTTTCTAATTCTTGAATTACGGAAGAATATAAATCACTCCTCACGATTTCTTGACCATTTGGAAGTGGAATAAAATACATACTCAAACAACTTTTTTCGGTATTGTTTAGAAATACTTCCTCTAATAAAAATGGAAAATATTTTTTCGTGCGCTTTTTGCTCAATGTCTAAATCCAAATAATCAAATCCATTTTTATCAACTTGCTTAAGAAACCACATGAGAGTTGCTTCTGGAGTCATTTTTTCAATTTGGTCAATGTATTCCAGATTTTTGTCTTGGTTCATTCTCCTCATCGCAAAGTCATAAACCTTCTCTGAGAAATATGTCCCTTCTTCTTTTTCAACTTTCATAAATTCTTTGACTTCTTCCGCATCCATTTCTTTTAACATGCTCAGATAGTATTCATCATCCCTTTCGGCTATCTTATTTTGTACAGAATAATAAATTGAATCAAAGAAATAATGACCTTTTGCCTTGTAGTGGTTAAACCATTTTTCAACTTCTTGTGAAGTAGAATCACGAATAAACTTCTCAATTTCGCTTTCTTTTACTATCCTAGGATTAGGGTAATAACTATCTTCTTGCAACCTGATTTCTTGATTGACTGCGTTTGGTTGAGTTTCCTTTTTTGAACTGAATAATCTTTTTAAAAAGTTCATTATCAATATTATTGACCATGCTACGCCAAGTGCTCTTCTTTTTCTGTTCCTCCGTAATCCTTGAAGCGATTCATTTTTTCAAAAAAGATACCTAGGCACTGCAAGTATTCGTAATACTAAGTATTTCTAAACTCCTCGAAATCGTTGTGTCAGATTCAATCCTTTTTCAACTATCAAATTTAAGACGGTGGTAGAATTCGCAGTAATCAATTGCTCTTTTAATTGAAAAAACTGCGCCTTTTCCTCCGCAGTTAGTTTCAGTTTTAGGTATTTGTCGAGTGCCTTGTCCATGTATTTCTTGACTGGAGCTAATTGTTTTTCGAAACTGCCCAAATGTTTTACATTCGGACTACCAACTTCCGCCCACATTAAATTTCTCATGAAACATTGGTCAGCGCCATTTCTCATATTTCGACTAAACCATGAGCATTCCTGATAAAATGCTCATAAGGCATTGATTCAGCATAAAAGTCGTTTTGCATCTTAGTTTAATTTTAGTTGAAGTAAACAATGAAATACCTGCGCCTTAACGCTTAATTTCACTATTTTGATGCAAAAATATCAATTTCCATCAAAAAATCACCAAAGTAATCAAAACTCCACCCGCACCCCCAATCCAAGTCCTCGGCGCAGGCACCGTCCCCCAGTCAATCCCAACCGCCAAGTCGGAGGAAATGCCAATGCCCCTCGTGTCGTTCGTGTTCGCCTGGATTTCAGGGTCGAGGCCTGGGTATTTCGTGAAGGTGAAAGCGTTCTGCACGGTGAGGTACAGGCGCAGGTTTCCGATGGCCTCGGTTTTCACCAAATCCTTGAAATTGTAGCCCAGCGTGATGTTTCGGATGCGCAAGTATGAACCATCCTCCAGCCAGCGGGTGGAGATGCGGCGGTTGCCGTTACGGTCGTCAAGGCTCACTTTCGGGATGTCGGTGTCCGTGTTCGTGGGCGTCCAGCGGTCGAGGATGCCGTTGTAGGAATTGAAGCCCCGTGCCTGCACCTCGTAGGCAAAATTGCCGAAAAGGAAATAAACGTCGTTGCCCCGAACACCTTGCGCCAGCGCCGACAGGTCGAAGTTTTTATAGGAAATGCTGGCATTCAAGCCAAACATCACTTCTGGGAACGGGTTGCCGAGGTGCGCCCGGTCCTTGTCGTCAATCACGTTGTCGCCGTTCAGGTCGGCGAATTTTACGTCGCCGGGACGGGTGTCGTCCGTCTGAAACGGGCTGGCTTCAATTTCCTCCTGCGTTTGAAAAATGCCGTCCATTTTCCAAAGGAAAAACGAGCCGATGGGGTAACCGACCTCCGTTTTTGTAATCGCCCCGTCGGAGAGGCCGAAGCCGCCCGTGATGGGTTCGCTGTCGGCGAGGGACACCACCTCATTGTGTACCGTGGCGATGTTTGCACCGATGCTGTATTGAGTTTTTTGCCGCCCCGAAGGGAAACGGACAGCTCCAAGCCCTTGTTTTCTACCTCCCCGGCGTTCACGTAAGGCGGGTTTTGCGAGCCGCCTGCCTGCGGAATTGGCACCCTCACCAGCACGTCCGACGTGAGTTTTTTGTAATAATCCGCCACAATGGAGAGTCGGTCTTTCAGAAATCCCAGTTCGATGCCAAAGTCGGTTTGGGTAGTCGTTTCCCAGCGGATATTGCTGTTGCCAGCCTCCACGAGCCTTGCACCGGTGACGCTTTGGTCGCCAAAATCATAGACCCGCCGTCCCGTTTCCACGAGCGAACTGTACGGGTAAACGCCGATTTCTTGGTTGCCCAACTTGCCCCAGCTCGCTCGCAATTTCAGCGTGGAAATGACGGGGATGTTTTCAAAAAACCGCTCGTTCGACACGTTCCATGCCGCTGAAACCGAGGGGAAAACGCCCCAACGGTTGCCGTCGCCGAAGCGGGAAGAGCCGTCCCGCCGCACGGACGCATTGACGACGTAGCGGCTGGCGTAGCTGATGCCGCCCTGCGCAAAATAGGACAGCAGCGCCCACTCCGTTTCGATGCCCGATGCGCCGAGGTTTTTGATGTCGGCGGGCACACTATTATTAATGTAGCGAAACAGTGGGTCGGTGCGGGAAAAATTGTTGGCAGAAGCAGCGAGGTAGTTGGTTTTGTTGACAATCGCTTCCATGCCCACCAGCGCCGACACCTTCATTTTGCCGAAGGTCTGGTCAAAATCTGCCGTGTTGTTCCAAACCAAATTTTGGTCGAAAACCCGGCTTTCCGACAACGAGGTTGGGTCGTAAATGGCTTGGGATAGCCGCTCTTTGAACAGCTTGCCGTTTTCAAACAACAGGTCGGCACCGAGCGTGGTGCGTAGCCGCAGGCTTTCGATTGGTTTCAGCTCCGCAAACACGTTCCCAAAAATTCGGTAGCGTTTTATCGTCCAATCGGTGGCGTCAATCAGTGCCAATGGGTTGGCGTTGCCATCGCCGAAAAGCGTGGGGTCGCCGAGTTCGGACGTGACTTTGACGTAGGAGCCGTCGGCGTTGTACACAGGCACGACGGGCGCTGCGATGAGGGCGTAGCGGATGGCGTTCAGTTCGTTGCCGCCACCGAAGCCGTCGCCGGAAGAGTTGATGACTTTGCGGTCGGTAGCGGAAAAGGACAGATTGTTACCGATTTTGAATCGCTTGCTTCCGGCTTCGCCGTTGAAGCGGAGTGAGTATTTTTTGAAACCCTGGCCACGGAAGACGCCGTCCTGGTTCTGGTATTCTCCCAAAATATAAAAATTGCCGCCCTCGCTGCCGCCCGTTGCACTCAGGGCGTAGCGCTGGATGGGCGCATTGCTGAACACTTTTCCCAGCCAATCGGTATCGGCCAGCGTGTCCAAAATGGCGGTGTCGTACAGTTCAATCCAGCGGATGGTGTCCCGCAGGGCGTTTGCGTTTGTGATGGCCTCGTTGCGAATAGTCAGGTAGTCTTCGGCGTTCAGGAGTTTGGGTAAACGGTTGGCTTCCTGTATGCCCGTGGAGGCGTCAAAAGTGAAGCGAGCCTTGCCCGCTTTGCCCTTTTTGGTGGTGATGAGGATGACGCCGTTGGCCGCCTGTGCGCCGTAAATCGCAGCCGAAGCACCATCTTTCAGCACTTCGATGGATTCGATGTCGTTGGTGGAAAACATGTTGATGTTGCCCGTCGTCGGCACCCCGTCAATCACGAAAAGCGGGTTGTTGTTGCCTATCGTCCCAGCTCCCCGGATGCGCACGGCGATGTCGTCACCGGGAGCGCCCGTGGTCTGCGTCACCTGCACACCCGCCGCCTGACCTTGCAGCGCTTGGTCCAAGCCGTTCACGACGAGCTTTTCGATGTCCTTTGATTTTACGGAGGAAATAGAGGTTGCCACGTCGGACTTGATTTCACGCTTGTAACCCGTCACCACAACTTGGCTCAGCAGCTTGGCGCCTTCGACGAGGGATACGTCAATTTTTAACCTGCCCTGTACGGCTATTTCCTGATTTTCAAAGCCGATGTACGAGAAAACCAGCACGGCATCTGATGCGGCTGTGAGGGCGTAAGTCCCGTCTACTTCTGTGACGGTGCCGTTGTCCGTCCCTTTTTCGAGGATGTTCACGCCGATGAGCGTCTGGCCGTCCTCGGCGGAGGTGACGGTTCCGGTGATTTTAATGGGGGCTTGTTGAGCAAGCACCACCTGGGAAAAAATCAGAAAAAAGAAAATGCAGCAGCTGAAAAGTTGGGTGTGTCTTTGTCCTGTCATCGGGTTGATTTTGCAGATGGTAGATTGTTCCGCCGATACCATTGTACATGGGTATCGGTGCTACATTTTATCTATTTCGCAAAATTCCAAATTTACACAAACCGCAAATGATACTTTTCTGCAAAATCATGGTACTATTGTGAATAATGGTTTGGCAACTTAAAAACTCGGCAAAACAATATTTCAACATGCACATTTATCGAGAAATCACCCCCCTACAGGAACCCGATGTGTTCGTCGTCCTGAACTCGTTCAACAACGGCTTCAACTACCCAATACATAATCATCCGGAGTTTGAGCTGAACCTCGTCTCGGGCATCTCTGGTGAGCGTATCGTGGGCGATTCCACAGAGCATTACTTCGACAATGACTTAGTGTTGCTTGGTTCCAACCTTTACCACAAATGGGACGGTGATGAGGCATTGTTGCACAGTGGGCAGCCTTACCGTGTCATCACCATCCAGTTCGGGATGGATTTGTTCAGCTCAAAATTGTTGCAGAAAGACCGTTTTTACAAAATCAGGAAACTGCTACAAGACGCCTCACGGGGAATAAAATTTCATGGAAAAACCTTCGAGGCGGCAAAGTCAAAAATGGTAGCACTGACGGAGGACCAAGGGTTTACAAGCGTCATCGGTTTTTTGCAATTGCTGGACTTGCTTTCGCAAACAACGGAAATGACCTTTTTGGCGAGCGAAGGATTTACCCCACAGGCGCTCCGATCAGACAGTAACCGCATCCAGATTGCATACGGCTACATCCTGAAAAACTTCCATGACCCTGACTTAAAAATCGGAGATTTGGCGGCCTTGGTCAACATGAGCAGTTCCACGTTCAGCCATTTTTTCCAAAAATACACCAATAAAAACTTCACGGAATTCCTCATTGACGTACGCCTCGGCAACGTCTGCAAGCTGCTGCTTAACACGGATGAAAACATTAGCCAGATATCCTACCGTTCTGGCTTCAACAACTCCGCCAATTTCAACCGGCTTTTCAGAAAATACCGCTCTTGTACCCCCGCTGAATACCGCCGCCGCAACAAGGAAAACGGCGATTTTGATTGGGAAAAACAAATGACGCCAAGCCAGTTTTTGCCAAATGGTGCCAAGGTGATGGCGGATGCTGGGCCATTCGAGTATTCGACGACGAAGGTGGTACATGCGTAAAATGGTGGGATGTACTATTCGGGCCTCAATGCTCCTCACCAGGCCAAAATAAAAAAGGGCCATGAAATGAATTCATGACCCTTTAAACGGTCGGGGTAGCAGGATTCGAACCTGCGGCCCCCTGTTCCCAAAACAGGTGCGCTAACCGGACTGCGCTACACCCCGTACCCTCCTCTCGAAGGGGTCGCAAGTTTTTACTGGCGACCCTTTCGAATTTTTAAGGATACTTTCATCCTCAACTTTGTTGCCCTCCCTAGAACGCAAGCATTTTAAAAAGGTTGCGGTGAGACCGGGATTCGAACCCGGGGTACCAGTTTCCCAGTACGACAGTTTAGCAAACTGTTGGTTTCAGCCACTCACCCATCTCACCGGGTTTTGCCGAAGCGGGTGCAAAGGTAAATTTCGTTTTCAGAAAACCAAATTCAAACCATGCACTTTTTCAGAATTTCCTCGGGCAATGGCAAAACCCTTACCAATTACTTTTCGTTCAGCGTCAATCGTATCTTTTTCTCCAACTCTGAAACGGTATCTTTGAAGACCAAGTCAGTTTCCATCAAGTCCTGCACCGTTTTGATGGAGTAAATAACAGTGCTGTGGTCACGCCCACCGAACATCTCCCCGATGTTCTTTAGTGATTTGTCAGTCAAGTTTTTTGCCAAGTACATGGAAAGTTGCCGAGCAATTACAATCTGGCGCTTGCGGGTCTTGCCGCCAAGTTTCTCAACTGGCAAGTCAAAATGATCGGCCACCAAGTTCTTGATGAATTCAAGGGTTATTTCTTTGTTGATTTGGGTAACAAAATTTTTTACCACCTCTTTGGCTAAGTCAACATCTATCTCCCTGCGGTTAAGCGACGATTGGGCGATGACGGAAACCAGCACCCCCTCCAGCTCACGAATGTTGTTCTGGATATGGTAGCAGATGAACTCCACGACACTGTTTGGCAGCTCTACGCCTTCGCGGTTCATCTTGGACTCAAGGATGGCCACACGGGTTTCGAAATCAGGTACTTGCAGGTCGGCGGAAAGTCCCCACTTGAAGCGGGAAATCAAGCGCTCCTCCATCCCATCCAAGTCTTTCGGCGGTCGGTCGGAGGTCAGGATGATTTGCTTGCCACCTTGATGCAGTTGGTTGAATATGTGAAAGAAAATCTCTTGGGTCTTTTGCTTGTTGGCCAGAAACTGAATATCGTCCACAATCAATACATCCACCATTTGGTAGAAGTTCACGAAATCGTTGACCGCATTGTTCTTGATGGAGTCAATGATTTGGCCAGTAAATTTTTCGGAGGAAACGTACAGGACGGACTTATTATCATGCAGTTTCAGCACCTCGTTTCCGACAGCATGGGCCAAGTGCGTCTTACCTAAGCCCACATCACCAAAGATGACCAAGGGGTTGAAGGCTGTGCCACCTGGTTTTTTGGCCACAGCATGTCCTGCAGAACGGGCCAAGCGGTTGCAATCACCTTCTATAAAGGTGTTGAAAGTATAAGTTGGGTTGAGCTGAGACTCAATCTTCAGTTTTTTAATTCCGGGGATTACAAAAGGATTTTTATGCTGCTGGTGTCAATGCTAACTGGGTTTACGCCGTTTGAGTCGCCCCTTTTCGGAGCAGTGGTAGCTTCGTTCTTTGCCTGTTCCTCGTTGCGCTGTTGGCGCAGGTTGGATGAAAGAATTTGATATTCCAAGCGGCCTTTGTCACCAAGCTCCTTGCGGATGGACATTTTCAGGAGCGAAACGTAGTGTTCCTCTAGCCATTCGTAGAAGAACTTGTTCGGCACTTGAATAGTTAGTGCATTGTTTTCAAGCCTGATTGGCCGGATAGGCTCAAACCAAGTCTTGAAGCTTTGACCGTTAACGTTCCTTCGGATAACATGCAAGCAGCTATCCCATACTGTTACGCAATCCTTTACCATTCTCCAAATTAGTTGGCAGTTAAGAAATAAGGTTTCGGTTCCCGTCCTCTTCGGGTTTTTATAGTATCAGTAAATCAGGAAGTTACTCCGAGTGAATGCGCTGGGCATGCAAATAGACAGATTGTTGTTGACTCAGTCATCAATTTGCGGTATTGATTGGAGAGTTGCAAAGGTGGTGAAATTCCATCAATCTGGTCAGGATTTTTTAACTTTTTTTGATTTTTTTCTCGCAAAATTTCAATCACAGACGAAATATTCATAAACCATTCAGTATCAGCCAGATAGGTAGTCTAAGTCCTAACTCATTGAAAATCAATTATTTATATTTACAAGTACTGATAATCAACGAGTTATGGACAGCATTTTACATCAACAGAGAAGCCTCCTTTTTAATAGCTAGCAGGGCGGTGTTTAAGGAACTTGCCGATTGGCTATCCGTCTGCGATAAAAGAACAGTGGCGAGCTGCTTTGAAGCTCCCTTTGGGTCAACTTGTTCATACATACCATTGATGTCCATCACGGTATTATCTCTCGAAATCTTGATTATCTGCCACAATTGTTCGGAAACATAGACCTGTTGTGTAATATTGTATTCAAACTCCTGTTGAATGTTCAGCAGCATGGCCAATCGCAAGGCGGCGTTGGTTTGGCCCTCCTCCCGCAGCCTGAGCATGAGGCTTGGAATTGCAATCCGTTCACAAAAGAGAGAGAGCCGCTCATAGGCTTGCAGCCGTGATGGTATTGTTGTATTGCCTTGATTTTGTCTGAATTCCAGCACCTTGAGCTGGTACTGCTTGTCCAGGTAGGTTTTCATCAAGTAGTAAACTGTGAAAAAAACAACAAGCGCAGGTACTGTGATTTTAATGATTTCCAGCAGGGCTATCAACCAATTTGACATGATTCAAGTTTTTGTTCTTAACGAAAATGCCTGTAAACGAAACAAGGTTTTTTGTTTTGGGGGCGCAAAACTAAGCCAAAGCATGAAATTTAAAAATCATTTCGCTGGCCTCAACCGAAGTCTATCCAGATTTGTTTCGGTTTGTGAATTTCAGATTTGCTAAATTTGTGGCCTAAAAATAAGAAAAATGCAAACTAACATATCCGCACTGCCCATATCGCTCACGCAAGGCGCTGTTGAACAACTCCGCAACATCATGGAAAGCCAAAACATCCCCGCAGAACATGGCCTTCGTATTGGTGTGAAAGGCGGCGGCTGCTCTGGCTTTTCCTGCCAATTAGGGTTCGACGCCAAAACCGACCAAGACGATGAATTCGAAATTGGTGGCCTTCGTGTCTTTATGCAAAAAGCCCATGCCATCTACCTGCTTGGAATGGAAATCGACTGGGTGGACGGCCTGAACAACCGTGGGTTCTCGTTCAACAACCCCAATGCCACTTCCACCTGTGGTTGCGGAACTTCTTTCTCTGCCTGATGTACAGATTCAAATATAATTCAAAAGCCCGACGGGTTCATCCGTCGGGCTTTTTCGTTGGCAGAAGTCAATGACTGATTATTGGATGTTCTCACGCAAAATCCGGTTTCAAATCCGAGTTTCACCTATCAGGTTTCCAAAGCCCACGATTGAAATCAAAACAAACTTTTTGGTCCTGTTTTGACGATACGTGACTGATTCGCTTGTAAAAATAAAAGAGGGGGTATAAGGAGGTAATGAAATTCTTTCCGAAACCGTTACCAAACTTGAAAGCATTTCAAAACAATGCGACAAAGATACTCCAAAATGAAAACCACGCTCCTCAGGTCATTTTTTTCAGTAAAAATACGGAGGCAAATCAAATCGAAAAATGAGTCGCAAACAACTGATTTACAGCAATTTACAAGAAAATTAATGCCACCATTTTTTGTACCCGAACCCTAATCCTTCAGTTTATCTTCCAAAGAAATTTCATCAACTTGTTCTTCGGGTTTGCTTAGGTTTGCATCAAACTTGATGATTTTGCTAGCCAAAAGCCTTGCCTCCACACCTGGATTCTTGAGCCAGTTCACTGACCAAAAAGGCAGGTATGCCATTCCCGATTTTTCAATGGCATCACGCTGGCTTTGCTCCCAAAGTGGTGAGGTAAAGGTTGTGCCTGAAAAAAAGCCGTCAGGATGCAGTACCACTGGCTTGCCGCCTTCGTGAAGCGGTTTGACCGTCATTGGAAAATTAACTGAATCTGTGGCCACTTTTGTAGAAATTCGCTTCAAGTCCAAAAACGGCCCCAGCGCATGGATGACCTCCTCGGTAAAAATAGACGGAGGTGCATCGCTGCTCATGCTTTTACCAAGCGCCTCCATCGAAATCATCATCTGAGGTTTGTTGTTGTTTTTGGTCGCTTCTGCTAGCCGGATAAAATGCGCCAACAGCCAAGCGCCTTCTTCCCATTTTTTAACCTCAAACTGTTGAAGATGGCTCTCCGGAATCGAGTGGACGATATGATAGGCCTGCACGGGCTTGTTCACAAGCATTCGCAAATGGCCAACTCCGGACGGGGTATTAAGAAAGACGAGCTTCTTCGTCATTTCCCCCTTCAAGTTTACCAGCCCAAAAGTGCAGGAAACAAGGATGATGTCAAAATGCTGCCCAAACAGTTCATCTATGTGGAATACTCCCATGCCGTTTCGCTCCAATTGCTGGATTTTTCGCTACCAAGCACGTTTTGCTGCTTTAGCTTTAGCAAGTAGTTGGCAATGAGGTCCCGCTGCTCCACCGTGAAGGTTATGATGCCTACCGATGGGTAAATTCGCTGGGGCGTCTGTTTGATCTGGTTCAACAGCCGGATGATGTGCTGCGCCTCGGTATCGTTAGTGCCTTCCAATTCATGGAAACGGCCCTCGACATTGTCCACCTGGTAGCTGGCTCGGTGCTTCGGAAAGTCAAGGTTTTCCTTTATCAAGCCAGAAGTGGGTGTAGGCGGTTCATAGCGGTTGGAAATCACAGCGGAAGGCACACCATTTTCGAGGGCGTATTGAAGTAGGCTGGTCTCGTTTCCGTAGCTGTCGTTGCTGCCCATGATGACCAGTTTTTGCCCCATCGGGGCGATGGCCGTGGCCGATTCTACTGAAAACTTGTTGGCTTCGTCAAAAATCACATAGTCAAAATAGCCTTTGCCTTCGGGCAATTCATTGAGCGCAACATGTGGCGTCACGAAAAGGATTGGCAAATACGCTGTCACTGCCTCGAAGCTGTGTTCGAGCACTTTTGACAATGGCAGGGTTTCCGCTGTTATATGTCCCGATTTATCAAAAATCAATTGCCAAGCCTGCTTGTTCTTTTTTTTCAAAGCCTTGATTTCAGTGGACTGCTTATCCTGCCACAGCTTTGTCAACTGATTGAAAATCAGTGGTTTGAGTTGATGCCAAGCATCGTTGAACTGCTCGATTTGCTCTGAACCTTCGGGCAGTGCGGGCGATTGCGCCTTGGCCAACAAACTGTTGAAATACCAGCTCTCGAACGCAGCCACCCAGTCCCCCGGTTTTACCTTCACCAGCGCACGAACCACTTTTTGCCCTAAACCACCAAGCCCCAGCCAGTTGGATTGCCAGTCATGGAATGGCTTGAAATCACGCATGTTGAGCTGTGTGGATTCCAGCTGCTCCATGATGCTCTCAAGGTATTTTTGGCGTTGCGGGATGGTGAGGGTCTTGTTCTCCAACGGCCTTTGATACAGCCCGGACTCGTTCAGTTCCTCAATCAACGTATCCAGGGAAAACTCCAATGTCGTAATTTGCTCCTTTACATCGAGGCTTGGATGGGCGGTTTTGCTGTTCAATCGCATCACTTCCTCCTGCACCAGATTGTCAGAGTTGCCATACCACTGGCCCAGCACAGTGCGGAAATGGACAAGGTTCTCAGTAGTCCTTGGGATGTTCTCGCCGTCCTTGCAGGGTGCAAATTCAACGTCGAAATAAGGGTTGGTCTCGTAGGCTTTTTGGAAGGCCCGGTAGCGTTTGCTTACCTCCTCCTGTGCTGATTTTATTTTTTTCTTTTTGGATGAAAAAAACGAAGGCCACTCAAAAGCGCTGGAGCCAGCCGAGGCGAATCCGCTACCTAGCAGCGCCGTACTGTTCTGAATTTCTTCTACCAGCGACTTCGCCAGGTTGTCAAGGTGCGTGAAATATTCACGATAGTGCTCCTTGAGCCGGGCGGCGTAGCTGTCCGTTTTGGTGATATACTCGCTTTGCAGCTCGTTGGTTTTCGCCATGAAAAGCCTGAGATTGGTCTCCACGAATTGCTGGCTTTTCTTGGCTTCATTACCCACAAAAATTTGGTCGTTGAGGTTGCTCAACGGATGGGTCAGGGTTTTTATGGCTTCGAAAAGTGGTTCGCTCCGCAAAATTCCTGTCACGATTTGTTCGTGCTCATTGAGCAGGTAGCTGAAATCAGAGGCGTTTAAGTGGCTTGCCACGCGCTCTTTCCTCTATCCTGTTGCTTGCCATGAAAAGACCAACGGTTTCCGTCCAATTTTTGTCCCCAAAAATTTTGCCCTTTACAGCGCTGAAAGTCTGTTGCACAGCAGTCCTTGCATGGAGGTATTGGGTCTTTTTTGAATTGAAATCCTCCTGTTTGTGCACCACATCCCTGCCTCCACCAGTTGCTGCCGTGCGCAGCAGTTCCAACAGCGGCATTTTATCGTACAGGGCATCATCCAATAAAAAATGCAGTTGAAAAATGCCGGCCTTGGACAGCAAGTTTTGCGTGTATTTCAGTGATTGGGTCCGCTCAGAAACGACTAGGCATTTTTTGCCTTCGGAGAGGGCGTTGATGAGCAAATTTACGAGCGCCTGCGCCTTACCGAGGGAATCCTCGCCCTCAACAACGGTTGTTTTTTGGCGGGCAATAGTCTCCAAGGCAGTTGTTTGCTCCGGGTCATCAGGTTGGTAAGCAAAGACGAACTCATCCGGCTTGCTGGCTTCCATCGGCACAAAAACATTTTCCGGGCGGGCATTGTCGGGCGACCACCGGCTGTTCTGCGGCGGATAGATTCCAAGTACGCCAGACCAGTGCATGGCCCCAACTGCCGTGAACGAACCTATTTCGTCAATTCCCGGCGACGGTATCACTTCATCTGGGCGCCCAAAGCTTTCAAAGTTCAGTCTGGCAGCAATTTCATTGCAAAATTCAGCAAGTTTGCTTTTATCTATTTTTTTGGAAAAGGCCATTTCCTCAGCTCGCTGGACAAGGTCAAGCCCATATTTATCCTCCAAATGGTCGAACAAGCGGTAGTTTGGGAGAATGTGCCGCTGCTCTGAGGACTTGAGCACCCAAGAATCCACGCGTGTCTGGGCTGGTTCGAGCTGCATCTTCCAGATGAAAACCGGAGAAACCACGAGATCACTATTAAAGGTGTCAATGACCAGGGGGAAGCCAAAACCAAAGGATTTTGGCCCAAAAATTTTCTCAAAATTCCTGGATTCAAAGTAAAGGTGGCGCAACTTGTCCGCAGCCAAAGACACCACGTTCACTTGCCGGGAGAGCTTCCCGGTCAGCAGTTCGTCCAAAAACACGCTGGCAAAAGCTGGTGTTTCTTCGTCCACTGCACAGATGTCTGCCCGGTCCAGGTAGAACGGCAGGGAATTGTGATAAATGGAATAAATGGAAGGCGATTGATTACTCCTCATGGACACTATGTTTGTTGCATGACTGGCATCAATAAAATAATGCCTGTTTTTATAACTGCCTAAGAATGAGCACGTAAGAACTGGATTTTTTTACGAAAACACAAATTTAGCTGCAATGCCATCGGACTTTTGTTGAACCACAATGCCAATTTCATTAAAACTGGTTTTTTAGTACCAACTATGACGAAATCGCAACGCTCAAAACCTTTTGCGGGCGGTGCTGTTCAACTCAAAAAAACGCAACATGAAAAAATTGATTTCACTTTTTCTTTCCTTGATTGCTTTGGTTTCCTGTGCAAATCAAACCGCCCGACAACGCCCAGCAAACAATGATTCGGCCAAATCGTCAAGCTCATTTTATGATTTTAAGATGCCCGAACTGGAGTCTGGCAAGCTCATTGACTTCAGCCGATACAAGGGCAAAAAACTGGTGCTGCTTAATGTGGCATCCAAGTGCGGCTACACGCCACAGTATGCCGATTGGGAAGCATTTTACAAAGCGCATGGCGACAAAGTGATTGTGCTTGGCTTTCCTGCCAACAACTTCATGGGGCAGGAGCCGGGCAGCAACGATGACATTGCCAGCTTTTGCTCTAAAAACTACGGCGTCACCTTTCCGATGTTCCAAAAAATCAGCGTAAAAGGCGACGACATTGATCCGTTGTACAAGTGGCTTTCACAAAAATCGCTCAACGGCTGGAACGACCAGGCGCCAACATGGAACTTCTGCAAGTACGTCGTAAATGAAAAAGGGGAATTGGTGAGCTTTTTCCCGTCAGGAGTGAAGCCGGATGATGCTGAGTTCAAGAAAGCGGTGGGGATATAAGACCCAATTTGCGCAAAGAAAAGCCCTGCCGCTGTTAAGCTGGCAGGGCTTCCCTGTTCTTATTGTGATACCAAAATCAAAGGTGAATCACCTCTCCATAAGCTGCCGCTGCTGCCTCCATGATGGCCTCGCTCATTGTCGGGTGCGGGTGTACGGATTTTATCATTTCATGACCTGTGGTTTCCAGTTTGCGGGCAACCACCACTTCGGCAATCATTTCTGTGACGTTGGCGCCAATCATGTGGGCACCAAGGAACTCGCCGTATTTGGCATCAAAAATCAACTTCACAAAGCCATTTGCAGCACCAGAAGCCTTGGCTTTGCCAGAGGCACTGAAGGGGAACTTGCCCACTTTTAGCTCGTACCCTGCGTCCTTCGCCCCTTGCTCCGTGTATCCGACGGATGCAACTTCGGGCCAGCAGTAGGTGCAAGCTGGGATGTTATTGTAATCAAGCGGCTGGGGGTGGTGGCCTGCGATTTTTTCGACACAGATAATGCCCTCTGCACTGGCTACGTGTGCCAATGCAGCGCCCGGCACGATGTCGCCGATGGCATAAATACCAGCCACATTTGTACGATAGAATTCATCCACGGTTACCAAGCCCCGGTCCGTTTTGATACCAAGGGCTTCGAGGCCTATGTCCTCTGTGTTCGGTGCAACACCGGCTGCGGACAACACGACATCGCACTCAATGATCGTTTCTTCCCCCGTCTTGCGGTCTTTAGTCTTCACCTTGCAAGTCTTTCCAGAAATATCCACGGATTCTACCGAGGTATTGGCCATCACTTTGATGCCTTCTTTTTTAAATATTTTGGACAGTTCCTTTGAAATATCGGCGTCTTCCCGTGGCACGAGGCCCTGCTCAAGAAACTCAACAACCGTCACTTCGGTACCAATAGTATTGTAGAAATACGCGAACTCCACGCCGATGGCACCTGCACCTACCACCACCATTCGCTTTGGCTGCTTTTCGAGGGTCATCGCCTTGCGGTAATCAATGATTTTAGTGCCGTCAATAGGGAGATTTGGCAACGCCTTGGCCCTGGCGCCTGTTGCCAGGATAATATGGTTGGCTGTGTATTCGGTTTTCTTGCCATCTGCGGCAGTCACCTCCACCTTTTTGCCTCGGAGTAGCTTGCCCGTGCCGTCAATCACAGTGATCTTGTTTTTGCGAAACAAAAACTGGATGCCTTTGCTCATGCCATCGGCAACGCCACGGCTCCTTTTCACCATATTGTCGAAATCGGCGCTGGCTTTTTCAACCACGATGCCGTAATCTGCGGCGTGCTTGATGTACTCGAAAACTTGGGCGCTTTTGAGGAGAGCTTTTGTAGGGATGCAGCCCCAGTTGAGGCAGATGCCGCCCAACGATTCACGCTCCACAACGGCTACGTTCATACCCAATTGGGCTGCACGGATGGCAGCCACGTAGCCTCCAGGGCCACTGCCAATAACGATTAGGTCAAAATTCATTGATGATTTGTTTTGATGTTGATTTCCAGCCGGGAAATCTGGCTGGAAGCTGGATGGCCAATTGGGCCTCCGAAAAAGCGGCGCAAAGATAGCGCTTGACTAAGAAAAGCACTTGTTTGGGCAAGGGGTAATTTGTGTTTTGCTCAAAAAAAAAGTCCTGCCACAACATCATGTAGCAGGAGCCTATCTAACTTACTGATACTATAGACAAAAGGATTTAAAAACTTTTCATAAAGGTATGAACGAATACAAAATTATGCAATACCTAATCACCTAATGGTCATACCTATTTACGGAACGGTAGCATTTCACGAGGAAACGTTGTACGATTGTTTCAGTTACTATGCTGCCCTTCTGTTACGGAAGTAACGCCAAATATGTTTCATGGAAAAAGAAACCCAGATGTAATGTTTCTCATAGAAAAGGGTGACGAAGATAGGGCATTCTCAAGGCTCCACCGAAAAAAGACAGTCAGAATTTATCCACGTACCCCAATTTTGACGTTTTCAGGAAATTGTATAAACAATTGAAAACCAATAATTTACGCCAACACCCATCTACTCATTCAATACTTTTGTAATGGAGAAAGCGTTGATTCTCAATTGTTGCCTATGTGGAAAACTATGTGGAAAAAAAATTTGAAAATCCAAAAATCCATGAACCGAATCACGGAAAAAATCAAATCGATAACGATTGTCTCTCATTTCAGAATTTAGGACAGAGTATCAGGTCGTCCTCGTATTCGCCAAGGTAAGCCACCGACATCTCAAAGGTTCCCCGGTTGAAACCAGCCGTACTTCCAAGATGAAAATCATAACTTGTGCCTATCAGCACGTTGTTAAGCTCAATGCCAACAAGTGCTACAACGGCGTCCAATCGAAAACTATCATCATAATCTATAACAGGCCGCACGTAACTCCCCAAATGCAATGAAACCAAGCGGAAATCGCTCAAACTGATGCGGAAGTTGCCACCAGCGTCCAATTTCATGTGGCTGTCCTGTTTGTCGAAAATAGCCCTTGGCAGAAATGTGATGCCTTTTGATACGGGAACTTGGGCACTCAATTGTGCCGAATACCTCGTGGCGAGTTTATTGTCTGGCAAGTCGGACTCACTGTCGGTTTTGTGGTAAAAACTTACCGTTGGGTTGTGAAAATGGTGCATGGCTCCGCCCATAAACAGCCTGAACCTGGAAGATTTTGGTGAAAAGACGTAGTTCAATCCCACTGAAAAATCCCCGAAGGAATAGTTGTTTTCTGGCAGACGCTCCTGTGTGGGGTCAGCATAACCTGTGGTTCCATTGAATTGATCCTCAAAAGTTATATTGCCAAAATTGATGTTCCGCTGCACCACGCCTGCTTGAAATCCCAATGAAAGAAACTGGGAGTTTCGGATGTCCAGCGCTTTGTGGTAGGCTCCCGATACAGAAATTTGAGTAGTGCTAAAATTCACCGCACCGGCCTTGTCGTGGAAGAACATCAATCCAACCGCCGCATGGTCTTGGTACCTAGACCTTTCCTTTCCCATTCGCCACCGGAGGTCGAGGGCGCTGGAAAAAGTTTGAAAAGGCTCCTGCATCGCTTGTCGCCATTGGTCCCGATAAATTGACGACACCCGAAATTTGCCCTCAATAGCACCTGTCAGCGCTGGGTTTAAGGTGAGCGGAGAGGCGTAGAACTGGCTGAACGCTCGGTCTTGGGCCTGTATTTCAAGGAAAAAAATAAGGAAAAGGCTGGAAATATAGATTTTATGCATGACTTTCAGGTCTCTGGTTTTGAAATTACCCGGCAAAGGTAATCTGATTTTGAATGAGTATCGGAACGGAGATTTTTAGGGCAATATTATCCAGCGACAGTGTTTTAGGCTCATGCGCTTGCATTGCCTGTTTTGTGCTGGCTAAAAAATAATTGAATTCAGTAGGACATTGATGGTCAATCCTAAAAAATGATTGCTGGCGCAACTTCTCAAATCCACCGAATTTTTGCCAGCTTTGCCCTTCATAAAACAAAGACGCAGAATCAATGGACTTCGCCTTATGCCATCTCAGTGTAGTGCCCTTGCGCAGCAGCCCCTCCGACAAAAGCGAGCAGGTCAGCCAATTGCTTTTTGGCGAAATCGTGGAATTGCTGGAATGGAAGGGTCGCTCTTGGGTGAAAGTACGTTGCACCTGGGACAATTGCATCGCTTGGGTACAAGCTCGGCAAGTAAAGCCGCTCACATTTTCAGAACACAAGCTTTTCACCGAAAAATTTGCCTACTGCCTCGACCTCTTCCAGCCGCTGATGTCCAATGACTTCGCCATGCCCATTCCGATAGGTGCCCGGCTCCCCGATTTCGACGGCATGAAGTTCAGTTTTGACGGAAAATCCTACCACTACGCTGGCCAGGCCGTCTTCCCCGAAAACTTGGAGCCGATACCAGACCGGGTGCTTAAAATCGCCCGCCGCTATTTCTTGGCGCCATATCAGTGGGGAGGCCGCAGCCCGTTCGGCATTGACGCTGGAGGGTTTACCCAAATGGTGTTCAAATTGGTGGGCATAAACCTCCACCGTACGCCGGATGCACAGGTTCACCAAGGCGAACTCGTGGACTTCATCGAGCAATCACAGCCCGGCGACCTTGCTTTTTTTGAAAATTCAGTTGGCGCTATCTCGCACACGGGAATCCTCTTGCCGGACGGCAAAATCATCCACGTTGCAGAACAGGTGCGCATTGACCGCATTGACCATTTCGGTATTTTTGATGAAGAAACCAACCGCTACACCCATCGGCTTCGGGTGGCAAAACGGGTGCTGAAACACAAGGCCGCACCTAACAAATTGGAACAAAAAGAAATCAGGCAGGAATTGCCGCAGGCAGCGTTGTTTTAGGAATGAGGGACGAGGAATGAGGAATGAAGTGGGTCGTGGTGATCATCCCTCACCCCTCATTCCTCATTCCCGTCATGGGTTCGCCATCACACCGAGCTTCCGCTCCGTTTTCCAATAGCCTCTTGTAAAATCAGGGAACCGAACCGGCACGCTGCCCAACTGAACGGACAGCTCTGAAACCGGCGTCACCACCGACCAAGAAGCTGCATCGTACACATCCATGTCGAGCGCAACGCCTCGGTTCAGGCAGTCAACCAAACGCCAGAGCATCACGAAGTCCATGCCGCCATGCCCGCCGTTTTTTCCGCTAATGGCTCCAATTTTTTCCAAAGCGGGTGGGCAAAACGCTCCTGATACTCCTTGTAATCTTCCGCTTTTAAGAAACCATGACCATGTCCACTCACCGATAATTGGCTGGGGTAGCCCTTGTGGAATGCCTTCGTGCCAGCCAAGGAATTGATTCGGCTGTAAGCCCGGCCAGTCGTTACGTCGTGTTGGAGCAGGATGGTTCGACCCTTGTGCGTTTTGATGAGCGTATTGTTCATGTCACCGTGCTTGAAGCCTTTTTTGTTGTAGAACTCGTTGTCGGCTTCCACCGTCTGGGCGTATTCGTCGAGGCCAAACTGGGGGCTGCTCATGCTCACGAGGTAGTCAAAACGGTCGCCACGGTCAATGTCCATGTATTGCGCCACCGGGCCGAGGCCGTGAGTTGGATACAAGTTGCCGTCCTGGGCTTCGTTGTGGCGGATGCGCCACATATTATAATAGTAGGTTTTGCTAAAAAGTAGCTCACGAAGGTCGTGGATATAGGCGCACTCGGCGTAGGTGAGCGCACCGAAAACACCACTCTGCGCCATGTTCAGCAGCCAAAGCTCCTCGTCGCCGTAGCAGACGTTTTCCAAAATCATGCAGTTGCGCTGCGTCTCTTCGGCGGTGTTGACCAGTTGCCAGCACTCCTCAATGGTGAGTGCGCATGGCACTTCAAGTGCAACGTGTTTGCCTTGCTGCATCGCATAAACGGCCATTGGCACATGGTCTTCCCACGGGGTGGCGATGGTGATGAGGTCAATATCGTCCCGCTTGCAAAGCTCCTTCCAGGCATCAGGGTTTGCCAGCGTACACCGCTGGTTTTTGCCCACCGTTTTCCTTCAACATCTGGAGGCTCTTTTGGGCAAATTCGTCCCGAACATCACAGATGGCGGTGATTTTGCACTTGTCTGTGCCCACGGCATTGAGCAGCCGCACATGCTCCTCGCCACGGTTGCCGAGGCCGATGATGGCGACCCGTACTTGTTTGATGGGAGCCACTTTCAACCCAAAAACTGGTTTGCCGAATGCAGGTATCGTTTGCGAAGCTGCTTCTACCAAGTCCTGAGCATCGGCTTTGGCATAGCTGAGGCCGCCGGGCAAGCCAACGAGGGTGGCAAGGGCAGCAGCATTTTTCAAGAAGCTGCGGCGTTGGTTGTTGTCTTTCATTTTGTAAATTTTTATCTCACAGTTTGAACACCTTCACCACTTGGTCAAACCCCGCCGACTTCAACTTTAAAAGGTATTGGCCGCTGGCAAAATCCTTCATGCCTACCTCGATGGTCGTAGTCCCAGGCAAAATGGTGGTGCTTTTTTTGAGCAATTGTTGGCCGGCCATGTTGAACAATTCAAGTTCAAAACTAAACCCTTCCGGTGCCGCTACAACCACTTCCAGCTTGTCGCCCACTGGGTTGGGGTGTACCTTGACTTCCAATTGTTCAACCAGTACCGTGTCGGGCACATAGTTCGAATAAAGCTGCGACTTTGGCACAAAATCACGGGCAATTTTTTCGCTGCTCCACAACAATTGGCAAACCGCTTGCCCGTCCACCTCAAAATATTCCAGCTTGATGGGGTACTTCTTGCCGCCTTCGAGGTCAATTGAAGCGCTTTTTTCAACCATTGATGAAGTGTACCAGCGGTCAATCAACTGCTGGTCGCCAACCCAAAGCCGAGCACCATCCGTGTGCATGTACAAGTGAAAATTAAGGGTCTCATCAAAAAATGGCTCGACGAAGCCCTCCCATCGAACCAGCCATTTGTCGTAACCCAAACCTGCGGTGTCGGGGCTGCCATACACCCAATTGAAATTGACCATCGTGTCCAAACGGGAAAACAGGAACGGCTCAACGAAAATATTACTACTTACTACTTTGTCATAGTAAAAACCGAGCAGCCCGTCGCCATCCCCCGCTGGCATCACGGCCTTGTAAACTGCCCGAAGGTTAAGGCCAGCGTCACCGGGAGCCAGAAGCAGGGTCGAGGTAGTTTCCCCGGTCGCCCATTTTTCAAAAAGGTACAACGAATCAGCCGTGACGTGCGATTTTGGCGCATCAATTTGGTGCTGCACACCACTAACGCAAACCACTGTGTCCGGCGTTATGAGCTTGTGGCCATCCAAAATGATGGGAAATCCCGGCGGCGATGTTTGTATCACGATTTGCGTTTTCACGGGCAAAACATCCCTTGATACGCTGGCCGACAGACCGCTCTGGTCAGTGACGGTGAGATGAACCCGATACCAGATGTTGTCCGAAACCTCGTTCACGATGGGTATTTGGTAAAAATCTTCGACAGTTTGTGATACAGGCCCGTAGGCTGGGTGGGAGTGTTCGTTGTGGTGAAAATCAATGCGCCAGCTGAATCGGCTCGCACCGAGCGCACCTTCCTCGGGGTCGGTTGCGGAGCCAAGCAGGTGCAATGTCTCTCCGCCCCGCCAAACTTCGCCGGGTGAAGGACTAAGCAGCAGGGGCAAGGGCCGTTGGCTGGAGGTAACCCTCAGCAGCGCTAATTGGCTGGTGTCCGAGCCAGAGGGATTGGTCAGAACGCAGCGGATGAGGCTACCGCTATCGCTCAACATTGGATTGAGGAAATACAGGGTGTCGTTCACGGCACCAGGGATGTCCACACCGTCCTGCTGCCACTGGAAATTCATCGGCGAAGCGCCTGATGCTGCCACCCGGAACTGCACGGTCTCACCCACAGGCACCAGCACGGGCTGCGGCTGCACGGACACAAACGGTGCATCGCTGCCTGTGTAAAACACCCGCCAAAGCGAGCCAGTATTCGTGGCGTAATCAACTTGCGTGCCTTTCCGGTCGAGGAAATAGAGCGTGCCATCGGGTGCGGTCAGCAGGCTAAGCGGGGTGCGCAAGTTTTCAGCGAACAGCTCGATATCACCTGTGGCAGCATCGAGGGTGTAGATGCGGTTGTTGCAATGCTCCGTGAAAAACACTTTGCCCAAGAACAGCTGCGGGAACATTGGCGTGACTGGGTTGTACATTGTGACGCCAACGGCAGCGCAGCCAAAGCCGTGGTCGTAGGCGTAGGCCGGGTCTTTGTAGTCGGCGGGGGGTGAACCTTCAAGCATGCCCTCCACGTCGGGCCAGCCGTAGTTTTTGCCTTTTTCAATTTCGTTCACCTCCTCAAACTGGTCGCTACCGACATCAGTCGCAAAGATGCGCCCGGTAACTTGGTCAACGCTCATGGCGAAGGGGTTGCGGAAGCCCATTGCCCAAATGGCCCGGTTGTTCCCAGTGGTCTCCCCATAAAACGGGTTGTCGGTAGGTATGCTACCATCCTTGTTGATGCGAAGGATTTTCCCGAGGGTGGAGTTTTTGCTCTTGGCGTTGTCCTTGTTGAAGCCGTCGCCAGTGGCGACATACAGTTTACCGTCATTACCGAAGGCTAACGCCCCGGCGTTGTGGTATGGCCCTGTGAGCGGGTCGAGTTCGAACAGCACTTGCTCACTGCCGGGCGCTGCAAAATTGCCATCGGCGGTGAAGCGGCTCACCCGGTTGTGGTCGGCATTTTTTACCGTATAATATATGTAGACGTAGTGGTTCGACTCGAAATCGGGGTCGAGGGCGATGCCGGACATGCCACGCTCGGTGTAGCTGTCCACGTTGATTTCAAGAAACGGTTCATTGCGAAGCGCTCCGTTTTCCACGATCATCACTCGGCCAAACTTCTCGGCGATGAATACCCGCCCATCGGGGGCTAGGGCGAATGCCACGGGGTCGAGGCCAGTGGCGACCTGCACGGCGGCAAAGCCGGGAGGAAAGGTGGCGTTTTGCGCAGCAAGGTATTGAGCAATGATTAGAAGCGTTGGAAGGATGAGTTTTTTCATAATTCTTGCTTTTTCACGCATCGTGCTATACGCAATGCTGAGAGCGAGAGAGCGTGAGAGGGTGAGAGGGTGAGAGGGTGAGCGGCAAAATGCCTCCGGGTTTTTGGGTCGAAACTCTTGGAAATACTCGCTGTACTGCTCACGCTCTCACGCTCTCATTCTCTATTTCCGCAGCACTATCCTCGTCATAATGATTTGGGTATCCAGGGTCAAACTGGAGGTGGACACTTCCAAATAGGAGGTATCGTCCGGCTCGGTCATGTAGCAGTGGCGGTTCATGCCAGTGAGGTCAGGCAATTGAATACTCTGAGGATTGGCCAAGGTCTCTTTGTATTTCAGTACATACGAAGTGTCGGTTTCCCATTCCAAGTCGAACTTGACCACCAACTGTGTTAGTGTGCCAGAGTCAACCTGGCTATCTGCGGTGCGAGTGATCACGAAGTCGCCGAACCTGGCTTCATCTGCATATTTGAAGTGTCCCGTGCGGAATTTATCGAAAGAAGCAGTGCTATTCGGATTGATACCGCCGCAGGCGGTGATGTTGAACAAAATAGCCATTGCCAAAGGCCAAAATGCAAACAAGAAAAGGTGTTTTGATTGGATTTTCTTCATTGATAAAAATGAATTAGCTCTAAATTGGGCGTAAAATTAACGCTTGAGTATAACGGTGCGAATTGTGTCCTTGGACATAGTGCTGGTTGAAATTTCCAAGTAGGAGCTATCCGTGAATTCAGTCATGAAGCACTTCCTGTACATCCCCTTCGGATCAGGAATTTTGATATTGTTAGGGTTGGCCACCATCTTCCGAAATTTCAAAGTGTAGGCGGTGTCATTGTCCCAAGCCAGGTCAAACAAGATTGCAAGATGGTCAAGCCCACCCGAATCCAATTGGCTTTCTTTTGTACGATTGATCTCAAAACCGCCGAATTGGGCTGAATTTCCGTAAACAAAGTGGCCTGTGCGGAAGTTTTCAGGATGCTTTTTGCCATCGGAAGTCAATCTTGGGGGTATTGTTGTTGCTGTCAGTGATGATTGTGAAGCCGGTGTTATTTGCATTGTTTCGGATTCATTGGCTTCGTCCTTTTCATTGCCACAGGCGGCAATATTGAACAAGATAGTGGCTGCGACCGTGCAAATGGCTAACATTGACAAGTACTTTGATTGGATATTCTTCATTGGTAAAAATGATTTAGATTTAAAATGAGCGCAAAATTAGCATTTTGCGCAGGATTGAACCATTCCCAATTCCTATTTCTGCATTCTCCCTACCTTCGCCGCATGAACGAACAACCTACCTATTTTGACATCGTCGCCAAGACCCAGTTTGGCCTTGAGGAACTGTTGGCCACCGAACTGCGGGCCATTGGTGCTACCGACATCGAACTGCTCACCCGTGCCGTCAAGTACCAGGGCGATAAATCGGTGCTGTACCGCTCAAACCTTTGCTTGCGCACGGCACTGAAAGTGCTGGTGCCATTCGCCTCGTTTTACGCACACCACGAAAACCAGCTCTACCGCCGTGTGCGGCAGATTGATTGGGAGCAATACCTGACGACGGAGCAAACTTTCGCCATTGATGCCACGACCAACAGCGAGATTTTCCACCACTCCAAGTTCACGGCGCTGAAGATGAAGGACGCCATCGTGGACCAGTTCCGGGACAAGTACGGCATTCGCCCTTCGGTGGACACCAACAATCCCGACCTCCGCATCAACATCCACGTCCACGACAAACTCGTGACCCTTTCGCTCGACAGCAGCGGTGCCACCCTCGATCGCCGGGGCTATCGCCTCGACCGCACCGAAGCACCCATGAACGAGGTGCTGGCGGCGGGAATCGTGATGCTCTCCGGCTGGGACATGCAGAGCGACCTGCTCGACCCGATGTGCGGCTCCGGCACTTTCGGCATCGAGGCGGCGATGTTGGCAGCCAACATCGCACCAGGGCGGCTGCGGGTCTTCGGTTTTGAGCGCTGGAAGGACTTCGACGCCACGCTTTGGCGCAACATCAAGGCTGATGCGGAACGGGCAGAGCGCCCCGTCACTGCCAAGATTTGGAGCAGCGACCTCGACCCGGAGGCTATTGAAGTTTCACAAAAAAACGCCCGCCGGGCAGGTGTGGAGGGCATGATTGACTTCCAACTAGGCGACTTCCTGGAATCGCTCCCCCACTCTGCCCGTGGTACCATCCTCCTCAACCCTCCGTACGGCGAGCGGCTTCAATGGGAGGAGGACATCATTGCGTTTTACAAGGAAATTGGCAACCGCTTGAAGCACCACTACGCCGGGCACACGGCTTGGATTATCAGCGCCAATGCCGAGGCGTTGAAGTTCGTGGGGCTGCGGCCTTCGAGGAAGATTAAACTGTTCAATGGAGCATTGGAGTGCCGGTTGCAGAAGTTTGAGATGTTTGCGGGGAGCAAGGGCGGAGCGAAGACTGAACACGGATTTAACGGATTGGACACGGATTAACACAGATTTATCCTTTCAAATCCGTGTCCAATCCGTTAAATCCGTGTGCTATCCCTCCTAAAACTCCACCCGCCACTTCAGATTTACCCGCCGCCCCGTCAGATAATTAGGTATCGCAAACTGCTGCGCAAAAATGGTCTTGATCCAAGTCCTCGACGCCTCGTTCTGCACCTGCATCAGGTTGAAGATTTCGAGGCTAAGCCAACTGGCCTTTGTGCTCCGGAAGATGCTCTTCGGTCGGCTTGCCCTGCGGCTTTCGTCCCATATTTTCAGTGAAAAACCAATGTCCACCCGGTGGTAGGGCTTGAAGCGGTAGGTGTTGCGGTAGATTCGGTTGTTGTCCTTGAGGCCGTAGGGCAGCCCCGTGCCAACGAACACGCTCAGGTGCATCTTGAAGTTCTCGTTCCTCGGCAAGTAATCCTGAAAGAAAACGGACAACGAAAGGAACTGGTCGGATGGCCTCGGTACGTCCTTGATGGGAGTTCCCTCGGTCGAGCCAATTTTTCGTTCCAGGTGCTGTATGCCCTCGATGCTTTCCCGTGCCCGCAACAACGAGAGGTTGAACCACGACTCCACGCCCGGCACGAACTCACCGTTGAGTCGCATGTCCAGTCCCGTGATGTAGCCGCTGGCGTCGTTTTCACCGTAATAGCGAATGCGCACGTTGTCAATCTCGTAGCTCACCACATCCCACAGTTTTTTGTAGTACGCCTCCATGATGAGCCGGAACTTGGTCGGACTTAGTCTGCCAATGAAGAAGTCGTAGGTGAAGCCAAAAACACTGTGCATTGATTTTTGCGATTGCACATCGGTGTTCACCAGGCCCTCCAAATTGCGAAGCTCCCGGTAAAACGGCGGCTGGTAGTAAAAGCCTGCTGCATAGCGGAACGAGATGTCCTTTTTGCTCCGCAAAGGTTTGTAGAGCAGTTGCACTCGGGGCGTCACAAAAAACTCTTCGTTCAAATCCCAATAAGCGCTGCGCACCCCGACCGAGGCTTTCAGTTCGCCAACGCTATCTCTCCGCCAAGTGTAAGTGTCCTGCAAGTAGGCGCTCAAGCGGTTGCTGCCAAGGTTGTTTTGCGTTTTCAAAACGGAATAAAGCAGCAGTTGCGTGGTGTCGTACTTCAACGAGTAGCCCGCCGAGTCGAGGCGCTCCCATTCGTTGATGCGGTCGTCAATGTCTTCCCGCTGGTACTTGAGACTCCATTGCAAAAAATGGGATTTCTCGTTTTCAGGGAGTTGAGTGATTGCCCACTGCCCACCTTTCAACTGATCTTCTTTTTGGGCTGACTTTGAACTCAATACCGCCTTTCACCTCCACATTAGAAACCTGTGCCTCCAAGAAATTTCGGACATACTGGTGCTGGGTACCTGCGCCGAGTTCAGCCACCACCTCTCCGAAGTTGTCGCTGCCAAGGCCGCTCTCGATTTGCCGTAGGCTATACCGCCCGATGATGTCAAACCGCTCGTTTTCGTCACTTCGGTAAGTCGAGGCGAGGAACTTCACAAAGAGCGGGTTCTTTTCCCTTTCGGGTAAATAGGTGAGCGAAGTCCCCACCATCGAAGTGGTAAAATCGTCCACCTCTTGTCCCTCGAAAACGGAGAACAGTTCGAGGGCATAATTGACGAGGCCAAAGGCGGTGCGACGCTCGTCGGGCTTGAAGAAGAATTCGCTGCGGTTGTAGTTGCCAATGAGGCCAAGCTGCCAATTGCGGTTGAGGTCGTAAGTCAGGTAGCCCTGCACGTCGGTGAAGTTGGGGGCGTACTCGCCCGTCACGTCGAGGGAGCCGAGTAGGTAGCTCGTGGTTTTGTAGCGGGCACCAACTAGGTAGCGGAGTTTTTGATACTTGGTTTTGCCGAGTTGGTAAGCACCTTCAAGGTGCGCCGAGCCTCCGAGCAGGCTGGCTGCTGCACTGCCAGCGAACTTCTCTGGGCGCTTGTAATGGATGTCCAACACGCTCGATTGCTTGTCGCCGTAACGCGCCTCGAAGCCGCCAGAGCTAAAGGTCAGGCTCTGAACCAGGTCAATGTTTGGGAAGGTAAGCCCCTCCTGCTGCCCTGCCCGGATGAGCTGCGGGCGGTAGATTTCAAAATCGTTGACGTAAACTAGGTTTTCGTCGTAGTTGCCGCCCCGCACATTGTACTGGCTTGTGAGTTCGCCGCCAGACCCGCTCGAAGTGCCCAGCGCCAGGTGTGGCAACATGCTTTCCAAGTTGCCTGTGGTGGTGGGCAGCAGCTTCAGCTCATCCGTTTTTTCCCGAATCATGCCGCCCTGCTCGATGCGGCTTTCCCGCACTTCCACCTCTACCATGGCATCGGCGGGGGGCATGGCGATGTCAATCTGCTGCTTTGCCCCTTTGGGCAACGGCTCCACGTCCACCGTGGATTCTTTGTATCCGATTCGACTGAACACCAACACAATACGCTGATTAGCAGGCACTTCGAGTCGCCAAATGCCTTTGTCGCTGGTCTCGGTGGCGTTGTTCGTGCCCTTCACGTACACGGTCACGAGGTCAACTGACTGGCTGGAGAGGGCGTCGGTGACAGTTCCAGTGAGGAGGGCTTTGTCCTGTGCAGTGAGATGACCGATGACCAAAAGCCCGGCAAGTACAAGAAAGTTTTTTTTCATCAATTGCAGATTAATCGTGTGCGCTAAGGTACGTGGAAATGAGAAAAAGGGTTTTGAGGCGAGTGATTTCACGCAAAGACGCCAAGATTAAAAATAAAGCCGCAAAGTGTCCAATGTTAACACTTTGCGGCTTTGCGTAAAATTCTTTGCGGCTTTGCGTGAAGGAGAAACTCACTTCATCAGTATCAATCGTCGGGTCACAAAGGCATCCAAAACCCTGATTTTCAAACAGTAAACTCCGTTTACCAAGTGGCTCACGTCAAACTCGCTCCGTTCGACAGCTTTGGTCTTTTCGGTAAAAACACGCCGCCCTACCCCATCCCAAACTTCAACTTCCAGCGGCTCGCTCGGCATTTTGTTTTCGATGAAAAAATGGCCGTTCGTTGGGTTTGGGTACACGTAGATGTTATGCTCCACAATGGTTTGCCTTGTTCCTACCACGGGGTGGTAGTTGAAATTTATGGTACTATCGCAGCCCAGATGAGGATGAAAAGACAAACGAAAATGGTAAAATCATCGGAGTGCGGAACCCCGTTTATGATGATTGGCGGGACGTAGTTTGAGTCAATGTTCACCTCAACATTCGGTGCCACCGTGAGGTGAATAGTCCAGTCCTGCAAACAGCCCAAGGAGTCTGGGAAAACAAGATGATAGTCGCCGGAGATCGTCAGCACCGAATCACCGAACACTAAATTCTCTCCCTCGCAAATGGTTCCGCTGTAACGTTATCAGCGGCGAACTTTCAACCGTAAGATTGACGTGGACCAAACTATCGCAGCCTGTCACTGATGGGAAAATATGCTCGTAAATTCCTGATATTGTGTAGGTTGAGTCATTGTAAATCAATGCCTGACCGTTGCAGATGGAAAAGAAAAGGTCAGTTACCACGATTTGGCCTGCACAGGGGTCAGCAGATTCCACGAAGCTGCCAAGGCTCAAATTCCAATAAGTACCGCTGCCAGAAGTCTCCAATTTCGCAGCCCTGACCATATAAAGCAGGTTGCCGCTGGGAGCATTTGCATCCACGAAGTTTGTTCCGGAAACCTGGTTATCCAGCGTAATAAAATCCATTTGCAAACTATCAAACCGGTAAACCGAATAGTGTTCAATCGGCTCCCCGCTCGGCGGCGACCAAGCCAAGTTTACATCTTGCCCGATATAGTTTGCCGTCAAGTTTTCGACGGGCTTGACGGGATGCAACCGCAGCGACGGGTCGCCCATCAGCGCTGTGTGGACGAGTTGCGGGCCTGGGTAGTAGTCGTTTTCTGTGGCATTTTGGGTGCGCAGCAGGCTCTGTCCGATGGGTTCACCCATCGCCATTCGGTGCAAGCTGAACGGCGGATTGCCCGCCCAGCAGCTCGTCAGTGTCCAGCCAGCGGAAGCCAACGGCGCACGAAGGAAGTTGTCGGGGTTGTCCCAGTCGCCGAACTGACTACCGCAGAGCATGGTGAAAATATTGCGGAGCGTATCATTTGCAAAGTCCTGCGTAGTGCCGACACCGTTGGCGCTGGTGAACGTGCCGCTGCCCCCGCCAAACGACCACAGGTAGCCCTCGTTTTTCATCGTCGAAAAATAGTCGAGCGCTTGCACGCTGTCAGCCGTGAACATCGGGGCGAAATTGCGCCAGCCACTGGCCGCAGGGGCGCCAAGTGCGATGCCGAGGTTGTCGTCCACGAGTGCTCGGCGTGGCACGTCTAGCTGTCCGGTTTTAAACTGATGGGCCTTGTTCAAGTAGCGTCGGGTCAACTCCACATCGCTGAGGCCGAAGGAGGGCATGTCGAACAAATCCACCCGACCAACGGCCAATTCCACGGCGGTCGGGATGTCGCTCTGGTCGAACTTGCCATCGCCGGGCAGGTTGTGGTTTCGGGTGAAAGTGGCGGTGGTGTTCGTCACGATTTCATCCGTCCAAACCCCGTCCATTTCCCCATAAAAAACATCGGCGGGCCAAGCCCCCCAGTGGTTCTCGATATGGCCGTCGGCATAAAAATTGCCGCTGTACGGCAGGGGGACGTGGCCAAGAAGGTAAACCATTTTCAAGTCAGCCACTTGTTGAAATTCATTTGCAATCAATGCTTTAACTGCTGTGACCGCATCGTTTCGATTGACTTCCAGCCGTTTTACTTTCCAGCCGTCGCCCCAGAGGTCCCGTTCCAATTGCTCGATTTCAGCCTGAGTGGTAGGCTGTATTCATCGTCAACGACGAGCAGCAGACTTCCCCGATTTTCAACCGGAGGCTGGTTGTTCCCGGCGAGAATGTAGCCATATTTTGGCCGTTCGGCGAGGTTGGTACCGGGTGCGCCGGAGCTATCAATTAACTGCCCGTCCAGTGTCATCAAAGTCCACCAAGTGTTATTGGTGAGCATGTCCGGGTTGATGGTGATGGTGAGCGTTTCAGTGGGGTTTCCGCTGTCGCAAATGGAGATGGTGTCCTTTTTTTCAAACCCGAAATCGCTGCCGCCGCTGAGTGTTTGCCCGCAGGCCTGAAGAAGGTACCAGCCGTGACCGAAGTTGCAGCAAAGTCCGTTTCCGTAGAGGTTGTTGATGGTAAAAACAAGGGTATCGCCGGGCGTGACATCCACGTTCCACTCGATTGTTTCAAAGCCTTTTTTGATAAAAGCATATTCGGAAACGGAGGATTCGGTTGCCGTAAAATCGGTAAAACTGGTAGCACCCCAAGGTAAAGTAAAGATAGGCTGCCCCCACTCCGTGGCATCGGGTTGCTTTCGGTAGATGGTATAGCCCCCTTCCGACCAGTCCCAGGGCCAAGTGAATTCGAGGCGGTCGGGGCCAGTTTCGTATTTGGCGCTCACCTGTACCGAGCGGTTGAGCGCATCCTGGGCGGTGGCCTCCTCAATAAAAATAAACGTGGCGAACAGTAAGATTATCCTTGTTGCCCATGCAGCCCACAAAGTGGTCGGAATGTTGGGCACCAGAAATAGCGATGGTGAATGCAATTTGTTCATTGTCAAAGGTGTATAGTGTGAAAGCCTTGTCTTTGAAAGGTATCAAACGCTCGTCGTGGATGGGAATCCGGTTCATTCTTCCCGATAAATCTACGGTGTTCAGGTCATCAATCAGACCGACGCCTGTAACTTTCAGCAAGGCTTCTTTCATCGTCCAAAATCTGTAAAAATCACGGTGCGAGTACACCATATCGCATTCTTTTTTAGAAAAATAATACCCGGCCATTTCCCAATAGTTGAAGGTTTTGTCAATGACCTCGATGTCAACACCAATTTCCCGTTGCGTAAATTCAAAAGCAATGGAAATCAAGCTGCCGGAATTGGAAAGATTGAAGGGCATCTTTTTTTCAAATCCCTCCAGGTAAGGTTTGCCGTACTGGCCTTCCTTGATGATTATCTCGTTCGGTGGAACTTGCAACATTTCTCCGCAAAGTTTGCGTAGCATTCCCCTGCCAGTGAGGTAAATCAGGCGGTCTTTCGGAAAACGAAATTTGGCGGATTTGCGGAGTTCAGCCGGCGAAAGCAATTTACCTACCTCAAAGCTGAGGTGGGTAGGCAGGCGTTCAGCGTCAAAGAGCAGCAGCCGTACTCCTCCTAGGCCAGGCTCGTTTGGAAGTTCCAGCAATTGGATGACATCCTGTTTTGATTCTTTCATGTTTGCTAAATTTTGGGCTTATAGTGAAGTAGGAAATTTTGTCGGTTATCCAATTTTAGCCATCAAAATCAAATTTCATGAAACTGCCTCCATGCCGACCATCCGCTCCATCCGTTGTTTCATTACCTCTGCCACCTGCCTACCATGAGGTTCGTCAAACAAGGTCAAGTGGTTGCCCTCAATGTCGTGCGTGACAACGCCGCCGAGCGCAAACTTGTCCCAACCATAATTTACGGGATCGTTTAGGTAAAACATCTGCTCCTTAGCCTTGAACAAATCTACCTGAATATCAAGGGGTTGCAGCGTGTACTTATCGTAGGCTTCGAGGCTTTTTTCATAAACTTTCGAGCCGTAGGGGATGTAGCCCTCCTCGATTTCGTTGGTCTGGTTGTTCCTAAATGCCGTTTTAAGTTTGCCTTTTTTATGCTCAAACTGCATCTTGAGCACGTGCGTTTTGTACTCAAAAGTCTTCGCAGGGTCTTTCATCAGCAGCGACAAATTGTAGCCGATTTTTTTCAATTTTTTATTGATGCCTCCTGATGTGCCGTTGGAAGCCCACTCGTTTTTGGCCACCGCATCGAACAAAGAAAGCATCAATACCTGCTTGCCCATCGCCTTCAGTTGTTTCGCCATTTCCCAGGCGATAATGCCGCCGAGCGAGTACCCGGCCAGGCAGTATTCGCCATCTGGGTTGCTCCTCAAGATTTCACTGATGTAGTGCGCCGCCATGTCCTCGATTCGGTCGAGCGGCTCCACGTCGCCGTTCAGCCCACGGGCTTGCAGGGCGTAAATCGGTTGGTCGGCATCCATGTACTTCACCATGTTTTGATAAAAAAGAACGTGCAAGCCTCCACCATGCACGAGGTAAAGTGCAGGTTTTGAGCCACCTTCCCGGATAGGTACAAGTGACGTAAATTCTTGATTTTCAACAGCAACTCCTTTCTTTGCCGTATTTTTAGTTTGGTTGAAAACCGTTGAGTTGGCCCGCCAACTTGCCCAGTGTTGAGTGCAGGAACAGCGTGGTCAACGGAAGCTTTACGCCAGTCCGGCCTTTACTTTCGTCATCATCTGCACAGCGGCCAAGGAGTGCCCGCCCAACTCGAAAAAGTCGTCGTTGACGCTCACTTTTTCCACGCCCAGCAGTTCGCTCCAGACATCAGCGAGTAGCTTTTCGCCGGGCGTTTTCGGTGCTTCAAACTTGCCTACGCTCAGGGTTGATAAATCGGGCTTTGGTAGCGCTTTTCGATCCACTTTCAGCGAGGTGTTTTGGGGAAATGCCTCCATTTTCACGAAAGCCGAAGGCACCATGTAGCCGGGCATTTTGCTACGCAAAAAGTCCTTCAAACGCCCCTCCCAACCTGCGCCGAGCGGTTGCCCGTTCTCTACCACATAGCCCACCAATTGCTGGCTTCCCGAGCTGTCGCTGAACACGTTCACCACGCTTTGCTGCACACCGGGAAACTGCTTCATCGTCTCCTCTATTTCGCCCAATTCCACCCGGTAACCCCTTATTTTCACTTGGTCGTCCATGCGGCCAAGGAATTCGATTTCACCGGTTGGGAGGTATCTAACCAAGTCTCCGGTTTTGTAGAATTGACGACTGACGATTGACGATTGACGATTGACCCGTGCCCCAAACTTCTCGGCTGTCAATTCGGGGCGATTGAGGTAGCCATTCGCAACCCCATTTCCACCAATAAAAAGCTCACCGGGAACGCCCACTGGAACTTGTTCTCCATTTTTATCTAAAATCAGCATTTCCACGTTGGCGATTGGGCTGCCGATGGCAGCAAACTCGCCGGGGCAGTCGGCCAAATGCGGTTCCGTGATGAGTTGCCAAGTGGCGTAAATCGTCGTCTCGGTGGGGCCGTAGCCGTTCCAGACTTTGGCGCAGCGGTGCAACATGTCCTCAGCTAATTCCTTCGAGAATGCCTCGCCTCCAGCGATGGCCCGGAGGTTTTTATCGCCTTCCCAGCCAGCCATCAGCAGGATTTTCCAGGTTGTCGGCGTAGCTTGCATCACCGTCGGGCGATGTTTTTCGAGTGCTTCCCGCAGAGCAAAGCCGTCCTTTTTCGTCTCCTCACCCGCCAGCATCAGCGTCGCCCCGGTCATTAGCGTCAGGAAATAGTCGGGGATGCTCATGTCGAACGCCATGCTGGACACGCTGAACACCTTGTCCAACTCATTCATTTTCAACTGTTTGTTGATGGCAAACAGCGTGTTGATGGCATTGGCGTGGCTGATGGCGACGCCTTTCGGTGTGCCGGTGGAGCCGGAGGTGTAGATGACGTAAGCATTTTGGATTGACGATTGACGATTGAGGGATTGGGAGGCAGCCAGGCTTTCCAAGTTTTGAAGTTCATCAACGACGACGACTTCTCCGCAATCTTGGGCAGCAAATTCGCCACCGCCTTTGCGTCAAAACAAAGTTGCATCCCGCATCTTCCAAAGTCAGTTTGATACGTTCCTGCGGGTTTCTCGGGTCAATCGGCACGTAAGCGCCGCCTGCTTTCAGGATGGCGTAGATGCTGACCAACATGTCCAATGAGCGCTCCATGCACAGGCCGACGAAAGCATCAGGTTGCAAGCCTTTTTCGAGCAAATGGACGGCGAGAGCGTTGGCTTGGTCGTTCAGTTGGCGGTAGGTAAGTGATTGACTTGTCAAGGTCACTGAACGATAGCGATTTTGTCTGGCGTCAGTTCCACCTGTTTTTCAAACAACTCGTGAAGCGTTGGGTGCAGGGGAAATCCGTCGCAGACCTCGCCATTGCCGAATTTTTCGAGTTGCTTTGCTCAAAATCGGGCAGCAAGGGTAGTTGCCCGATAGTGACGGCGTGAAACACGCCTTTTCACGAGCCCTTAAAAACACCTGAAACTCCGCCAGCCGCAGCCGGATACTATCCCTTCGGAAAAGGTCGGTATTGAAATTCCATTCAAAATCAACCGAATTGCAAAGTGGTTTCAAGTTGATGAACGAGTCAAACGTCTCGTAATGCCTTGGAATGGCACGGGTGCTTGCTTTCAAGTTGCCAAACTTCAGGTCATCCAGCGGGCTGTCGAGATTAAAAGCCACGTTCACAAGCGTATTGCGGCTGGCGTTCCGACCGATTTTCAGCTTCTTCACCAGCGCCCCGAAGGTGTACTGCTGGTGGTCGAATGCGTCAAGCACCTGCTTTCGTACCGTTTTGAGGTAGTCCTTGAAACTGGCGTTTGGGTCACTTTCGTCCGAACGGGCAAGAGGCTGATGGCATGCCCGACGAGGTTGGCATTGCCCGGCAGGTTGTGTCCCGCCGCCGCCACGCCCACCACGAGGTCATCCTGCCCAGTGATGCGGCTGAGGTAAGGCTTGGTACGCCGCCAACATGAACACGTAAAAAGTGCTCCCTTGCTTGGCCGCCGCCTTTGCGGATTTGGGCGGTAAACTCGGCGTCGAAGCTGATTTTTTCGACCGCCCCGTTGAAGGTTTTCACGGGCGGGCGGGGGAAGTCGGTGGGCAAATCAAGGACAGGAACGCCGTTTTCGTATTGCGCCAGCCAGTATTTTTCGTTTTTCTCAAAAACCGGAAGTTGTTGTAAATCAGCCTGTTCGGTGGCAAATTGGCTGAGTTGTTTGAGTCGAAAACCACCTGACAGGTTTTTGAAACCTGTCAGGTCTGCCCCATACATTTCCCCAAGCTCCCTCGTCAAAATCCCCAGCGACCACCCATCACAAATGATATGGTGTACGTTGATGAAAACGAGATGAACCTGCTCCTCCAACCGAACGATTTTGAAGCGTACGAGCGGCCCGTTTTGCAGGTCAAAAAGGTGTTCGGCTTCTTCGTTGTGCAGCCCCGAAATCTTTTCGGGGTCGCCTGTCAAGTCCACCAACGGCACCTCAATTTCCAGCCCCGGAAGTACCTTCATCGCCTTACCATCTGGCGAAAAAACCGTCCGCAACGCCTCGTGCCTATCCACCAATGCTTGCAGGGCTGACCGCATTTTTGTCTCGTCAAAATCGCCTTCCAACCTGATTTCCGTGGCGATGTTGTATGCTTTTGAAGCGTCCGGTGAAAATTGGTCAGATAAGAAAATTTCTTGCTGGCCCTCGGTGGTAGGCAACTTTCGTCCCATCGGGACGGTATCTTTAGGGAACCCACGGACGTTCCAGGAACGGTATCTCCTGTCCTTTTCAATGACTGTGCCAGCTTCTTTCCCTCGCCTACCTGATTTCGCCCTCCGGACGGGGTTAGGGTGCAAGGCAGCGATGATGACATTTAAATCTTCCCCTCCCATTCCTCCATCAGTCCCAGCCTCAAACATGTCGTGGATGGCATAACTCGAAGCCCGGTAGGTTTTTCAAAATCTGCTTCCGTGTGCGCTGTCGAAATGAAGCAGGGTCGTTCCCGGATATTGATGCCCCTGGCCCGCAGGAAGTAGTTGAACAGGCGGGTCATTGGACTGTTGTCCGCATTTTTTATCATAAAAAACGAGGACGCCGACTGAATCATGAGCGGCGCTTTGGTGCGCAGGAATATCTCGCTGATTCGTTTCGCAAAACGAGCGGTTTTCTCGTTCAAATCTTGCTGCAAACCGGGCCCCAGCCGTTGAATTTCGCTCAACGCCGCATGCGCCGCTGCCACGCTGATGGGGTTTTTGATGAATGTGCTCGCAAAATAGGCGATGACCCCCTCCGGACTGCTGTCGTCGCCATAGCCCCAGTAGCCGCCGTCGAAGCTGTTCATGTACTTCGATTTGCCAGCCACGGCAGCCAGCGGGAAGCCGCCGGAGATGCTTTTGCCGTAGGCACAAATGTCGGCGTCCACGCCGTACCACGCCTGAGCGCCTCGTTGGTCAAGGCGGAAGCCGTTGATGATTTCGTCGAAAATCAGCGCAACGCCGTGCTTGCTCTGTGATTTTGCGGATGGCTTTTATCAGCCTGCCGTGCTGCCAGTGCGGGTTTTGGGCCTGCACGGGTTCAATTAGGACGGCAGCGAGTTCGCCGATGTTGCGCTCCAATTTTTGTAATACATTCGGGTCGTCGTAGTCCAGTACCAGCACGTTCTCGACATTGTATTTTGGCACGCCCGGCGAGGAGGGTAACGTCTTGGTTTCATCCTTGAAATGCACGCCCCGAACCATGAACTCGTCAATCATGCCGTGGTAGTCGGTGTCGAAAACAGCGATTTTTTCACGGCCAGTGGCAGTTCGAGCGGCACGTACTGCACCCAAAACAGCCTCTCCTTTCGAGCGCTCGTGTGCGATTTGGTAGCAGATTTCTTTCCACAGTTTGCTGAAGCCCGTCACGCTGCGGGGGTCGGCATAAAACTGGCGGTGGCGTTGTGCCATTGCCTTCGATTTGGGGGTCATGGCGACATACTTGGCCATGAACTCGTCCAGCCCTTGGCGCTGTTTTTCGCTCAAATCGTCACCTGCACCAATCTTTTTGTAGCTGTTCAGTTTGGCAGTGACGCCTTTGGACTGCGTTGGATTTCAACCTCTACTTTTTCGATTTCGGATTTCGGATTTCGGATTTGGGAGTGGTGGGTAGCGGGTTGGTTAACTGGTTGACTTAGTGGCTGTTGAACAATTTGCTGCTCAATGGGCTGACCGTTCAGCAACGCCAATTGCTGCTGCATTAATTGCAGCTGCTGGTTGATGATTTGCTGCATAACGGTAGAGTTTTCCGAAATCTTTGAGATTTCGGAAAACTGGGGCTGCACCGAAACTGGTTGCCCATTTTGCACCTGTACAACCTGGCTCGGAATTGATGAGTTAAGTTCCCCTTTGGGGTCAAGGGTAAAACGTGCTGAGGCGCAAACAAGCCCTTCGGTATTGCCCCGTCCACGTATTCGGCCAGCGTTTCGATGGTCGGGGCATCTTCGAACAACTGCCGGAAGCTCAGTTCCAACTTGAATTTTTGGTTGAAACGGATGACTGCTTGGCTCAAAAACAGGCTATCGAAACCCAGTTCAAGGAAGCTGGCCTGCTCGTCCATTTGGTTGGGTTCCATGCCGCTGAGTTCGTGCAGCGATGCCTTGATTTCGGCGATGAGGTTGGGGATGCGGGATGTGTTTGTTTCACTCATGGTTTGTTCGATGGTTTGGGAGCTTCTGGCATTTGACCTGACAGGTTTTGAAACTTGGAAAGTCTTGGGTAGGCATAACTACTTGATTTTCAACTTTTTTTGGCGAAATGAAAAACTTCTTCTTTTCAAACGGATAGGTAGGCAGTGGTACTCGTCGGCGTTTTTCACCTGAGAAATAGTTCCCCCAGTTAACGTCCACGCCGCTGACCCAGAGCTTGCCAAGTGTTTTCAAAATAAACTCCACGTCATTGCGCACCTCCTTCGGGTGTCGCACGGACGCCAATATGGTTCGAGCCTCGTTGGGAAGAGTGGGAAGTGCCCGTGCAAACGTACTGAGCGTCTGCCCGGGCCCCACTTCGAGGAAGATACGGTTCGTGATTGACGATTGACGATTGACGATTGACGAATGCCCCTCGTCCGTCAGGGTTTTTAGACCATCAGCAAAACGCACGGTTTGACGAAGATGGCTCAGCCAATAGTCCACGGAGGTGGCTTCTTCGGCGGTCATCCAGGTGCCGGTCACGTTGCTGACGATGGGTATTTTGGGTTCGTGCAGTTCGACACTTTCGAGGTATTTTCTGAATTGGGGCAAAATCGGGTCAATCAGCGGCGAGTGCGCCGGGACTTTGATGTGGATTTTGGAGCATTCAACACCTGCCTCGGTCAGATTCGCTTGCAAGTGGTCAACTGCCGTTGACGTTCCACTGACGACCAAGCTGTCCACCTTGTTTATCACAGAAATAGTGAGGTCTGCATTTAAAAATGACCGCAATTTTTCCTCAGTTGTCGCCACACTCAACATGCAGCCATCGCCGTCCAATGTCTCGAAGAGCTTGCCCCGCACCGTCACCAATCCCAGCGCTGCCTCCAGTGACATCACCCCAGCAATGCAGGCCGCTGTGTACTCGCCCATCGAGTGGCCGATGAGTTCGGCGGGCTGGATGCCCCAGTGCTGCCAAAGTTTTGCCAAGGAATATTCGAATGTGAACAGGCTGGCAAGCCCAACCGCTGGGTTTTCGATTGCGGATTCTGGATTGCGGATTGCGGATTGGGGGAAGACAATTTCCCTGATGTTTAGGTCATGTTTTTCCTTCAAAATGGAAAAACAAATATCTACCTGTTGTCGGAAAAAATTGTTCGATTCGTAGAGGTCACGGGCCATGCCCACGTACTGCGCCCCACCGCCGGGGAACATGAAGACGATTGACGATTGACGATTGACGATTGACGATTGGGGGGCGATGACTTCCGGTTTTTCTTTGCCTTCGGCAAAAAGGATAGCAGCTTTTTTTGGAAAATGCTGTCTGCCAACGGTGAGGGTGAAGGCAACGTCGGCAGGGTTAAAAACCCTGCCGACGTTTTGGATGCTTTCGGTCAATTGCTCCAAAGCCTCGTCCGTTTTCGCAGAAACCGTTAGTAGCTGCGGCAATCGTAAATCGTCATTCGTAAATCGTAAATCCGCTGGTGCTTCTTCCAAAATGATGTGCGCATTTGTCCCCCCAAGGCCAAAGCTACTCACGCCAGCGTAGCGTTTTTGTTCGCCACGTTTCCATGGGCGCAATTCGCATTCACCTCAAAAGGCGAATTTTCGAAGTCAATCTGCGGGTTGTTTTTTTCAAAATGCAGGGTTGCAGGCAACTGCTCGTGGTGGAGCGCCAGCGCTGTTTTGATGATCCCGACGATGCAAGCACCTGCGTCCAAGTGGCCGATGTTGGTTTTCACCGAGCCAACTGGATGAGGAGATTTGACAAATCTTGAAGATTTGTCCAAATCGCTCATGCCTATCAAACCAGCAATTTCAATCGGGTCGCCAATGAAAGTGCCCGTCCCATGTGTCTCCACGTAGCTAATTTGGTCGCCTGTCAGCCCTGCGTTTTCGAGTGCTTTTTTGATGACAGCGGCCTGTCCCTTGCTACTTGGTGCCGTGATGCCCGTCTTGTCTGAGCCGTCGTTGTTGATGGCGCTCGCTTTGATGACTGCCCAAACATGGTCGCCGTCCTCGATGGCTTTGTCCAATTTTTTGAGCACCAAAATCGCCATGCCGTGACCCTGCACCATGCCATTGGCATTGGCATCGAAGGCACGGCAGTAGCCGTCGGCAGACATTGGGCCGCCTTCGATATGCTCGTAGCCACCGAGGACGGGCGCTTGTACCCTGCCCCCGCCAACGATGACCATGTCGCTGTCGCCAGCAAGGAGGCTTTGGCAGGCAAGATGCACTGCTACTCCGCCCGTTGAACAGGCAGTTTGGACGTTGACAGCGGGGCCACGAAGGTTGAGTTTGTATGCCACCCGGCTGATGCTGAAGGTGGTGTCGGAAGCAAGCATTTCTTGGTACCAGCCGCCGCTTTTTTCCAGTAACTCCTTGTTGGTCAACAAGTTATTGAGGGCGTATGTGTTCCGTGCTACCCCACCAAACACGCCGATATTTCCCTCAAAACGGCTGGAGTCGTAACCTGCCGATTCGAGCGCCTCGTAGGCGGTTTCGAGGAAAATGCGGTGCTGCGGGTCCATCATCTCTGCCTCACGGGGCTGGTAGCCGAAGAAGGCTGCGTCGAAGGCGTAGGGGTTGTCGAGGGCGTAAGTACGATTTACCCGATTGCGGATTGCGGATTGCGGATTGCGGATTCCCTCAGCCTCAAGGTCTGCGTCGGTGACGAGGTGACTGACATCTTTGCCATCCACAAGGTTTTGCCAAAACTCCTCGATATTGTTTGCACCGGGGAGGCGGCAGGACATGCCGATTATTGCGATTTCGGATTTCGGATTTCGGAATTCGGATTGGGTAACTGACGGAATTGATAATTTTTCAATAATTGGCTCATAACCAAGCGATTGCGCAACTTCCCAAGTTTCATCAGAAAGAAAATTATCCTCCAACACGCCCTTCCAATCTTCTGCTTTTCCAGCGTCTATTTTTTTCTTTTGGTCAAAATGGGTGTCGCCCATCGAGCGGCTGTTTTCGTAAATGCCGTCGGTCATTTTCTTGTCCAAATCCTGGTAGGGATTGAGCAAGCCCTCGTGGAAAGGGATTTCAAGCGCCTCACACATGGCCCGCATGACGGTTTCGGGGGTTTTTACCAAATCCTCGTACACCATTCGGAACTGCTGGTTGGCGGGCATTTTTTTCAAAAAATCAACCGCATTTCGTTGGCTTTCGAGCCACACAAGCTCGCCGAGCTGCCGGGGGTTGTAATCATGGGGGTGTAGGTACAGCACCTGGTCCATGTGGTACTTCTCGAACGATTTCACCATGCTGTACGGATGCCGCACGAGGTGGATAAAACGGGCGTTGGGGAAGTCGGCCACCGCTTTTTCAAGCGCCGCTTCGTCGAGGACGTAGCTCGGCGATTTGTCCACAATGAGGCGTTCGCCGACCCATTCTTGCAATTGCTCGAACATTTCACGGGTAGTCATCCCGTGCTTTTCAAAATTGTGGAGGAGCAGTTTTGCCTCGTCTGCATTGCAGTCGTTCAGCTCCATCACAGCCCGTACCAAGCCTTCCGACCAAAGCGAAAATTTGCCCTGATAAGCTTCCGCTCGTTCCGCAAGTGTCTCAAAATGAAGTAGTTGCAATTCGTTGCAGGCAAAAAGACCGGGATGCCCTGCGAGCATGACTCGGAGCAAAGTAGTCCCGGAACGTGGGGTGCAAGAATGAAAATGGGAGCAGGTGAATTGACGATTGGCGATTGACGATTGACGATTGTTGGCAGGTGCTTTGGGATAACGGATTTGAAATGGTCAATGTCGGCAGGTGTTAGGTTTACTAAACTTTTAAAGTTTAGTAAACCTGCGTCAACAACTTTGTCAAAATCTTGGGAGCGGCTGTTTTCAACCGCTCCCGCTGTCGTAGGATTATAAAAGTTGACAGTTGTTTTTAACAACCTCGGCAGGAGGTTTGCGTAGTTTTTTTCAAAAAAAGCAGCGTAGCCCGCCACGGTGGGATGGTCAAAATGGTGGTGATGAAAATGCTGGCTTCGCAAGCCGTCATCAGTCCGCCAATGAAGCGAGCAGCTTGGATACTGTTGCCACCAAGTTCAAAGAACTTGTCATGGCGACCGATGGGGCTGATTTGCAACAGTTCTTCCCAGCGTTCAGCGATAAGCTTTTCCAAGTCGCTCTGTGGAGCTTCAAAAGCTTGGTCAAGTTCTGGGCGATCGCCTCCAGGTTCGGGCAGTGCTTTTCGGTCAATTTTTCCGTTGGTGGTCAATGGGATTTTCTCCAAAAAAACAAAATGCGACGGCAGCATGTACTCCGGCAAACTTTCCGAAAGGAAGTCCCGCAACTCACTCACGGTCAGTGCAAGTCCTTGATTATGAACTATGTACGCCACCAATTTGCCTTCGTTTACAACATGCTGGTTTTTCAAAACCACGACCGTTTCCCGCACAGCGGGATGGTTGGCGATGCCGGTCTCGATTTCCCCCAACTCGATGCGGTAGCCTCGAAACTTGACTTGAAAATCGGAGCGGCCAAGGAACTCGATATTGCCATCGGACTGCCAACGAGCGAGGTCACCGGTCTTGTATAATTTACGATTGACGATTGACGATTGACGATTTTCCTGCGGCCCCAAATCGTAAATCGTAAATCGTAAATCGTAAATAAATCTTTCGGCGGTCAATTCAGGGCGGTTCCAGTATCCACGGCCTACGACGGGCTTGGTGCCGCCGATGTAAATCTCTCCGACCTCGCCTCGTGGCACTTCCTGCATGTTGGAATCCAAAATGAAAATCTCGTAGTTCAAGATGGGGATTCCAATGGGCGCTTTTGGCTCGTTGAAACCTTTGGGGAAAGTGAAATAGGTGCAATTCACCGTAGCTTCGGTGGGGCCGTAGAGGTTGTAAAGTTGTCCGTTCGGAATGACTTGCTCGTGTTTTTGCGCCAGTGAAGTTGGGCATACCTCGCCGCTGACGTTGACCAATTTCAGGCTTTGCAGCTTGTGGGCGGGTGCCTGTTCGAGCAGTAGCGTGTACAGCGAAGGCAGCGTGAGAATGTGTGTTACCTGGTTTTTGTAAATAGTATCAGCAAGTTGCGCCATGTCTTTTTCTTCGCCCTGATGGGGCAAAACAAGGGGCGCGCCTTGTAGTAGTGTCCAGAAAATGGTCAGCACCGAAACGTCGAAACTGATGGAACAGGTGAGCATCATTGCACCGATAGGCTCTGGGGCAATGGCTTGCTGGCCTTCGAGTTGGTTGCAAAGGTTTTCGTGGGTAATCATGCAGCCCTTTGGCTTTCCGGTGGAGCCGGAGGTGTAAATCATGTAGGCCAGATTCGTTGAATGATGAATGATGAAGGGTGAAGGGTGAATATCGGGCAGAGGCTGGTCGAGGCAAATGACTTTGGCGTTGGTGTTGGGCAGGTTTTTCACTAAATGGCTTTGCGTCAGGATGACTTTTGCTGCGCAATCTTCTACCATGAAGGCCATGCGGTCGGTGGGATAATCAACGTCAATGGGCACGTAGGCGCCGCCAGCTTTCAGGATGCCGAAGATGCCAATTATCATCTCGAAGGAACGCTCCAAGTAGATGGCGACGAAGTCTTCTGACTGGATGCCGAGTTTGACGAGTTGGTATGCGAGTTGAGTGGAGCTGTCATCGAGTTCCGCATAAGTCATTGATGCTGAACCAAATACGAGCGCAGTTGCGTCAGGGCAACGGAGGACTTCCCGCTGAAAAATTTCATGCAGACAGGTATCGGATGGAAACGTCAGGACGCTCGATACGTGTTTGTTTTCGTTCATAGTGGTTTGCTTAATGCAGTGCATGGTTAGCCTGCATAGTGTTTGTTCTACTCAAAAGGGGGGAATGAATTTCTGGAAGACTCTAAATCGTTCTACGGTTGCTAAAATCCTAACCAGTAGATTTCAAATGCATTTAGTCGGTCAGCACTTACAAATAAGTATCCAAGTACGGGGAGTTTAAAATAAGTGTACAAAAATAGGCGGAAAATGGTTAAGACACAAATGCTTTGCCGTAGTTTTGGCAAATCTTTTATTCTCTCCTCCCCCACGCTATGGCCTGATTGTTGGATTTTCATTGTTTAATTAACCTGTGACTAATGCAATTTTTTGAAATTGTCAGTCCAACAACCATTCGTATCTGAATGAGCCATTTATACAATTCTCTGATTTTCAGGTATCTAGTCCTATTTTTTGTTCTAGTTGCGTTGCCACAGTTGGTGTATGCACAAATAGACTATACTCAGATTGTGCTACCCGAAGGCCAGCGCCCTACCTCTTTTGAAGATTATCTAGTTCAACTAGCATGGATGAACAGCCCTGAAACAAAGATTCTTGAATACGAGAAGACAAAGGAAAAAAGGAAGTTGAACTGCAGCGAATGGACTGGATGAACGAAGTGCAATTTGGTTTCAACATCAACGAAGTCAGCCTTTCAAACGTATTACAGCCCAGCCCGGACAACCTTGTCCTCTATCCACTCTACCAATTAACCGCCGGTGTTAGTCTCGGTAGTTTTACCACCAACAAAAAGAAAAGGGAAATAGAAGAAGTGGACGTCCTCATTTCAGATATGGAAGCCAACCAGCACAAGATGAAAATCAGGGCAGAAACGCTTGCTCGCTACCGCAAACTTTTGCTCTCCATTGAAACGCTGAAAATACGCACCAATGCTGAGGAGGACACCCGCAATGTTTATCAAATTTCACAGCAACGCTTCAAAAACGCCGACCTCGAAATGGAGGACATGCTACGTGCCTCAGAGTCATTCAACAATGCGCAGGAAAAACGCATGGCCGCCGAAACAGAAATCCAACTTGCCATTATTGAATTGGAAGAAATAATTGGCATCAAGTGGGAAAGTGCTAAACGTGCAGGGGAGCGATTCAAAAAATAGGCTCAATCCAGGTTTAAACCACTACGGGTTTCAAGCACACCAGCCTCCATCAATTTGTCCAAATACAACCGAGCACCTTGCTTGTTCACGTGCTGGTAGTCTCCAAAAGCTTCGGTCTCTGTCACGGCATTTTCAAAGTTTTTGACAGTGAGGCCGGTAGCCTTGTTTATGTCAGCCATCAAGCTGTCCAAGTTGCCGATTTTCGGCACGAAGGCGGGAAAATAGGGATTCACCACCAGCTCAACTTTGACGCCTTTTTGCGTGGCGTAACTTACCATCCCAGCCAGTTTGTCCAACATTTTTTGGTCGTAATGGAACCGCAGTATTTGTTGCTTTTCCACATCACTGACCATGCTGGGTGAAATGACCCGGTCGAGCAGCCAGTCTTTGTCCGATTTTTTCCAATAAAAAAATGTCCGCTGAAAAACCTCGCTGTTGTAGCGATAAAGATGACTGACCTTACCTGCGTAGTAGTCGTTTATCGCACCATCTTTCAGCAATTCGGAAAGCCGTTCGGAGTAAGGCGAATAGTGGTTAAACTGGGTGGCAAGCTTGTTGTCCATACGTAGGCTGTCCATCAGCGAGATGTCCATGACCATTACCTTGGGCGGTTGCTGGCGGTCGAGGTAATCTTCGACGAGCGATACTGCCAAGTCAATGGGCATTCCATTATAGCTCAAGTTGGCCGTGGAAAGTCCTGTTTTTTCTTCAACATAGGGTTGAAAAAAACTCAATCCTCTTGAATTTCCAACGAAAAGGATGTCACTGTCCACCTTGTCTCCATACAAACGTGAGTAGCGGAATTGGCTTTCCTCCGTTATTTTTGACAAAACCATTCCACCAAGGCGGTCGCCCAACAAGGCGAGTCCGATAAGGGCGAATATCCAGTAAGCTTTTTTCATTGGGACTTTTTAAAACTGAAAATAAATAAACGACCCGCTCCCAAACGACCCAAAAAACGCAATCAGCCAAAGCAACATGGCATAGGCAGCAATCCTAAATGCCGGGTTTTTGAAAGCCAATCCGTTCCAGTTCATCTTGAGGTTCGTTATTTCCACCGTCAACAAGATTCCAATCAGCAGTGCGCCCTTCATCACCGTAAACTTGTTCATCACGTTCACGAAGCTAAACCCTTCCATCCCCACAATGCCCGAAATCACGTCCGTAGCCTTGCCAAAGGTGGGACTGCGAAAGAAAATCCAAGCAAGGCAGGTGAAAAAGTAGGTCAGGGTGATATTCACGCCGACTTTTATTGGGTTGGGGAAACGCAGTCCATTCATCACCTTGCCAAATGGCTTCCCCAATTGCCGCTGCGCAATCAGGTAAGCCCCACGAAGAAAACCCCCAGAACACGAATGTCCAGTTAGCACCGTGCCAAAGACCGCCGAGTAGCATAGTCAGCATGTTGTTTTTGTAGGTGGCAAATTTGCCGTTGCGGTTGCCGCCAAGCGGGATGTAGAGGTAGTCACGTAGCCAGCTCGACAGCGAGATATGCCACCGAGACCAGAACTCGCTGAAGTTTTGGCTGAAATAGGGCGTCCGAAAATTCTCGTTGAAATCGAAGCCGAGGATGCGAGCGAACCCAATGGCTATGTCCGAGTATCCCGAAAAATCGCAGTAAATCTGGAACGAGTAGAAGATGACGCCGATAAGTAGGTTGATGCTCGAAAATGCATTTGGCTCGGCAAATACCTGGTCAACGAATGGGGCAAGCGAGTCCGCCACAGCGCATTTTTTGAAAAACCCCCAGAGCACTCGGCCAGTGCCTGATATTATTCTGTCCCAGTTGAATTCGTGGTCCTTTTGGAATTGGGGCAAAAAATCGCTTGCACGCACGATCGGACCAGCCACCAATTGTGGCCAAAAAGCAACGAAAGTTGCATAGCGAAGGAAGTTTGGCTCAGGTTTTAGGTGGCGGCGGTACACGTCAATCGTGTAGCTCATGCTCTGGAAAGTGTAAAACGAAATGCCCACCGGAAGGATAATCCCCAATGTGTGAACGTTTGCATGAAGCCCAAGCGAGGTCAACATCTCCGCAAACGAGGTGATGAAAAAGTCAAAATATTTAAAAAAACCGAGAAAAGATAAGTTCAGTACGCAACTCAGAACCAGCATCCGGTACCGGGCTTTGTCATCATGTTCCTGGTCAATTTTTAGGCCAAGCCAATAATCCACTATCGTGGAGAGGAAGATTAGGCTGAGAAACCGCCAGTCCCACCAACCATAAAAAATGTAGCTGCCGACGAGGCTCCATAACAGCCTGGCCTTGCCCTTCAACATGAAATAAACAGGCAGGAAAATCCCAATGAATGTTAGGAATGTAAGGCTGTTAAAAATCATTTCTTTTCAATTCTCCATTAATCACTGCCTTCCATTTCAGGTAGGCCGCCCCGTTCAAGTGTACACCATCTTGGGTGTAGGCAGCATCCAAATTTCCGTCCAAATCCTTCATCGCCCCATACAAATCAATGAAAATTAGGTTTTTTGCTTGCGCAAATTGCTTGATTTTCTCGTTGAGCGCCTGCACGTCGTCGTTGTCCACGGTGGTTGGGCTAACGATGTTGTTGACCGGTAGCACACTTTGGAGGTACAGCGTGGTAGAAGGTGATTTGGTCAAAATAGCCTCAACGAGCCGCTCGTACTTTAGCCAAACCTTGGAGGGAGGGAGGAAGGCCAGGTCGTTTATCCCAGCCATCAGAAAAATTTTCGAAGGACGGTGGCGCAACACTTCGTCCAGCCGTTCCAGCATCCCGTCGCAGTGGTCACCTGGGATGCCCCGGTTCAATATTTTTGGGTTGTTGAACAGTTCCGACCACTCGCACCCGGCGGTAATGCTGTTGCCGAGAAACACGATGGCCCCATCTTTAGGAGGTAGCATTTCAAAAAGGTTTTTGCGATGAAAATAGGTTTTCTCGATACCCCGGCTGTTGACTTTTGCCCAGAGGTTGCGCCAGCCACCGTAACGATGGAGGGCGATGGCGAGCACAATGATTACCAACGCATTGATTATCAGAGAGGTATATCCCAACTTCTTCATCAGTTATTGACAGCCCGAAGTCCTTGAACCGTTTCAAACGCTGAGACTACGGGAAACTCAATCGCTCCCCGTTTGGCCATTTTATCCGCATAAAACTGGAGCAATCCAAACAGTTTCTCTGCCGACTGCCATTCCCCATCACTACTTCGCCACCAACTCAGAAGGCGATGGTGGAACTCATTGAGCAGGTTGATTTCTTTTAGTTTTTCCTCGGTGGACAAATCATCATTTTCCAGCATCACCCGGATGGAGATAGTCAGGTTCACGGATACGAGGCGGTGGAAATGCGACTTGGTTGCTTCATCCCAAGCGTTGATGGCAGCTATCGTTTCTTCGGCGGAATATTTCATTTTTGATAATCGGTTTTATTTCAACACCTCTTCAATCGTCACGCTCACTTTGTGTTCCGTGTGCTTGAAGTTCTTATTCGGGTTGGCCATTTTGAAAAGCCCTTTAATTTGTCGCAAAACAAATGACGGCATTGCTGCCACAGCATTCCAAACTGGCTTGGGCGCATGACTGAGTTGAAGCGTCCAGAAGATGGTTCCTATGAACAACACCACGGCTACCACGAGTGCCAAAGATACCCACGGGTTTATCAACAAACCAAGCACAGCGAAGCCAAAGGCAGCGAAGAGCATGACGAACATCGGGGGGGCAATTGTCACGAGGCCGAACAACCATTGGTTCCAACTCAAGTTGAACAGGCCACGGCGCAGGATGCCGAGCGAGTTCGGGATGTTCTGAAAGTAGCTGAACAGCCAGCGGCTGCGCTGCGTCTCCACGGCGTCGGCGCTGGTCACTTTTTCGTCGTAGCAAATGGCGTCCCAGGCGTAGGCGATTTTGGTGTTTTTGCGGAGCAAAAAGTTCTGGAGGATTTTGTCCTCTTGGAGCATCTTCTTCCACTGGTGCTTGCCCTGTTCGATTTCGGGGCTGGCGAGGTACGCCTTGTAAAGTTCTGCCTCCACCGCCATGCCGCTACCGCTAATCACAGCCGAGGAACTGATGCGGTACGGCGCTACTCTATCAATATAGTTCTTGTAAAACTCTCCTAGCGCATCGGCAGCTGCCATCAACGTGTCGAGATTTTTGGCGGTGCGCTGCCCTTGAATGGCCACGTAGCCAGCGTTTGCGAAGCGGTTTATTTCTGATAAAAAATTGGGGTGTGCGAGGTTGTCCGCATCGAAGACCGTGATGTAGTCGTGCTGCCTCACGAAGTGCTCGATACCGTGGATGATGCTTTTTGCCTTGAGGTTGAGCGGTTCGTCGGGGCGCAGCACGGTCAGTTTTTCGTGATGAATGTCCCAGTTGGAAAGGTCGCAGCCATCGGCCACGAGGTAGATGTGGTGATTGGTGTGCCGCTGCTTGAGCAGCGATTGGACGAGGCCCTTGGCGATTTCAGCGTTCCGGTAGGCAGTGATGATGTTGGCGTAGTCGAAGTCACAGGGCTGCTTCGGCGTCTTGAGTTTTTCTTTGGTTAACAAGGAGAAAAACACGTTCAGCGTCGGCAAAACCAAAAAGAAAACAAGAATGGCCGATAGGATGACGTAAGTGTAGTTGAGGAATTCCATCAATTCTGTTCAGAGTTTTGGCAAAAGTAGGGAGGTTTCCGATAAACTCATTTCAGGCACGGCAGCCTGAAATGTTGAGCGAAAAAAAAAGGGGGTAGAGTCTGGTCGTATCTTGAATTGAAACGGCGAAGGGTAGCCGGGTCAAATTAATTTAAAGTTCGGGGGGTAGAGACTGGCTTTTCTTTAGGTATTTGGAATTCAAAAAAAAAGTTCGGGGGGTAGAGACTGGCTTAGGTTTTAGGTTTTCGGAGGCCAATTTTCACTCAAGTCAACTTGAGAGAAAAAGTAAGGGGGGTAGAGACTGGTCGTATCTTTTGTCCGGTGAAATTCCACCGTATTGCTTTGAGGAATGCTTTGAGGTTGACAAAATCGCCTTTGAGGAGGTACATCAGGCTGTTTTTGGGCACCGTGAACAGGAACAGGAACACGCAGAATGCCCGCCATTGTGCCCGTGTCCGGTTGCGCCGCATGAACAACAGGCGGTTGCGGTTGATGTAGTAGGTCTTCAAGGCGCTGATTTTGCCAACGGAGTAGCTTTCCTTGTGGTAAATTTTTGCTCCTGGTTCTACCCACACGTCGTAGCCTGCTTGGCGGATTTGCTCGCACCAATCCAACTCCTCGTAGTAAAGGAAAAAATCCTCGGACATCATGCCTGCTTTGTTCAACACTTCACGATGCACCATCATGGCGGCACCGTGGGCGTAGGCAGTAGGTTGTGCTTGTTGATACTGTCCGTTGTCAATCTCCCGCTCGCCGAGAGTGCTGTTCCGGGCAGTGAGCGGATGAACATGCGTGGTACCAAGGTACTGAATCACGTCCGGCTCACTACCCGGTCTAGCGTTATGGTAACAAATTTTCGGACTTGCGATGCCGATTCCGGAATTTGTGCTGAACAGCTTCAAGAGCTTTTCGATAACTCCATCCGTTAGTTCAGCGTCGTTGTTGAGGAAGAACAAGAAGTCACCTTTGCTCGCCTTGATGCCAAGGTTGTTGCCACCAGCAAAGCCTAGGTTCTTTTCACTTCGAACATATATTACTTCCGGAAAATGGTTTTTCAGGTATTCGCCGGGGTCTTCCAACGATGCGTTGTCTACTACAACCACCTCTACGTCCTTGCCGCCAAACCTGCGAACAGATTCTAGCAATTCACAAGTGACCTCAAGCGAATTGTAGTTGACGGTGATGATGGATACCATGCTGAGATTTAGGATTTGGGTTAAACGTCCTCTTCTTGAATGATTGCAAACGGGGTCTTTGCGATTATTTTCATGTCGTACCAAAATGAGTGGTGGTCGGCATAAGTGACATCTAAGTTGATGCGCTCCTCCGTTGACATGTTGTTTTTGCCACGCTTGGTCACTTGCCACAGGCCGGTCAAGCCTGCCGGAGCAAGGGAAACGCTTTGCCCAAAGGTCACGGGTAAGCTGCTCGGCCTCATAAAGTGGGAGCGGCCTGTTGCCGACGATAGACATATCGCCTCTTAGTATGTTGGAAAGCTGGGGAAGTTCATCAAGGCTGGTTTTACGGATGAGCCTGCCTATTTTGGTAACACGTGGGTCGTTGTTTATCTTCATAAAAAGTGGGCCATTGTCATCTTCAGCGTATTGATTGAGGTGCTGCAAGTCATTCAACCGTTGGTCGGCATCTTGATACATGGAACGAAACTTCAAGAAATCGAAAACTTGGTAGCCAGTGCCCACCCGTCTGGAACGATAAATAACGGAACCTCTAGATTCGAGTTTTATGGCCAAAGACACAAAAATGAGGATTGGACTTAGAATAAGAATTGCTATCAGCGAAAATACGATGTCGAAGAGCCGCTTGGCAAATGTTGTCCGAACGCCAATTTCCTCTGTTTCATCAATGGAAACTGCGTCAAATTCCTTGAGAAATTTAGTCAAAAAGTCAACCCTTTCCCGTAGCACTTGCCAATGTACAGGAACATCGTAATAGTCATCAAATCCTAGTTCAAGGGCTTCCAGTTTGTGGTTTAGTCCATCCCGATTCATTGCGATAAGCGGAATGTACTTCAGTTGGGAATGTTTTTTTACATTTTGGAGCAAGAGGAAATTCTCTTCTTCAAGTGAACCGAATTCACAAACAATTGCTTTGGGTAAATCATGGTTGTGTTGGGTGGCAACTGCTTTGTGGAGCCATTGAAAGGCAAGGAAGGAGTTTTCAAATTCCCGAATCTTGAAGCCATTTTCAATGCCTGAAGCATTGATTAAGCATTCATTGAAGGATCCATCAAACCCAAGGACGACTATTTCATCCAAAGCAGAATCTTTATCTTGAAAAGGTGTATTTGAGTTCATAATGCCGATTTTAATTTGTTACCGAGTGTATAAAACACCGCTTTCTGGTCCGTCGTTCTTAAAATTGGAAAAAGGGGGAATCAGCGTTTAGTTGAGTACGAAAGCTTCTGATTCGTACAGTACAGTTTCTATCCGTTTTTTCAGTGAAATAGGATTGAACGGCTTGGTCAGGTAATCATCTACGCCCCAACGGAGACAATCTTGAACGTCCTTTTCACCGTCATTGCCAGAAACGACAATTACAGGAATGTCACGAAAAAAGCCGCTCTGACGTATGTTTCTGAGAAAATCGTTACCACTGAGTCGTGGCATGCTCATGTCGAGCAAGATAAGATCGGGAAGGTTGCCTTTCACAAGCCAAGCCATTCCTTCAAGACCGTCCTTTTTAGTGACTACCTCATAGGATTTGCTCAACATTGTTCCCAGCAGGAGCCGAATACTTTCATGATCCTCAATAATCAGGATCCGTTTCCTAGTGATGGTCATGTTTGTGTTTGTTTTGGTTAACTAAATAATTGCAAGCAATATACCCTAAACTTAAGTGCTAAACAACTTAATGATTTGACCGAGGGAGAATCAAGACAAGATTCCTCAAGTGCCTTTTCAGCTTAAATAAGCATGTAAAAGTGCTTACCTGAGAAACAACTGAGAGGGGGAATTGCTCTTACTTTGGACTATTATCCAACAAATCGGTTAAGGGAATAAAACGGGGAGAAAATTTCAGCTCTTAGTAAAGACAAACTAATATGGCGACAAAGGTAATGGGATTAACTAAATAAAAAAACTGCGGTCAAATCAAATTCATGTCACAAATCTAAGTTTTTGTTTTCAAATATTTCATAAAAAAATCCTTCAAAAAAACACGTATCCCACTTTTTCCATGCCAATAATCTATGTCTAAGGCTTTTTACATGTCACAAAAAATAGAAAGATAGATTTACTTTTTAGAAAAATTACCACTTCAAAAATTGGACAACTGATTTTCCATTTAACAACCTCCTTCGAATCATTTTTAAGACGCCAAATCCAAGCTAAGCCACGGATTCAAAGTTCATCATTCCCCATTGCCACGATTATCTCAAATTCTTTTGCCTGAAGTGGCATTACTGAAAGTCGGCCGATTCTTACCAAAGCGATGTTCTGCAACTCGGCTGTAAGCTTGATTTGTGAGAGATGCACTGGCTTGTTCAGCTTGCCAACCGGAACAATGTCCACAACCGACCAATCGCCTTCAGTGGCAGTTGGGTCTGGATAAAACTCCTTTGACACCTTGCAAATCCCAACAACCTCTTTATCATCAACACTATGGTAGAAAAGGACGAGGTCCCCTAACTTCATTGCCCTGAGATTATTGCGGGCTGCATAGTTTCGCACACCGCTCCAAACCGTGCTCCCATCTTTCAACAAGTCGTCGAAACTGTACTCTCCTGGCTCTGATTTTACTAACCAATGGTTCATTTCAATTTGATTAAAAGTTCATATCAGTGGGAATTTCAATTTCCTGACCAGTTCCCAAGCCACAATGCCTACACAAACAGCCACATTCAATGAATGCTTTGTGCCGAATTGCGGGATTTCCAGCGAACCATCACAAGCTGCAATTACAGACTCCTCCACGCCACTAACTTCGTTTCCAAAAACGACAGCAATCTTACTACCCTCTTGAAAATCAAAATCTTGCAATCGAACACTACCTTCAACTTGCTCAATAGCCCAAGTTTCGTAACCCTCACGCTTCAATGAATGGACAGCATCAACTGCATCTTGGGCGTATTCCCAAACAACCGTTTCGGTAGAACCCAAGGCCGTTTTCAAAATCTCTCGGTGCGGTGGCGTAGCTGTAATGCCGCAAAGGTAAATTTTCTCCAAAGCAAAAGCATCTGCTGTGCGAAATACGGAACCGACATTAAGCGCCGATCTGACATTGTCCAATACGATTACAACTGGCATTTTGGCCTGACCTCGAAAAGTGTCAGGCGTAGCCCTCCCAAGTTCATCCATTGTCAATTTGCGCATTGATGTCGAATCGGATTTTTATACAGAACGGTGCAAACCCCTCCAAGTTCACGGCTGAAAACAATTTCCCAATCCCGCTTCAGCTCGTCAATTTCTGCATCAGAAAAATCGTTCATTATGTTCGAATAGAATACATAACAATTGGACGGCAGGTTTTTATCTACAAAGCCTTCCCCTACCCCATTAAGTTCATAAATTTCACGGTCCCCAATATTTGGGAAAGCAGTTCCTATTTGACTGTATGGGATATTTGCTTTTTTGATGAACTCCTCCGTCTGATTCAACAGGCTATACCAAGGAAGGTGTGCCAACGTACTGTCCCACCCCATCGCCGTTTTCTGAGGGTAAACCCAGAAATTGCCAGTAGCAAGTCCTAGACATAGCGCTGGAATGGCCAAATTGTACCACCGCTTTTTGACCACCCTTGAATATTGGCTGCAAAGAAAATAGAGCACCAAGAAATTTAGGGACAAGAAGAACGGTAGAAAATAGCGATGAGCCAACAATCCTTTATAGAACAATTGCGAAGGGCCTACGGCCAGAAACACGAAAACAGTCAGCGCAACAAGCTGCCACCCGGTTTGGTGACGATTGGGTTTTGGTATTTTCCAATTTGATTTTCTTAGGCCAATGAAGCCCATCGAAGCAATTGCAATCCAAACGAACACCCTTCCAAAGTCGAGAAAACGCCACCCCATTATCCCGATATTCCTTATAAATCCTTGGAAATCAACAGGTTCAAAGCTAGGTGCCCATGTGGAGCCTGCATGATAGCCAATCCAACCCGTTTGTGTCCAGTGATAGAGGAGATAACTTGCAGACATCAGCCCTCCAGGTAGAAATGGCAAAAGTTTCTTGAAAAAAAGATCGACGCTAAATTTTTTATCCGATACGTAAATCGAGAAAGCGAACATTGCAACCCCTATCATCATGCCCCTCATGCTGACTAGTCCGAGTCCAATCGTAGCCAAGGCAAGCCAGCAAGAGTTGTTTGACCAAATTGCCCAAACCGACATCAAAAAGCAACAAACCAACACCAAATCTGGGCTGACCAATACGGATTGGCCAGCAAGTACCGGGTCAACAAAACAAAGCAGTACCATCCAAGGTGCCATGCTCTGTCCCAATAGCTTTTTGCCAATTGCTTGAAGAAAGTAAACTATCCCGAAAAGAAATGGAAGCATGGCAAAATGGCTGGCGCAAAGTGTCTTGCCAAATATTTTCCATACTAACGCAATGTACATTCCGAACAGTGGTGGATGCCCACTGTCTATCTCCTTCGGTAAGATAAGCGTCTGGAAATCAGTCTCGTAGAAGAAATGCCCATGTTTGGAGGCAAGCTGAACGGTATCCCAAAAAAAGGGATTGTGGCACACGGAACACGTGACTATCAAAACGATTGTATAGAAAAAGGGTGAGCCTCATCAAACTGCCAATTAGATTTGAAATGAGGTCCAAAACCTCAGCATATTGGTCACAACTCCAACATTCTCGCTATCACCAAAACCCAAGTTCCAATAGATATAAGGTATTGTTACTTCAAGCAAGCCTTCACGAATCCAACGAAAAGTGGGTGCGGTGTTTCGACTGTGCTTTTCAACTCTGGATGAAACTGCACCCCGACGAACCAAGGATGGTCTTTCAATTCAACGATTTCAACCAAGTTGTTTTCTTTGTTGATTCCTGTGGCCAAAAGCCCGGCCTTTTCCATCCTCTCCAAATAATCGTTATTGAATTCGTACCGATGTCGGTGCCGTTCGCTGATATGAATTGAGCGATAGGCTTTGTAGGCATGGGAGTTCTTTTTCACGTCGCAATCGTAAGCACCAAGTCGCATCGTACCACCTTTTTTGGTGATTTTTTTCTGGTCTGGCATCAGGTCAATCACCGGGTCAGCAGCTTTAGTGTTTACTTCCGTGGAAGCTGCACCTTCAATTTGCAGGACGTTTCTGGCAAACTCCACGACGGCACACTGCATGCCTAGGCAAATGCCGAAAAAAGGCATATCGTTTTCCCTTGCGTATCGAATGGCATTTATTTTCCCCTCAATCCCTCGCTCGCCAAAGCCTGGCGCAACCAAGATGCCGTCTAGGTCTGCCAGTTTTCGACCTACATCATCGTAGTCGCCTGCAAGCGACTCAGAGTGGATTGGCACTACATGTACCCGACATTCGTTAACCGCCCCAGCATGGATGAATGCCTCAAAAATGGACTTGTAGGCATCTTGCAGTTCATGATATTTACCTACCAAGCCCACCCGAACGGCGTGAACGGGGTTCTTGAGCCTACCAAGAAAGACTTTCCAAGGACCAAGGTCGGGCTCTTTTCGGTCAGGCAACCGCATCTTCAACATCACCGTGGTGTCCAGTTTTTCTTTTGCCATCAGCAGCGGCACGTCGTAAATCGTTTCGGCATCAATGGCCTCTACCACGGAACCGATGTCCACGTTGCAGAACAGCGCCAATTTGCGGCGAATGTCCATGTTGATGGGATGCTCTGTCCGGCAAACCAAGATGTCTGGTTGGATACCCGCACTGAGCAACTCCTTGACGGAGTGTTGCGTTGGCTTGGTCTTCAGCTCTTTTGCGGCGTTAAGATAGGGTACCAGCGTCAAGTGAATGACCATGCAATTGTCCCGCCCAAGCTCCCAGCGGAGCTGGCGAAGGGCCTCCAGATAGGGCAATGATTCAATATCGCCCACCGTACCGCCAAGTTCTGTAATGACAATATCGTATTGGTTGGTAGCGCCAAGCAGTTGCGCCCTGCGCTTGATTTCGTCAGTGATATGGGGAATGACCTGTACCGTTTTTCCCAAATAATCGCCCGCTCGCTCTTTGTTGATGACGGTTTGGTAAATGCGGCCAGTGGTCACGTTGTTTGCCTGGGAAGTTGGCTTGTTCAAGAAACGCTCGTAATGCCCAAGGTCGAGGTCAGTTTCAGCACCATCATCGGTCACATAGCACTCCCCATGCTCGTAGGGGTTCAGGGTGCCGGGGTCCACATTAATATATGGGTCAAATTTTTGGATGGTGACGCTGAAGCCTCTTGCCTGGAGTAGTTTGGCAAGTGAAGCTGAAATAATGCCTTTACCAAGCGAGGAAGTAACACCTCCCGTAACAAAAATATACTTAGCCATTAAAAAAGAATGAAGGATGAAAAGAAAGATGAAGGATTTGCCCAATGGCAATTCAATCATGCTGTTACGGGATGTAAAGGTAGAAATTTATGCCGGTGAACCACCAGCTTTGAGGAAATGATTTTTGGCAGCTCCATCAGCGACCTTTCCAAACCACCTCGTTTGCCCCAAGGTTTTGGCCTATTTTCCTGGCAAGTACAAATAGATAGTCGGAAAGCCGATTCAAATATTTTAGCACTTCGGGGGACACTGGCTCGTCCATGTTCAGTGCCACCACCAATCGCTCGGCACGTCGGCAAACGCAGCGGGCCACATGGCAATGAGAGACTGTCGGGTGCCCACCCGGAAGGATAAAATTTTTCAACGAAGGAAGTGTTTCCTCCATCGCATCTATTTCATTTTCAAGAAGTTGTAAATCAGATTGTGTAAGGGAGGGAATGGGCAAATTCTTCGCAGGGTCGGTTGCAAGGTTGGCTCCTAGGTCAAAAAGTCGGTTCTGAATTTCAAACAAAACAGTCCGGATATGACCATCTTCTGCGCAATCACGAACCAATCCAATGAAGGAGTTCAACTCATCCACCGTGCCGTAGCATTCAATGCGCAGGTGGCTTTTGGGCAAACGCTTTCCGCCAAAAAGGGCGGTCTGGCCTTCATCGCCAGTTTTGGTGTAAATTTTAAAGGCCATATTGATTGCGAATGTTGGGTTTGGGGTTGCGGATTAGACTGCCTATCAAATCAAGCTTCTTGCATCACCCTGACTGGATTTGGGTTCGCAACATCGCTCTCTATCCTGCCGTCCCGCATTTTTACAATGCGATGTGCATACTCGGCGATGTCCGGTTCGTGCGTTACCAGCACGATGGTGTTTCCCGCAGCATGGATTTCCTCAAAAAGGCCGATGATTTCGTAGGAAGTTTTTGAGTCGAGGTTGCCTGTTGGCTCGTCGGCCAAAATAATACTGGGAGAGTTCACGAGGGCACGTGCCACCGCCACCCGCTGCCGTTGGCCACCAGAAAGCTCGTTCGGCTTGTGATCCATACGGTCGGAAAGACCCACGGAATTCAGGACGTGCTTCGCCTTTTCGATTCGCTCTGCCCTGCTCAGACCTGCATAAACCAGTGGCAGCGCTACGTTGTCCAAAGCAGAAAGCCTGGGTAACAGGTTAAAAGTCTGGAAAATAAAGCCGATTTCCTTGTTCCTAACTCCAGCCAGTTCACCATCATCCATGGTGCTCACATAGGAACCGTTCAAGATGTACTCGCCAGAAGTTGGAGTATCGAGACAACCGATGAGGTTCATCAGCGTGGATTTTCCGGAACCGGAAGGGCCCATCAGTGCCACGTATTCGTTTTTGAAAATCTCGAGGTTGACGCCTTGCAGCGCGTTGACCACGTTGGCACCCATGTAGTAGGTCTTAACCAAGTTGCGAACGGAAATTAATGAATTCATGCGTTATTTGATTTTTCAAAAAAAAGTCACCTGCTAGTTTATCACTTTTGGCACTTTGAAATAAGGTTTGTTCTTTTCGGGAGCGTTGAAAAGGGCTTGCTCATTGGAAACTTGCCCCTTGATTTCATCTTCCCTAAGCATGTTGACAGCATCGGAAATATAGGTCAGCGGCTCCACATTGGAGGTGTCAAGCTCCTTCAATTTCTCGACCATTTGAAGGATGTTGGTCAAATCCACCCCCAAGCGCTCCCGCTCCCCTTCTGAGAGTTCGAGCTTGGCCAAATTTTCAAGCTTTAAAATTAGGTCACGGTCTATCTTCATAATTGTTTTTTAGATGATTCGCCACATTTCATAGAGAGAATTCGGGTTAAGGGTTTTCGGGGTCGAAAGTTTTCCTGGCTTGTGCCACCTATTAGGTTTCTTGGAACCTGAAAACCGAAAACCCTTTATTCTGAGCAAAGTTTCTATTTTCGTGCTTGTTTAGGAAACAACAAAACTGATGAGTGAACAAGTTAAACCCATTGTGAAGCACATTGCAATCGCCGGGAACATCGGCGCTGGCAAAACCACGCTTTGCGCAAAGCTTGCCCGCCATTTCAATTGGGAAACCCATTTTGAAAGCACGGACGACAACCCCTACCTCGCCGATTTCTACCACGACATGCAGCGGTGGTCGTTCAATCTGCAAATCTACTTTTTAAACAATCGTTACCAACAGGTTTTGAAGATTTTGCAAGGTGGGCATACGGTCATTCAGGACCGGACGATTTACGAAGACGCCTACATTTTCGCACCAAACCTGCACGACATGGGGCTGATGACCAGCCGGGACTATGAAAATTACTTCAGCCTTTTCCAAACCATGTCCTCGCAGATACAGGCGCCCGACCTGCTCATCTACCTCAAAGCCAGCATCCCGACCTTGGTTTCCCATATTCAATCGAGGGGACGTGACTACGAAGGGAGCATGAGCCTCGACTATCTCAGGCGCCTCAACGAACGCTACGAACAATGGATCAGTGGCTACAAGGAAGGCAAATTGCTTGTCATCAATTCAGATGAAATTGATTTTGAGTCCAACCCAGAGGACCTAGGCAAAGTCGTCAACAACGTCCGAGCAGAGCTGCACGGACTTTTTTAAACTTATGGTCTGGGCTGTGCTGGATTGATTGGCTCCTTGGTCTTGGCAGAAATTCCACTACTATTTTCACTGCGAAGTACCAAAAAGCCTATCAGTGCGATATGAACTACCAAGGCTACCAGCAAGGCAATCCGACTGCGCAAGGCAGCAGCGTTTTCAAATTTTCGATTCGTCATCATGTCGTTGCGTTTTTGGTATGGCATGAAAACGGTTGCAATGGAACGATATTTCGAGCAATTTCAGATTAACAAAAAATTATATCCCACAAGACTTCGCTAACTTTTAAAACTCCTCAGCATGACAGCTATCGAACAACTCGTCCATGATTTCAAAGCTTTTTACAACGACAACCCGTGGTTTGGCGACAGCTATCTCGATGTTATTTCCGATATTTCACCGACCGAAGCACTGGCAACGCCGCCCAACCAGCACTCCATCGCCGTCTTGCTCTGGCACATGGTAAAATGGCGCAAGTCACTAACCGAACGCCTGCTGGGCAACCTCGATATTAGGGCCGATGTGACCGATGCAGACAATTGGCCCGACGCTAGCACCCAAAATGCCGAAACATGGGAAGCGGCCAAAACGGCTTTCGCAGAGCAGCAAACCATTATTGTTGAGCAGCTTTCCGGAAAGGACGAGGCGTTCCTGGATACTGATTTTGTGCCGAGCAGGAAGTTCAGGAGACTCGCATTCGGGGTGTTGCACCACGATATTTATCACTTGGGGCAGGTGGCGATGGTGAAATCGTTAATTAGAAATTCTGGAATTTGGCGATAATGTCAAAAAGGAAACTTAATACCCCCCCCTAACGTGTGCGGCTATCAATGCAGCCAACATGTAGTGTTGGCATTTCCGCAAAAACCAAATTCCCGGTGTGGGTAAAATAAATGACCTCATGGCATTTTCGTTACTTCTTACCGCCTGCATTCGGTTCCAACAGTTGAAAAAACTGGTCAAGTTTCGGCAGGATGATGATTTCAGTGCGGCGATTTTTGCTCTTGCCTTGATCCGTTGCATTGGTATCATTTGGCACAAACTGACTGCGACCACCTGCGGTCATGCGCTCCGGTTTCACGTTGTATTTCCATTGCAGCAGTCGTACCACGGATGTTGCCCGCAGAGCGCTCAAATCCCAGTTGTCCTTAATGAATTCCGTCTTGATGGGCACGGTATCGGTGTGGCCCTCCACGAGAATGTCAAGTTCATTGTGGTCGTTTACCACCTTGGCGATTTTACCGAGTACCGTCTCGGCGGCCGGCTTGATGATGTAGCTGCCAGAGTTGAAGAGCATTTTGTCGGAAAGCGAGATGTACACCACCCCTTTTCTCACCTCGATGTTCACATCCTCGTCGTTCACGTCGGCGAGGGAACGCTTGAGGTTCATCACGAGGGCTAGGTTTAGCGAGTCTTTTCGCTGAATGGTGCCGGTTAGGTCTTTGATGTAGGTGTTCTGCTGGTTGATGGCCTCCAGCGATTTCTGGATGCTCTCTGCACCCGACTTGCTGATGACGGAAAGGTCGGAAAGCCGATCGAGCAGGTTCTTGTTGGTGACTTGAAGGTTGTTGATTTGGTCTTCAAGTGACTTTGCCCTGCTGCGCTCGGCGGCCAATTCGGCTTCCCGAGCTGAGAGCTGGTTGCCTCGCATTTCAAGGTCAGTGCGAAAGCTGGTTTTGCTGCGTTCGCATTCTTTAAGGTCTTCTTCGAGCTTGCTGTGCGACATGCGGATGCTGTCACGCTCGGCTTGGAGGTCAATAAATTTTTTCTTGGAAACGCAGGAACTTAGCAAGGACAAGCCAAGGAATAAAAAAAGTATTTTTTTCATGGAGAATAAGGTTTTAATGATTTTAACAAATTGTATTCAACAGGATTTTTGGAGACAAGAAACTGATAGTCAATTATTTATCTGACTGAGAAACTTCCTTTTTGACAGTGATTCAAGTGCCGGCCAAAGATAATCCCACTTATCAATTTATACTCCATCTGGCACAAGATGTTTGATTCAGGCTAATTGTTGCGCTTGTTTTTTTGCAAAAAATCATAAGCTTGCAAACGTTTTGAAGCCAACGATTTCAAACCAAAACCACCTGATGAGAGAACAAAGCAAAATGCAAAATGCCGCCTTCAGTAACATGGGCGAATTGCTGGCCTTTTTACCAGAAGACCAGTTGGTGATAACTGAAGTGCTTCGTGAATTGGTTTTCACTACCCTGCCACAAATCCAAGAACGGCTTTCCTTCAATGTTCCATTTTACAGCCTCCGCAAAGGCATTTGCTACATCTGGCCGGGGGCAGTGTCGTGGGGCTGCAAGACTTGGCAGGGGGTGGAGTTTGGTTTCAACTACGGCAACCTACTGGCAGACGAGGCCAATTACTTGGAACGTGGCAATCGCAAGCAAGTGTTCAACAAGCGATTTTTTTCACCCAAAGAAATCAATGTGGAACTGCTCAGTGCTTACCTGCTCGAAGCCGCCGAAATAGACGAGATGGTGTACCGGGAGAAGATGGTGAAGGCACGAAAGCGGAGTTGATGATGGGGTTGATGAGCGCTATTAAAAGTTGATTCCCCCAATGCCAGAACCAACCAACCCTAACGAAAAAGCTCCGAAGTGGAAAATCCACCCGGAGCTTTTTTATTTTTAAAAACGAGCAGGCACATGCCTGCTTGATTATTATACTTCTTCTTCTACAAGCTCTACTGTCTTGGTATTGCGTTTGCGCTCAAAATCCTTGAGGTAAATCTTGCGCAAACGAATGCTTTTCGGCGTCACCTCCACGTATTCATCTTCCATGATGTACTCTAGCGCTTCTTCAAGACTGAATTTCACAGGAGGCGTGAGCTTCGTTTTTTCATCGGCACCAGAGGCACGCATGTTGGTGAGCTTCTTGGTCTTGGTCACGTTTACGGTCATGTCACCAGGACGTGTATTTTCACCAACTACCTGTCCTTCGTAGATTTCCTCGTTGGCATCCACGAAGAACTTGCCACGGTCTTGCAGGTTGAAAATCGAGTAAGGAATTGCTTTGCCCTGCTCCATCGAGAGCAACGAACCATTCTGGCGCTTGGGCAGTTCCCCTTTGTATGGTTGGAACTCCATGAAACGGTGCGTCATGATGGCCTCACCAGCCGTAGCTGTGAGCAGGTTGCTCCGCAAGCCAATGATGCCCCTTGATGGCATTTCGAATCGTAGAATAACCCGGTCGCCCTTTGGCACCATCGAAGTCATGAGACCCTTGCGACGTGTCACCATGTCAATGGCCGTACCAGAACCAGTTTCTGGAACGTCAATCGTCAGCTCTTCAATAGGTTCGTGGAGGTGGCCGTCAATGCGCTTCAGGATAACCTGCGGCTGTCCGATTTGTAGCTCGTATCCCTCACGGCGCATGGTTTCTATCAAAATTGCAAGGTGCAAAACTCCCCTGCCGTACACCCTCCAAGAATCGGTAGATTCACCATCCTTGATGCGAAGAGCGAGATTTTTTTCAAGCTCTTTTTCCAAACGCTCACGAACGTGGCGTGAAGTCACAAATTTGCCTTCTTGTCCGAAGAAAGGTGAGTCGTTGATGGTGAACAACATGCTCATCGTCGGCTCGTCAATGCTGATGGCGGGCAATGCCTCCGGGTTTTCAAGGTCGGCAATGGTGTCGCCGATGTCGAAGCCTTCAATACCTTGAATGGCGCAGATGTCGCCAGCTTGTACTTCGTCAGCCTTTATTTTGGCCATGCCTTCGAAAAGGTAAAGGCCCTTCACTTGCTGACGAACGATGGTGCCGTCACGTTTGATAAGCGCCACCTGTTGGTTGGCCTTCAGGGAGCCACGGTGCAACCTGCCGATGGCAATCCGCCCGATGTAGTTGGAGTAGTCTAGCGAAGTGATTATCATTTGAAGTGGGCCTTCCGGGGTCTTCGGCGCTGGAATGTACTCAAGGATTGCATCCAGCATCGCCGTTATATTGTCGGTTGGTTGGCGGAAGTCACTGCTCATCCAGCCCTGCTTAGCTGAGCCGAACAACGTTGGGAAATCCAACTGGTCTTCGGTAGCACCAAGGTTGAACATCAGGTCGAACACTAAGTCCTGGACTTCGTCGGGCTTGCAGTTTTCCTTGTCCACCTTATTTATTACGACGATAGGCTTGAGGCCAAGTTCAATAGCTTTTTGGAGCACAAACCGGGTTTGCGGCATGGGGCCTTCAAAGGCATCCACGAGCAGCAGCACCCCGTCGGCCATGTTGAGCACCCGCTCCACTTCGCCCCCAAAGTCGGAGTGACCAGGCGTGTCAATGACGTTGATTTTCACACCTTTGTACCAGAACGCAGCGTTTTTGGCTAAAATAGTGATGCCACGCTCCCGCTCAAGGTCGTTGTTGTCCATGATGAGTTCGCCGGGCGTTTCATGGTCGCCGAAGAGTTTGCCAGCTACGAGTAGCTTGTCCACCAAGGTTGTTTTACCGTGGTCAACGTGGGCGATTATGGCGATGTTTCTGATATCCATTGCTTGATATATGATGAATGATAAACGATGAAAGATGAATAAGAGACTGTTTTTTTGAAAAGACCAATAAAATTTAGACCTAATTGCCTCGTTCTTCACTTTTTTTCAAAAGAGGCGCAAAGGTAGGCAAATTACACAGATGTTGCAATTTGAATAGAATAATATTTTGTTAACTTAGTTGAAAATAATCGCTTTCCAAATTTGTGAGAAGAAACTACTGACCAGAGACCTTTAGAATCCTTTCAGCTGATTCAATGCTGTTGTTCATGGCATCCCGCACCTTTGCTATTTCCAGCTTTTCGTTCTGGAGATAGGCCATGATTTCTTCGTGATTTTTTGAGTCCCTCAGTTTTTCAGGTGCTGTGAAGTTGTTCATCCAACTCATCATTGCATCTTCCGCTTTTTCAAGCTGCGATTGGGCGGCCTTGACCGTTGCTTCGTTGGTTGAGTCGGTGGGCATTTCCTTCAAACCGCCTTTCAGCCGTACGATTTCTGACATCTTCGGCATGACCTCGTCGTGGATGGCAAAGACCTCATTGCGAAGCGCATCTTCCTGTTCAAAAGATGGGGTTGAGCCACCGCAGCTGGTGAGCAGCAAAAGTGCAAATGCCAACAATTTTATGAACCCACTTTTTTTCATGACTACCTGTTTAATTTAACTTTATGACTATCAACGGTTTATCATTTTCTCGTATGCGGCCACCACCCTACCAACAATTTCCAAGTTATCAAAGTTTTGTCGGATAAGCTCCCTTGCCTCTACCCCGACCTCCTGCATGGACGCAGGGTTTTTTAAGCACCAATTTAAGTGCTTTTCAAAATCATCGGCAGTATCGGCGATCAGCAGGTGGCGTCCATCCTCGGCAGGAATCCCCTCAGCCCCAATGGACGTGGTGATGACCACCCGCCCTAAAGCCATACCCTCCAATACTTTGACCTTGATGCCACTACCTGAAAAAAGCGGGGCAACCAGCACCGGGTGCCGCCGGAGAAAATCTTTCGCATCCGGCACCTCGCCATGCACGGAAGCCAATTTGCCAGCCTTGGTTCGCAACCATGCGGGGGTGTTCTTCCCAGCGATGTGAAATGATGCTTCTGGATGCTTTTGCCTCATTTTTTTCCAAACATTTTCAAGGAACCAAACCACACCGTGCTGGTTGGGCATCCAGTCCAAAGCCCCGATAAAGCAGAAGCTGTTCATATCGCTAACTTGCTGATTGTCAACTGGGTAGTCAACCAAATTTATCCCAACCGGCACGACCACCCCTTCATTTCGGTAGCCAAGCGCTCGAAATGCATCGAGGTCACGGGGGGTGATGGCCAGCAGCACATCGAACTGGTTGAGGTGCTCGATTTCAAAGCTGCGAAGGTGTCGGTTTTGGTTTTTAAGGTACCATTTTTTCAGCAGGTTGGTGGTGGTAGAGGCCACCCGCTCCCAGATTTCATGCTCCACGTTGTGCGCCCGTAAGGAAACCACGAGATTAGGCTGCTTTCGTATTAAAGGCAGGTAATGAGCAAGATAAATGGTTTCCAATTGCACCACATCGTAGCGCTTGCTGCGTAGCAGGTCTTCCAGTTTTTCTTCAAAATCTGAAGATTTGAATCGGTCGAGAATATAAGATTTGCCAGAAAGTAGGCTCCTCAGCGCACCCCCCAACCGTATGTGGTTGCCCACCCTCACAGAGTGGATTTCGTTAAAAAAGTTTTCGGTTGGTGGGAAGTTCTCAGGTTCAAAATAGTGCTTGGATGTGTTCAGCACCAATAAGTCAACCTCGCAGCCCATGGCCGACAGCGAACGTGCCAAGTAATTGATGGCGATAGGTTCGCCCTCCTTGAGCGGGTACGGAAATTTTTTTGTGACGAGAAGAATTTTCATTTCGGGTGCAAAGTTACGTAGCTGAACGGATTGTACACGTTATCACAAAGGACTGAAATTCAATAATTTACAACGAAAATTATCAGTGTCGAATTCTATTGCCCATCAATCTCTTCATCGGTAGCCGCCCATGGTGGGCTAACAATGCAAAGGAATATCAACCTGTCACTGCCTGTATTTTGAACGGACTGTGTGGCATTCGCTGGCACAAAAACGGTGTCTCCTTTTCCTATTCGGTGTTTCTGGCCTTCAATCACGATTGTTCCTGAGCCTTCAAGGATAAAATAGGTTTCTGAGCTAGTCACCAACTTGTGCGGAAGGGAGCTTTCCCCTGCTTCTAGGTAGGCGTGAGCCAAGCTAAAACCGGTATTAACATTGTCATTTGCAGGATGGAGTATTTCCCGGAGCCAGGTATTATCTCCAGCTCTGAAACCATCGGAATTCGCTAGTTTCTTGACCATAACGTTGATATTCAAGCAATTGTGCGTAAAAATACCTAGCTAAAAATACGGGTTTCCCGTATTGGTGGGCGGGCAACTGTATCGTTACCTTTGCCGTGCTGCAAATCTAAATACAAGCGTTAATACCCATTCTTATTTCTCAACTCACTCGCAGCTACCAGTACCAAAAGCTACGTTGAATTCATTCAATGAGTAACGTCTCAGAAAATTATGCTACTGGTCACTCCACCACACTATCAAGGTAATACATAAATTTTCTATAATCCTGATTCCTGCGATTCCAGATGGAATTGTTGTGTTTCAACATCACATTTAATTACTTAAACTGAACTCCCTATGAAAAAGGTAATTCTCCTCTGCTCATCGTTTGTTTTTGCTGGTGCTATGGTCGCTCAAACCAACTCAAACAACCTTGAGCAAGTTGGCAACAACAACACATCGAACATCACTCAAGTCGGTACTCAGAACAAAACGCTCGTCATCCACAATGGTAGTGCAAACGTTCTGACCCTTGGCCAAAACGGTAGTTCCAATACCGCTGAAAACCAAGTTTCTGGAAGCACAAACTTGATTTTCATCCAACAAGTCGGTGCTGCCAACCAGGGCGTTTCCGCTATTCAGGCCAACAACAACATCGCCACCATTTCGCAAGAAGGAAACGACAACGTTGCAAACCAAAGCCTTCAGTCTGACGACAGCAAGGCGCTGATTTTCCACCTTGGCAACAACAACCAATCCATCCAGCAGCAGTTGGGGGTTGGCAATCAGGAATCTCAAGTGGACATCGAAGGCAGTGGCAACAACACCGCACAAGCGCAAAATGGCGAGAACCAGTTTGCAAAATTGAACATCATTGGCGACGCCAACCTCAACATCGTAACGCAAAACGGCGTATCAAACAGCTTGAACGCAACGGTTGAGGGAAGCGGCAACCAAATCAACACGCTCCAAGATGGAAGCAACAACTTCGATGGCGCAGCAAACGACCCTCGCCTTATCCAAATCGGCGACCAGAACTCCATCCTCCTGATACAGCAAGGTGATTTGAACGCCAGCTCTATCCGCCAGGAAGGCAATTCCAACAAGACCATCAATGCGCAGGCGGGTGCGGAGCACACAAACATTAAAACAGATTGGCAACGCCAACACGGCTACTGTTACACAGTCAAACAACTAAAATTAGGCTCTTGGGAATTTGAATTAGCATCTTGGGGTGAAATGGACAAATTATTCCGGCCCAAGCCCAATGTGCAAACTGGCCAAAATGCCAACACGCCAAAAGAATTAGGGATTTAATAAATCAGCTTTCTGGTTAAGACTCTATTAGGTTCGAAGTGGGGAAATAATGTTTTTCCCTTCGAACTGTTTAAACTTTTAGACTTCCTGTTGAGTATTTTTGTCCTGACAGGATTTTGGGCGGAATGCTTTCAGACGCTTTTAGCCGGCGAGGGAACCCCCATCTCGTTTCATTGAATTTTCCCTCATGATAAAAAACCTGTTGGGCATAAAGTGCTCCGCAATTGTTGGGATAGTTTTGCTATCCGGCAGTCATCTTTCGGCTCAAGTGCTGAACGAGGCGGATTTGCTGTTGCTGCCAACAGAACTGCTCAACTTGAGCACTACCGGAGCTGGAAGTGATGCTTACATTCAACAAATTGGCTCGAACAACGACTTGCAGCTTTTTCAGCAACAGGCAGGTCTGGAGGGAAACCTTGCCCGTGTGCTACAATCCGGCGATTGGAACGTGGCCATCATCCAACAAACCGAGTCGGGAAACAAGCTGGCACTGATTCAAAAAGGCACCAAGAATTACTACGAACTGGTTGGCAGCGGTACTGGAAATGAACTGGTGAACATCCAGGACGGCTTTGACAACCGCATCATCCAGCAGTTCATCAACAGCAACCAGATAAGTTCGGAATTGGTACAAGTGGGCAATTCCAACGAAATCATCCAGATACTTGAAAATGTTCAGGGCCAAAATTTCACCATCCGCCAAACCGGCGATGGCATGAAAGTCATCATCCGGCAAACTGGACAGTGATTGGGTAGAGAGTTATTGAGTTACTGGGTTATTAAGTTATTGAAGGAATGGACAGTAACCCAATAACCCAATAACTCAATAACCCAATAACTCAATAACTCAATCCCCCCAAACTTACCCCCCGGTAAACACAGGGAATTTGAATAAAATAATAGCACTTCTAGGTTTGTTGCCGCTCTTGGCAACAGCTTTTGGTCAGCGCACGGACATGGTCACTGCCTGGGTGGACGTGCAACAAATTGACGGTAAGGTCGTCCTCTCCTGCTGGTGCCAGAACCACACCACTTCCCCACTCCACCTCAGCTACGAGGCTGTTTTGATTGACAATGACACGCTCGTTCGGGAAGGCAAAACCCTGGCGCTTCCTAATCAGCCCAATTTGTTGCTCAACGCCAATTTCCTCGTCCAGGATGGCCAGTTTGAAAAGTTGCAGCTTTCCATTTTCAAAAATGAAGAGCTGGTAGCATCGGCGCAGTCCGTTGGTCCGAAACCTGAAGACCCAGTCACTGCGTCGCCAAACGAAGCGAGGCCGCACGATGCTGATAATCTGAACTTGGACGGTGCAGAAATTGAGGGGTTGGTGCTGGACGAAACCCGCTCCAAATTGGCCCATGATTTCTACGAACTTTTCTACAACGGCTGGACTGCCGTGGAAGAGGACATCAAAAAGAACTACGCCATCACCATCCGGGAGCAGCCGTCTGGCATCGGAATCGGCACCCGCATCATGGTGGAACTGGATGGGCAGGAACTGTTGCAACTCAACCTCCAGCCCCGAACAGAAATCGTGGAAAGCCTTGCCCTCCAACTCGTTGAATCATTGTACAATCAAATCCTGAACCCCGACCAGAGCTACCAAGAAATTGGTACAGAGGACATTTCGGGGAGTGGGATTTATTGAATGGAAAATTGAAAACTTTGAGCCATGAATACTATTTTGAAATCGTTTTTTGTCATCGCCTGCTTTTTTTGCGCTTCGCAAATGAACGCACAGGACTTGGTGTATAAGCCCAAGAACCCGGCCTTCGGGGGCGATACGTTCAATTACAATTGGCTGCTGAGTTCGGCCCAGGCACAAGACCAGACCGGTGAAAACCTGAGCAGCCTTACCGCCAAAAAAAGCACGGTGGACGCCTTCGCCAGCAATTTGAACAACCTCCTGCTCAGTCAGATTTCAAGGGAGTTGATTTCCAGCCAGTTTGGTGAAAACGGCTTGCAGGACGGACAGTACACGCTCGGTAATTTTCAAGTGGACGTGGCCACTACCCTCGAAGGGCTGACCATCACCATTTTTGACCAGGTGCAGGGCGAGTCCACGCAGATTGTGATTCCGTTTTTAGTAGCATTGAGGTGACATCTTTTCCAGCTACAATTTAAAATTCATAGCAAAACAGGTTAAGGAAAAAGGTGTCATCTCAATGCGCCCGCTGAACTCCGCACCCCTAACTGGCGGCACATTTATGTCCCCCTACCCCTCTGGTTGGTAATTTTTTACCACAAGGAACGCCATGCATTTTGCGAAGCAAGCAGCAATGTTAATCGCTTCGCAATGCGCACGTGTACCTTGTGGTTTGTGTGTTTTAATCAAAGCTGATACCCGATGGACAAACCATTACCCGTATTCAAATACCTGACTATCAGCCTATTGGCGCTGATGCTGACAGGCTGTGGCTCGTATCTCTACCAGCCCATCCAGCAGACGAAGGCTCGGCTCGGCGAGGAGACCCAAAGCACACTCGACCTGCGGAGCCTACCAGAACCGAAGGAAAAAATAGTGGTGGCCGTTTACAAGTTCCGAGACCAAACTGGCCAGTACAAACCGACCGAGGGCGGCACGAGTTGGAGCACCGCCGTGACCCAGGTGCTACCAATATTTTGATTAAGTCGCTCGACGACTCCGGCTGGTTTGTGCCCATCGAGCGGGAGAACGTGGGCAACTTGCTCAATGAGCGCAAAATCATCCGAAGCAGTCGGGCACAGTTCAACAACCAAAGCGGCGAGGGGCAGGACAACCTGCTGCCGCCACTACTCTACGCCGGGGTCATCCTCGAAGGCGGAATCGTGAGCTACGACGCCAACGTCATCACGGGCGGGGCGGGGCTGCGCTACTTCGGCGTAGGCGGCAGCAGTTCTTACCGCCAAGACCGGGTGACGGTTTATCTCAGGGCCGTGTCGGCCAGCAACGGCAAAATCCTCAAGACGGTTTACACTTCCAAGACCATCCTCTCGCAGCAGTTGGACGGCGGCATGTTCCAGTTCGTGAAATACAAGCGGCTGCTGGAAATCGAGACGGGTTTCACTTACAACGAACCCTCCGAAATTGCCGTCACGGAAGCCATCGAAAAAGCCGTGATGAGCCTCATCATCGAGGGCATTGACAGCGAACTTTGGCTGCCGCTGGAGCCACGCAAGATGGCCGAATCGCCCGTGAAGGAATACAAAAAGGAAAAGGAATTGCTTGCCAAAACCGATATTTTTGGAAAACGCATAGACAACCGCCGGGGTATCATGACCGTGCAAGCTGGCACGGCAAGCCTGCTCTACCAGGGCGACTACCCTAATCCACTGTTAAAAACTGGGCTTGATTTGGGCGTTCAAGTGAACCCGACCCCTGCATTTGGCTTGGCCTTCAATTATGGCCTGAGCGCCCTTTCCACCAAAAAGTTCTATGCCTCAAAAGTGAGCTACTTTGACTTCACGGCGAGTTACCGCTTTTTTCCCTACGACCAGTTCACGCCATACTTGGAGGGCGGCTTGGGTCTCCTGACGGAGAACGTGGCGAGTCGCTTCGATTACAGCTCGCCGATTTACTCGAAAGTGCATGTGGGCGGCGGCTTCGAGGTGCTGGTGAACGACGCCACGGGCATCCGTTTTTCAGCCGACTACAACTACTTGTTCAACGACCGCCTCGACCTCGTGGAGCAAGGCAGGTACAACGATTTTTTCTGGCGGGGCAATATTGGCGTGAATTTCTACTTCGGAAGGAAGGTGGAAGGCGCCCGCAAGTTTGAAACGGAGAAACTGAAGGACACAGGATTTTGAAAGGTTGATAAGCGTTTATTTTGGTTGATAAGGGTTGATTTAGCCTGCTATCAGCCAACTTCAACCCTTTTTAACCAGCATCACAATCAACATGAAACACCTTAATTTTATGATAAAATGTCTTCGATGGTCGCTTTCCTGCGCTGCTGGCTATCATCCTCGCAGCTTGCACAGAGGACACCATCACGCCGCAGGTATTCGGCACGCTGACTGGCCAAGTGCTGCTCGATGGCACAAACACTCCCATTGCCGACGCCATCATTTCCACTACGCCGCCAACTAGTCAGGTGGTGGCAGATGGGCAGGGCCGGTTTACTTTCAACGAAATTGAAGCAGGGACTTACACCGTTCGGGCGGAATTTTCGGGCTTCGTATCGTCGGTGGAAACAGTAACGGTTTTGGAAAACAGGGAAAGCGTCGTCATCATTAACATGACGGAAAAACTGGAGGACAACACGCCGCCCACCTCGCCCGAAAACATTGCGCCAGCCAACGGAGCGTCCGACCTTGACATCAGTTTTACACTCCATTGGACGGCCACCGACGTGGACGCCGATGCGCTGACCTACGATGTTTACACCTTCCACTCGGCGACCGGGCCGGGCTTGTTGATGGCCTCCGGAATCACGGATACCTTCTTGGTTTTGAACAACCTGAAATACGGCACGACCTGCTTCTGGCAAGTGGTCGTCAGCGACGGCGAGGCCGACCCGGTGTACAGCGAGGTTTGGAGTTTTGCAACGAAGCCGTTCCCAGACCACCCCTTCGTTTTTGCAAAAATAGCCAACGGGAAGTACGATATTTTTGCTGCGCAAAACGGCAATTCGGCCATCCCCCAGTACCAGTTGACGGAACTGCCGGGCAGCAACTTCCGCCCCGCATCAGCCCGGTGGGCAACAAGATTGCGTTCCTCAACAACAATTTCATCAACACCCAAATCTACCTGATGAACCGGGACGGCAGCGACCCGACGCTCGTGCCTGCACCTGTGCCGGTGTCGGGAAATGATATGTTCCAAATTGATTTCTGCTGGTCGCCGGATGGCACGAAGCTGCTGTACATGAACGAAAACCGGCTGTACAAAATCAACTCAGATGGCAGCGGATTTGAACTGTTTGCCGAACTGCCCGTCGGCGAAGAGTTCGTGGAAGTGGACTGGGCGCCCGTGACCAACAAGATTGCTGCCCGTACCGTGGGCAGCCAGCCATATATCGGGAGGATTTTGCTCTACAACAGCAGCGGCTCGCTGGAGCAAGTGCTAGTCCCCGACCTCCCTGGAAATATTGGCGGCCCTTCTTTTTCCATTGACGGCAGCGCCATTCTCTTCACCCACGACCTCGATGCACTCGAAACGCCTGATGGCCGCCAACTCAACTCGCATATCATCCTGAAAAACATCGCCTCCGGCACGGAGACCGACCTCTCGGTCAACAAGCCATTGGGCTACAACGACCTCGACCCAAAGTTCTCGCCGAACGGTGCTTTGGTCATTTTTGTGGAGACGAGCAATCCACCCAATTCCCCAAAGAACATTACGCTGATGAACGCCGCAGGGGCTGGCAGGTTGCTGATGTTTGGAGGGGCGGAGATGGTGGATTGGAAATGAGGGTGCATTGACATTTCTCAGTAATCAACGCAGTGACGCCAGTCATTGAATGCAATTTCATTTGAGCTTCACTTTTGTAAAAAATTTAAGGCTACGATAACCGAGTTTCTTCAAAACCAATCAAGAAGTTGACCCTCCATATTAAAAATATGGTCTCACTACGCTGCAAAATGGCCGTGAAGGCAGCATTGGATAATGCCGGGTTGCATTACGGAATAGTGGAATTAGGAGAGGTAGAGGTTCAAGAGAATATTACTACTGAACAGCGTGAGCAATTAAAAATGGATTTGTCAATAACAGGACTTGAGTTGTTGGATGACAAAAAAGACATTTTGATTTCAAAAATAAAAAGCCTCATTGTTGAGATGGTACATTACGAGGAGGAGGTGCCAAAGGAAAAAATTTCTGCCTATATCAGTAAGCGGCTCCACCTCAGTTACAGCTATTTGGCCAACCAGTTTTCAAAAGCAACGGGCGTCACCCTCGAACGTTATATTATCACTCACAAAATAGAACGGGCAAAAGAATTGATACTCCAAGAATGGTCTAATATCCCTGCTGTTTGGGGTTCAATTGTACGAATTGAACTCAATATTTTAGCATGTTGTTGGCATGTGAAAAGCGGTTAGAAAGTTGAATTCCCGCACAGGTGTCAAGTCAGTTCGATGACTTTTGAAACCATACACATTTTCTTTTTGGAAAAAAGTGGTCTTTGACAGGGGCAGCGCCCCAAGAATATTTGTAGCACAACGAACCAGAAAAGCTGGAGGTGCAGCGCACCGAAATCTTCCGGTGCGCTGCACCTCCCAAGCACTTGTACTACTTATTGGCTACAAATTTCCCGGTGCGCTGCACCTGTTTTTTCTTGATTGCTTCCAACAAAAAAATGTGTATTGTTTCAAAGCAATGATTCGCAGTTTGATGACGGTGGGTGGGGGATTATCAGTTGGCGGAGTTGGTTCCAACAGTGGAGATGGTGGATTGGAAGTAGAAAAGTTTCAAAACCCATGTTCCCCTCAATTGTTACCTTGCCAAAAA
>JADJYH010000024.1 GCA_016719855.1 Saprospiraceae bacterium | reverse complement strand
CGGCAGAGTGAATAAACGCCAGCAGGCAATGCGGCTATGTCAAGCCCATCATTTCCATTTCCTTGTCCTTCCAAAATGGACATCATAGCAAGCCGCCCAAATTGGTCATACAGGCTGTATTCCCGTCGGGCTGACGGAAGTTGGGGCAGTTCTATATTGATGTCTTCCTTGACGGGATTGGGATAGGTTTCATGCCACCGCTTTTGCCAAAAATTGGTGTTGTTGCGTTTGAAGGTTCAAGTAACGAATTGCGGACGGAATCAAGTTACTAAATTCATCACCCCAGCTTGTTGCTGAGTAAAGAGGTTGGCGCAGCCAACTGAGGGCTCATCCATATAGTTCATGAACATGATGCCGGGGAAATTGGGGGAGCATGCGTCGGTCGTCGGAAAAACTAGGCAAGAATCAAATGGCACCAATAAAGCTGAACTTTGGAATTGGTCGGGTGTGTCGGTCAATCCATCGTTTCCCCTGGCATTGTAGGGCAGGTATTCGGGCTACTAAAGATATGGTGTAAACCTAGGTAATGCCCTAAATGATGGGTCAGGTTCACTTCGGTGAACCCGAAGTCGTTGTTGAATTTCGGAACAGCCACGCCGTCAACCGGAGTACCGTGAGCACTTGGGTTAAGAGAGAGGCCACCGCCAATAAAACCTCCTGAAAGCAACCAGATGTTCACATAGTGTTCAGGGTCCCATGCCGATTTCCCTCCGTGCTGTCAAACTTCATGAAATTGGTTTCAAAGATATTGGGAATTGATAGCGAGTTAGTTTGTGTGTGGGTTACACCAGAAGTAGGGCTTCCATCAGGTGCAATGCTTACCAAGGCAAATTCAATTCCCATATCAGCAGCCACAGGCTTGAAGGCATCAGGCGTGTCGATGCTGTCAGCATTTTGCCTTCTGAAATTCTTGCTAACCTGCCCTATTAGGTACTGTATTTCACTGACAGGGATGTCAAAAAATTCGTATTCGTACAATACATGAACCACGACGGGCAACACCTTTACCGAACGGTCTTGTACTGGATGGTTTGTACCATTTATAGTCTGCCATTGAGGGTAAGCATGTTCATCAAACAGGCAGGTAGTCTGTGCCGTGATGGTTAAGGCAAATAGCAATAGGATAGCAGTAGTCAGTAAAGTTTTCATAAGCGGTATTTTAGGAGTAAAGATAAAAATCGATATGAAACAAGCCATGTCTGTTTTATAACGATGCTAACATTTCACTTAAATATACGCTGAAAATGCCGCCCTCGACTGCCACCTGCCCCCTGTCGAACTGCCCACTCAATCCACCCCCAACCGAATCCCCTTCTCCACCGCCGGCACGCCCCGCACCATCCACTGCGGCATGGGCTTGTCCATCAGGTAATGGTCGAAATACTGGCTCATGCGCAGTTGGAAATCCTTGCGGTTTTGGAGCTTGAGCGGCCAGTGAGGCTCGTCGTTGTAGTTCAGCAGCCAAGCGGGCTTGCCGAGGCGGCGCAGGGCCGTGAAGTATTCGATGCCCTGGTACCAGGGCACGTGGCCGTCGGCGTCGTTGGACATGATGAGCACGGGCGTGTTCACTTTGTCCATCGTGAACAGCGGCGAGTTCTCGATGTAGCGCAGCGGGTACTCCCATATCGTGCCACCGATGCGGCTCTGCGTGTGCTCGTACTGGAACTGGCGGCTCAGGCCCGTCGCCCAGCGGATGCCGCCGTAGGCCGAGAGCATGTTCACCACGGGCGCACCGCTCTCGGCGCATTTGAAGATGTCCGTCCGGGTGAGCAGGTAGGCGATTTGGTAGCCGCCCCAACTGTGCCCCTGCACCCCGATTCGGGCCTTGTCCACGAAGCCTTTTTCAATCAGCGAGGTCACGCCCGGCACCACGGCGTTGTAGCAGCTCTCGCCGGGATAGCCCGTGCGGTACGGGATGTCCGGGTTGAAGACGAGGTAGCCCCGGCTGGCGTAGTACGAGTAGTTGATGCTGCTGCGGTGCGGGTAGGGCGCACGGTGCTGGTGCAGTTCGTCGCTGCTGCGCTCGTAGAAGTTGACGATCATCGGGTACTGCTTCTTCGGGTCGAAGTCGGCGGGCTTCACCAAAAGCCCCTGCAAGCGCTGGCCGTCCAGCGCCGTCCATTCGTACAGTTCGATGCTGCCCCAGCGGTAGTCCGCTTGCTGAGGGTTGGCGTTGCTCACTTTTTTGGGTTTTTGGAGAGTAAAATCGGTGTACAGCAAATCGGGAAAAGTCTGGAAGTTTTCCTTCGTGAACAGCAGCCGTTCGGCATCCTTGGCCTTCTGCGGCGAGGACGTGTAGGCGAACGCCTCTTTCACCAACTGCATCGGCTGCCCCGCCCCAAGGAGTAGGAAGCCGTAGCCCTCGGCCTTTGTTTTTTCATCAAAAACATGCAGCAACAACCGCTGCCCCGGCGTCACGAAGCGCTCCTCCGGGTCGAGGCGGATGAAACGGTACTGCGTTTGGCTGGCCCGACCATTGGTCAGGTTCATGGGCGGGGTTTGCCCCGTCGGATCCAGTTGCCAGATGTCGTAGCGGTCGTAAACGAGCAGGCTCGAATCGCCCCTCGTCCAAGTGGCCATGCCGTAGCTGCTAGGGTAGTCTGGCACGTCGTTCCGTTCATCCGCAAACGACACGGTGCGGTTGTCGGTGAGGCGGCGCAACTCGCTGGTTTTCACCGAATAGGCAAACCAAGCCGTGTCAACGTCATTGTACCAAAAGGCGAAATTGCCGCCGGGGGACAGCCGAGGGTTGCCCCGCAGCCCCTTGGTGATTTCCTTGCGGCTGCCCGTCGCCTCGTCCACCAGCCAAACATCTTCCCGCGCTTCGCCCTCCCACGACATTTGTCGCAGGTAAGGCTGCTCGTTCCGGCCAAGCGCCATGCTGCCTACCCGGTCGGGGGCATAGCTCATGGTGGGCATGTCGGTGGTGGCCAGCGGCACGAATTTGTTTTGTGAAACATGCCAAACCACGTCGTAGGCTCGCTTGCGTTCCTGCTCCACGAGGGTCTCCTGGTTGGTGTACAAGCGGTCGTCGGTGGCGGCCCAGACCTCCACGTTCACGATTTCGTCGTCGAGCAAATTAGTGTCCTGGAGGATGGGCGGCGTGGCCATGCCGAGGTAGAGCTTCGAGCCGTCCTTGCTGAAGGTGGGGGCGGCGTTTTCGCTCACCCGCCATGTTTTTGGCAAAAACTGCGAAGCGGAATCGGCGATGATGCTGGCCTTCTCCATGCCCTCCTGCCAGTAGCAGAGGCCGAAGGGCGGCACCTGCGCCTTGGTGGTGTCGAGGTTGGCGTAAAAGGCGAGTTGCGTTCCTTTTTCATTGAAAACCAGTTGTTTATAATCGCCTTTTTGTTGAATCAATGGCCGCAATTTCCGTAGGACACAGTTGAAAAGATAAACGCCCTCTGCCAGCAACGAGTCTGCCGAGCCGCTGGTGTTGATGAGGATGCGGGCACCCTCCTTGGCCAATTTGTAGTCTCGCACGAAGGCCACAGTGTCCGCCCGCTGCGTGGCAAGTTCGAGCAGCACGAGCTTCGAACCATTGTCTTTGCCCTCCTTTTTTTCTTTCTTCCCTTTTTCCTCTGTACTTTTTCCTTTTTCCTTGTTTTCCGCCTTCCCCACAGGGGCGGGCGGCAAAACGGGTGCAGCGGTCGTTTTCAACGAATCCGGTTTGGCTGTGGTGGAATCTGCGGCTGCCTTTTTCCTCCTCCTTCGGCTTGAACGGCTCCAGTTGGTAGGCCAGCCAGCCGTCCCATTCTTCGGGCATGGCGAAGGACTTCACCTCGGCCACTTTTATCAAAATGCCTGTGCCGAGGTGCAGGATGCCGAGGGAGTCCTTGGTGAGTTCTTCCTTTTTCAGTTTGCGGCGGCGCTGTGCCTTGAGCGAGTCCTCGTATGGCTTGATTTTGAACGCAAGGAACTGGTTGTCAGCCGAAAAAACGGCACCCTCGCCCCGTTCAAAGCCTCGGATGGAACCCTTCGCTGCGTTCCAAACCATTAGTTTGCCATCGCCCTCTTCAGCCTTCAGTGTATAGGCCACCCAATTGCCATCGTTGGAGATTTTTGGCGACTGGACTTGGTTCCAGTGTGCGAGGTCGGCTGGTTCAAGCTGTTTTTTTATCACAGGTTGCGCCTGCATTTTTACCAAAAAAAAAGTTTGCAAAGAAATCCCCACGAGTCGGAAAACGAGAGAATTTGCCCATTCGTGGTTGGAGGCGTGAAGATAGAGCAACTGTGTTTTTAAGTAATGAATTGTTTTACAAACCCAACAACCTAGAAATTCCTTGCCAATCAGGTTTACTTGCGGGAAATCTATCGTTTTTAGGACATTGAAAGCTTGTCTCGCTCACAAAACTTGGTTGCCTGAATTGTGTCGTCAGTGCACAACATCCAAAAAAATACTCTGATAAATGAACATTGGGGCGTCTCTAACTTTCAAAAAAAAAGGTAATAAAACTTGGTACGTTTTTACGTCGGTTTCTCTACCTTTTCCAAGTTGCTTGCGTCCAGCTTTCTCCTCCCCTTTTTCATCGCACGCCCAGAGAATTGTCAAGCTAAAACCTTTTTTGCTTTAAAACCCAATGCCAAACGCCCCTCCTAACCTCTGACCGCAAAACTGCTGCCGAACGCCCCGGCGAAGCCTTGCGCTTATATCCAAAATGGCGAATCATTCGACAAATCGGTGGCGAACTGGACGACTTACCGAACCATGACGCCAGACCTAATCATTTGGAAACCAGATAATTACGGCGATTGCTTCTTTCCAAAACCACATGGTGGCGACCGTGCGGTGGGCATCATCACCTACCACCCCGCTTCGACACGGGGCGCAACGACGACTTCCACGAACTGATTCAAGGGCAACTGCGGGCACCGCTCACGCCCGGTAAAAAGTACCGCATCGAACTGTACGTCAACCAATCGGATGCGACGGCGCTGCACCACTGCCAAGGGCTTTACGGCGAGAAGCGGGACATCCGGCCCACGGCCGCTGGCAATTTGGGCTTGGTGTTTCTTTACGACAAAAAGACTACCTCAGGGAAACGAAAACCCCAGTTCGTGGTGACGGAGCCTATCGTCACTGGCAAGGATGAGTGGAAGCTTGATCACTGGCACCTTCACCGCCGACCGGGCGTACATGTAGTTCACCGTCGGCAATTTCTCAGAAGGACGAAAACACGCTGACGACGCTTGAAGACCCTGTGGCCATTGAAAGTTTCAACTGAAAGGAACCCGACCATGCAAAGAAGGTGAGGATGGTCGCCTACTACCTGATTGACGACATGCGTATCGTCCCAGCAGATGCGCTCACCCCTGTCCTAGTCCCCGACATCTCCACAGCACTGAAAACCAAGAAGACTTACACCTTTCGCAACGTGAACTTCGAGACGGCGAAATGGGACCTGTTGCCACCCGCTTTGCCAGAACTGGACGGTTTGGCCGCTTTTTTGATGGAAAACCCCAAGGTGAAAGTGGAAATCGGCGGCCACACCGACGACGTTGGCAACGACGCCGACAACCAACTGCTCTCGCAAAACCGAGCGGAATCGGTTGCCAACTACCTGATTTCCAAGGGATAGCTCCCGAACGCCTTTCGTTCAAAGGCTACGGTGAGACGCCAACCCATCGCCCCGAACACTTCGGCAGCGGGTCGGCTGCAAAACAGGCGGGTGGAGTGCAAGGTGATGTGATTGACGATTGAGGGATTGACGATTGACGATTGGGGCGGCGGGGATGTGAAAAAATAGACTACTGCTTCTCCTTTCATTTGCTCGAAGGGCGCACCCAACCTTTGCCAACCGCCTGACGTTATGGTTTTTAGCAACAAGAATCCAAGGCTAGTTTGTATTTTTGTTTGCGAAAACTTTAAAGCCTGTGTTGGCGTGATAAAAATATCCTTGATGAAATTTTCCCACTTCGTGTTTTTTGTACTACTGGGCGCAGCAATGTTTGGCTGCAAGCAGGTAGATGATTTGCAAGATGCCGAAATCGTATCGGGCGATGCGGAGTTTGCTATCCCGCTGCTCAAGGCACGTACTTCCATCCAGGATTTGCTGGAAAATTTTGACGATTCCACCTACATCGAAATTGATGCGGAGGGCGTCATCCACCTGCGCTACGAGGGCGATGTGCTCACACAAACGGCAGACGAGTTTTTTCAGGTCATCAAAACCTACCTACCCCCGCTCATCCCGCTCGACAGCACAACTTTTACATTGGACTTTAATTCCGCAGCGGACCAGTTGAAAGTGGACTTCGCCCGCTACTCAGGCGGCTCTATCAGCGTTGCTTATGTATCCGACTACGTGGGCATGGTAGACTTGACCTTGACCATTCTGGAAGCCTCAAAAAATGGCCAGCCATTGAGCGTCCATACCCAGTTTATGTCCCCCGCTGGCACTTCCGGCACTATTCCCTTGCCCATCTTCAGTTCCTCCACCCAATGTGTGGGCTATGAGCTGATGCCCGACAGCGGCAGGGTGCATATCCAGTACACTGCCGTAACGGACTTGGGCGACACCATCGAGCTGCCGTTCATCGCCTTGGTTAACACGAACATCAATTTTTCCTATATCGAGGGCTACCTCGGCAACTTCAAAAACAAGGGAAAACGGGACAGCGTCAGCATTGATTTCTTCAAGAACTGGATTCAGGGCGACGTGTTTTTTGATGACCCTATCATCCAAATCCATATCGAAAACTCCTTCGGGATGCCCACCCGCTCGTCCATTGACACCTTCGACATCATCACCGCCGACGAACTACGGATACCACTCCAGAGCACTTTCATCACCGAAACGGGCATTGACTTCGTGTACCCGACCGTGCCGGAGGCGGGTCAGTCCAAGAGCATGACCTTCACTTTCGACGCCAACAATTCCAATATCGAGGACGTGCTCGGCTCCCGCCCCATCGGCCTCGACTACAAGGTGGACGCCATCTCCAACCCCGACAGCCTGACCAACCTGCGGGGCTTCATCACCGACAGCAGTTTTTACAAAATAAAAGTGGAAGTGGACCTGCCGCTGCATGGCCGGGCATCCGGCTTCGGTGTGGTGGACTCGTTCGACCTTGATTTCAGCGGCTACGACGACCTCAAAGAGGTCGAGTTCAAGATGGTGGCCGACAACCAAATGCCGCTCGCCATTGATGGCCAAGCTTTTTTTATGGATGAAAATGGCACCGTGCTCGACTCGCTTTACGACGATGTGACCCGCCTCGTGGAAGCTGCTCCTGTGGACAGCGAAGGCGTCGTTAGGGAGCCAATCACCCGCATCAATTTTTCCACCTTCGACGCCGAGCGTTTCGACAAAATCCGCAAGGCGAAAAAGCTGGCTCTACGTGCTTATTTCTCCACCACCTCTGACGGCCAACAAAGCGTCAAAGCCTTCTCCGACCAGCATGTTGAAATCAGGATGGGGATGAAGGTGAAACGGTAGAGGATTTACGATTTACGACTGACGATTTACGATTGCTGCCGCCGTGATGTCCTTTTTGGTTTAAAAAACGACGATTCTGTTTCCCGCCAAGCGCCTACTTTTGCGCCAAAATCCAGCATTTTGAGTTTTTCGAGTCCCCACTCAAAACTCAAAACTCATAACTCATAACTCCTCCATGTCCACCGCCTTCATCGTTGACGCCATCCGCACCCCCGTCGCCAGTTTTCAGGGCAGCCTTTCGCCCGTTCGGGCGGACGACCTCGCTGCCCACGTCATCGCCGCACTCATCAGCCGCCACCCAAACATCCCTACGGACGCCTACGCCGACGTCATCCTCGGCTGCGCCAACCAAGCGGGCGAAGACAACCGCAACGTGGCCCGCATGGCGCTGCTGTTGGCCGGACTGCCCGTCAGTGTTCCGGGCGAGACCGTGAACCGGCTTTGCGCAAGCGGAATGTCCGCCGTGGTACAGGCGAGCCGGGCCATCCGCAGCGGCGAGGGCGACCTGTTCATTGCTGGTGGCGTGGAGCACATGACCCGTGGGCCGTGGGTCATTTCCAAGACCTCGCAAGCCTTCGGGCGGGACGCCGAGATGCACGACAGCAGCTTCGGCTGGCGCTTCATCAACCCCCGAATGAAGGCGCTCTACGGCGTGGACGGCATGGGCAACACCGCCGAAAACCTCGCCGAGTCACATAAAATAAGTCGGGAAGACCAGGACGCATTTGCCCTTTGGTCGCAACAAAAAGCAGCGCAGGCACAAGCATCTGGCAGGCTGGCCGAGGAAATCAGCGCCGTGCCAATCCCGCAGCGCAAGGGCGACCCGGTGCTTTTCTCCGAAGACGAATTCATCAAACCGGACACTACACTGGCGGTGTTGGCGAAACTGCGCCCAGCCTTCAAAAAGGCCGAGGAAGGCGGCACCGTGACCGCCGGAAATGCCTCCGGCCTCAACGACGGCGCTGCCGCACTGCTCGTCGCCTCGGAGGTGGCGGTGAAAAAAATATGACCTGAAACCCCTCGCCCGCATCGTGTCCACGGGCGTGGCGGGCGTTGAGCCTCGCATCATGGGCATCGGACCTGTGCCGGCCAGTCAACTGGCGCTCGACCGGGCCGGGCTTACCCTCGCCGACATGGACATCATCGAACTGAACGAGGCATTTGCCGCACAGGCGCTGGCCTGCACCCGCACCTGGGGCATCGCCGACAACGACCCCCGACTGAACCCCAACGGCGGGGCCATTGCCATCGGCCACCCGCTCGGCATGTCGGGCACGAGGCTTTTGCAGACGGCGGCCATTGAACTGCACCGCCAGCAAAAGCGTTTTGCACTGGCCACCATGTGTATCGGTGTTGGGCAGGGTTACGCGGTGGTGATTGAGCGGGTTTGATTTGTAGCAGAAAACCCGTTTCTTTGACAAAAATTTCATAACCAAAAATTCATATTCAAATGGCAAGAAAAGGCATGTTTTCGTCCTCTGGCAATCCTTTTATGAAAGAGGAAACCTATCGCAACAGCTCCAATTCACCGTTGGATGCTGGTTTTATCACCTCCTCTGAGCGCATGACGGTACAGGGGGCGGTCAACAAATCGTTCATCCTGTTTGGCCTGATGATGCTCACGGCAGCGGCCAGTTTCGTTTATGCCAACCCGCTTTTCTTGTGGGTAGGTGCCATTGGCGGCTTGATAGCCGTGCTGGTAGCGAGCTTCAAGCCACATTTGTCGGCCACGGTCGCCCCGATTTACGCACTGCTCGAAGGGCTTTTCGTGGGTACTATCACCGCAATGTATGGTGGGGCATTTGGTGGCGGCATTATTTTCAATGCCGTTTCCTTGACGCTGGGAATCTTGTTCGCCATGCTTTTTATTTACAAAACGGGCATCATCAAGGTTACGGACAAGCTGCGCATGGGCGTGGTGATGGCCACGGTGGGAATTGCCCTGGTTTATTTGCTGAACATTATTCTCAGAGCATTTGGAATGCCCCTGCCTTACCTACACCAAGCTGGTGCAATTGGCATTGGCATCAGCGTGGTCATCATTGGCATTGCAGCCTTCAACCTGCTGCTCGATTTTGACAATTTTGAAAAGGGCGAACAGTTCGGCGCACCGAGCTACATGGAGTGGTTCTCAGCGATGGGCTTGCTCATCACGTTGGTTTGGCTGTACATCGAAATCCTTCGTTTGCTGTCCATGTTGGCAGGTAGGGATTGATTTTGCTCCGCAAAAATTCGGTCGAAAACAAAAAAATCGGCGCTGGTCCAGCGCCGATTTTTTTTGTTGCGTAGCTACCTGTAAATCCAAACCGGGAACACCTCCCCCTTCCGAAACGCCTGCTGCTCCAGCGGTAATTCCAAAAAAGCATCCGTATCCGTCAAGTTGGCGAGGTCGCCGGAACCTTGCCCGGTGACGGGCGTGGCGAGCAGTCGCCCATCTTGACTGGAGACCAATTTCACTTGCAGAAAATAGGTCAGGTCGGGCTTGAAAAAATAGTCTTCCGTCAAAACAGCGTATTGACTTTCAATAGGTTGCAACCCAAAGCTCGCCCGCAGCCAAGGCCGGAAGTAGCGATGCAGGCACATGAACGACGACACGGGATTGCCGGGAAAGGCAAACACCACCGTGCGTTCCGAGCGCCCAAACCAGAAGGGTTTGCCCGGCCGCTGCGAGACTTTGTGAAACAGTTTCCGCACACCGATTTTTTCCAGCACCTCCGGCAAATGGTCAAACTTGCCCATCGAGACGCCGCCGCTCATCAGCAGCACGTCATATTTTTTCAAGCAATCCGACAGGGTTGCCTCGATGGTAGCGGGATCGTCGGGTAGGTGGAGCATATCGGCATCAAGGCCCCAAGTGCGCAGCACGGCGGCCAACACATGCACGTTTGATTTTCGGATTTGATGTGGCAAAGGCGTTTCGTGCACCTCCACCAGCTCGTCGCCGGAGGAGAGGATGGCGACTCGTGGCAATGCGGCCACCCGCAGTTCCGGTTTCCCTACTGTGGCCGCCACGCCGATTTCCGCAGGGGAAATCAAGCGGCTCGCCGCCACGATGATTTCCCCATTTAAGCGGTCAACGCCCCGGCTGTGGATATTCTGTCCAGCCTGTATTTTTTCAATAGAAATGGTCGCAAAACCCTTGTCAATGCTGAGGTCTTCGTAGCGGATGACGGTATCGGTACCTTGCGGCAACATGGCCCCAGTCATCACTTCGATGCAGTTCTCCGTTTGCGCAAGCGCCAATTGCGGAGCACCCGCTGCCTGTATTTTTCGATGAAAAGTGGCGCTGCCCCTCCTCAAAATGCCCCGAAGTGGATGGCAATCCCATCCATCGAAACCCGGTCAAAGGGCGGGAAGTCACGGTCGGCGGCGAGGGGTTCCCGAAGGGTACGACCTATGGAGAGTTGCCAGCGGCACTGTTTCGTCGGGCAGGGGCAGGGCGTTTGCCAAAACTATCTCAGTGGCTTGGTTTACGGAAATCATTTTGAAAATAAGTTTCTACGCTGCGCGCCGAATTTATTTGTGCAGGCTGTGCGCACCTGGCTTGCACGTTGCAGATTGCCTGCGGCAATGACAAAGCGGCGCACAGTGTTTCGCACAGCGGGACATCACGCATGGCGTGGACAGGTGTATAATTTATACCCGTATAAAAATCTTCTTTTTGTACAACACCCACGCAATCAACGTATTAACTGCTACGTGCAGCAGGGCATTGAAGAACACCGCCGGGTTGTGCCCCATCCATCCGAAGAAGGTGTCACGCACCCAATCGTACAGGCTGCCTTCGCCGACTGGAATCATGCCCATCGCAATGGCCAGTACCTCGTGGCTGATGTAGATGGCCAGTGGGTTCATGCCGAGCCAGACGAACGGGGTAGTCCAACCTGTTTTGCCCTTAAAATCCACGACCCACCAGACGGTGCTGAGGGTGAGCAGGGCCAAGCCGGAGTGGTACAGCACGTAGCTGCTTGTCCAGAGTTTTTTGTTGATGGGAAATGCCTCGCCCCAGAGCAGGCCGCCGAGCATCAGGAGGAAACCAACGGCGAAGAGGCCAGCCCAGCGGGGCAGGTCGTCCTGTTTTTTGCGAAGCCAATAACCCGCCAGTACGCCGCCGATGCAAGTGGCCACTGAGCTGATGGTGCCAAGAATGCTCTCCGGGTCGTAGGCTGGGTAGGGGTTTTCGGGGTTGCTCGTATGGCCGTAGAGGTGGTTGGGCAGCAGCAGTCGGTCGAGCCAAGCACCGAGGTCCTTGCCTTCTTCGAGGCTGGGAAAGCCTTGGCCGGGCACAGGCACGAGCGCCATCAGCGCCCAGTAGCTCAGTAGGCAGCCGATGGCAATCCAGACTTGCTGGCGTACACTGGTTTTCATGAAAATGAGCGCCGTGATGCCGTACACGATGCCGATGCGGGTAAGCACGCCGGGGATGCGCCAAGTGGCGAGGTCAAACCCTGGAGCGCCGTTCAAAAAAATGCCGATACCGACAATCCATGCGGTGCGGGTGAGGATTTTCCGATAAACGTTTTCCCCTGCTTCTTTTCGCTTGGTGAGCGAAAAGGAGATGGCGATGCCCACGATGAACAGGAAAAAAGGGAACACGAGGTCGGTGGGGGTACAGCCGTTCCAAGCGGCATGTACCAGCGGCGAGCCTTCGGGCAGGCCGCCAGCGTTGTTGACGAGTACCATCAGGGCCATCGTGAGGCCCCGGAACACGTCGAGACTGAGCAGACGTTTGTTAGGTTCCATGTTGAATTTCGTTTTGCGTACAATGACTGAATGAGTGGATGAAAGAATGAGTGAATCACTGCAAATCCAATATGCGCTGTTTCTTTTGGCAAATTATTTTGGGGGCTACTTTTTCCCGGTCACGTAGTACATCTCCATTTCCCCCTTGTTTTTCACGGGAATCTTGCCCCGTGACTGGCAGTTGAAATTGTACTTGACGAGGCCGTAGGTCGTCTCGGAGATGTTCACTTGGCCCGGCTCGCACTGCTGCTCCATGCGGGCGGCGATGTTGACGGTATCGCCCCAGATGTCGTAGGCGAACTTCTTGAAGCCCACCACCCCGGCCACAACGGGACCCGTGTGTATGCCGATTCGGGCTTCAAAGTACGGCAATCCCAACCGCATTTTCTCCGCTTTGTGGTCGTCAAGGAATTCCTGCATTTCGAGGGCGGCCTGCACGATGCCCGTTGGCAGAGTCTTGTGCTTCACGAGGCCACTGGCACAGAGGTAGGCATCGCCGATGGTCTTTATTTTTTCGATTTCGGGGTGCTGTGAAATGATGTGGTCGAAGGCCCGGAAGCACTCGTTCAGCTCGTTGACCAATGCTGCTGGCGTAAGGCGTTCAGCGATTTCGGTGAAGTTCTTGAAGTCGGTGAAAAGCACCGTGGCCTCTGGGAATTGTTGGGCAGTGGCCGAACCCTTCTCCTTTAGTTCTTTGGCTACCTCCACGGGCATGATGTTGTAGAGCAGCTCGTCGGAGCGCTGCCGCTCCTCCTCGATGATTTTATTTTGCTTCGAAAGCAGGTTGGTGGACTTCTTTTTATTCAAATACCGCAAATAAAATGCGATGGACAGTAGCACCGTGAACAGCGCCGCAATGCCAAGCAGGTAATTCAGGTACTTGCCCTGCTCTTGTGCGAGTTCGGCGTTTTGGAGGGCGAGGTCTTTTTGAACGAGGTTAATAGAGTCTATGACCTGCCGGGCTTCCAACGAATCCACGAGGCGGCGTCTTACCTCGGCGATGTAAAGCACTTTTGTTTTTTCAGCAGACACGGTCTTTAGTTTTTCTTCACTCTTCGAAACTTCTTCCACTATCATCTGCTTCTCCGACTCCAGTTCCCGCTGGCGCTCGGTGAGTAGGGTTTTGTCCTCCTTTAAAATGTCACGTTCGGTGGAGATATGCTCTTTGTCTTTGGTGACAACGCCGATTTCACCCTCAAGGCGCTTCTTTTCGGCTTCCAGTCGGTCCATCTCCCGCTCCAACTGGCTTTTCTCCCGCTCGATTTGGTTCTTCTGCACGTCGTACTGCGCCTGCATCTCGCTGATGCTCTTGCCGCCTTTTTTGCTAAAATAGTCGAATGCCTCCTGCACGACCTTGAGGGCCTTGCGTTCGTTGCGCTCCTTCTCGGCGAGCCGGCTGCGTTCGTCCACGGTCTTGATGATGAGGTCGGCGTCGTTGGCTTCCATGGCAAACTTGGTGGCGGTGCCGAGCCAGATGTCTTGGTTGCGGTCGTCACGGGTGCGGGCATAGGCCCTGGCCACGAGGTAGGATGCTTCTGCGGCCATGCCGCTGTTCTTCAGTTCGAGCGCTTTTTGGTGGGCGGCCTTGGCGTAGTCCACGGCTTTTTTGGCGTCTTTTTTCAGCCATTCGGTGCCCAGCTGGTAGTTGAGCGTCATTTTTTCCTTGGGGATGTGGCTTCCTTGAGCTGTTGCTCAAGCTGTTCGATGCTTTGGCCGGAGGCAAAATTTGCCAAAAAAACAAAAAATAGAAACAGGGCGAATCTGGTCATCAGTGAGTGAACATTGAGTTTAACCCTAGGTTGGGTAGGGCAAAGATGGCCATTTTGGCCAACCAACGGTCATTTTTGTGGTTCATTCTTATGTTCAAACGTTTTACAGGTATTGTTTTGCCATATTCTCATTTATTTGCGCCAGAAAAATCAATCAAATAATTGTTGAACCACAAATTTTTTGGGGGATAAAAATGCAAACACTTGATTTCCAATCGTTTGCAACATTCATTGTTTAAACTTATGATAGCACTAAAACTCATTGCAGGCCTCGTCCTGCTTGTCGTGGGAGTCCAGGCGCTGGTCAGGGGTGCCTCAAAAATTGCCGCCGCTGTTGGCATTTCGCCGTTAGTTATCGGGCTTACCATCGTCGCTTTCGGCACCAGTTCGCCGGAGTTGGCGGTGAGCATCGGCAGTGCCTTGGATGGCAAGGCCGACATTGCCCTGGGCAACGTGGTGGGCAGCAACATCTTCAACGTGCTGTTCATACTCGGTCTTTCCTCGCTGATAATTCCGCTTGTAGTACACCAACAACTGGTGCGCTTAGACGTGCCCATCATGATTGGCGCAAGCTTGCTAGTAATGCTTTTCGGGTGGGACGGTACGGTGCAGTGGTGGGAGGGGGGCATACTCGTCGTCATCGGCATCGGGTACACGGTATTCCTCATCCGACAGAGCAGGAAGGAGCACAACAAGGAGGTGCTCAAGGATTACAAGGAGGAATACGGCGATGGCAATGAGGTGAAAAAAGAGAAAACTTGGTTGCAAGTGATACTGGTCGCCGTTGGCTTGGCACTACTGGTTTTTGGCTCCCGTTGGTTAGTGGAAAGTGCGGTGAGCATCGCCACGACGCTGGGCGTGAGCGAGTTGGTGATTGGCTTGACCATCATTGCCGCAGGCACTTCGCTGCCAGAGGTCGCTACCTCTATCATCGCCAGCTACCGCAAACAGGAGGACATCGCCGTCGGCAACGTGGTGGGCAGCAATATCTTCAACATCCTCTTCATCTTGGGCCTGACGGCCATCATCGCCCCTGGCGGCGTACCCGTAAACCCAGAAGCCATGAGCTTCGACGTGCCGTTCATGGTGGCGGTAGCTGTGGCTTGTCTGCCTCTTTTCTTCACCGGCTACCGGATAGAGCGCTGGGAGGGTTTTGTGTTTCTGGGCTACTACGTGGCGTACACCGCCTACATCATTTTGAAAAACATGGAACATGCCTCGCTGGACGTTTTTACCAGTGCCATGATCTGGTTCGTGGTGCCGCTCACGGTGCTGACTTTGGGCGTGGTGACGCTACGGGAGGTGCGAAAGAAAAAATAGGTCATTGCGGCAAGGTTAGAATGCGATTAAAATAGTGCCGACCAAAAAACTTTGCGCCAGCTCATTCATTTTTTACTGCATTAACCAACTATGCCCATGCATCCAATTACACGTTTTTTCAGGCTGCTCCGGTTAGACAAAAAGGACATCGCCTACATTTACCTCTACGCTATTTTCGCTGGGCTGATAACCCTCAGCCTGCCGCTGGGGGTGCAAGCCATCATCGGGCTGATAGCGGGGGGCAGCATCTCCAGCTCGTGGGCACTGCTCATCGGCGTAGTGACGCTGGGCACGGCACTGGCCGGGGTGCTCACGGTCATGCAGCTTTCCGTCACGGAGACCATCCAGCAGCGCATCTTCACCCGCTCGGCCTTCGATTTTGCCTACCGCATCCCCAAAATAAAATGGGAGGCCATCCACAAAGAGTACGCGCCGGAGCTGGTCAACCGCTTTTTCGATACCCTTACCGTGCAAAGGGGCTGCCCAAAATCTTGATGGACTTCTCCACAAGCGTCCTGCAAATCTTCTTCGGGTTGCTGTTGCTCTCGTTTTACCACCCATTTTTCATTTTCTTCGGGCTGCTGTTGGTGGCCATCGTGCTGCTCATCATCCGCCTCACCGGACCGCAGGGCCTCAAGACCAGTATCAAGGAATCCAAATACAAATACGAGGTCGCCTACTGGCTGGAAGAACTCGCCCGAACAATGGGCACCTTCAAACTGGCGGGCACGAGCGAGTTGCCGCTGCAAAAAACCGACTACCTCGTCAACGGCTACCTCGACGCCCGCAAGGCGCACTTCCGGGTGCTGGTGACGCAGTACGGCAGTTTGGTTGGCTTCAAAACCCTCGTGACGATGGGCCTGCTCATACTCGGTAGCGTGCTGGTCATTGACAACCGCATCAACATCGGGCAGTTCGTGGCAGCGGAAATCGTCATCATCCTCGTCATGGCCAGTGTTGAAAAGCTCATCCTGACGATGGAGACCATCTACGACACACTCACGGCGCTCGACAAGTTGGGCGGATTCACTGACCTCGATATTGACCGGGAGGAGGGCATCCGCTTCGAACAGTTTGACACTGGCAAGGGCATCGCCGTGGAGTTGAGCGGCGTGAGCTACCGTTTTCCCGACTCGCAGGAGGACTCGCTTGACGACCTGCACCTCAGCATCGCCGCAGGCGAAAAGCTCTGCATTGCTGGATACAATTCGTCGGGCAAGACGACGCTGCTGCACCTCATCGCTGGAGTGTTCACTGACTTCCGAGGCTCGTTGACGTACAACAAAATTCCCTTCCGAAACCTCGATGCCGTGAGCCTTCGGGCGCATATCGGCGACCATATTTCCCAAGAAGACATCTTCAAGAGCAGCCTGTTGGAGAACATCACGCTGGGCCACGAAGCAGTGAGCCTGCAAGACGCCATCGGTGCCGTCGAAAAGGTAGGCATGGCCGATTTTGTGAAGAAATTGCCAGAGGGCTATGACACCATTTTGCTGCCTGGCGGCAAAAACCTGCCTCGGAACATCATCTCAAAAATCATCTTCGCCCGATGCCTAGCCTCCCGCCCGTCGCTGCTTGCCATTGAGGAGCCATTCGATTTTTTGGAAAAAGAAGACCGGGAACGCATCGCCAACCTGCTCATCGCCAGCCCCCACTGCACACTCGTTACCGTCACCGACGATGCACTAATGGCCGCCAAGTGCGACCGTATCATCATCATGCAGGAGGGCCGCATCGTGGAGGAGGGGAGTTTTGAAAAAATCAAGCGGAGCAAGCATTTTGAAAATGTGTTCAAATGAAAATCCATGCTGAACATTTCTGAAAATACTATCCTCGACAAAGTTGACCCGAACCAGTACCGCTCGTTCCGACGCACGAGCCTGCCCCGCGCCAACCTCATGTTCAAGCGATGGCTGCTGGTTACGCTGGGCATCATCCTGGTCATGCTCTTCCTGCCGTGGACGCAGAACATTCAGACCAAGGGCAAGGTGACCACCCTGCGGCCCGACCAGCGGCCCCAGACCATCCACGCCACCATCGGCGGGCGGGTGGAAGAATGGTACGTGCGGGAGGGCGAACGGGTGAAGGCGGGCGACACTATCGTTTTCCTTTCGGAAATAAAGACGGAGTACTTCGACCCGAACCTCGTCGGGCGAACGGGTTCGCAGGTGACGGCCACGGAAGGCTCGCTCAAAAGCTACGGCGGCAAAGTGGCTGCGCTGGAAGACCAAATCGTGGCCATGCAGCAGGAACTGGGCTTCAAAAAGCAACAATTGCAAAATAAAGTGCGACAGGGCAGGCTGAAAATCACCTCTGACAGCATCGAGTTGGTCCGGGCAAAAATTGACCTTGAAACCGCCCAAAACCAATACTTGCGGGCCAAGGAGATGTACGACAAAGGTTTGACCTCCCTCACCAGCTTCGAGCAGCGCAACCTGAAAGTGCAGGAAACGGCAGCCAAAAAAATAGAGGCTGAGAATAAATGGCTCATCAGCCGCAACGAGTACGACAATGCCCGCTTAGAGCTTTCGACGGTGCAAAACGAGTACGCCAATAAAATCGCCAAGGCACAATCGGACAAGTTCAGCACCATTTCCGACCGCTTCGACACGGAATCGAAGTTGAACAAGCTCAAGGTGGATCAAGCCAACTACCAACTCCGCAGCGGTTTTTATTACATCACGGCGCCGCAAGACTGCTACATCACGCAGGCCATCGTGGCGGGCGTGGGCGAAACGGTGAAGGAGGGAGCGCCCGTGGTGAGCATCATGCCCGCCGAGGCGCAGTTGGCTGTGGAAATGTACGTGAGGCCGATTGACCTGCCACTGGTGTCCATCGGCAACGAGGTCAATTTCATCTTCGACGGCTGGCCCGCCTTCGTGTTCAGCGGCTGGCCTAACTTGACCTTCGGAACCTACGAGGGCAAGGTGGTAGCCATCGACAACAATATCGGGGCGAACAGCACCTACCGCATCCTCGTCGCACCGGACGAGGCGGTGAAACCTTGGCCGGCGGCGCTACGGCCTGGCGGCGGGGCACAGTGCGTGGCGCTGCTGAACGACGTACCGGTTTGGTACGAGCTTTGGCGGCAGTTGAACGGTTTTCCGCCGGATTTTTACAGAGATACAAACCTGCCTACCAATATAGACAAAAAGCCAACTAATTGAATATGAAGCATTTAGCAGTTTTTGGGGCAATGTCTTTGTTGCTCACAAGTCCGCTTTTTTCGCAAAAAACCTTGTCGCCCGACACATTCTTGCAGCAGGTTCGCACCAACCACCCGTTTGCGAAGCAAGCCGCCCTGCTCGACGCCGAAGCGCAGGCCACGCTGTTGGCCGCCCGTGGCGGCTTCGACCCGAAGCTCTACGGCGATTGGGAGCGCAAAAGCTTTGATGGCAAAAACTACTACAACCTCGCCGAGGGCGGCGTGAAACTGCCCACGTGGTTTGGCATAGAGGGCAAGGCAGGCTACAATTATTCGAGCGGCGTTTTTCTCAACCCTGAAAATAAGCTCCCCGATGACGGGCAGGCTGTGCTCGGACTTAGCCTGCCGCTGCTGCAAGGGCTGGTGCTGGACGAGCGGCGGGCGGGCCTCTACCAAGCCCGAATCTTGCAGCGGGCCAACAAGGTGGAGCAACGCCAAATCCTCAACGACCTGCTACTCGACGCCACCAAAGCGTACTGGGACTGGGCATTGGCAAATGCTTGGGTGCAGACCTATCGCGAGGCCGTGCGCAACGCCGAAATCCGACTCGAAGGCATCCGGGAGAGCTGGCGGCAGGGCGACCGTCCCGCCATTGACACGCTCGAATCGCTGATACAGGTGCAGGACAGGCGCTTGGAATTGAACGCTGCAAATGTTTTTTTTCAAAATGCGACGCTGGCGCTGCAAAATTTCATCTGGGAAAACGGCAAGGCTGTGCCTGTGGATACCAGCCTGCGCCCTGCGCTGCCCAATGCAGTACAGCTCGCTGCCGACGGTTTCCAAAATGCCGCCGACACCTTGGCGGCGCAGCACCCAATGGTGCAGGGCTATCGCTTCAAGCTCGAAAGCTTGGAGGTGGAGCGTCGCCTGAAACGGGAAGCCCTCAAGCCTCGCCTTGATGTGTCGTACAACTTGCTAGGCGACGGTTTTGACCTCACGCCTGGCAACGGCGATTTTTTTCTCCAAAACTACAAATGGGGCGTGCAGGCGGGCTTCCCCCTTTTTTTTCGAAAGGAGCGAGGCGGGCTGCAATTGACAGCGTTGAAAATCATGGACGCCAACTTACAGCTTTCACAGAAACGGCAGGAAATCCGCAACAAAATCGTCGCCTACCAGAACGAACTGACCAATTTGCGTCAACAAATCCAACTTATTAACGATATGCGGGACAACTACGCCAAACTGTTGGCTGGTGAAAACGAGAAGCTCCTGTTAGGTGAAAGCTCGATTTTCCTTGTCAATTCAAGGGAAAACAAGCTCATCGAAGTACAACTGAAACTTGCCAAATTGCAGGTCGAGGCGCAAAAAACGGTGGGTGGATTGAGGTGGGCAGCGGGACAGTTGCGATGAGCGCCTACGGCATGGTCTTATCCGACGAAATTTACGGCTCCGAGGCCAATGGCCGTTATGTCTGCGATAGCCTTCTTTACAAGCTGCTCGACCACAAGTGGAACCGATAGGAGGCCGCTTGCACTCGGTGCGGCCGGAGACCAATTTCTTCGCCATCACGGTGGCCACCATTGACTACTAGCACACCATCAAGGCCGACGGCTGGCTCTGACGGCTGGAAAGCACCTTGCCGCCGGAGACTTTATGGTTGGGCACCAAGCCAAGATGAAATACTTGTCGGAGTGGAAATGGAAACGCTGTGAACGCCAACTGCGTTGCCGATTCCCACAAACCCGAACCCCGGCATCTTATTTTTGGATATTTTTTGGCGAATTTTCGCTAAAAACACTTGAGCAATTGTTGCGGAACGGAAAAATTGATTGTAGCTTTGTCAGCGAATTTTCGCTAAAAATCTCAACGCTACAAATCATTTTGCCATGCCAGACACACTTATAAAATCCAACGTCCTCAAAGGTGGCGAGTTCATCATCAAGGAAAGCGCCGCAGCAGATACTTTCATCCCCGAAGACATCAACGAAGAGCAAAACATGGCTCGCCAAATGGTGCGTGACTATGCCAACGAAGCGGGCGAAAAAGCCCACAAACTCGAATACCAAGTGGAGCTAATGGAAAAGGCCGGCGAACTCGGCCTGCTCGGATGCCATATCCCCGAGGAGTATGGCGGTACGCTACTTGATACCAACGCCAACACTTTTATCAGCGAGGAACTGGGACGCATGGGTGGCGGCTTCGCCACCACCATCGCAGCGCACACGGGCATCGGCATGTTGCCCATCCTCTACTTCGGCACCGAGGAGCTGAAGCACCAGTACCTGCCTCGCCTCGCCTCCGGCGAATGGAAGGCCGCCTACTGCCTCACCGAACCCGGCAGCGGCTCCGATGCCCTCGCCGCCAAGACCCGTGCCGACCTCACTCCCGATGGCCAGCACTACCTCCTCAACGGCCAAAAAATGTGGATTTCCAATGCGGGCTTTGCCGATATGTTCATCGTGTTCGCACAGATTGACGGTGACAAGTTCACGGGCTTCATCGTGGAGGCCAAAACGCCCGGCCTCACCCTCGGCGCTGAGGAACAGAAGATGGGCATCAAAGGCTCCAGTACCCGGCAGGTGTTCTTCGAGAACGTGAAAGTACCTGCCAGCAATGTGCTCGGCCAAATCGGCAAGGGACATCTCATCGCTTTCAATGCCCTCAATATCGGGCGCTACAAACTCGGCGTGATGTGCATGGGCGGTGCAAAAAAGGCCATTGCGACCAGCGTAAAATACGCCAATGAGCGCAAACAGTTTGGCCAGCCCATCGCGACTTTCGGGGCCATCAAGCACAAGCTTGCAGAGCAGTCCATCCGCAATTTCGCCCTCGAAAGCGCCTGCTACCGCATCTCCGACCTCCTCGATGACAAGAAGAATGCCCTCATGGAACAGGGCGACAGCTACGCCGACGCCACACTCAAAGCTGCTGAGGAGTACGCCATCGAGTGTGCCATCATCAAGGTGTACGGCTCCGAGGTGACCGACTTCGTGGTGGACGAAATGGTGCAAATCCATGGCGGGCTTGGCTTCTCTGAGGAGTTCACCGCTGCACGAGCTTACCGGGATGCCCGAATCAACCGCATCTACGAAGGCACCAACGAAATCAACCGGATGCTCATGGTCTCCCAACTGCTCAAGCGGGCGATGAAGGGCCAGGTGGACATGGTCGGCCCAGCTTGGGAGGTGCAAAAGGAACTGGCTTCGATGCCGTCCATGGAAGGCGTGAGCGGCTTGTACGCCGAGGAAAAGAAGGCGCTGAAGGACTTCAAAAAAATCGTGCTGATGACCGCCGGAGCTGCCGTGAAGATGCAGATGGAAGGCCAGCTCGACATCAAGGAAGAGCAGGAAATCGTGATGAACGTGGCCGATATGATGATTGACGCCTTCGTGGCCGAATCGCTGCTGCTGCGGGTCGAGCGCCTCGCTGAAATGTCCGACAAGGCAAACGACCAGTCGGTTTATGAGGCCATGCTGAAAGTCTATTTCAACGACGCCACCAGCCGGGTCAGCAAGTGCGCCAGTGATGCCATCGCCTCATTTGCCGAAGGCGACCTGCTCAAGACCTTCTTGATGGGCGTGAAACGATTCACGAAATACCCGCCAGTCAACGTCAAAAACGCCCGCCGCCTCATAGCGGACAGGCTCATCGAAGCCGACGACTATTGCTTTTAAACCCTTGAAGTTTTTACGAAAATTTGAAGGCAGCCCAGGCAGCGGGCTGCCTTTTTGTTGGCGTCCGTGCCTCGGTTGTCGTCAAACGGGTTTGTCATCCCGTAGGGACCCGTCCACGTCGTGAGGGCAAAAGCGGCGTGGGCGGGTCCCTACGGGATGACAAAGTGACACATAGCGGTACGCACAGCGTGACGAGTAAACATGGCATTTTGCAAATAACTGCCATATTTACCCCATGATTATCCAAGGCAAACACTACCGAACCATCTGGCTGCACCCCAACGACGAACGGGTGGTACAAATCATTGACCAGCGCCACCTGCCGCACCGCTTCGTCATCGAGAACCTGACCATGCTGGAGGACTTCGAGGCGGCCATCCGTGACATGCAAGTGGGGCGCACCGCTCATCGGCGCAGCGGCGGCCTACGGCATGTACGTGGCGGCTGTGCAGTTTATGGCTTTGCCATTTTCTGCTTCGCAACCTGTGGCTTCGCAAAATTTTGGGGAAAAAATGCAGGAAGCCGCCGCCCGACTGAAAGCCACCCGCCCCACTGCCGTCAATCTCGCCTACGCCGTTGACCGGGTGCTGGGTTCAGTTGGCAGTTCGACAGTTGGCATGGGCAATCAGGAACTGCGGGGATGGCCATTGCGGAGCAGATTTCAAAAATACGACAAACCGCCCACGACATCACAGAGGAAAGCGTAATCCACTGTCGCTCCATCGGCGAACACGGCCTAAAGCTCATCGAAGAAATTTACAAAAGAAAATTGCAGCAGTCCGCCCCAATCGTCAATCGTAAATCCCCAATCGTCAATATCCTAACTCACTGCAATGCCGGCTGGCTCGCCTGCATTGACCACGGCACAGCCACGGCACCCATTTATGCCGCCCACGACCGGGGCATCCCCGTCCACGTCTGGGTGGACGAGACCCGGCCCCGCAACCAGGGCGCATCGCTCACCGCCTTCGAATTGGGGGAGCACGGCGTTCCGCACACCGTCATCGCCGACAATACTGGCGGCCACCTGATGCAGCACGGCATGGTGGACATGGTCATCGTCGGTACGGACCGCACTACCCGCACTGGCGATGTGGCCAATAAAATCGGCACCTACCTCAAGGCATTGGCCGCTGCCGACAACGGTGTACCGTTCTACGTGGGCGTGCCTTCATCGAGCATTGATTGGTGCTTGCGCAATGGGCTGACGGAAATCCCCATCGAGGAACGGGACGTCTGGGAAGTGCATTTTATCAGCGGATTGGACGAAGCTGGACGGGTTCGGGAGGTTCGGCTGACACCTGCTGGCAGCCCCGCCGCCAACTACGCCTTCGATGTGACGCCCGCCCGGCTGGTGACGGGGCTGATTACGGAACGGGGTGTTTGTGCGGCGAGTGAGGCGGGGTTAGTGGGGTTGTTCCCTGAGGAGGGGAAGTTTTAGAGGTGGTGCAATCCGCATAGTGTACACCTGTCAAGTTGCGCTGGCGCTAAACTTGCGTGAGATTTTCACTTTTATTATCGGGCAGGCTCGTAACATCTGGTTATGGGTAATTTTATCATTTTTGCCAAAATGCAAGCGATGAATATTTCTTTTCTCGGGCAAGGCTTTCAGGATGAAAGCCGACCAGTAGGCGGGTTGCTTGTCCAATACCTGCAAGAAGAAGGCTTCCATTCATTCACTGGAATTTCTGCCTTCGCAAGCAAATTGGGCATTAACGGCCTATCTAGGTTCGTGGACATCGCTAAAAGCAATTTCCAGCAACTCAACATCGTCGTTGGGATTGCCCGTGGCGGCACTTCCAAGGAAGCCCTTGATGAACTTGTTAAAATGGATGTGAACAGCTTTGTGTTCCACCTTGAGAAAGCAGCTATTTTTCACCCAAAATATACCTCTTGAAGGAGAAGGAAAACCACGGCTTATCACAGGTTCATCGAACTTGACCGGCCAGGTCTTTGGTCAATATCGAGTCATCGCTGTTGGTGAAATTTGACGACGACGACGTGGAAGGTAAAGCGCTCGTAAATGACATGAAGGAATACTTCAAGCGCCTGTTTGACTTTACTGAACCCAACCTTTTAGGCTAACACCGGATTTGATTCTGCAACTGGTTGAAAAGTACAAGATACCCATTGAGGACAAGGAAATTATCGCCGAAGAATCTGCTGAGATGTCCGATAGCAAGCGACGAAAACCACGGGTGGGCTTTCCTAATAGAAAGATACAGGCCATCTCGCATGGTTTTTGAAAAGAGCCTCAAAAAGAAGAAAGGTAAACCTGTAAAACCTGCCATAACAATGCCCGCTCCCCAAAAGGGTAATTTGGTTTGGGTGAGGAAAAACCTACCAGCCTCCAGTGTTCAAGCTGGCAGTGGTGGCACGAATCCAACGGGCGCACTGCGGCTTGTGCAAGATGATTTTGAGGTAAAAGGAAAGGTGATAGACCAAAAAACTTATTTCAGACAGGCCGTTTTCGGAAGACACCCTTGGCAGCAAGTTCGACCCGCTCCTTTTGTGGAAGCGACAATGGTGGAGTTTGACCTTTTTCTTTTCGGTGAATTTATTGGCAGGTTTGAATTACAGGTTCGTCACAAGCCAAGTGGAGCAGCTGGACAAGGCAATTATACCACTTCAATTTGGTGGGGAAAAGTAGGAGACATAATCAAAGAGTCAAACCCTGACGGGCCGAAGGCTTGAACTATATGCTCCACAAGGACGCCAAAAAAGTCTTTCGCATCGAGATTGTATAGTGCTATATCAAAACAAAAATATTTCAACCTAAAAACCAAAAACGTTCTCCCTTGAATTATGAATCATATTTTGCAGAAAAATCAATCAAATTATGCAGTTAATGAGCCAAGCTTCGGCTGAAAAATTAAGGGGTGGGTTTTACACACCCGAGGCCATTGCTGCATTTATGCTCCGATGGGGCATCAACGGCTCCACCAACCTCGACATTCTGGAGCCAAGCTGTGGCGATGGGGTTTTCTTGGAGCAAATCCAGAGGTTGGGTTCTAAGTTTGCCTCCGTGACCGCCGTTGAAATGGATGAAGTGGAAGCCGACAAAGCCGAACTTATCAGCATCCCGAACAAAACGATAATCAGGGGCGACTTCCATACCTATTGCAACGGAACAAAAAAACGGTTTGACCTAGTCATTGGCAATCCTCCTTATTGGTAGTCAATTTTGCCACAAATACAGGTCGAAGCAGAGGACATTTTCATCAAAGCTGGCCTGACCTCTTCCCGGCTCACCAACGCCTGGGTTTCGTTCGTAGTGGGTGCTTCCCTGCTGCTGAAAGATGTTGGCAAAATAGGGTTTGTCCTCCCTGCTGAAATCCTTCAAGTTTCTTATGCCAAACAGTTGCGGAGCTTCCTTGCCCATTTTACAACAAAATAAACATTGTTTCATTCGAGGAAGGTGTTCCCTGACATACAGCAAGAAGTCGTGTTACTGCTATGCGAAAAGAATGGTGAGTCGGCGCATCAAATCGAGCACCTAGAGCTTCGCAATGCCCAAGACCTCGTCGGCTTGACATGGCCCGACTGAAAAGCCCTAAGAAAACGTCGACTTCAAGTCCAACAAATGGACGTATTATTTCCTAGAACAAGGGGAGAAATTGATTTTCTTGAAAATATAGCCAAGCAGAAACATATTCCTATCCTTGGCAAATATGCCGAAGTGGAAGTGGGCATTACTACCGGTTCCAACGACTTTTTTACCGTACCGCTTTCCATCGTTGAGGAATACGACATGCACTGCTATGCCCGCCCGATGGTAGGTAGAAGTGTGCAGGTAAAAGGTGCTGTTTTCAACACAGAGGATTGGCAGGCCAATCGTGATGCACAGGCCAAGGCCCACCTGTTGGTTTTCCCAAGCGGCAAGAACCTAAACGGAGCAGCCCAATACATCGCAATCGGCGAGGAAAATGGCATTCATAAGGGCTATAAATGTGGCATTCGGGAAGACTGGTACATCGTCCCGTCCTCAAGCTATCCCAAGCGCTGCTGTTACGCCGCAACCATTTGTTCCCCCGTATGATACTCAACGAAGCGAACGCTTATACAACGGACACCATGCACCGGGTTTTCCCAAAGCCAAGCACCAATGTCCGGGCATTGATTGCCAGCTTCTACAATTCTCTCTCCTTCGCCATGGCAGAGGTAAACGGCAGGAGCTACGGCGGGGGTGTACTGAGCTCATGCCAGGCGAGGCAGAGAAGATACTGCTTCCCTACCATGCAGACAACGATGCCCTCTTGCCCGAGTTCGACAAAATGCTTCGCCTTGGTTTGAATGCCGAAACTATACTGAAAACCTCCAACCAGTTGATTCTGAAAGAACGCTTTGGCTTTTCTGAGAAGGAGGTCAAGTTTGCACATTCCATTTTGGAGGAAGCTTAGTGGCGGCGGATGAAGCGGAAGGAAAAGTTGATTATTGCCCACCCGGTTCTTTTAAGTCTAGCGCCAGAGACAAGAAAGTGAACATTAAGAGGCTTGCTCACAGGATCAATCGCCTACCTTGCCATAATATCTATTGCTTTATGAAAAAACACTCGTCATCGGTGCCTCCACCAACCCTGAACGGTACTCGTACCTAGCCATCAATTCACTGAAAAAGCACGGCCATGAGGTAGTGGCAATTGGCCGAAAGGAAGGGGAGGTAAATGGCGCCAAGATTCTAACGGGGCATCCGTCGCTGTCGGACATTGACACTGTCACGCTGTACTTGAACCTTACCCACCAAGAAGAGTATTACGATTATTTGTTGGAAATGAAGCCCAAGCGGATAATTTTCAACCCAGGTGCGGAGAACTTTGACCTGATGGAGCGGGCAGGGGAGGCAGGTATTGAAGTGCTTGAGGCTTGCACCTTGGTGATGCTTTCAACCGGGCAGTTTTGAGTGCGGAGAATTGGTTGAATTCGGGAATTGGTTGAAGTAGTCGTTCCCTGAATTCAACCAGTTTACCAATTCAACCAATACCAATTCCCCAATTTACCAATTCCCCGCTCTAAAAGCTCGCTGTGGAGAGCACCAGTTCCAGTTCCTGCATATAATTCCGTTTGTCTTTGCCGGGGGCGAAGACGAAGCCATCCACCAGCACCAGTTCGTTGGTTTTGGGATTGAGCATGAGGTTGCTGACGAAGGGGCCACCCTTGAAGTCGTTCACGATGTCCCAAACGCCCTTGGCCTGCACGGTGTAGGCGTTGTTGAGGGTTATGTTTTCTACGAAAAGTGGCAGGTCCACGTCGTTGATGCGCATATAGGTGTTGGGCTGCTGCGTGGTGACGATGCCCGTCACGCCATCCCTGATTTTCTTGATGCCCGCCTTTGTGAGCTGCGACTTGTCTTTGTACGGGAGCTTGTGTACGATGATATTGGCGATGATTTCCCGCTCGTCGCTGCGCAGCCAAAGCGTATTGGTGGTGCCATCGTACTTGGCCTGTTTGAAGCCTTTCGGGATTTGCATTTTCAGGTTGTACTTGGTAAAAATATCGCCTTCGAGCTTGGTATCCTCGCCACCCTGATAGGCGGTAGCCTTGACGGTCTCTTGGTCCCGCTCGTTGATTTTCCGCCCGATGGCCGGAAAATTGACTGCGATGCACTCGGTCAATTTGTCTTCCCCAAAACCGTTCACGTAAAACAGTTGCTGCTTGACAGCCCATTTGTCCTGCCCAATGGTCACATTGTAGCCCTTGCCATTTTGAATTTCAACGAGTTTCTCAGGGCCGAGGTCGGCTCGAAGCAGTCGGGCGGTGGTAGAGTTCTCGTCGTTCAGGTCAGCTAGTAAAACAATGGTACGAAACTCTTTTTTCAAGGGCTGCTTGGCCAACTGCTCAGGGGTCATGTGAACCAGGTCAAAAATCGGTTCCGGTTGCGGGAGCAAGATGTAGGGGGCGCTGAAGTAATAGAAAAAAGTGTCGCCCACGGCCCCCTTCCAAAGCGAAGAGTCGGCAATGACGAGTACTTGGTTCACCCTGCCGTGCGACTGCACTTTCCCTTTTGAGGTCGTGGCCACTTGGCCAGAACCGGAAGTATCGCTGGAACAGGCGGCAAGGAGCAATATCGAAAAGGCAAAAAATATTTTCAGGTATTTCATTTCAAAACAGGTTTGGGCAAAATTAGGAAATCGAAGGTTCACACAAGTATTTTCGGCAAAGCCAGCCGAAACGAATTGGGACAAAGTGAAGATGCAACTGCGACTGCGTTTGGTGTAAAATATCAGCCCAACCGGCTATGAAAAATCCCGGGTGACCCGCATTTGTTCATTTGCCGTTCGTTTAACCATCAAAAGGCTGGGTGGATAAATGAGGGACGTGGAATACTATTTTTTCCGAAGGAAGCCCAATTTGTTCATCAGTCGCCGCCAGTCCGACTCCTCGATGATTCCCGTCGTTCGGGCCAGCACGAGGTAAATGGGCAGGTAACAGGCCGCCAAGATGAAAAAGCTGAAGTAGCGGGGCAATTCCACCGCCATTTTTAATCCAAAAACCGGCACGGCGGCGAGAACGGCCACGCCAAGCGCCTTGGCGTAGAACCCAAATGGGAACACCTCCCGGAAGCGCACTTTCAGCAGGACCTGAATATTGTGGAGCGCATACCACCATGAAAAAATATTGGCCAACAGCGCTGCCAACGGCGGCCCGGCCATGCCCAGCCACAGCACGAGCGGCACGCTGAGCGCCGCATTTATCAAAAACAGGTAAATGGCGCTGTGCGTGATGGGCGCCGTGCTGCCCAGCGCCTTTTGCATGTTGCTGTACGAGGCCACCCGTTGAAGCAGGATGAAGGTGTAAATGCGGAACGGGATGACCGCATCGGCGTAGTTGTCGGGGTAGAACAGTGCGATGAGTTCCTCGGCGGCCACCAAAAGCACCACGACCAGCGGCAGCACGATGACCGATACCTTGCGGATGCTTTTGTACCAAAGCTCCAGCAGTTCGGCCCGCTCGCCCCGCAAGTGGTGGCCAACGAACTGCATCATCATCACCGACGAAACGGTGATGGCAATGGTAGGGATGACAGGGATTTCAAATGCTCCGGCACTGTAAATGGTGAAAAAAGCGGGTAGGAACCATTGGACAGCGTACTTGTCAACCTGTCGGTTGAGTGTCCAAAAAATCTGGGCGAGGCTAAGGGGATCGAGTAACGAAAAACCTCCTTGAGCATGCCTGCTGGTAGCTGTACCCGTGGCTCGTTTTTAAATAGGCTTTGGAACAGGGCAGCACTGACCACCAAGCGCAAAATGCTGTACACCAACAGGCCGGTTGGAATGGCCGCCACTGGGTTGGGCAGGAACAGCGGCAGCGTCATTGCCGAAAATTGGGTGAGGCCCGTAAAGATGTTCAGCCAAGCGGCGGTCTTTGCCTTGTCGGGCGCTATGAGCACGTTGGGCAGGGGCAGGGTGGGCAATTCAAAAACGAGCATGGCCATCACCGCCCAGATGAGCGTCCGCACTTCGCCAAAACCTTCTTTCGAGGATCCTACCCAACCGATGGCAAGCATGATGGCGGCGGCAAGGAAGGCCATCTGGAGCAATGTTTTTGAAAGCAAGAGCGTGAAGCTTTTGCGGGCCTCATTCGGCAGTTTTTCGAAGAAAAAAAACACGCTGTCCGGTAGGCCGAGCTGCCCGAAGGTGATGGCAGTGCCGTACAGGAGCAGAATCAGGTAAAACACAATGCCGGCATCTGCCTCCGACAGGGCATGGGTGATGATAACACCAGCCAGCATCTGCGTGATGATGGTGACTGCCCGGCTGAGCGTGAAAATACCCGCCTTACCAGCCAAGCTCATTTGCTTGGGCGCTGGGGAGGCTTCTTGGTCGAGTATGTCGTTGTCAGATTTGGCCATTTGCGAAATGATAATGCCGCATTTGCGTTAAAACGCTGCAAAGGTTCGTTAAACTTGGGATTCGTTGTAGAATTACGACCAAGTTTGCACTCACATGCTTCAGTTTCTTTTTGACAACATTTATTTTTTGACATGAAAAATATACTCTCGTTGCTGGCGCTGCTGCTGCCCGTCCTTGTTTTTTCGCAGGATGAAGACCTGGTTTACTACGATTACATCTATTCGGACAATATCAAGTCCGTCAAGTTCCACGTGGACGGCTTACAGACGAGCATGCCCGCCATCGAATTGGGCGGTGGGGCGAGCCTCATCCTCAGCTTCGACGACCTGGATGCGGAAGCGAAAAACTATGTGTTTTCCATTGTGCATTGCGATGCCAAATGGCAGCCCTCCACCACCTGACGGAGTTCGAGTACATTGACGGGTTTTCGGAAAGCCAGGTCAATGATTATGCTTTTTCCTTCAAGGTAAAATCAGAATACACCCACTATTGGCTCACGCTGCCCAACCGGGATTTTCAGATGAAAATCAGTGGCAACTACCTGCTGAAGGTTTACGAGGACGAGGACGAGAAACGCCTCGTCATCACCCGCCGTTTCATGGTGGTGGACAATAAGGTGAACGTGTCGGGCAAGGCCGTGCGCCCCGCCCAAGTGGACAAAATCAGGACGCACCAGGAAATTGATTTTACCGTCAACCACGAAAGCTTCGAAATCAGGAACCCCCAGCAGGAAATCAGCGCCGTGGTGATACAAAATGGGCGGTGGGACAATGCCATCACGGGCCTCAAGCCCTTGTTCAGTCGGGTGGGGCAAGAGGTTTTTGACTATCAGGACAAAATCATTTTCCCTGCGGGGAAGGAGTTCCGGTACATTGACATCCGGGGCATCCGATACCCCGACCCCCGTATCATTTCCTTGGGTCAAGAAGCGGACGGGAAGTACGTGTCGGTGCTGGAAAAAGACCTCAAGCGGGGAGAGATGCCCTACTTCGAGTGGCGGGACATCAACGGCAATTTCATCATCGAAAACACGGACGAGCGGGGCCGCATTAATTACAGCCAGAACAGTAGGCTTACCGCTGGTGATTATATCACCGAACTGGCGCCTCAAGAAGAAAGGGAGTTTAACAACAGGATAGCACAGGCCAACTCCACCCAGCAGGGTGTCATCCGACAGGAACGCCAAGCCCTACTCGCCCAACGGAGAGCCGAAGCTGATGCCCGTGAACGTGAGATATATGGCGATGACACCTCAGCGGACGACCTCCACAGCCTCCAGAGCGAGTACCTGGAGGTGCTGGTTCAGCTCTACAGCCCCGGTGAAATGTATGACCAGGATATCTACGTTTTCGGCGGCCTGTCCGACTGGCAGCTAAAGCCGGAGTTCAAAATGACGTATAACCCAGCCACCAACTGCTACGTGGCCAAGCTAGACCTCAAGCAGGGCTACTACGAGTACGTGTATGCCGCATTGCAGCAAGGCGAAAGCAAAATTGACTTGGAGGAAACGGAGGGAGACTGGCACGAAACCGACAACTACTACACGATATTTGTCTATTACCGCCCTTTCGGTGGCCGCTACGACCAGATAATTGGGGCGTATTCGTTCTCTTCGAGGCAGCAGTGAGAGCGGGTGAGAGAAGTGAGCGGGTGAGAGAGGTGAGCCATGCCAAATCGCTTGACTGCTCACCTCGCTCACTCTCTCACCCGCTCACTTCTCTAATTCTTGAGCATTTTTACCTTAAAAATAAGCACACTGTTCGCCGGAACCTTGCCGACGGAAATTGGGCCGTAGGCCAGTTTCGAGGGCACCAGCAGCCAGCCTTCGCTGCCAGGATTGAAATACAGGAGCCCCTCCTCCCAGCCTTCGATGACCTTGGCAGCGCCGAGCGTGAACTCGTATTTTTCCGATTGGTCAAAAACGGTGTCGTCGGTCAAAAAGCCCTCGTAGGCTACTTTGACGGGAGTGCCGGGCTTTGGCGCAGCACCTTTCCCTTGCTTGGTGATGGCGTAGCTGAGGCCAGAATTGGTGCGCCGGACAATCAAGCCGTGCGCCGCGGCATACGCCTCAATGGCTTCCAAGTCTTGCTGAAACTGCTCCTTCCGATGCTGTTCGTAGGCCGTCCGCTCCCGTTCTTCCAGCTCCCGCATGTAGTGGTCGTATTGGTCGAAATCCATCACGTCCAAAAGTTCCACTTCGTAAATCAGCGCTGCGTCGGGTGGTACGCCCTGAGCACCGTACTGCTGGTATCCCAGCGATGGAGGCAAGTACAACGTAGCGCTCCCCCCTTTTTTCAACAACTGTACCCCTAGGTCGAGGCCCTTGATGACCTCGTGGTTGCCTACTTGGAACACCAGCGGGTTGCCCTCCTCCGACTGGTCGAACACCGTGCTGTCGAGCAACATGGCCCGGTAGCGGAGCAGTACGTAGTCGCCCTGCGCTGGGGCTTTTCCATTGCCTTTTTTTGACAACAAATAATGGAGTCCGTCGGGCGTGGACTGCGTGGCGAGGTTGTTTTTCTGCAAAAAATCCTCCAAGGAAAGCGGGCTGTCCGGCTGCGCAAACAGCATGGAAGCGCCAAGGAGCAATAGCAATGCGAGCAGTTGTGTCTTTTTCATCTTTTGTTAGAAAAGTTTTCTTAGATACGCTATTTGCCCCCAATTTATTCTCTCACGCTCACCTGCTCTCGTACCGCTCACCGCTCTCACCCGCTCACCCGCTCACCCGCTAAAGCACCGTCAGGTCAATAAAATCAAGCTGGTCGGGGTAGTCCGTCGTGAAGTGTAGCCCCCGGCTTTCCCGCCGCATGGCCGCCGAGCGGATGATGAGGTAAGCGATGGTGATGAGGTTGCGCACCTCGCACAGTTGAGGCGATATCGTGGTTTTGGTATAAAGCTCCTCCGTCTCTTTGTACAGCAGGTAGAGGCGATCGGTGGCACGTTTGAGGCGCTCGTCGGAGCGCACGATGCCCACGTAGTAGCTCATCACGTCCTTTAACTCCTTGATACTCTGCGTAATAAGAATCAACTCCTTCGGGTCGGTAGTGCCTTGGGCGTTCCAGTCGGGAATGCTGGCGGTGGGCATGGTAGTCTGGTCAATCGTTTCCAACACGTCGAGGTAGATGCGGTGGGCGAACACCATTGCTTCCAACAGCGAGTTGGAGGCGAGGCGGTTGGCGCCGTGCAGGCCGGTGCAGGTACACTCCCCCGCGGCGTAGAGCCGCTGGATGCTGGTGCGTCCGATTTCGTCGGTCTTGATGCCGCCGCACATGTAGTGGCAGGCGGGCGTCACGGGTATCATGGCCTTCATCGGATCTACGCCGATGCTCAGGCATTTTTCATAAATGGTGGGGAAATGCGCCAGGAAGCCCTCCTTGTCCAAGTGCCGACAGTCGAGGTACATGTATTCCAAGCCCTGTATTTTCATCTCCCGGTCAATGGCCCTCGCCACGATGTCGCGGGGAGCGAGGCTGCCCCGTTCGTCATATTTCTTCATGAACTCCTCGCCCTGCGGCGTTTTCAGGATGGCCCCGAAGCCCCGCACTGCCTCCGACACGAGGAAGGATGGGTTGTCGCCCGCCGGGTTGTAGAGTGCCGTGGGGTGGAACTGCACGAACTCCATGTTCTGGATGCGGCCCTTTGCCCGATAGACCATCGCCATGCCATCGCCAGTAGCGATGACGGGGTTGGTGGTGTTGCGGTACACCTGACCAGCGCCACCGGTAGCCAGCACAGTGACCTTGGCCAGCAGCGTTTCGATTTCGCCGGTCTGCTTGTTCAGGGCGTAGGCACCGTAGCACTCGATGTTGGGCGTGACCCTCGTTACCGTGTGGCCGAGGTGGTGCTGGGTGATGATGTCAATGGCAAAATAATGCTCCAGCACCGTGATGTTGGGGGTGAGGTCGGCTTGGGCGCTGAGGGTGCGCTGTATTTCCCAGCCAGTGAGGTCTTTATAGTGCAGGATGCGGTTTTCGCTGTGGCCGCCCTCCTTGGCGAGGTCGTAGGCTTCGCCCTTTTTTTTGTCAAAACGGGCGCCCCAGTCAATGATTTCCTGCACCCGTTCGGGGCCTTCCTTCACCACGATTTCCACGATTTTTTCATCGCAAAGCCCGTCGCCAGCAATGAGCGTATCTTCGATATGTTTCTGGTAGCTGTCTGTCTCAAAGTCCCAAACAGCGGCCACGCCGCCTTGGGCGTAGCGGGTATTGCTCTCAGTTTCGTTGGTTTTGGTGAGCACCGTAACCTTGAGGTCTGGCCTATCTTGTGCGATTTTCAGGGCAAACGTAAGCCCGGCGATGCCGGAACCAAGCACAAGTATGTCGCTTTGAATCATGTTGTATTTTGTTTACAAAAAAACAAAGTTACACAGCGTTGGGTCAAAATTGGGAGTGGTCAAAATTAAGTAGGGCCAAGTGTTTTTTGTTTTTTGAAACCCTTCCACTACTTTTAGCCGCAGATTTTTCACCAATAAAAAAATTCAAACATGACAGAAGAACCAGTGGCCAAAATTGACCGCATCATTGGCGAAGGCATTAACTTCAAGTTTAGCGATTACATCAGCCGTGGCTTTGAGATTTTCCAGAAGGACATGGGCAGTTTCATTGGCTTCACTGTCATTTATTTTGTTCTGTCCATGGTCATTAGTTTCATTCCAATCGTTGGTAACATTGCCAACCAATTGGTCGTCAGCCCAGCGCTGATAGTGGGTCTCTACCTTTTTGCAAACAAATTGGATAAAGGAGAGCGCCCCGAGTTCGGCACCTTTTTCAAGGGCTTCGACTTTGTTGGGCAGTTGGTGTTGGCCGCACTGGTGATGGGCATCATCTTGGGCATTTCCATGATACCTTTTGGCTTCGCTATTTGGAATTCTGGGCTTGTCGAGTGGTACATGGATGTCGTCCAGAACCCTGGAACCCCGCCACCGCCCATTCCTATTGCTGATATCCCTTGGTGGTCGCTCCTGTTGCTTTTGCCAACCATTTTCCTTGCCGTAGCCTATGCCTGGACCAACCTCTTCATCGTCTTCTACCGAATGGAGTTTTGGCCAGCCATGGAAGCCAGCCGCAGGTTGATAACCAAGAATTGGGTTATCTTCTTTGCCTTCTCGTTTGTCACTGGACTTATTATGATGCTTGGCATCATCTTGCTTTGTGTGGGTATTTTGGCCACCTTCCCCGCTGCCATGTGCATGGCCTACGCCGCCTTCGCCGACGTGACCAAACTGAACGAAGAAACCAGCGAAGGTGATGGGATTGAGCGGCACTTGATTTCCTGATGCTGGGACAGGTTGCAATATTGGCGAGTGCTAGAAACAAGTATTGCCGCTAAAACAACTTGGAGTATTGAGTTTCGGGTTCATTCAAGAGCCTTGGCGTTGCCAGCATCGAACGCTCAAGACGGCAACCAGCTCCGGTAATACTCCTTGTCCTCAATGCCAGCCGCATGTTCCGTCATTTTCAATGGCCGGAACGTGTCCACCATTACCGCCAGTTCCAGTGTTTCCTTTTTACCGATGCTCTTTTCCACCGTGCCAAGGTGCGGCCCGTGCGGGATGCCGCCGGGGTGCAGCGTGATTTGGCCCCGCTCCACGCTCTTGCGGCTCATGAAGTCGCCGTCCACGTAGTACAGCACCTCGTCGCTGTCAATATTAGAGTGGTTGTAGGGCGCAGGGATGGACAGCGGGTGATAGTCGTAGAGCCTCGGCACGAAACTGCAAATGACGAAGCCCCGTGTATCAAAAGTTTGGTGGATGGGCGGCGGCATGTGCAGGCGGCCCGTTATCGGCTCGAAATTGTGGATGCTGAATGCGTAGGGGTACAGGAAACCGTCCCAGCCCACCACGTCGAAGGGGTGGTTGAGGTAGTGGTAGGGGTAAATCTGATCCTGCTTTTTGATGTAAAAAAGGAAATCGCCCTGTTCGTCGTGCGTCTCCAATTGCATCGGTTTTCGGATGTCCCGCTCGCAGAAAGGCGAGTGTTCGAGCAACTGGCCGTAGTTGTTGCGGTAGCGCTTCGGCGTGGTGATGGGGCTGGTGCTTTCGACGATGAAGAGGCGGTTGTTTTCGTCGTTGAAAGTCAGTTGGTACGTCGTGCCACGGGGCACCACGAGGTAGTCGCCGTAGGCGAAATCGAGGTTGCCGTACATCGTGCGCAGCGTCCCTGTTCCTTCGTGGATGAAAATCACCTCGTCCGCATCGGCGTTTTTGTAAAAATAATCCGACATGCTTTTGCGCGGAGCGGCCAAGGTTATCCGGCAGTCGTCGTTGACCAGCACGGGCTTGCGGCTGCGAAGGTAGTCGTCCTCCGGCGCTATTTGGAAGCCCTTGAGGCTGCTGTGTTTCAATTGTTTATCGGAAACCAACTTCGGCGCCACGCTGTACGGGTCGCCCACCTGCACGATTTGGGTGGGCGGGTGTGTGTGGTAGATCAGCGAGTACACGTCGCTGAACCCTTCGGTGGAGAACAGTTCCTCGCTGTACAATGAGCCGTCCGGCTTTCGGAACTGGGTGTGGCGCTTGGGGGGGAACTTGCCGAGTTGGTGGTAGTGCATAGGTTAGGTTGCTTTTACAAAAAGAATGTTACTCTCCTGAAATATCCAATATTCTTTGGTACAAGGTAGGATTGATGAAGAACTTGGCCTCATTTCTAAGCTGGTCGAGTAGCGGCTTGATTTCACTAATAAGTTGCAGTTGTTTGGCTTCAATCAAAATGCCGAGCAACCCAATGATTTTTAGCCCCATCTCCCTGGCCTTCGCCCGACCCTTCATTTCGTCCATTATCAAAAAGTCCGCATTTCTTTCCTTGGCCAATATGATCGCTTCGGATTCTCCTTCTCCCAAACTTGCTCTCAATAGATTGACAGCCAATATGTTGCGTGGTTTTTCAACCAAAATCCATTCATTCTCTTTGAGGAATTGGTGATGCTGCACTATCCGCTTCAATTCAGTCTCAACAGCAATTGGGATGATGATTTCACCATAAAGCGATTTCAAAAGGAAGGCTTGACCGATTTTCATCAAGTTGGTCAGGGCGGTAGTGTCACTGATGACTATCATTTGGCAATGCCCAATGTTTTCAAATCTTCCTCAAAAGCCTCTACCCCGTAATTAAGATAAACGCCCCGTTTTGCCATTTCAGCTTGAAAGGATAATTGGCCAAGGCCAGAAAGCTTCTTGGCTTGCCCCATTGAAAGCTTGCCTTTTTCATACAAAAAAATGGCAAAATCAACCAACAGTTCCTTTGGGCTTAAATTGGCTTTTTCCAAAAAATCCCCTTTGATGACAAAGTCTTGCATGGCATGTTTTTTTGTCAAAATTGAGAAAAAATCTTGAGAGTTGCTCGAAAGAACTACCCCTTCAAAATCCCATCGTATTTTGCCTTGTCGCCAAACAATTTGATGGCCTCCTTGATTTCCAAATCGTTGCGAAGCCCCATCTGGATACGGCCTTTTTCGTAAAAAGCACGGCTCACGATTTCCTTCTCAATCATGTCCGAGATGCGCTCCTTGTGCTTGTCAATATCGGCTTTTTTGGCGGCAACGACCTTGGTTTCCAGCGCTAGTATATCGGCTTGGGATAGATAGCCGCCCGTCTTTGATTTTTCTTTCAAATCCTTGAGCAATTTCTCCGTTTCGGTATCAAAATCGAAGTTTTGTTTAGCCAAAAATTGAAGGAAATCATCCCAGTCGGTGAAGTGGAAATCTTCCAGTGACTTGACTTCTGGGTTTTTCAACATCCATTGGTTCACGTAATTGAACACCACGTATTTTTCATCCAACGTTTGTAAAATATTGCTCCCGGCATCGCTGTCGAGCACGATGTCAGGCTTCACGCCGCCGCCATCCAGCACAGGTCGGCCGTTGCGGGTCTTGAACGGGGCGCGTTTCGATTCGGCGATGTCCACTGGTTCGCCATTCTGGTATTCCACGGCTTGGATGCAGCGCCCGCTGGGGATGTAGTACTTGGCGGTGGTCATTTTCACCTTGGCGTTGTAGCCGATGTCACGGGTGTTTTGCACGAGGCCCTTTCCGTAGCTGCGCTGACCCAGCAGCACGCCCCGGTCGAGGTCCTGGATGGTTCCCGACACGATTTCGGAGGCAGACGCCGAGCCTTTGTTTATCAGCACGATGAGCGGCACTTGGGGGTCGCTCGCCGGATTTTGGGTGCGGAAGCTCCGGTCCCAGTCCTTCACCTTTCCCTTGGTGGTCACCACAAGCTCGTCTTTCGGGATAAAAATATTGCACAGGTTGACTGCTTCGGCCAACAGGCCGCCGCCGTTGTCCCGCAGGTCGAGGATGACGCCCTTGAGGTTGGGCTGCTCCGTTTTTAGGTCACGGAGCGCCTTGCCCACGTTTGCGCCAGCGTCGCGGGTGAAGGTCGTGAGGGCGATATAGCCCACATCGCTGGAAACCATGCCGGAGTAGGGGATATTGGACACCTCCACTTCATCACGCACGAGGGTGATATTCAGGTTTTTGGCTTCGCCAAGGCGGCTGATGGTCAACTCGACCTCCGTGCCGGGGTAGCCCTTCAGGATGGCGCTGACCTCGTCGCTGGTTTTGCCCTTGGTGTCCTTGCCGTCAATGGCCACGATTTTGTCGCCGGCCTTGAGGCCCGCCTTTTGGGCGGGTGCGTCGAGGTAGGGCGCCACCACGGTCGGCAGCCCGTCAATGATGCGGATGTCCGCCCCGATGCCATTGTATTTCCCTTCGGTAATGAAGCGGTAGCCCTCGATTTGCGTCTCGGAAATATAGTCGGTGTAGGGGTCGAGGCTCTCCATCATGGCGTCAATGCCGGTCTTCATGAGGGTGGACGGGTCTATTTCATCCACGTAGTAAGTGTTCACCTCTTTGTACAGGTTGGCGAAGATTTCGATGTTCTTGGCGATTTCGAAGTAGTTGCCGTTTTCGACAATCGTGGTGGCCAGACCAGTGAAAACCAAGGTTCCAATGGCCAAAAACTTGGCAGTACGGGTTTTAGTAGCTTCATTTTTAAGTTTTTGAAAATCTATTTTTAAGGTAAAATAGTTCACAGCCCAAACCGCTCACCCTCCTCCGCAAGGCCGAAACCTTGGCCTAAAACGCTTTGTGCCGCCTCACTGTTTCCCCACAGCACCGGATTTGTGTGGTTGAAATGAATGAAACGGATTTTCGCCCGCTCCATTGCGGGCAGCTTGCCGAATCTTGCGAGGCTTTCCTCGATGAACGGGTGCGGGATTTCGCTCATGTCCCTGCCGGGAATCTCGCCGTTTTGGTAAAAAGTACCGTCCAGCAGCGCAAAGTCCACCTCACCGACGAGGGTGTTGATGTCCCGTTCCCAGCGCTCCCATTTGTCAATGTCGGGGATGAAAAGCAGCGACCTCCCCGGCCCTTCGATTTTGAAGCCAACCGTCTCCGAAAACTCGTCGCGGTGCGGCACCAAGAGCGGCGTGATGCGGAGCCGTTCGTTCAGCACGATTACCGCATCAGCCCGCAAGTGGCGAATTTCGATATTTTTCAGCGTAACCAGCTGGCTCCACGGGCCATTATTTTTCAAAAAATCCCCCATGCGGGGCATGGCAAAAACGGGCATTTCGCTTGTACCCATCGCCTCCCGGCCCAAGTGCATCAGGCCGGTGTAGTGGCCGATATGGGCATGGGTCAGAAAAATACCTGCCAAGTCCAACGACTTACCCGGCAGCAATTGCTGGACAATACGCTGCTGTTCGGGAAAATCGGGCGTGGCATCCACCAGCCAGAACTGGCCGCTGGTGGGGTCCACCACAGCGATGCAAGAGACCATGCGGCGGCGCAGCGGTTGCTCCCAAGCGGGTTTGCAGCAAGACTTTTTGCAATTGGCCTGCGGATAACCCGCATCTTGGGCGATGCCGAGCACCACGACGAACGGGCTTTCCGGCCCGTTCCGACTTGGTGGCTTACGAGCAACAACGGCAAGCAGGCCAATAGGAATGGTAGGATTTGAATAAAAATCAACATGGGCTTGGATGTATTTGCCACCCAAAGAAACAGACTTTTGTCAATCTTTGAGGCTCGCCGCATAAAAATGAGGCCATGTTGCTACCTTTGCCTGCCTTTGGGTTGGCGGCATTCCTCCGAACAGGGGCCTTGCACTAGGGAGGAGGGCAGCGACAAGTTTTCACCCTCAAAAAAAAGGTTAAAACCCACCAAACGCAGTTAAATGGTTTTCGAGCGGTTTCCAAGAAAAGAGACGACTGTAGTACTGGGCCTTGCAGTGGCTTACCTGCTCTGGACTTCGCTGGTTTTGGGGCTGCGTACCGACCATTTCGCTTTCGTGGTGCTGTGTCTCGGGCTGTTTTTTGGCAGCAACACCACCCGGAAGGTAGTGATGGCGCTCATTTTCTTTGCTATTTACTGGTTGGTGTACGACTCCATGCGGGTGCTGCCAAACTTCGAAGTCAACCCCGTGCACGTGCGTGAACCTTACGACATCGAAAAGTCGCTGTTCGGGTTCCAGTACATCGGCCAGCGGGTGACGCCCAACGAATTTTTTGCCATCAATACCCACCCCGTGGCCGATGTGCTTTCGGGGCTGTTTTACCTCTGCTGGGTACCCGTGCCAATAGCCTTTGCGCTTTGGCTTTTTTTCAAGGACAAACGGATGCTGCTCGATTTTTCTTTGTCCTTCCTGCTGGTAAACCTTTTCGGCTTTGTGCTGTACTATGCCTACCCGGCGGCAGCGCCGTGGTACGTGGAGCTGCACGGGTTTCAGGAAAACTTCAATATTCCCGGCAACGAGGCAGGGTTGGCGAACTTTGACCGCATCTTGGGGGTAACCCTGTTCCATAGCATGTATGCCAAGAACGCCAACGTGTTCGCCGCCATACCTTCGCTACACGCCGCTTATCCCCTCATTACGTTGTATTTTGGATGGAAAATGAGGTTGCGTGGTGCCAGTTTCATGTTTTTGGTAATTTTACTCGGAATTTGGTGGGCGGCCGTTTATTCCCGGCACCACTACATCATTGACGTGCTGCTTGGAGCCGCCTGTGCGGTGGCGACGATATTAGTTTTTAAAAAAATCATCTTGAAGTCGAGGGTGGATGGATGGTTGGCAAGGTATGCCGAGGTGATAAAGTGACATAGAAAATTCATTCGCAAAAACACACAATACAGAATAACAAATGAACCTGCTTCAACAGAAAATGAAACGGTACACCGCTCCTCAGGAGGCAAAAGCTGCGGGCGTTTACCCCTACTTCCGGGTCATCGAAAGTGACCAAGACACCGTGGTGACAATGAACGGCAAGAAAGTGCTCATGTTCGGCTCCAACAGCTACCTCGGCATTACCAACCACCCAAAACTCAAGGAGGCCGCCAAGCGGGCTATTGACAAGTACGGCTCCGGCTGCGCTGGTTCCCGCTTCCTCAACGGCACCCTCGACCTCCACATCGAACTGGAGGACAAGCTCGCCAAGTTCGTGGGCAAGGACGAGGCCATCGTGTTCAGCACGGGCATGCAGGTGAACCTCGGCGTACTGTCGTCACTTTTGGGTCGCAAGGACTTCATCATGTCCGACGAGGCCAATCACGCTTCCATCGTGGACGGTACCCGGCTCTCGTTTGCCACCACCCGCAAGTACAAGCACAACAACATGGAATCGCTCGATACCGTGCTCCAGCGGGCTGGCAAAGAGCGTGGCCCGGAAGACGTGGCGCTCATCGTCACCGACGGCGTGTTCAGCATGGAGGGCGACGTGTGCAACCTGCCGGAAATCGTGCGCCTTGCGAAGCAACACAACGCCAACATCATGGTGGACGATGCACACGGCCTTGGCGTCATGGGCGAGCTGGGCAAGGGTACTTGCAACCACTTCGGCCTTACCGACGAGGTGGACCTCATCATGGGCACCTTCTCCAAGTCGCTGGCCACCATCGGCGGCTTCATCGCCACTAGTTTCGAAATTGCCAACTGGCTCAAGCACAATGCCCGGTCGCTCATCTTCAGCGCCAGCATTGCGCCAGCAAACGCCGCCGCCGTCATCGCCGCACTGGAGCTGATACAGCAGGAGCCGGAGCGCATCGAGCAGCTTTGGGCCAATACCCGTTACGCAAAGCAACAGCTCGACGACCTCGGCTTCGAGACCGGGCACAGCACCACGCCCATCATCCCCATTTACGTGCGGGACTTGAACAAGACCTTCCTGCTCACCCGTCAATTGCAAGATGCAGGCGTGTTCGTCAACCCGGTCATCACGCCCGCCGTGGCGCCAGAGGACACGCTCATCCGGTTCTCACTCATGGCCACGCACACGTTTGCACAGATTGACGAGGCCATCGAAAAGCTGGCGAAAGTAGCACGCCGTCTAGAAATCTTGACAGGTCAGGAAGTGTAAGACGGTCAATAGATTAGGATGATCATAGTTCAGGAAGTTTCAAGTAGGTCGGATCTGATGAAGTTCATCAAATTCCCATTTAGCCTGTACTCGGACAATGCTTTTTGGGTGCCTCCCATCATTTATGATGAGATAGTGACATTGAAAAAAAATCCGGCTTTCGAGCATTGCAAGAAGTGTTATTGGATAGCAAAAAGAAACGACCAGGTAGTGGGCCGAATCGCTGGTACCATCAACCATGCAGAGAACAAAAAAACAGGTAAAGCTTATGCCAGGTTTGGATGGCTTGATTTTATTGATGACCCCGAGGTCTTCAAGTCTTTGATAACAACGGTGGAGGAATGGGCGAGACAACAAGGCTCAACTCAAATACACGGGCCATTGGGCTTCACCGACATGGACAAGGAAGGCCTCTTGGTAGAAGGCTTTGAAGAACTCGGAACTTTCGCCACTTTGTACAATCACCCCTATTACCAGGCTCATTTGGAGGCGAGCGGGTACCGAAAAAGTACTGATTGGGTAGAATATGAAATCAAAGTGCCGGAGCGAATACCGGAGCGTATGAGCGAGTTCGCAGCGAAGGTGGCAGAACGCTTTGGCCTTAGGCACTTGGAAGCCACCCGGTCAGAACTCAAGACTTATGCCCCTCAGATTTTCAAGTTGTTGAACAGCGCTTACAGCGACCTCTACGGCTTTGTGGAGCTAACGGAAAAGCAGATAAAGTTTTATACCGAGCAGTATTTCACCTTCATAAAGCCTGATTTTGTATCCATCATTCTCAATCAAGAAGGCGGGGTTATAGCATTTGGATTGACAATGCCCTCGCTCTCAATCGCCGTCCAAAAAGCAAAAGGCAGGCTCATTCCTTTTGGGTTCTTTCATATCCTAAAAGCGCTTCGAAAGAATGACCGGGCTGATTTTTACCTGATAGCCATAGACAAGGAGTACCAACGGAAAGGCGTGCACATCATGATATTTGAAAAAATATTGAAAGCCTACCAGCGATTTGGCATCGTGAAGGTGGAAACAAACCCTGAATTGGAAAACAACTCCCAAGTGCAGGCTATTTGGAAAGATTACAACCCCAGGATGCACAAGCGCAGAAGATGCTTTATCAAGCAGCTTTGAAGTTCCGCACTTAAATTTCAAGCAGATCAAGTCATTGTTAATGGAAATAAAAGAAGTCAAAAGCTGGGGTGACAAGAAACGATTTATCGACTTTCCCCACCAATTGTATGAGGGCGACCCCAATTACGTGCCTGAGATATTTCTGGGGCAAAAGGAATTGCTCGATGATAAGAAGAACCCATTTTTTCAGCATTCTAAGGCACAACTCTACTTGGCGCTGCGCAATGGCAAAATCGTGGGCCGAATCGCTGCCATCCGCAACAACAACTACAATAAATTTGCTGACGCAAATGCGGGCTTTTTTGGCTTTTTCGATGTGATTGAAGATTACGATGTGGCGAAGCTCCTGCTTGACACCGCTTGCAATTGGCTGAAAAACGAGGGGCTGAACAACGTCATCGGCCCCGCCAACTTCAGCACAAACGATACTGCTGGCTTGCTCGTGGAGGGCTTTGATAGCCCGCCTGTGGTGATGATGACCTACAATAAGCCCTATTACGCCGACTTTTTGGAGCGATATAACTTTCGCAAGCAGATGGACATGCTTGCTTATTTCGGCATCCACGAAACTGCCAATAAAAAATCATTGGAGCTTTCTCAAAAGATACAAGACCGGCTGGCAAACAAAGGAATCACTTTCCGCAATTTGAAAATGAAAAATTTTAAGGCGGAGCTTGGCTCGGTGCGGGAAGTTTACAAGGGTGCTTGGGACAGTAACTGGGGCTTCGTGCCGCCGACCGACGCTGAGTTCAACCACATGGCCGATGGAATGAAGATGGTCATTGACCCCGATTTCGCCATTCTTGCAGAGCACGATGGTCGCTTGGTCGGCTTTGCACTAGCGGTGCCGGATATCAACACCATCACCCGAACCATCAAGCGGGGGCGCCTGCTGCCGTTCGGCATATTCAAGCTGCTGTTTCAAAAAAGTAAAATCAAGCTCATTCGCATCATCCTGCTAGGCGTGCTGCCTGAGTACCGCCGCATGGGCATCGAAGGTGTTTTTTATGCCAATACCATCGCCAAAAGCGCCGAAAAGGGAATCACGCACGGCGAGGCGTCTTGGATATTGGATAGCAACGAAATGATGAAAAAAGGCGTGGAGAGTATCGGCATGGTACCCTACAAACGCTACCGGATGTACGAAAAAGCTTTGGCTGTATGAAAAAGATACTCATCACCGGCGCATCGGGTTTCGTGGGGAGCCACCTCGTGGAGGAGGCGCTGCGGCGCGACCTTGACGTGTACGCCGGCATACGCAAGTCAAGCAGCCGGGAGTATTTGCAGGATGAACGCATCAACTTCGTGGAGCTAAACTTTGAGGACAAGGACCAAATGTCCATCCTGATGAAGCGCAAGCAATTCGACTACGTCATCCACAATGCCGGGGTGGTTTCGGCACCCAAGCTTTCGGATTATATGCGGGTGAACTTTGAGTACACCAAAAACTTCGTGGAGGCCATCGAGGCTTCCGGGGAGCAGTTGGATAAATTCACCTACATCAGCAGCGCCGCCAGCTATGGCCCGGTGCCCAGCAAGGACCTCACCGATTTTTTAAAAGAAGAGGACACCCCCCGGCCTATCAATGCCTACGGCGAAGCAAAACTTGCCTCCGAGCGCTACCTAGCCAGTTTGCACGATTTCCCCTACGTCGTCATCCGCCCGACGGGCGTCTATGGCCCACGGGAGAAGGAAATCCTCACTTTTTTTAAAATGATAAACCGAAATGTGGAGGGCTATATCGGCTTTCGGCGGCAGCACCTGGCCTTTGTGTACGTGAAGGACTTGGTGCGGGCGGTGCTCGATGCCACCACTTCGTCGGAGGTTTCACGGAAAAGCTACTTCATCTCCGATGGCCGCTACTACGCCCAGTGGGACATTGGCAAGACGGCGAAGCAGATTTTAAACAAAAAAACGCTTCGTTTTCACATCCCGGTCACGCTTGTCCGCAGCATCGCCTGGGTGCTGGAGCAGGCTGGCAAACTCAGCGGCAGCTACCCACCGCTCAACCTCGAAAAGGTGCGCATCCTCGAAAGCCTCAACTGGAAATGCGATATCGAGCCGCTAAAAGAAGACCTCAACTTTCAGCCACAGTATGATATGGAGGAGGGGCTGGAAGAGACCTTGGCTTGGTACAAGGAGCAGGGCTGGCTGTGACGATTGCGGATTTCGGATTTGCGATTGCGGATTGCAGCCCCGCACTACCACAAAACCGAAACCTCGTTAAGCCCATTGCATGGTTTGGGTAAACATTAAGACCCAGGATTTTGCACTGCCCCAATCCGAAATCCGCAATCGTAAATCCGAAATCCTCAAATGTATCCCAATATCCGAAGCATATCCTCCGGCTTCTGCTCCTCCTTGTAAAGCTTGTCCACGATATTTCCCTTGGAATCCTTGTAAATCAGAATGTGCTTCGGCGATGGGATGAGGCAGTGCTTGATGCCGCCGTAGCCGCTCAAGGCGTCCTGGTAGGCGCCCGTGTGGAAGAAGCCGAGGTAGAGCGGTTCCGTGTCTTTTTTCTCGATGACCGGCAGGTAAACCTGGCTCTCGTGTACCTCCGAGTTGTAGTAGTCCGAGTTGTCGCAACTCAGGCCGCCGATGTTCACCCGGCGATATTCGTTGTACCATTTGTTGATGGGCAGCAGGATGAAGCGCTCCGCAATGCCCCAGCTATCGGGCATGGTGGTGATGAGCGAGTTGTCAATCATGTACCACACCTCAGCGTCGTTCTGCTGCTTTTGGCCAATCACGGAGAAGATGATGGCCCCACTCTCGCCCACAGTGTACTTGCCGAACTCGGTATAAATATCTGGCTCCTGGATCTCCTCCTCCTGACAGGCTTCAAGGATGAGGTTGACGATTTCGCGCACCATGTACGTGTAATCGAACTCGAAGCCGAGCGAGTTGCGGATGGGCATACCGCCGCCAATGTTCAGGCCCTCCAAAGTTGGGCAGACCTTTTTCAGTTCACAGTACATCTTCACGGCTTTTTTCAGCTCGCCCCAGTAGTAGATGGAGTCCTTGATGCCTGTGTCCACAAAAAAGTGGAGCATTTTCAGCTCAAACTTCGGGTTATTCGCAATGCGCTCCTTGCAGTAGTTGATGACCTCTGCCGCTCGAATGCCCAGCCTGGAGGTGTAGAACTCGAAGTTTGGTTCCTCGTCTGTCGCTACCCGGATGCCGATGTTGCACTTTCCTTTCACCATTTCCTCGAAAAAATCCAGTTCCATCTTGTTATCCAGTACGGGAATGACGTTCTCGAAACCTTCGTTGATGAGGCTGCAAATCTTCTCGGCATACTCACGGGTCTTGAAGCCGTTGTTGACGATGATGGTTTCCTTGTCAATGAACTCCTCCTCGAACAGGCGGCGCAGCAGGTCAATGTCGAACGACGAGGAAGTCTCCAGCTCCACGTCGTGCTTCAGCACCTCCTTCACCACATAGCTGAAGTGTGAGCTTTTGGTGCAGTAGCAATAGTTGTATTTGCCCCGGTAGCCGCTGGCTTTCATGGCTTTTGTGAAAAGGTTTTTGGCCCGCTTTATCTGCATTCCAATCTTGGGCAAGTAGGTCAACTTGAGTGGCGTCCCGTATTTTTTTATCAAATACATCAGCGGAACGCCGTTGAAAACGAGCTTGCCATCTTCGATATCGAAACCTTCCTGCGGAAAGTAGAAGGTCTGGTCAATCAGGTCGAAATAGCGGTTATGTATCATTTCACAAAAGACTTTTAGATTTTAGACGATAGACTTTAGACAATAGAATTGCAGCCAATGTGCCCAAACCAAGGAATAAGTTTCAACGGGGCGGGGGATCAAAAATTTACCAATAGTAGGCACTCACAATCAAAAGTCTATTGTCTAACCTCTATTTAAAAGCGGACAAAAGTAATGGCTTCCGAAAAGATATGGAGGCTAAAAAATTCATAAAACCATAGACGACCTCGCAAAACAGGCACGCAGTTGTCGGTCATTGGTCTTTTTGATAAAAAACTTGGGAAAACAAGTAAATTGGTATGCACAAATTGTTTTCGATAAATTACATTTGTGTCGAATTTTGAAACAAATATTTTCACCAACTAAACTTGCATTATGGAAATCTTGAAAAAAATCGGCATTGTCCTGTTGGCTTTGTTGGTACTGGCACTTGTGGCAGCTGCCTTCATGCCCAAGCACTTCGAGTACGAGCGCAGCACCGACATCAACGCATCAAAGGAAGTTGTCTTTGGCATCGTCAACGACTTGAAAACACAGGAAACTTGGGGCCTTGGAAAAAGAAGACCCAACCATCCAAAACACCTACAACGAGGTAGCCTCTGGCGCAGGCCAAGTAAGCAACTGGACTTCTGAAAAATCGGGCAACGGCACGCAGACCATCACCGAGTCCACTCCACCTACATCCGTGAAGTTCAAGATTGGAGTTTGAAGGCCAAGGCGGCGGCGAGTCCTGGTTCAAGCTCGAAGATGGTGAGGTGCCGGCACCAAAGCCTACTGGGGCATGTCCTTTGATGCATCTTGGCCATCCAACCTTATGGGCGTTATTGATGGGCGGCATGATGGACAAGATGCTCGAAGATGGCCTCGCCGGCCTCAAGGAAATGGCCGAGCAGAAATCAACAGAAGCCCCCGCCGCCACAGGCAGTTACGAGGTGAAGCCGATGGACTTCCCCGGCCAAACCTACCTCGGCATCCGGGAGAAAACCACCCATGACGAAGTAATGAAATCCACGTTCTTTGCGGAGCGCCTCGGAAAAATAATGAACCTGCTTGGCAAGTCTAAAATGCAGCCAGCGGGTAGCCCCGCCGGGGTTTACTACACTTGGGATGTGGAAAACAAGACCACCGACATGGCTGTGGCCATCCCCGTTGGCAAGGGCACCGCCGTAGCTGGGGCCGGCCTCAAGACCTTCGAGGTGCCCGCTTCAAAAGCCCTGGTGGTAGACTACTACGGCCCTTACGACAATTTCGAAGCGGCGCACGAGGCCATCGGAACGTACCTCAAGGCCAAGGGACTGAAGGAGAAACCGCCGGTCATCGAGGAGTACGTCACCGACCCGATGACGGAGAAGGATTCGACGAAATGGCTGACCAAGATTATCTACATGATAGAAGGCAATTGATTGCACACCGCAATTGCGCTTTTAAAAACGAAAGCCCTGCCAAGTACGGCGGGGCTTTCGTTTTATATCGTAAAATAAGCGGATTTTTTGCTTGCTAATTTTTGCCGAATCCCTAACTTCGGCTTTACGTTTTACGGCATTTTAACATTAACCATCCAATCTGTTGCAATATGTCAACTAAAAGCAAAAAGCGGAATGTTTCATTGGACAAGCGGGATTCCAGAAAGTTTTTCACGACCGTGGGCATCGTAGTTTTGGTCATCATGCTTTTGATGTTCCTGATGTACAGGAACATGTGATGCTGGCCTTGGTTTTCAGCCTCTTCCAGGGCTGGAAGCTCGAGAACAGCGCCCTTATTTCTGAAGCCTCTTCTGGCTTCATTCGTGCCCGCTCAACACCATCCGCACTTCCCTGGCGGCGGGCGGCACTTTCATAAAGTTGCTCCTCCTCACTGGTGAGCGGGATTACCGGTGGCACGGGCATTGGCTTGTGGGTTTCATCCTCCAAGGCCACGAAGGTGAAGTAGGCATGGTTGCACTTCCTTGGGTTGCCACCCTTGATATTGGCAGCAAAAACTTCCACATAAATCTCCACGGAAGTATTGAAAGCCCTGGTCACACGGGCATTTAGCGTCACGATGTCGCCCAGGGCAATGGGCTTGTGGAACGAAACATGGTCAACGGAAGCCGTCACCACATGCGCTTCGCAGTGCTTGCCTGCGGCAATGCTCGCCACCACGTCCATCCAGCGCATCAGGTTGCCGCCCATCAAGTTGTGCAGTGGGTTGGTGTCGTTGGGCATCACCATTTCGGTCATGACGGCGGCGGATTCGCTTACTTTTTTAGGCTTCATTTCAATGCGTGAATGAGTGAATGAGAGGATGAAAGAATGAGAGAATATGGGAAACTGAAACAGTCAACGACTTGTATTCGACACAACGCACTGCCCCCTTTCAATGGCGAATGTCCCAATCATTCGGTTCGTTAGGTTTATCATTCAACATTCACCCTACATCATTGTGACGGTGATTTGCCGAGGCAGCCATTCAATGACCCCACCCACGGCCAGCTCCAATGCCCTACCACTTTTATCATAACCCCCTGCGGTGCAGCACGGGAATGGTCGTGAAATTTTCTTGCGAGATGCTGCCACGCACGAACACGTACTTTTTGTCGTACATATAGCCGTCGTAGGTGAAGCTGACCCAGTATTCGTTGGCAATATCGAACAGCTTGGTGTGGATAGGCTCAATCAGGTGGGCTTGGTGCGGGCCAACTTCGTTGAAAAAATGGCGCAGGATGGTCGTCCTCATCTGCTCCCCGTCCAGTTCGCCGTAGCCCCTGGAATTTACCAGTACGTTTTCTATCGGCGCCGCTTTCAGGTTCAACAAGTAAACATCCCACATTTCTTCTTCTTGGATGTTCTCTTCAAATCTTGGCAAAATGGCGATGGCCAGTTCTTCCACTTTGTATTCTGGAATATCCTTTTTCATGGGCCATAAATCCTGTTTGTGCCCGGCTTTTGCGAAGCGGTGTTTACCACAGAGGACACAGAGAGCACTGAGTTTTTCTTATAAATCCTCTGTGTTCTCTGTCCCGTGGTTCAATTCTTGACCATCGGCAGTTGAAGAAATAGAAAAAAACCTTGTTCACGCAAATTCAAAGCCGAAAATATCGGCGAAGTGGTGTCGCAGTTTTTCCTTTACCTCGTTCTCGTCAACAGTATGCCCCAGCTCTTTAGCTAGGGAAGTAACGTCTTTGTCTTTGTCATTGATACCGCAGGGAACGATGTGGCGGAAGTAGCCAAGGTCGGTGTTCACGTTGAAGGCGAACCCGTGCATCGTCACCCAGCGGCTGAGGTGTACGCCGATGGCGCAAATCTTCCGTTTGGGCAGCCAGCCCTGTTGCGGCAGCCAAACGCCCGTGTATTCCTTGATGCGAAAGGCATCCACGATGCCGTACTCAGCCAGGGTCCGTATGACCGCCTCCTCCAAGTAGCGCACGTAGCGGTGTACGTCCGTAAAAAACTCGTCGAGGTCAAAAATCGGATACCCAACGATCTGCCCCGGCCCGTGGTACGTGATGTCGCCGCCCCGGTTGATTTTAAAGAACTCGATGCCCTTTTCCAGAAGGCCGGCTTCGTCCAACAGCAGGTTCGATTCGGCGCCGCTCCTGCCCAGCGTCATCACCGGCGGATGCTCACAAAACAGCAGGTGGTGGCTGATGGGCAGCAGTGCCTCGCCCCGGTCTTTGCGCTCCCGGTTCTCCCGTTTGCGGCGGATGGCCTCGTCGTGCAGCCGTTGCTGCAAGTCCCAAGCCTCCCGGTACGAAATGCTGCCCAAATCTTTGAATAGAACTTTTTGCATAAAAAATCAGGCAGGGCAACCAGCCCGTTTTCTGAAAAGCGGTGCGAAGATAATCATTCCAACGAAAAATCAAAGTCGAATTTGGCGAGGATTTCACATTGCTACTTGGGCGTTTTCGAGTTGTAAACTTCCGTGACAATCGGCTTCAAGACCGCCGTCCATTTGGCGTAGCCGCTGGCGTTTATGTGCAGTTTGTCTTCGACAAATAGCGAGGCGTCGGGTTCGCCGTTTGCCCCCAAAAGTTCCTTGCTGATATCCACGTAGCGCAGGTTCGGGCGGTTTTTGGCAAATAACTCCACCATCGAGTTGAACTGCTGGAAGTCCTTCCACATAGCCCAGCGGCTGGGGGAGGGCTTGGCCGAGACAAACACCACCGTGGCGTTGGCGAGGTTCTTTTCCGTTTCGCCGATGAATTTTTTAAAGTTCTGAAAAGCCACCTGCGGCGGCGTTTCGCTGGCCATGTCGTTTTCGCCACAGTAGTAAACAATGACGCTCGGCTCGTATTTGTACACGATGCGCTTGGCGTAGTGCATCACTTCCGGCGTGGTGGAGCCGCCGAAGCCCCGGTTGATGACCGGCAGCGGCGCAAAATCCTGCGCCACCGTGCTCCACAGCCTGAAGCTCGAACTGCCCACGAACAGCACCCCGCCCTTCGCTGGCATCTGTGCCTTGTCGGCCTCCTCGTACTTCTTTATTTCATCCTCAAAGCGGTCAATCTGCGTCGAGTCGCCACGGGGTATCATGGCTCCCTGGCTGTGCTTGCCCGGCTCGTTTTTGCAGCTAAAAGTAGCGGCCAACAACATGGCCAGCATGGCGAAAATGATGTGCTTTTTCATGGTAAAACGATTTTGAAGAAACTTGGCGTATTGGCACTTTGGCATGTTAGCGGGGAAACAGCTGACACGCCAAAACGCCAACTTGCCAAAACGCCAATTTAGCGCTTTTCGAGCGTTTTCACCCCATTTTCAAAAATCTCCAACAAAGTGTCAATCTCCCGCAAGTGGGTGCGGAAGCAGAGCACCGCCAGCCGTATCCAAAACACCCCGCCGATGTTGGTGGACGACACGAAAATCCGCCCGTCGTGCTGCACGTACTCCACCAGCCGCCGGTTGAAATCGTTGGCGTCTGAGCCGTCCCTTGGCAGGTAGCGGTAGGTGCAAACGGACAGCTCCGGGTACGGCCCCACCTCGAAACCGAGTTGTTGAATTGCTTCGTAAAAATAGCGGCAGAGCCAGATTTTTTCTTCTAGTGCCGCCTTAAACGGCTGAATGCCAAGCAATTGCAGCGGCAACCACATGCGCAGACCCCGCCAGTGCTTGGTGAGTTCGGGCGAGAGGTCGGCAGGACTGAGTTCCTCGTTGGCGTCGAAAGTATCCTGCATGTAGCTGGCCCGGTAGTAGTGGCTGGCCATCTGCGCCTGCACGTTTTTTATCAAAACAGCGCCCAGCCCGTAGGCCAGGAACAGCCCCTTGTGCGGGTCAATGGCCACCGAGTCCGACCGCTCGATGCCCTTGAAAACCTGCTTCACGGTCGAGCCGTCGGGGTTCTCCACGTCGGCGAGCAGGAAGAAGCCGCCGTAAGCCGCATCCACGTGGAACCACATCCCGTGCCGCTCGGCCACGTCCGCCACGGCATCCAGCGGGTCAACGGCGCCCGTGTCCGTAGTGCCAGCGGAAGCCACCACGAGGAAGGGGTGCAGGCCAGCGGCCACGTCGGTTTCCACCATTTCGGACAGCCGGGCGGCGTCCATGCGGAAGCGGGCGTCCATCGGCACGTTGCGCACCACGGCCTCCGCCATGCCCCCGATCCGGATGGCCTTGTGTACGCAGTGGTGTACCTGCTCGGTGAGGTAGATGACCGATTTTCGGACCTTTCGGGAGGTGATTTTCTTCGAGTCCCTCGCCGTCACGAAGGCGATGAGGTTGGCGATGGAGCCGCCGCTGCTCAGGTTGCCGAGCGCCGAGGCGGGGTAGCCCACCAGCTCGCACATCCAGCGGATGAGCATGTTTTCGATGCGCACCGCCCCGGGCCCGCCGAAGAAGATGCCAGCGTACTCGTTGGTCACGGCGGCGAGGTAGTCGCCCAGCGCCGTCGGGTAAATGCCCCCGCCGGGGATGTAGCCGAGGTGGCCACCGGATGCGGGGTTGAGGCCCGCTTCGGGCAGGTTCTTTTTCAAAACGGCCAGCACCTGCTCCATCGGCTTCGGCTGCCCGTCGAGCGGGAAGTCGAGCAGGCCAGCGGCGGGGTTCTCCACGGCGTGGAAGGCTTTGCCCGTGGGTAGGCTGTCCATATAACTGTGGGCGTAGTCGTGTACGGCGGCATCCCAGCTTTGGCGCTGTGCCGGACTGGGTTCCAGTTGGCGGGAAGCCTGAGCGAGTTGTTCTATTTTTTGGCGAAGCATGGCGGTGTTTTAATTATTTGCTTCGCAAAGAAGGGGAATTACGGTCAGAGTACCGTGTGGAAAAGTTGGATGTTTTTGAGGTGTTGGTATTTGTTAGAGGCTGCGGTGGCCTATAATAAACTAGCCATGGCTGATTATTCAACAACAGGTTCCATAAAGCTATCAAGAAATTCTTCTGTGACTCCTTTTAGCTTTCTTCTTTCGCATAGACTAATACAACTCTTCAACTTCGGAGTATGGGAAAATCTTGATAATTAATTAACTACAGAGCCCAGTTATTCAATTCTATTTCGGAAAACGTATAAATCTTTGGGGAAAAATTATTCAATATAGGTTTGTCTAGTTCCTTTTTTATTTCCTTAACAATTGCATCAGGAACAATTAAAACAAAATCAGTAAAATATGAAGGAAGAGAAAATTTTAAATTGCTCAACCTATACAATGATTCGATAATAGTTTTTTTAGTGCAAATTTTAATTATCGCTGGCATTTCTTTTTCACCTTTGAACCAAATGCAATCAACATGTGTGGCTTCTTCCACTGCTTCTGGATAGGCAAAAAACAACTTTTCATTTCTCAATGAAAATGAGGAGTTTCTCTTTGGTTGCCAAATCCTATATCCAAGTAAAACTCCTCTTTGGGCTAACTTTGTTTGAATATTCATGTTGTAATTTTTTATAAACTCTCAAACCATTTTTCATCTATAGAAATTCTTTCAACCAATTCTACATTTATGCCTAGGTTCAACTCTTTTAGTTTTTCAACCAACTTCTCTCCATCTATCAAGTCTATTGTTTGAGCACCTTCACGGGTCGCCTCTTTTATTGCATCTCTTGTGAAATATCCAGTCGTAATGAATAACCCTTTGTCTGTTCTGCCAACCATGGCTCCTCTAAAATCTCTGATATGACCTGCTGTTACGGATCCTTGGTATTTCTTACATTGGAAAACAATGTGGAAGCTTAGTATTCCATTTATTTTTGCAATTCCCTTTCCATCAATGCCCCCATCTCCACTTCTTCCAGTAACTTCTACTTGTGAAAACCCCTTTTCTCGTAAAACCCTTTGAATCAGTCGTTCAAAAGCAGTGGGAGTAAGCTTATTAATCAAAATTTTTAGAAGTCTTACCTTCCAATTTTCTTCAACTTCTTCCTTGTGTTCAGGGCTTAGCTTAATATCAGGAAAATTTATCTCTTCTACTGAATGGCGTGAATTGTCAACTAATGCCAATATACCTCTTTTTGAGCTTACAATATATCCATTACCGCGTAGCATTGTTCTTGCCCAAGCTAATTGGTACTCTAATTCAGTTTGGCCACCCTCCTTACCTTTAATGTGAGGAATAGTAGCCAACTCTTCAGGCACTTGCAGATTCAAAATGACTTTTTCGTTAATTTCATCAATTGAACCTGAACCTCCCAACTTGACGAGGGCTTCTAGTATTGGATTTAGCAACTGTTCCCGTGTTGGCAGTTTCGTCATGCTGAGTAATTGTTTAATTTATTTGACATTTAGAAGTTATTAGATAATGCCCGTGTATTCAAATCCAAGGTCAAGAAACCCCGCTCCCACAAAAAAAGAAAATATGCCAATTTTGTTTTTCATAAAAAAGCCTTGAACCCTTCACAGGGAGTTTTGACACACAAACGTACAAAAATTAGGGATAAATTGAAGGTTGTTCACTCCCGCCAAACAATCCCTTCTCCCGCACCAATTCCGCCACCTTCAGCGGCACCAGCGCTTCCCAGCCTTTGCCGCCGCTTCGTATTTCCGCCAGCACATCGCTGGCGAAGATGTTCATCACGGCGTGGTTGAACGCCTCGATGTCCACGATTTGGCGGTGGTCGAGCAGGTGCTGGTAGAGGTACTTCGAGCCTTCCGGCAGGGGCAGGTTTTGGGTGGTCATCAGGGTGGTGTTGTCCGCCAGCACGGAGGGGTAAACGTAGAGCTTCACCCCTCTTGCGAACACTTCGCCGAAGGCGGCCAACAGGCTGCCCTCCGCATTTTGGCGGTATTTCTCCGAAAGGAACTCGCTGAGGCGGTGCGCCCGCAGCACGAGGCCGAGGTGCGATACCCGGTAGTCGGAGAAGTAGGCGATGAGCTGCTGGTACTCCTCGCAACTGCTGATGATGACCGTCTGCCCCAAGGCGCAGAGCAGTTCCGTGCGGTCGAGGAAGTCCTTTTCGTCCAGCGGGCCTGCCTCCGTGAGGTTGCCGAGGGTGATTTCGGTGAGCGTGAACGATTGGTCGCCGTCCACTTCCGGTTCGCTCCAGAACTGTTCGAAGCCTTTTTCTATCATGTCTTCCTCCAGCAATGTGAGGGGCCGGAAGCTGGCCCGCACCACCAGCACGTGCTTTTTGTAGAGGAACTCGGAGGGGTGTACGTTGCGCTTGTCCGGCCCGAACATGGCCACCTCGCTCATGCCGTGCTTCACGAGCCAGAGGCTGAGGAGGCGGTTGTCGAGGCTGGCAAAATCGGAGCCATTGAGCCGCACCATGTCAATGGAGACCCGGCGGCGCAGGCCGTCCATGAGCGAGAGGAGCAGGGTTTCGGGGTCGTTTTGGAACCGGAAGCAGGCATAGACCATGTTCACGCCGAGCTTGCCGACGGCCTGCTGCTGGAGCTGTGTGTCGTTGTCGAGCAGTCGGATATGCAGCACGAGGTCGTTGGGTTCGCTGGCCGGGCTGGTCTGGAACCGGATGCCGAGCCAACCGTCGCCCTTGATGGTGCGCTGGTAGTTCATGGTGGCCACCGTGTTGGCGAAGACGAAGAAATTGGTCTCCGGCCGCACCGAGCGCAAGCGGCCCTCGATGAGTTCCCACTCGTGGTCGAGCATTTTGTAAAGACGGCTTTCGCAGACGTAGCGGCCTTTTGCCTCCGGGCCGTAGATTTCGTCGGACACAACCTTGTCGTAGGCGCTCATCGTCTTGGCGATGGTGCCTGCGGCGGCGCCCACTTTGAAGAAGTTGCGGGCTACCTCTTGCCCTGCCCCAATCTCGGCGAGCGTGCCGTAGATGCTGTCGTCGAGGTTGATTTCGAGGGCTTTTTGTTCGGTTTCTAAGGCTTGTCGCATGATGGTTGGCGATTTTTAAAATGAGTGGCGAAGCTACTGTTTTTGTGAAAATTGAGAACGGGACTTGTTGCAGTTAGAAGGGCTTTCTTATAAAAACTGCGACGTCCCACTTGTCGCTTTTGTCATGGCCGAAGGCCACCTCTGAGTCAAGTTTGATGCACTGCGAGGCATCCGTCGTGATGCAGAGGTGGCCTTCGGCCATGACAAAAGCGACTTATTTGGCCAAAAACCGGATTCACAATTTTTATAAGAAAGCCCTTTTGCAGCTAGCTGCTGGGCACTCATTTCTGAAAGAATCGCTCCGCAATGCTCAACTTCCTGAGCAGGGAGCGTTTTTTCGTCTGGTGGTCCTGCATACGGTGCAGGATTTCAGCGAGTGCGTTCGTGGCCTCCACGATGTGTTCGCCTTTGTTGAGCATGATGCACTCGGCACGTTGGCCCATGGCGGCGTCGGTGACTTCTGCACGGGTGGGCAAGCCCGATTTGGCCATCCCTTCGAGCACCTGCGTGGCCCAGATGACGGGCACGTGTGCCGCTTCGCAAATCCATAAAATTTGCTCCTGCACCTCGGCCAGTCGGCCAAAGCCGCACTCGATGGCGAGGTCGCCACGGGCAATCATCACCCCGCAGGAGGGCGACTGCATAGCCGCCAACAGCAGGGCAGGCAGGTTCTCAAAGCCCAGGCGGGTTTCGATTTTCAACACCACGGCTGGCACTCGGCCTTTGCGGAGCGCCTTCATGCGGTGTACAAGGTCTTCCACGTCTTTGGGGTAGTTGGCGAAGGAGAGGCCGACCATATCGGCGTGCTGCACCACGAAATGCAGGTCTTCGAGGTCATCGGGCGACAGCGCTGCCACGTGCAGGTTGGATTCTGGCAGGTTGATGCCCTTCTCGGCCCGGAGCGTGTCGCCCGCTGGGCGGGTATGGTTGATGCGTACTTTCACTTGTTCCCGCTCCACTCGCTCGATGATGCCGCCGATTTTGCCGTCGTCAAACCAAATAGGCTCGCCGTCCCGCAGATCGTTGAGCACTTCGGGTATGGAAATGCCAATGGTTGCTGGTTGCGTCAGGGTTCCATCTGCATGGAAAAGAGCTTTTTCGCCGGGCGTTTGTTGCTTGGTCAAAACGAGCAAGTCACCAATTTTCAGGGGAATCCCGCCGAGCCTACTGGGCAAACTGTCGCTGATTTTGGCGGTGCCTTTCCTGAGCTTTTCGCCCTTTCTTTTCAGCACCAATTCAAGTCCGGGAACGAAGTAGATGGTCTTGTTGGCAGAGGCCAGATAACCCGATTCCGTCACCTCTGCCAAGGTCAGCTTTCTGGAAGCGCCCCTCGCATCGGTCAGGCGGATGGTGTCGCCGACCTTGCTTTTTTTCAGCCAATCGGGCGGCACGGGGAGGCAGGCGATGGTGTTGTTTGGTGGGTTCGGTGTTTCCCCCTCCGGGTGCAGCCAAATGTGCGCAGGCTGTTCCACAATGCCGGTTTCGGAACGTTTTGGGCTTATCTTGACGATTTTCGGGCCGGGCTTGATGTCGCCTGTGCGAAGTTTGGGGCCGCCGAGGTCCATCAATATCCTGCATTCCCTGCCCGTAGCTTCTTCTGCCCGCCTAATGTTTTCAACGATTTTTTTCCAGGTCGTTTTGTCGTCGTGTGCGCAGTTGATGCGGGCGCAGTTCATGCCGTTCAGCAGCAGGTTTTTCACCAAATGGTAGTTGCTCCCCCCATCGCCTGGCATGGTGACCATGATCCTGACCCGCCTACCAGCGGGATGCCCACCCAACAGCTTGTCGGTGTTGTCTTCCAATGTCTGTCGGGCATCCCGGTAACAGACGGGCGGCTTTTCATTTGGCTGCCAGCTTTTACCCACAATCAGGTGCATGGCTTGGAGCACCGTATCCAGCGTGGCCTGTACCTTGCGTTCTGCCCTGCCGAGCGATGACAGTCCCCATTCCGTCAACAACAACTGCAAATCACGAATGTCGTGCAGCCGGAACGCCATGTATTGGAGCAGGTTGCGGGCGCTTTTTTGGTTGGCCACGTGCACCTTGTCCAAGTTTTTGTACGCCTTTTCTTTTTGCACTACATCGTTCCGAACTTTGAGCAGTTGCTCGATAAGTGGCTCCATATCAGTTGGCTGACATGGAAAGGTATTGCGAAGGGCTGCTTGCGTTTTTTTCATGGCTAACAAATTTGGTCAAGGTTCTCAAATCGCAACAAGACCACCAATGACCTTTGACATCGGGAACATTAATTTTTGTAAACGAAGGTTAGGTAATGAACGGCTATTGCATGGTAACGCAACCTGGTCAAAAGTGATACGATTATTCCAAGCAATCGTATCGCTGTGCCGCTGCCGAAAGGACGGGCAGCAGGGGCGTACCAAGTGGTGATCGAGGACAAGGTGCGGAGCGCTTCGCCGATGTAGGCATTTTTTGATTTGGTGGCAGCGGTTCAGGCTTTTCACCCTGATGCCCATTGGGATGGAACCTTGGAGAGTCTCGGTGGGCAGTCTCCTACTTCTCCCCCTTAAAACTGATTCGCACCAGCTTTAGCCGGTTGCGCCGCTCGCTCGGCACCACGAAGTCGTAGGCGGACACCTGCACGGCGTCCCGGAATCGGAGTTGAAGTTCCTTCCGCTCGGTGCTCATCACGGCGTTGCGGTCAAAGTCGCCATTGCCCCGCACCACGTACTCGCTCACGGTGTTCTCGTGCTTGATCTCGTCGTTGTAAACGAAGCGCAGCGCCGTGGGGGTTTTTGCCAAAAAAAACGAAGAGTACATGGCACTGTCGTCTTGGGAGTATTGCTTTTTGTGGAGGATGTTTTTCCAGTGGACATTGCCGTCTGGGTGCATGGAGATAAGAAAAACATCGTCGTAGTAGTAATCAATCACAGGGCGGAACCCTGTTCGGCTGTACACACTGGCGTTGGTCGAGCCGCGCTGGAACTCCTTGTTGAGTTCCCCGACAAGGATGAAACCACCGTCGGTACGCATGACGATTTTCTGGACGGTAGCCTCTGGGATGCCCTTGTTTTTCACCTTTTCTTTTTCGTTCAAAATGGCCACGAAATCATTGTCAAATGGGTAAAACTTGAGCAGGTTGCTGTCTGGCCTCGCCTGGTCAATGCTGAGAAAGTAAAACCCCTCGGCTTTGCTGGGATTGTCTTCGGAGAAGAGGCCGCCCGCCTTGAGCGACCGGTGGAGGTTGTCATAGTTGAACTTCACGTCGTAGGTCAGGTAGTCCTGCATGGGCACGGTGTAGCGCCGGAGCACACTGTCCGTGCCAGGGCCAAAGTCCAGGACTTCCAAAAAATGCTCCCGCCGCCTTCCAGAATGGTTGTCCTTGCTCAGGATGAAGTACATGTTGCCGTCGTTGTCCACGATGGCTTGAAGGAAATCACGCTGCAGAATCAAGTTCTCCGGGGCAAAGGTTTTTTCCCAAAGCAGCTTCATCTGCCGCATGTCGAAGGCGAGTGCGTTGATTTCGGTCTGCTCCCGGATGAACCAGACGAGGGCAATGTTCTTGTCCTCCGAAAACTCCACCTCAAAAGACGGGGTAAAAAAAGCTTGGTCAAACCGTTTGATGGTCACCGAGTCCACCAAGTTGGCGGCGGGGCTGTACCGGTGGATTTTGAGCACGGGCAGCAGTTTCTGGCGGAACTGATAAATGAGGTTGAAGCCACCGCCATCGCCCTGCACCACGGCTTCAATCACCGGGGATTTTCTGTCAAGCTCCACGTCCTTTTCCCAGCTCAGGTTCATGTTGGCATCGAAGCCCTGTACCTGGAACTCAGATGTTTTGTTCTTGAACAGCAGCACGTTGCCCCGGTCATCGCTGAATATATCGTAGGAATTTTCGTCGCGAAGCACCACGGGCTGCGACACCGTAACGGTTTGTGCGACAGCAAAGAGCGGCAGCCCCAAAGAGGAAATCAGCCAGAGCATGAAATGGAAGGTATTTTTTTTCATAGCCAGATGGTGTGTCGTTTGACATGCGGGCCTATTTCAATGCAGGTGTTGGACGTAATGGTTTGCCAAATTACGCAGTTTATTCTTGAAAAATGTAAAATGGCGGTTTTGGTTTAGAAAAAACGGTGTTCAGTTCTAACCTGCCCGGCTTCAGCTTTTTTCTGGATGAAAAAAGGCATCCACAGCAGCCCTCACGCTGCCGTGCTTGAGGAGCAATTCGTTGGCCTCCCGATAAGCAAGGCCGGTCTCCTGTGCCACCATTTTGGTGCCCCGGTCGAGCAGCTTGACGTTGGTGAGCTTCATGTCCACCATACGGTTGTCCTTGACCCTGCCAAGCTGTATCATCAGGCTGGTGGAGACCATGTTCAGCACCAGCTTTTGGGCAGTGCCTGACTTCATGCGGGTGCTGCCGGTGACGAACTCTGGCCCCACGATGACTTCCACCGGAAAATCGGCGGCAGTGGCGAGCGGGGTGCCTGGGTTGCAGGTGATGCAGCCGGTAGCGATGCCGTTTTTGCGGCAATCCATCAGTCCACCGACCACGTAGGGCGTGGTACCAGAGGCGGCAATGCCAACCACAAAATCCTGATTGTCAATATGATAATCCTGCAAATCCAGCCAAGCTTGGGCGGGGTCGTCCTCGGCATTCTCCACGGAGTGGCGGATGGCGTGGTCGCCTCCGGCAATGACTGCGATGACCAAATCAGGTGAAACGCCGTAGGTCGGCGGGCATTCCGAGGCATCAATGATGGCCAACCTACCGCTCGTGCCTGCCCCGATGTAGAACAGCCGTCCCCCGTTTCGCACTTTTTCGACGACGGCGCTGACGAGCTTTTCAATGGCGGGCAGCGCCTTCTCAACGGCCAACGGCACGGTCTTGTCCTCGTTGTTGAGGTTATGGAGCAGTTCCGCTACCGTCATTTTTTCGAGGTGGCGGTAGCGGGATGGGCTTTCCGTTATTTTTTCCATTGGCTTTTGAATTGCGGTATTGTTGAATTGTTGTATTGTTTTGGGCAAGCGTGCAACAACAATATAGCAATTCAACAATTCAGCAATCATTCACGAATAAAAACAAGCTCCTCATCCTCGCCGATGCGAGCAATGACAGAAGGCTCGGCCATGTCTTTGTCCATTTGTCGGTACTTGACCACGAGGTCAATGCCCTCGATAACGGCGGAGCTTATTTCACCAAAATGCTTTGGGTGTGGCGAAGTGCCGATGCAGGCGGCGGTGGCGACGATGGGCTTGCCAAATTCTTCGAGCAACTCAAGGCAAAAGTTGTCCCTTGGCACTCGGAAGGCGATGCTGCCATCGGCGGCGGCGGCTTGCGGGGCGAGGTTCCTGGCCTGTTCGTAAACGATGGTAAGTGGCCGATGGTGGAAGATGAGCAGAGTTTCCACCCTAGGATGCACGAACTCCACGTAGTTTTTTAGCTTCTCGATGGAAGGGGCCAGCAGTGTCAACGGTTGTTCGATGGGCAGTTCTCGCAGTTGCCGGAGCCGGGCCACCGCCAGTGGGTTGGTGGCGTCGCAGCCAATACCCCAGATAGTGTCAGTCGGAAAGAGGATGAGTCCGCCGTTTTGAAGTGTGTTTAAAATAGGTTCTAAAAAGTAATTTTGAACCATGCAGGTGTCCTGGTTGGTAAAAGTTAACATGAGTTTAGGTGTTTTGGATAAAGCGGTTCGTTCAAAACTCATTAGCAAACGTCAAACCGCTGTAAAGATTTTTGGAGGTTGGATACTTGGCGATACATTCCTAACTATTTCGCCTGATTCCTGACAAACTCCCAGAAAAATCTTGTCTATCTTGCACTTTGAACCGCAGCTTTTAAAACATAAAAGCGCTAAAATGTTTCAAAATGAGCGGAGGTTAAAAATTCCAGCGGATGTCTGTTCGTTTTGACAATCGAAAAAGCGGTTTCATGGCTTTGTGCCAAAGCCAAACAAAGGCTTTTCCCGGCCCTTCATTTACGTTCGCTGGCGCTCAATGCAGCTCTTAAAACCGAAAAGTATGACAAAATTAACCACATCAAAAAAGGTACTCCTAATTGCAATTGCTTTTGTGGCGTGGGTGCTTCCACTCCGTGCCGCTCACATTGTCGGGGGCACCATCAATTATGTGTGCAATGGAAACGGCCAGTACACCTTCACCATGAAGATTTACCGTGACTGTTACGGAGGTGGGGCGGCATTTGATTCAGATTTTACGAACGGCGCCCCGTTTGCTGGCACGGTCACGATTTTCAAAGGCAATTCGACCGTTCCTTTTGAGGTCATATCGCTCGGCACCCCTACCATCACCAATATCCCGCCCACAATCAGCAACCCATGCCTCCTCGTTCCACCAAATGTTTGCGTAGAGGAGGGTGTCTATATTTTTGACCTCGATCTGCCGGTGTCCACTTCCAGTTACCACGTGGTTTATCAGCGTTGCTGCCGCAATTCTACCATTTCAAACATAGTACAGCCCGGCGAGACAGGTGCTACCTACTACATGGAACTGACCGCCAATGCCCAAGCAGTCTGCAACAACAGCCCGACTTTCAATGATTTTCCGCCGATTGCCATTTGTACCGGCGAACCCATTGACTTCAACCATGCCGCCACCGACCCCGATGGAGATTTGCTTGTTTACGAGCTTTGCACCCCGTTCGTTGGGGGCGGCAACGACCAGATCAACTCCACTGCCCCGAATGGTGTGGCCCCAGACCCAGACCTCCCGCCACCCTATTCAGCGGTGGGCTTCAGCGGGCCTTACTCGTTCACAAATCCTTTGTCCGCCAACCCACCGGTGACCATTGACCCAAGCACGGGTTTTTTGACCGGGGTGCCCAATGCTTCAGGGCAGTTTGTGGTGGGCGTTTGCGTAAAAGAATACCGCAATGGGCTGTTGTTGAGCGAAACCCGAAGGGATTTTCAGTTCAATGTGGCCATTTGCGACCCTACCGTCGTGGCTGATGTGCTGGAGAACGACACGGTAACTTTTGATGAGGTACAATATTATGTGGTGAATGCCTGCGGCTCAAGCTCCGTGCTTTTTACCAACCAAAGCTATCAACAAGCCTACATCAACGACTTCCGATGGGAGTTCGACATCAACGGCGTCACCCAGACCTTCACCGATTGGAACCCAACCGTTGATTTTCCTGGCGTTGGTACTTACTACGGCCTCTTGTTGCTCAACCCAGGCGCAGTTTCCTGCGATGATACGGCTTACATCGAGGTCAATGTTTACCCGGGCATCACGGCCGATTTTGACTTTGCGTACGACACTTGTGTGGCAGGCCCAGTAGCCTTTACAGACGAGACTTCCGCTGGGGCCGGGCCGGGCAGCATCGTTTCTTGGCAATGGGATTTTGGCGACAGCAAGGTTTCGCAGGAGCAAGACCCGCTGCACACCTATCAAATCCCCGGCGATTTTGAGGTGCACCTGCTGGTACGGGACAGCAACAATTGCACGGGCACCCGCACCAAGACGCTACCTTATTTTCCAATTCCACAACTGCTGGTGGTGGCGCCCAGCGAGTTCATCGGCTGCCAGCCAGCCGAGATTTTTTTCGACAACCTCTCCGAACCCGTCAACGAAAGCTATACCCTGAACTGGGACTTTGGCGATGGCGGCACGAGCAGCGACATCAGCCCCACGCATGTTTACGATGATGTGGGCACTTTCACCGTTTCGCTTGAAATCATCTCGCCGCTTGGCTGCCAGACGGATACCACCTGGAACAACCTCATCACCGTGCTATCCAGCCCGGTGGCCGATTTTTCGTACACCCCGTCGCAACTGAGCAACCTTGTGCCTACGGCGCAATTTACCGACGAGTCAACGAATGCCGTGAAATGGCGCTGGACTTTTGGCGCATCCGGCATTTCCATTGACCAAAACCCAACGCACACCTTCCCGGACACGGGCTTGCAGGTGGTGCAGTTGGTCGTTTTTCACCCAAGCGGCTGCACGGACACCATCCAAAAAGTATTGGATGTGATACCGGAGGTGCGGTATTTCCTTCCCAACGCATTTACCCCAAACGGCGACGGCTCCAACGATGGCTTCCGGGGCAACGGCGTGATGGAAGGTTCCAAGGATTTCATGCTCAGGGTTTGGAACCGTTACGGCGAGCAGCTTTTTGAAACCAACGACCCGTTTGAAGCATGGAATGGGCGCAAAAACAACACCGGCGACCTTTCACCGCAGGGGGTTTATGTCGTAGTGGTGACTTATACCGGCCCCCGTGGCGATAAATACGAGCTGCGAGGTTATGCGACCTTAATTAAATAACGGCTTTGATTACTTTTGGGCTTGTTAGGCCGGTCTTGCGAATTTTATCAAACATTTCGACATCGTTATCATTGATAAAAATCGCCAATAAGCTAGGCGAAAAACAACCCTTTAAGGATGAAATACCTATACCTGTTAGCCATTCTGATGATAGTCAGTGCTCCAGCATTTTCCAAGCACATCATCGGCGGCGTTTTTGCCTATGCATGCAATGGCGGCGGCGACTACACTTTTACACTGAAAATGTACCGTGACTGCTCCGACCCAACTGGGGCCTATTTTGACAACAACGCCCCGTTCTCTATTTACAAACAGGAAGCCGACGGTACCTACACCCTCCTAACCACCATTTTCCGTAACCCACAAGTCGTCGAGGACCTTGACCCCGCTGACAACCCCTGCGTCACTATTCCCCCAAACGTTTGTGTCCAAGAGGGTATTTATACCTTCGACTATCAGTTCACAGATTGGCCTTCTGCTTCCAGTTACCACATCAGCTACCAGCGCTGCTGTCGCAACGCCACCGTTTCCAACATCGAAACCCCCGACGAGGTAGGTGCCACCTTCACCGTGGAGCTGACCCCCGCAGCGCAGGTGTTGTGCAACAACAGCCCTACCTTCAACTCCTTTCCGCCCATTGTTATCTGCGTGAACGAGCCACTGGTTTTTGACCACAGCGCCACCGATGCAGAAGGCGACCAGTTGGTGTATGAGTTTTGCGCCCCATTGCTCGGCGGCGGACAAGGAGGGCCAGGCGGTGGCGGAAATCAATCTTGCTTTGGCATCACACCGAACCCAGCCTGCCCACCACCCTACACCGAGGCAAGCTTCGTGAACCCGCCCTACAGCCCACTGAACCCCATGGGCGGTAGCCCGCAAATGGTCATCAACCCGCTGACGGGAATGCTGACGGGCACACCAAACGTACAAGGCCAGTTTGTGGTGGCCGTTTGCGTAAAGGAATACCGCAACGGGCAGTTGCTCAGCGTCATCCGGCGCGACTTCCAGTTCAATGTGGCTGTTTGCCAGCAACTGGTGGATGCCAACCTGAACACGCCTGGCCTTACCTCCATCGGGCCCGATTATTTCCTGAACACTTGCTACAACCTCGACATCCCTTTTCAAAACCTAAGCACCAATAATACTTTCGTAGATTCGGTGCAATGGGAGTTCGACATCAATGGGAACACAGAGATTTACACCACTTGGGACGTGATACTCCACTTTCCCGAAGCTGGCCAGTACGAAGGAAGGTTGGTGCTCAACCCTGGCTCCGAGTGCAATGACACGGCCAATATATTCGTGGAAATTTACCCAGAGATTGTTGCTGACTTTGATTACGAGTACGATACCTGCGTGGCCGGGCCAGTCAGCTTTCTCGACCGTTCGGCTATTCTTGGGGCCGGCCAAATTGTAAAATGGAAATGGGACCTCGACCCCACGGTGACCGACTCCATCCAGCGCAACCCAGTGCATGTGTACGAAACGCCGGGCACTACTTTCGTGAAATTGGAAGTGGAGAACGAACATGGTTGCAAGGACGATACGATACGTTCTGTCGTTTACCAGCCTGTGCCGGCCATCATCCTCGTCAAGCCAAACGATACCATCAGTTGCGCCCCGGCCACGGTGTTTTTCAACAACCAATCCAGCCCGATTGACGCAAACTACGACATCCAGTGGAGCTTTGGCGACGGGGAAAGTGGCACGGACATCAGCCCCACGCACACCTACCTCGACACGGGCACATTCGATGTTCGGCTCGAAATCACATCGCCCATTGGCTGCTACACGGACACCACTTTCAGCCAACTCGTGCACATACTTTCGCCGCCCGTGGCCGATTTCAGCTTTGACCCCACCAACCCCGACAACTTCAACCCGGTGGTCAATTTCTTCGACGAGAGCACTGACGCAAAGTACTGGGACTGGTACGTGGACGGCAAACTGGTGGCGCAAATGCCCGATTTTACCTACACCTTCCCCGACACCGGCCTCCACGAAGTGACGCTAATAGTGGTGCATCCGGAGAAGTGCCTCGACACCCTAGTGCAGTACGTGGACGTGGTGCCTGAAGTGACATTTTACATGCCCAACGCATTCACACCCAACGAGGACACCGTCAACGACTACTTCTTGGGCACTGGCGTGACACGTGGCGTAACCAATTACAGCCTTGCAATTTGGGACCGATACGGCCAAAAGATTTTTGAAACAGAAAGAATAGATGAGCCTTGGAATGGACAGGTAGGCAACCAAGGCAAGCCCGCACTAAATGGATTGTACGTTTATGTGGTCAGCTTTACAGGCCCACGTGGCGAGCCGTTCGAGTACAGAGGGTACGCAACGCTACTGCGTTGACGGCACTTTCCGCCACCAACATATTTTTTGAAAAAACCTTTTTTAAGTTAAAAAAAGGCTTACTTTTGCGCCTCTTTTGAAATTCAACAACCATAAATAGTAGAAAAATGGACGCCATCAATTACGTTCACGAGCAACTTGCAAAGAAAATTGACTTCCCTAAGTTCCGTTCCGGCGACGCTGTTGCCGTCAACTATCGTATCATCGAGGGTAACAAAGAGCGGATTCAGGTATTCAAGGGCAACGTCATCCAAATAAAAGGTACAGGAGCTACGAAAACTTTCACCGTCCGCAAAATTTCCAATGGGGTAGGCGTAGAGCGTATTTTCCCGTTCACTTCGCCTGCCATTGCCGAAATTGAAGTCTTGAAGCGTGGCAAAGTACGCCGTTCAAGGTTGTACTACCTGCGCGATGCCATCGGCGCCAAGGCTCGTATTAAGGAGCGCAAGTACATTCGGGTTGCTGCTCCAGTCGCGGGATAATCATTTCCGGTTTCCCAGCTCATGTGAGGAACGCCTTGCAAGCCATTGGTTTGCAAGGCGTTTTGTATTTTTAACATGCCCAACCGAAGCAATGAAGCAGATTGCAATCTACCTACTGCTGGTGCTTTTCCCGGCGTTGCTGCCAGCACAAATTGTCAACATCGAAGAGCAGCGCATTACTGGCACGAACGACTCGGTACACTGGTACGGCCATCTTCGCTTCGGCGCCAATCTCATCAAAGTGCAGGAAGAAGTGCTGCAACTGAACACCGCCGCACAAGTGGAGTACAAGCAAGGCAAAAGCCTTGCACTTTTTCTGATGGACGGCAGATTTCTACGGGCAGGCGGCAAGGAGTTCAACAACGCCGGGTTTGCGCACCTGCGTTACAACCGCAAGCTCACCGACCCGCTTTCCGTGGAGGTGTTTGCGCAAGCGCAATACAACAAGCTGTTGTTCATCCAACTGCGGGCGCTGGCTGGCAGTGGTCTCCGCTACCGGATTTTCAAGGATGCCACTGGCAGAAATCGGGTGTACTTCGGTGCCGCCTACTTGTTTGAGCACAACCGCTTCACTGACGAAACCGCTGACCGCAACTGGCACCGCCTCAGCAGCTACCTGTCTTTCACTTTTCGGCCATGGCAGGGCGTGACGCTCGTAAGCACCACCTACTTCCAGCCGCAACTGGCCGACTGGAACAACTACCGCTTCGCCACGGAGTGCCGCCTTGATACACCTTTGGGTAAAAAACTCAGCTTTTTCACCGATTTTACCCTACAAACTGACAAGGCACTGCCCATTGATGCTCCCGAAGTCACCTACGCTTGGCTCAATGGACTGACTTTGAGGTTTTGATGGAAAGGCGGAATATCAATCTATCACAAAGCAGTATCAACTAAAAAGTACTACCAAGAACAAGAGCACCGTGGCCACAAAGCCCACCATAAATATATTGTAGGAGATGGAAAGGAAGCGGTACTTGCGGTCGAGCACCTTACCGAGGTTGTAGAGGTCACGGGTCATGTTGCCGTAGAGCAGGTCGCTGTCCTTGAACATTTCGTCCAACAGTTCCTCGTAACGTTCGGGCTTCAGCGAGACGAAATTGCCGAAGAACATCAGGTTGCGCTTGGCTTCGTCAAGCGGGGTAGCGTCATTGATGAGGGAAGTCACTTTCGGGCGAGCAGCCAACACGGCAAAGATGAGCGACGACAGGCCGGTGACCAGGAAAATGACCACTGGCATCAGCACGGCGGGGTTGGTCTCGGTCATGTTTCGGTACGTGATCACCGAAATCATCACCGAAATCAGGATGGCGTTCACGCTGATCATGATATGCGCCTTGTTGTCGGCGATGGCGCTAAGGTTGATATGGGTGCGGTAACTTGTGCGAAAAAACGTCTGCGCACCTGGCGATAACCTACGGTTGAAGCTTTGAAATTTTTTCTCTCCCTGATTGTTGCCCAACGACAATTTGTCCTTGCGCTTGTCAATCCGCTCCTTTAGCGCCAGGATATGGTTGGCCACAATAGTTTCATGGGTGAGCTTGGCCTGTGAGGTGAAAAACCGCACGTTGAGCAACTGCTGCAACTGAAACTGCTCCCACTCCTCCTTGCTAAAATGGCGGTTGAGCAACAGCTCCTGCTCCAGGCGCATCAGCGGCGAGTTTTCAAAAAAGCCGCTGCCAAAATGTACAGCGTTGACCGCATCGGAAAGCAACTGCCCCTCTGTGGTGCGCAACGACTGGTCATTGAAGAACCCACGCAGGGTGGCGATTATCTGCGCCTTCCGTTCTGGCGAAAAATGGTGAGCAGCGAAGAATTTTTCAGCCAGCTCCACACTCTTCGGCTCCGGGTTTTGATAGTCGAAAAGGTAGCCAGCATTGCTGAACCAAGCCGCTAGTGCCGCCGTTTCCCATTCCGTCTCAGTGGAGCCGTTGGCCTGCGCCAAGCTGTTCACCGTCTTTACGATTTCCATCGCTTGGCGATACGTGCGAAACACCAGGCGGGTATCGTTTTTTTGGTTGAAAAGATTGAGTACGAACTGCTGTGCCAAACTAGCGATATCTGTTTGTGCGATAATTTCTTCGGATGGGCTGTGTAGTTCCCGGCTCATGGCTGTTGTTTGTTTGAAAGGCAAGGTAGGATGATTTATTTGAATAAAGTATCGCTACCGTTCAATTAGTGAATAAGCCTTTTTGAGGGGTCAAATATTGGCATCGCACGGGATTTGGAGAGAAAAAAATCAAGAGATTTAATTTTGTCGGCTTCAAATCCGATACTTGTTATGTGTTTTGCGTCAGAACCAACGAACCGCCGTAGCTTGCGGCGTTTATACTAAAATTCAAAAAAAACTATCATGGGAAATTTGTTTGATTTATTGCAAGGTCACTTGGACGAGAACGTTGTTGACCAACTCAGCAACCAGATTGGCGGTGCCGACCGCCAACAAACAGCTACGGCAGCACAGAGCATCGTGTCCACGCTGCTCAGTGGGTTGGCCAAAAACGCCTCCACCCCCGAAGGTGCTGCCAGCCTCAACAACGCACTCGAACGCGACCACGATGGCAGCCTCCTAGAAAACCTCATGGGTATGCTCGGTGGTGGAGGACAGCAACCTGCCCCCGAACAGTCCCGTGCCCTCAATGGCGCAGGCATCCTCGACCACATCCTTGGTGATCGCCAAAGTGGTGCGATTGACATGATCAGCAGAATGAGCGGCCTCGACAGCAGCAAAACTGGCAACCTGATGACCATGCTCGCACCAATGGTGATGAGCATGCTCGGCCAACAAAAACGCCAACAGGGCCTCGACGTGGACGGTATCGCCGGACTGCTCACCAACACGGTTGGGCAACAGAAACAAGCTGGCAACCCGCTGATGGACATGGCAACCCGCTTCCTCGACAAGGACGGCGACGGCTCTATGATGGACGACGTGGCTGGCATGATGGGCAAGGGGCTCCTCAGCAAACTGTTCGGTGGAAAATAATTGATACTAGAAATAGGGAAATAGGAATTGGCTACCTTGGCCAACCCGTAATTTTTCAAAAAATACAGCATGGGCGTGGCTTTGGTTACGCCCTTTTTTATTTTTGGCAATGATGAAGCAAACCCAGTCCTTCCTCGATATTTCACCTTCGGTAACCCAGGCTCTGCAAGACGGCCAGCCCATCGTGGCACTTGAAAGCACCATCATCTCGCACGGCATGCCCTACCCCGACAATCTGGAAACTGCCCTCCGAGTGGAGCAAACCGTCCGTGAAAACGGGGCAGTGCCAGTCACCATTGCCATCCTCAACGGCAAGCTGAAAGCCGGGCTGACCGAGGCCGAAATCAACTACCTCGGCAAGACCGGGCAGGACGTGGTCAAGGCCAGCCGCCGGGACATCCCCTTTCTGTTGGCCAATGGCAAACCAGGAGCTACCACCGTCGCCGCTACCATGATCATTGCCGAAATGGCGGGCATTCGCATTTTCGCCACAGGCGGCATTGGCGGCGTACACCGGGGCGCTGCCGAAACAATGGACATCTCCGCCGACCTTCAGGAACTGGCTCGCACCAGTGTCGCCGTCGTTTGTGCTGGCGCAAAATCCATCCTCGACATCGGCCTCACTTTGGAATACCTTGAAACCCACGGCGTCCCGGTCATCGGCTACCAAACGGATGAGTTCCCGCCTTCTACACCCGTCGCAGTGGTTTTGGCGTGGACTACCGTCTCGACTCGCCTTCTGAAATCACCCAAGTGCTGAATGCTAAATGGTTGGCTGGACTTTCTGGCGGCGTGGTCATCGCCAATCCGATTCCCGAAATGCACGAACCGATGGCTTCTCCCATTTAAGCTGCGACAGAAAACGCACTCGCCGAAGCATTGAGGCTCGGCATCCGTGGCAAAGAAATCACCCCTTTTTTATTGGGAAAAATAAAGGAGCTGACCGGCGGCGAGAGCCTGCGGGCCAATATCGAACTGGTGCTGAACAACGTAAGATTGGCGGCAAGGGTGGCGGTGGAGATGTGTTAAAACGCACAGTGGGCTGGCCCGCTTTCGCCGACCAGCCCACTGTTTTTTCCAGACTCGAACTTACCTGTTTTCAAAACAAGCTCTGGATGATATTTTCTTCTGTGATTCCCTCCGCCTCCGCCTTGTAGTTGCGGACGATGCGGTGGCGAAGCACATAATTGGCGATGGCCTTCACATCTTCAATGTCCGGCGAGTACTTGCCGCTGACGGCAGCGTGGCATTTTGCGCCCAGTACCAAATACTGTGATGCACGTGGCCCAGCACCCCAAGAGATATAATCGTTGACTTTCGCCGTAGCCCTTTCGGTGCCAGGGCGGGTCTTCGTGGCCAATGACACAGCGTATTCCAGCACGTTGTCAGCCACCGGAATTTTGCGAACAAGTTGCTGAAAAGCAAGTATCTGCGTATCGTTCAGGATGTGCTTCAGGTTGGGCTTTTCTATCCCTGTCGTACTTTTTACCACACTGATTTCTTCCTCGTAGGAAGGGTAGTCAAGCGGGATGTTGAACATGAAACGGTCAAGCTGCGCTTCGGGCAAGGGGTAGGTTCCCTCCTGTTCGATGGGGTTTTGCGTGGCCAGTACGAAAAACGGCGAGGGCAGTACGTGGCGCTCGCCAGCCACCGTGACCGAGCGCTCCTGCATGGCTTCCAGCAGGGCGGCTTGCGTTTTGGGTGGCGTCCGGTTGATCTCATCGGCCAGTACGATATTGGAAAAAAGCGGCCCTTTGTTGAACTTGAAATGACGGTCTTCGCCGAGGATTTCCGAGCCAGTGATGTCAGAAGGCATAAGGTCGGGCGTGAACTGGATGCGCTTGAAACCAAGGTCAAGCACTTCGGCGATAGTGCTAACGAGCAGTGTTTTAGCAAGGCCCGGCACACCGACCAACAGGCTGTGGCCATTGGAAAACAGCGAAATGATGACACTTCTCACCACTTCATCTTGGCCAACGATGACCTTGGCGATTTCCTTTTTGAGGTCTTTGTAAGCTTGCGCCAAAGCGTCCACCGCTTCAACGTCTGATTTGTAGGTAGTTTGAGACATTAATTTATCAATTGACGATTGACGATTGACGATTGACGATTTTCAAAACATGAGCTTTCAGCTGTTTATGAATAATGTCAAATGCCATTGTCAGGCGTATTTTATGTGATGTTATTTGAACGTGCTAAAAACGACCTTACAAAGGGTTTTGTTTCGAGACAGCCACCCACAATCGTAAATCGTAAATCGCTAAATCGTAAATCGCCTACCCTTTCGCCCAAGTCGCCCCGTCCTTCCCGTCCTTCACCACGATGTCAAGTTCCTTGAGCACGTCCCGGATTTTGTCGGAGGTGCCCCAGTCCTTGTTGGTACGGGCGGTTTGGCGCATGTCGAGGATGAGCTGCATGAGGCCGTCCACCACGCCGTCGCCAGAGGAGTCGAAATTCTCTTCCTGCAAGCCGAAAATGGTGAAGATGAAGTCGTTGAAGGTTTTTTTCAAGCGCTCCAGCGTCTCTGAAGTAAGGTCGCTGAATGAAAGTTGGCCGCCCTTCAAGCTGTTGACCTTGGTGACCAACTCGAACAAACTGGCCAATGCCTTGGGCGAATTGAAGTCGTCGCTCATGTCAGCAAAGGCTTGGTCAATGGCGGCATTTACCTCTTTGTCCAATGCACCAGCTGAGCCGCCGCCGGGGTGCGCCATGGTTTGCAGTGCTTTTTGCCCTTCCATTAAGCGGCGGTAGCCTTTTTCGGCAGCTTGCAGCGCATCGTCCGTCAGGTCTAGGGTGCTGCTGTAATGTGATTGTAACATGAAAAAGCGCACCACCATTGGCGAGTACGCCTTGGTCAGGTGAGGGCTTTGGCCAGTGAAAAGTTCGCCGGGCATGATGGAATTTCCATCGCTTTTCGACATTTTTTGCCATTGAGCAGCAGCATATTGGTGTGCAGCCAGTAGTTGCAGGGGCGTGGCCGCAGGCACCGTAGTTCTGGGCAATTTCGTTCTCGTGGTGCGGGAACTTGAGGTCGTTGCCGCCGCCGTGGATGTCGAATTTTTCGCCCAAATACTTGGTGCTCATCACCGAGCACTCCAAGTGCCAGCCGGGAAAGCCCACCGACCACGGCGACTTCCAGCGCATGAGGTGCTCCGACGCTGCTTTTATCCAAATGGCGAAGTCGGAAGGGTGGCGCTTCTCTTCCCTGGTTCTTCAGGCCGTCACGGCTTTCGGCGATGAGGTCCTCGATTTTGCGACCGGAGAGGTTGCCGTACACGCCGTATTTTTTGGCGAACTCCAAGGTGTTGAAGTAAACGGAGCCATTGTTTTCGTAAGCCAGTCCGTTGTCAATGATTTCTTGCACCATCTCAATCTGCTCGACGATATGACCGGTCGCCCGTGGCTCGATATGCGGCGGCAGTGTGTTGAAGATTTTCATCATGTCGTGAAAACCGTTCATGTAGTGCTGCACGATTTGCATCGGTTCGAGCTGTTCGAGGCGGGCTTTTTTCGAAATTTTGTCCTCTGCGTTCGAATCGGCGTCGCCTTCAAGATGGCCCACGTCGGTAATGTTTCGCACGTAGCGCACCTTGTAGCCGAGGTATTGGAGGTAGCGGAAAATGACATCGAAGCTGACGAAGGTGCGGCAGTTGCCGAGGTGTACGTCGCTATACACTGTCGGGCCACAGACGTACATGCCCACTTGGCCGTCGTGAATTGGCTTGAAAACTTCTTTTTTGCCTGAATAGCTGTTAAAAACCTGTAATTCGTTTTTCATGGGCGCAAAGGTAGGGATTGGTAGCCGGAGGCATGTATCCCGTTGATTTGTGATTTGAATTTTTTTTGAAAAAAAGAAAGGTAAAGTTCTAACGGCGATGCTCGCTAACAGATTCCAACAGGGACTTCTTTTTTGTTTTTGGTTAAAAATTGCATGTCTGCCAGTTCTGCTTGAGCCATTTTTTCTTCTCCTTGTAGTCGGGCATGGCCTCTTCCACCAACTTCCAGAAGCGGGAGGAGTGGTTCATTTCCACCAAATGCGCCAGCTCATGGATAATGACGTAGTCCACCACATCGTCCGGAGCGAAGAGTAGGCAGGTGCTGAGGTTGATATTACTGGCCGAGGAGCAACTGCCCCAGTTGGAAGTGTTGTACTTGAGCACGACGCTTTTCACAGGTTTTTGGAAAAAAAGATGGTTCAGTTCGTGTACCCGCCGCTCCATGTCGGACTGAAAATCCTGTGCCACCACCCGGCTCAACAGTTGTCGAACCACCTTCAGCCGGTTGGTCTCGCTGTCGGATTGCGTGAGGCGGAGGTGGATGGTCTTGCTGTGCAGGCGGGCAGCGTGGGTGCGGTTGGTCGTCCAGTCAATTTTTAAAGAATAGGCGCCAAGCCTTGAACCTTTCTAATTCCACCTGCCGGACACCGGGCGGCAGCAGCACGGGCATCCGCAGGATGGCTCCGTTCTTGCCGAGCGAAAACCTTACGCCACGGCGCATCTCCGTATAGATTTTAGTGGGAATCTTCCGCTCGCCCACTTCCACGAAGGTTTGTTCCAACTTTGGTTTACTTTTTTTGAAGAGCATCGGCGATGGGCAGCATCAAATTGGCAAAGCCCGGAGCGAAGTTAACCACTCCGGGCTTTACGCCTGGATATATTGTAGCAATAGCTTGCTTATTTTACGTGCTTCTCATCGGAAACGCTCAGTTTCCAGCGGCCTTGTGCACGGCGGCGTGCCAAAACCCTGCGACCGTTTTTGGTGCTCATGCGCTCACGGAAGCCATGCTTGTTGGCTCTTTTTCTTCTCGAAGGTTGGAAAGTCCTTTTCATTGTATCGTTAAATTTACGGGTTCTTAAACATGCCCTTTTTAAAAGGGAGGGCAAAGGTAATTTTTTTTATCCAAAATAACCAAGCATTTTTGGCAGAAGATTTTTTGAGCCTAAATGAAACTTCACATTTGATACCAATAAAAATTCAGAAAAATGAGGGCCGAAGGCATTGTAATTTTCAAAAAGCCTATCTTTGCCCGCCTTTTGAGAAATCAGCTTTTAAAATGGGCCAAAAACCTTGCTCGCACACAGCATTGGCAAATGTCGGCAAGGGGATTTTAAGAACAACGATTCAATAAAAATAATCATGGTTACGGTAACTATCAATGGAACGCCTCGCAGCGGCACGGGAACATCTTTCGCAAAGGCGGCCAGAACCGCAGGCACAATTCCTTGCGTACTTTATGGTGGCGGCGAAAACCTGCACTTCACTATCAGTCCTGACGCTATCAGGGACATGGTTTACACTGGCGAATTCAAGCTTGCCGACGTGAATGTGGCCGGCAAATCATACAGGTGCATCCTGAAAGAAGTGCAGTTCCACCCCGTAACTGACACCGTTACTCATATTGACTTCCTTCACTTGGTAGATGGGAACACCATTAAAGTGAATGTGCCTATCCGCTTTGAAGGCACTGCACCAGGCGTACGCGCTGGCGGCAAGTTGGTACAAAAGCTCCGCTCCGTGAAAATCAAGACCACACCGGAATTGATGGTGGACGAAATGAAAGTGGACATTTCAAAGTTAAAACTCGGCGAGTCGCTGAGGATTCGTGACATAGCCACCATTGAAGGCGTTGAAATCATCAACGCTCAGGCACTTCCAATTGCTACCATACCTGTACCAAGGGGCTTGAAGGCTGGTGCTGAGGAAGAGGAAGTTGCCATTGAAACACAGACAGCCGAATAATCTTTTCACACCAAAGGTTTTATATGCGAGGCATAAAGATTTCACATCTTTATGCCTCGTTTCATTTTAACCAAATCCGTTATGGCCGATATTCTCCGCATCACCACCGTGCAGTCAGCGCTTGCTTGGGAAGACATTGAACCCAACTTGGCTATGTTTTCGAAGAAACTGGCTGGCCTTGCCGGGCGTACTGACGTAATCGTATTGCCAGAGATGTTCACCACGGGGTTTAGCATGGACGCACCCCGTTTGGCCGAACCGATGAACGGCCGCACAATGGGCTGGCTCTCCGAACAGGCACGGTTGACAGGCGCTGTGGTGACGGGCAGTTTCATCGCAAAGGAAGGTTTCAGTTTTTTCAACCGGTTGGTTTGGATGCGGCCCGATGGCAGCTTTGAGAATTACGACAAGCGCCACCTGTTCAGTCCAGCTGCCGAGCACGAAACCTACACGGCAGGGCAAAAAAAACTGATCACTGAGTGGCTTGGCTGGAAAATATGCCCTCTGATATGCTACGACCTTCGCTTCCCAGTATGGAGCCGCAATGTGGAAGGCTTCGACCTGCTGCTGTACATGGCCAACTGGCCAGACCGCCGCAGCCACCACTGGAAGTGCCTGCTGATGGCAAGGGCCATCGAAAACCAGTGCTTCGTCGCTGGGGTGAACCGCTGTGGAACAGATGGCGTGGGGTTCCATTATACTGGCGACTCCACCGTTGTAGATTACAGTGCGAAAATTTTGCACCAAGTGGCGGACGTGGAAGATGTTTTTACGATAGCACTTTCCTTGGAAATGCTGCGTGACTACCGAAGCAGCCTACAATTCCTTGCCGACAAAGACGAATTTGAAATTTTTGTTCGTTAGATGCTTGGAAATAAAATTCAATTTAGCATCTTTGCCGTCCACCCATCAAAGAAGGGTGAACAAACAGCAAAGTAATCACATAAATGCGCTGGCAGAACTCCTGATTATCCCATTTTTGAACACTCCTATGAAAGTGCCCCAAGAGAATTGACCCTTTTTAAGCAAGTTTCTTTAACATCGTGGTTTTTCAAACCAACTTAAAAAACAGCACTGTATGAACGTGAAAAGGCTGGTAAGGGGAGTGTCGTCTATTGTCGCACTCATAGGTCTCACATCGTGTAGTTTGCTTTCGCAAACTGCTGACGCAACGGGTCCGATAGCAGAGGCTAAGACCAAAAAAATCGAAGCAGAAATATTGCTCAGGAGCGAGATTGTGGAGTTTGCGGAGCAATATCTTGGTACGCATTACCGCTCTGCAGGGAAGTCTCCGGCGGGTTTGATTGCTCAGGTTTCGTGTACTACGTCATGAATGAGCATGACATCAAAATGAATTCTTCCGCTGCTACTCAGGAGAAGCAGGGCGAGCGCATTTCCAAAAAGGAAGCCCAGCCTGGCGATCTCGTGTTCTTCCGCAGAAGCCCCGGTGGCAGGGTTTTCCACGTGGCAACGGTGTACGAAAACGACAAGAGTGGTATGACGTTGATCCACAGCACTTCAGGCCGAGGCGTGGTGATAGAAAAACTGGAAAGCTCCGAATATTGGCGCTCCAAAATCATGTCCTTTAGGAACGTGGTAGGTGGCAAGTAACCCGCTCATTTACAGCGGTTATAAAACAAAAATGCCCGGACGGCTTACCGTCTGGGCATTTTTGTTTTACCCTTCAGAAATCCTATTGGTCAAATCCACGAACTCCCCAACGCTCAGCACCTCGGGACGCTGCGTGAAAAAAGCTTCGTCCAATGACTCAGGCCGATTTTCAAAAAACGGCTTCACCGTATTGCGGAGCATCTTTCGGCGCTGGCTGAAGGCTTGTTTTACCACCTTTCGGAACAATGCTTCGTCGCAACCAAGCTCCCCCTCCTTTCGCATCAGCCGGATGACGCCCGACTGCACCTTCGGTGGCGGGTTGAAGTTGCCGTTTCCCACCGAAAACAGGTATTTGCCTTCGTAAAAAGCTTGCGTCAGCACGCTGATGACGCCGTAGTCCTTGCCGCCGGGGCTGGCGATAATGCGCTGTGCCATTTCCCTCTGGAACATGCCCACCAACTGCGGAACCATCGGCCTGAACTCCACCATTTTGAAGACAATCTGGGAGGAAATATTGTACGGAAAATTACCGATGATGCAGAACGGTTGCCCGCCGAATACCGAGGCGAGGTCGAGCTTCAAAAAATCTTCGGAGATAATTTTGCCGTGCAGGGCCGGATAATTGGCGTTGAGGAAGTCCACCATGTCAGCGTCGGCCTCTACGCATTTCAGCTCGTAATCCTTTTCCAGCAGGTACTTGGTGAGCATGGCCTTGCCGGGGCCGACCTCCAAAACATTGGTTGGGCCACTGTCCAAGACCAGTGAATCAGCAATCCGCTGGGCGATGTTTTCATTGGTCAAGAAGTGCTGTCCGAAGGATTTTTTGGCTCGCATAAGTGAAATGACTAATTTTGGCGTTTTCCGGGCCGGAAAGATACGTTTTTCAGGTATGAGGTATGGGGTATGAAGCGGGAATGGTTTTTAAAGCATTGATTTTCACCAACTTAATAACTAAACACTTCTCCTCCTCCTTGCCTGGACACTGAACCGTTGGTGGATGCAGTTTTTAAAAATGCTCCTTCGACTTCAAATCATATAAAAGTGGAACAAGAAAACGAGTACGCCGAAGAGTTGGAACCCATCAGCGACCAGCCGCAACTTCCGCGTGTCAAAAGCAGCAAGCCCATACTCGGCATCACCGCTGGTGACATCAATGGCATCGGGTTGGAGGTGGTATTGAAGGCACTCTCGCACCGTAAAATCCTGGACATCTGCGTACCGGTGATTTATGGCTCATCGAAGGTCGTATCCTACCACAAGAATATTGTGCAACTGGACGACGTGACCTTTGTGGGGCAGCGCAACGCCGACCGTTTGGCACACGACAAAATCAACGTGGTAAATATCTGGAACGACAACGTGAACATCACGCTCGGCAAGCCCACCGACCTTGGCGGAACGTTTGCACAGCAAAGCCTCGAAGCCGCCGTGAAAGACCTCAAGTTGGGCCTGATTGACGCCATTGTGACAGCGCCCATCCACAAAAAATCCATGCAGCTTGCAGGGTTTGAGCATGTGGGGCATACAGAGTACATGACCAAGGAGTTCAACGCAGCGGATAGCCTCATGCTATTGGTTGCCGACCGTCTGCGGGTAGGGCTTGTGACCGCTCATATTCCGCTGAAGGATGTGTCGAAATCCATCACTAAGGAGCGGATTATCAGCAAGTTGCGCATTTTCAGCGAGACGCTGCGCATTGACTTTGGCTTCGAGCGGCCAAACATCGCCGTGCTCGGTCTGAACCCACACGCCGGGGAGGAGGGCATGCTCGGCGACGAGGAGGAGAAAATCATACGCCCAGCCATCATGGAGTGCAAAAAGAATGGGATGATGGCATTCGGCCCCTTCCCTGCCGACGGATTTTTCGGTTCCGGGCAATTCAACAAGTTTGATGGCATACTGGCCATGTACCACGACCAAGGGCTGATTCCGTTCAAGGCACTCACCTTCGGCGGCGGGGTGAACTACACGGCTGGCCTACCGGTCATCCGTACCTCGCCCGACCACGGCACGGCTTTCGACTTGGCTGGCAAAAACGAAGCCGACCCGTCGTCGTTCCTCCAGGCCATGTTCATGGCCATTGATATTTATCGCAACCGTAAGGAGTACCACGAACTGAAGAAAAATGCCGTGCGCAAAGTGGCAGTGGAAATGGAGAATGAGGAGGGCGGCGAAATGCACTAGGGCTGATTTTTTAGGTTAATAAAGGTTAATAATGGTTGATTTTGCCACACCTGCATCAACCCTTATCAACCTCATCAACCTTTATCAACCAGTAAAAATGATTGACTATTCGCACAGCAATATCGAACTGGTTTCCGCTCATTTTATCGGAAACAAAGCAAATGAACAGGAGCTGCAAGTCTCTGAGCATCCACTCGACGTAAGCGAGGGGCAACTGATTGGCCTACTTAAAAAGTTCTTCCTCGACGCTTTTGAGGGCAACGAGTTTTTTCATTTCGACTTCTCCAACGGCGACCTTTCGCTAAACCCCGTCTGCCAATTTGCGAAGCAAATTTTTGACTCCCAAGAAGCATTCCACCAGCATTCCATTGACATAGCTCGGCACCTGCACGAGCAGACGAACCACCCGAAAATAAAGTCCGGCGACCTGTACGTTGCCTTCTTCACGGGCCTGGTACTCGACGACGAGGTACTCGACGCCATCGGGCTGTTCAAGTCTGAAAACAAGCAGTCTTTTTTAAAATTGCTGGCGCAAAACGGTGATTTTCAACTGGTTAGCGAAGATGGCACTGCTGTGGACAAGCTCGACAAGGGCTGCCTCATCTTCAACGCCAATGCCGAGCAGGGCTACAAGGTCTGCATCGTGGACAAGTCCAACAAGTCCATCGAGGCACAGTACTGGCGGGACTTTTTCCTCCATGTGAAGCCGCTGGCCGATGACTATTTCCATACCACGCACTACATCAAAATGGCCAAGGATTTTGTGGTGAAAAAGCTGGACGAGGACTTCGCCGTGAGCAAGGCCGAGAAGATTGACTACCTGAACAAGTCGCTCACCTATTTCAAGGAAAACGATACGCTGGTGGAGGAGGAATTTGCCAAAATCGTCTTCGACGACACCGAAAAAGAGGACGCTTTCCGGCAGCACCGCTCGGCTTGGCAGGAGCAGCGCGGCCTCTCGTCCGACGAGGATTCTTTTCATATTTCACCTGCCTCCGTCAAGAAACAGGAACGGGTAATGCGAAGCGTTCTCAAGCTAGACAAGAACTTTCATATCTACATCCACGGCAACCAGGAACTCATCGAGCGGGGCTTCGATGAGGAGAGGGGGAAGAAGTTTTATAAAGTGTATTTTGAAGAGGAAAGCTGAGGGGGGCGGATAAGTCTGCTCATTTCTTTGTATCGAACAAGAATTTACCGAAACAAAAAGCCGCTTCCAAACCATCGTCTGAAAGCGGCTTTCTTCATTGAGAGACCAGCTTGCTCAAATGCTCGGAATGAACGCGGGCAGCGGCAGTGGCTCTTCCATTTCTTCGTAAACATCGGTGAGGAAGCCCTTCGACTCCATCCACTGGTCGTTGAACACTTTGCCGAGGTACTTGCTGCCGTGGTCGGGCAAGATGAGCACCACCACGTCGTCCTTGGTGAACTCGTCCTGGATTTGCAGCAGGGCTTGGATGCCAGCTCCGCTTGAATATCCGGCAAATATGCCCTCCATCAAGGCCAAGTCACGGGTGCGCAAGGCGCTTTCCCGGTCAGTCACTTTGACGAATTTATCAATAAGCTCAAAATTGCAGTTTGCCGGGATGATGTTCTTGCCCGTGCCCTCGATTTCGTAGCTGTAAATTTCCCGCTCATCGTATTTCCCCGTTTCGTGGTACTTCTTCAGGGCCGATCCGTAGGCATCCACGCCGATGATGCGCACCTCCGGGTTCTGTTCCTTGAGGTACTGAGCCGTGCCACTGAGCGTACCGCCGGTGCCGGCACTGGCGATGAGTGCTGTGATTTTGCCGCCGGTCTGCTCCCAAATCTCGGGACCGGTGGTCAGGTAGTGCGCCCGTGCGTTTTCGGTATTGAAATTCTGGTTGATGTACAGCGAGTTCGGGATTTCCCTCGCCTTGCGCTCGGCCACTTTATAGTAGGAGCGGGGGTCGTCGGGCTTCGCTTCTTTTGGGCAAATGATGACCTCGGCGCCCATGGCCTGCAGGCAGTCAATCTTTTCCCTGGAAACTTTGCTGGTTAGCGTCAGTACACATTTGTAGCCCTTGACAGCGGCCACCATTGCCAAACTGAAGCCTGTGTTACCACTCGTCGCTTCAATGAGCGTACCGCCGGGGTGCAGCCTACCAGTGCGCTCCGCCTCTTCAATCATGTGCAGGGCAATGCGATCCTTGGCCGACTGGCCAGGATTGAAACCTTCACATTTTGCATAGACAGTGGGAGCAATGGTCTGGGTAATTCTGTTGAGACGTATGAGCGGTGTGCGCCCAATCGCTTCAAGGATGCTGTTATAAGTCATAGACCAGCGAACTTTTGTGTGCAGTACTTCTTAGCGAACGAATGTGTTGCAAACATACAACTTTGGTAACGAAAATAGGCGTTCCTCGCAAAGTTTAAGCTTAGCAAACTGTTATTTTTTGAAAAAAATCGAACCCAGAATCCACTCAACTCAACAACAGAAAGGCAATCCAACTGCCAAGGTAGGCCAAAATTCCCATGAAGCTGAACTGCACCACTGGCCATTTCCAGCCGCCCGTCTCCCGCCGCACCACGGCCAACGTGCTCATGCATTGCAGTGCAAACACATAAAAAACCAACAGTGATGCCGCCGTGGCCGAAGTGTAAACCTTCGCCCCGGTGTCAGGGTTGCGGGCCTCGGCGAGGCGGTCGTGTATCGTCGCTTCGTCGTCAGTGCTGCCAATGCTATAGATGGTGGCCATGGTGGCCACGAAGACTTCCCTTGCAGCAAACGAGGTGATGAGTGCTATTCCAATTTTCCAGTCGAAGCCCAGGGGGCGGATCGCCGGCTCGATGAATTTGCCGAGGTGCCCGGCGTAGCTCGCCTCGATTTTGTGCGCCGCCACCAAGTTGCCAGTGGCTGTTTCGTCGAGGTTTTTTTGCTGCGCAATGAGCATGGCCTCAGCTTCCGCAGCCTCCATTTTGGCCGAAGGCCCATAGCTCGCCAAGCCCCAAAGTATGACGCTGGCTATCAAAATGACCTTGCCCGCTCCCAACACGAAGGATGATGTTTTTTCCCAAATCGTAATCCCCACGTTGCGCCAGACGGGCCACCGGTACGGTGGCAACTGCATCATTAGCCACGATGGCTCGCTCGATTTCAGTATTTTTTTGAACACCCAGGCCGAGCCGAGTGCTGCCACGATGCCCAGCAAGTAAAGACCCATGAAGGCCAGCCCTTGCAGGTTGAAGATGCCCAACACCCTGTCCGACGGCACCACGAAGCCAATCAGCACGGTGTAAACCGGGATCCTTGCGGAGCAACTGATCAGCGGCGTGACGAGGATGGTGATGAGCCGCTCCTTCCAGTTGCCGATGGTGCGGGTGGACATGATGGCCGGGATGGCGCAGGCTCCGCCCGACACCAGCGCCACCACGCTGCGCCCGTTTAGCCCGAACTGTTGCATCATTTTGTCAAAAATGAACACTGCCCGGGACATGTAACCCACCTCTTCAAGTATGGTGACGAGCAGGAAAAGTATGGCAATCTGAGGTACGAAGACCACGATGCCGCCCAATCCGGACAGCACGCCTTCGGTGAGCAGGTTGGTGAGCCAGCCAGCTGGAAGTTTATTTTTCAGCAACTCGGCGGCAAAACCAAAGCCCGACTCAATCCAGTCCATCGGGTAAGCAGCCCAAGCGAATACGGCCTGGAACACCAAAAACATTACCCCGAAAAAAATGGCTGGCGCAAAAATCCGATGCGTCAACACCGAGTCGAGGCGGTCGCTGAAGGTTGTCTTTTCAGCTTTTTTTTGGATGGCCGCTTGCAACACGGGCGTGAAAATCTGGTAGCGGCGCATCGTCTCTGCAATCTGAAGGCGCAGGCCCTGAAAGCCTTCCGTTTCGCAAATCTTGGCGACTTTGGCCTTTTCCTCCTTTAATAGAAATGGCAGTTTTTCGGCGTGGTGTGCAATGAGCAGCGCCCGGTACGGCTGCTCAATCCCCAGTGATTGCTGCACTTTGCGGAGGGTATTTTGCTCCACAGGCCCTGGTTGGTACAGGGGTGTGTTGATTTTTTCGCTTTGTAGAATGGTGGAAATGGCCTGTTTTAGCGCCCCGATGTTTGCGCCTGTGCGCCCGCTCACCGTCACGACGGGCATTTGCAGAAACACAGATAAACGGTCGTTGTCGGCAATGATGCCCTCTTGTTCCGCCGTGTCGGCCATGTTCAATGCCAGTATGCAGGGCAGGCCAAGGTCCTTTATTTGGGTTAAAAGCAGCAGGTGCTTGTCCAGTCCGGTCAAGTCGGCCACGTAAACTACGGCATCGGGGAAGTTCTCGTCGTCGGGGTTGGTGAGTACGTTGAGCACCACCCGCTCATCCTCGGAGTTGGGATAGAGGCTGTAAGCACCGGGGAAATCTACGAGCATAACTTCCTCACCATCAGGCAGGTGCAGTTTTCCTGACTTTTTTTCTACGGTAACGCCGGGGAAGTTGGCCACCTTTTGTCGGAGGCCGGTGAGCTGGTTGAAAATGGAAGATTTGCCGCTGTTCGGGTTTCCGGCGAGTGCTATTTTGTGCATTCTTTTGTACCTGTCCAAGCGTCGTGGAGTGGATATTGGGTTATTGGGATATTGGGTTATTGGGTTATTGGGTTATTGGGTTATTTTAAAGCCTCGCAACCAATAACCCAATATCCCAATAACTCAATACCCCAATATCATTCAGCGTCCAATGTCGTCATGATATTGCTGGCCTCATCGTTGCGCACCACGATGCTCATGCCATCCACTTTCAGGTAGTAGCCGCCATTGAACGGTGAGATGCGAACGACTCTCAGCCGGCTGCCAGGCAGCACGCCCATCGTCATCAACTTACCAGCGATTCGCTCATCGGTGAAGTGCGAGATGCGACCCCCATGTCCTGCTTTCAGTTGTGTGACGGAATTGGCCATTTTGCTCAGTTTTATCCCGACAATTTGTCGGCATGAGATGCGAGTTTCAATTCGAGGCTCACAGCCCTGGCGTTATTTAGATTTAATTTAGACAAGTCAAATGTAAGCCAGTCTGCCAACATCCAGAGTGACTTTTGTCAAAATGGCGAAAAATAGGGGGAGTGATACCTAATATTAGGTAGTGAGCCGTCAAACTCCTATTCAAAATCACCTTTCATCAATTCCTTTTGTCCTTATCTTTGCCCACCTTCTAAAAAAGTAGCCACTGCGCTGCCAGGTGACCATATCAAAGCCTTTCAGAAAAAATAATTTCAATGAAAAAATCCTTGTTCCTGTTGCTTGCCATTTCCCTGCTGTGGAGCTGCGCCCCCAAGCAATATTCTGCCATCTTGCTGCCGGAAACCGACTACGTTGACCTCGACACACTTACTGTCACCGCCCCATCAGCGTACGGGGGCGACCCCATTTCCCTCGATGAAATGGATTCGAGTGACCTCAGCCTACCCCGCTACAACCCCACTGCCAAGCGGGAAAGTGACCTGCTGCACACCAACCTCGACCTCCGTTTCGACTGGGCGAAAGAGCAGGTTCTTGGCAAGGCCACCCTCACGTTGAAGCCCTATTTCTACCCAACCGATCAGGTGGTGCTGGATGCGAAGGGATTTCAATTCAACAAAATCAGCTTCTTGGGTAGCAACGACCCGCTCAAATACGACTACGACAGCAGCAAGGTGACCATCCACCTCGGCAAGACCTACAACCGCAACCAAGAGTACAAGCTTTTCATTGACTACACAGCCACCCCAGCCGCATCGGGCGGTAGCGCCGCCATCACTTCGGACAAGGGTCTGTTTTTCATCAATCCCCGCAAGGAAGAGGGAGACAAGCCTCAACAGATATGGACCCAGGGCGAGACAGAGAACAACTCCCGTTGGTTTCCGACGATTGACAAGCCCAATGAGCGGGCCACCAACGAAATCACCCTGACCGTCGAAGACCGCTTCAAGACCCTGAGCAACGGCGTCCTCGTTTCCTCCAAAAAGAACGCCGATGGCACCCGCACCGATCACTGGAAGATGGACCTGCCCCATGCGCCCTACCTCGTCATGATTGCCGTGGGCGAGTATGCCGTGGTGAGCGACAAGTGGAACGGCAAGGTGGTGGACTACTACGTGGAACCGAAATTTGAAAAATATGCCCGCAGCATCTTCCCGCACACGCCGGAGATGCTCCAGTTTTTTTCGGACAAACTGGGCGTAAACTATCCTTGGCAGAAATTCTCGCAAGTAGTGGTGCGTGACTATGTGAGCGGTGCGATGGAAAACACGACGGCAGTTGTTTTCGGGGAGTTCATGCAGGGCACCGACCGTGAGCTGATTGACAACCGCCAGAACGAGACCATCGTGGCGCACGAGATGTTCCACCACTGGTTTGGCGACTACGTGACCTGTGAAAGCTGGTCGAACCTCACCCTCAACGAGGGCTTTGCCAATTACTCGGAGTACCTGTGGCTGGAGAAAAAACACGGCAAGGACGAGGCCGACTTCCACCGCCTCCAAGAGATGAACGGTTACATGCAATCGGCGGCGCAGGACATCCACCCGCTTATCCATTTTGGGTATGAGAACAAAGAGGACATGTTCGATGCGCACAGCTACAACAAGGGCGGCCTCATACTCCACATGCTCCGCAATTACGTAGGCGACGATGCTTTTTTCACTGGGCTACAAAATTATTTGAAGGAAAACGCTTTTACCGACGTGGAGGCCGACGAGCTTCGCCTCGCCTTCGAGGACGTGACGGGTGAGGACCTCAATTGGTTTTTCAACCAATGGTATTTTGACAAAGGCCAGCCGACGTTGCAAGTGGAATATGACTACGACGAAGCGACTAAAGAGGTCATCGTCAGCGTAGAGCAAACGCAGGACGCCAAGGAAATGCCCGCCATTTTTGTGCTGCCAGTAGCCATTGACGTTTATTTTAATGGCAAAATGACCCGCCACAACGTGCGCATGGACCAGCGCCAGCAGACCTTTCGACTGAGTGCCGACAAGGATCCCGACCTAATCGTTTTCGACGGCGACGGGGTGCTGCTCGCCGACATCAACGACGAAAAAAGCCTCGAAGAATATATTTATCAGTTCAGGCATGCTCCCAACTTCCTGCATCGCATTCGTGCCATAGGCGAAATCGTGGAAAGCGACTCGCCCGAAGCACAGGCCGTGGTAGAGGAGGCGCTGAACGACAAGTTTTGGCTCTTCCGCTTGTTTGCCATCGAGAACATCAAGCTGGCCAACAAGACCACGGAGCGCATTGCCACGCTGGCTGAAAAAGACCCCAATTCTGACGTTCGGGAGTCGGCAATGCGCAAGCTCGCTACCACCGAGGACAAAAAATACGCACCATTAGCCGCCCGTGCTTTCGAAAACGACCCGGCCATCAAGGTAGTGTCAGCAGGCCTCGAAACGCTGCTCGCCCTCGACAAGGAGGCGGCACTGGCCACTGCCAAAAAGATGGAGAAGGTGGACGACGAGGGCATCATCTTGGCCTTGGCGGGCATGTATTCCGAGGCGGGCGACCCGCAGCGGCTTGGTTTTTTTGAGGAAAAATTCGGCAAAGTGGGCGGCTTCAACCAAGTGGGCTTTGTCCAGAATTACGTTAAACTTGCCCAAAACGGCGACGCTGCTGGCATGCTTCGCACCGCCAACAACATCAAGGGCATTGCGATGAGCGAGTCAAAAATGTTCTGGATGCGCTTCATGGTGACCAAGAGCGTCAACGAGCTACATGCCACGCTGGCCGGCCAAATAGAAGCGGAAAGTGACGCTGCCAAGTTGGCCGACATGAAAGCCAAGGACGCCGAACTGGTAAAAATCATCGAGACCATCAAAGCCTGGGAAAAGGACGATCGGGTGATGAACATGTACGATGCGTTCCCTGACCCGAAAACGAAGCCGTAAGTATCAATGGTTGAATTGTTATATTGTTGAATTGTTGGCGTGGCGGCCGACAACAATTTAACAATACAGCAATTCAACAATTTCCTACTTCTCTGAATCCAATTTCAGCAGCACACCAATCATGATGGAAAAGGCAAGGAGGCTGGAGCCGCCCTTGCTGAGGAAAGGCAACGGGATGCCGATGATGGGCATCAGCCCCATCGTCATGCCGATGTTGATGAAAAAGTGTACAAATAGCACACTGGCCACGCCGTATGCGTAGAGTCGGCTGAAGTCGGAGCGCTGCCGCTCGGCGATGATGACGATGCGCATCATCAAGCCCAAGTAGAGGGAAATGATGAAGATGACGCCGATGAAGCCTTGCTCTTCGCCAACGGCGCAAAAAATGAAATCGGTAGTTTGCTCCGGCACGAAATTGCCCTGGGTGAAGCTGCCTTCGAGGAAGCCCTTGCCGGTGAGGCCGCCAGAAGCGATGGCCATTTTGGAGTGGTTAAGGTTGTAGGCTGCGCCCTGTGGGTCGGCCTCGGAGGGCTTTAGCCAGACGAGGATGCGCTCCTGCTGGTGGCGGGGGAGGGCGTTGAAACCCAAGTTGGCAACGGACCCGAGCGCACTGCTAATGAAAAAAGCCCCCAGTACGAGGGCGGTCAAGCGCTGTTTTTTATGCAACCACTGGTAAATGCAAAGGCCAAGCAGTATGCTTAATGCGCCAGCGAGCACAATCATGGGTTGATTGTACTGTACGCCAATCAGGCCCGCAGTCACCAAGATTATGAAGCCCGAAAGCCAGTAGGCCCGTTTCTCCGTGTTCCAAACAAGGATAAGAGCGCCGATGGCCGAGAGCACCATGATTAGTTCCGCAGGTGGGGTCACTAGCCCCGCTGCCAGTATGGCTCCTGCACAAAGTTCTACCACCAAAATGGAGCCTGGAAGCCCCTCCCGGAACAGCACCAACTGGAGTGACATGAACACCAGTGCCGAACCCGCATCGGGTTGGAGGAGCAGCAAAAGCATTGGAACGAAGAAAAAAGAAAAGGCGTAGAGCTGTGACTTGAAGGACTTCAAGTTGTTGGCGTAAGCGCCAAGATAACTGGCGAGCGCAACGATGGTCCCGAACTTTGCGAACTCCGAAGGCTGAATGGTGACGCCGCCACCAAAGTCGAACCAAGCGGTCGCCCCGTTGATTTCTTTGCCCAGCACCAGCACCAAGCCCAGCGACAACATGCAACCAAAGTAGATGATATTGGCAAATGTTCGCCAAAACTTGCCGTCAATCAGGAACGCCGCAAACATCACCACAAGCCCTATCACCACCCAGATAAGTTGCTTCCCCACTGGGTTTTTCAGGAAGTCAAAAAAATTGCCTGCATAGCCCTTGCCGTACCCCACCGTGTAAATCATGGTCCAGCCGATGAATACCAGCGCCAGGTAGATGGAAAGGATAATCCAGTCAATTTGATGTCTGCTTCGTGAGGCCACGGTTTGAGGATTTGAGGGGTTGAGGATTTGAGGGTTTGAGAGGGGCCATTCCTTGAAACCTCAAACTCACAAATCCTCAAACCCTATCTAATCTATGTATTCAACTTTGCGGAGCAAGCGAAAACCTGCGGTGATTTCAAAGGTGACGTTTCGTATGGTCCGCTCTTGGATGGTGCGGTTCTGTCCGGTGTAGGGATCTCGCACGTTGGGGATGGCCGGTTGCTTGTATTGGTACGAGAAATCGGGGTTGACGGTAATCTCCAGCAGCACTCCCACCAATTCGCCAAAGGCAAATTCAAAGCCGCCGCCAAGCGTGACGCCATAGTTCCACTTTCTCACAAAACCATTGTCGGGGTAAAAAAGGCCGCCATTGAAGCTGTTGGCTTCCTTGTACTGGTCAAGGTTGGTGCCGACCGTGTAGTCGCCCCGCAGGCCGAAAAGGTAGTAGCCCTTCATGGCGTCCGAGAGGTCGTACTTTCGCTTGCCACCAAGCACCACCGAGATATTTTTGAAAATAAACTCTTGGGCAGAAAGGCGGTAGAAGTTGCCGTTTTGATCCAGAAAGTTCTGGTTGCGCAGGGCGCTACCTTTGAGGTGGTAGCCCGCCTGCGCAAAAATGGAAAACTGAGCCGTCTCGTCCAAGCTCTCGGCGGAGATGGCTCCGTGGTATTTAAACAAGGGGTCTTGGTCAAAACCGTTCCATTTCTGGACGCCCAGCGTGAGGCCACCTTTGAGGCCAAATGCCGTGCCCTGAGCACACAATTGGCTGATTGTCAACGTAAAAAGCACAACCGGCAGCAAGTATTTTACCTTCATTGCATTGTCTATTTTTGAAAAACAAAATTACAGCTTGTTGCAAAAAGCACAGCCAAACCCTGTGGAAAGTTTGGCTGTGCGTCCTGCCCCGCAAAGTTAAGCAACAAACCCGAACATCATTAACCCAACCCACTCACGCGCTCTGCTTCCTCTCACGCTCTTATTTCACCCGCAGCTTCAAGCCGATGCTGATATTGTTGTCCACAAGGTTGTTGAGCTGCTTCAGCGCATCCACCGTGATACCGTAGCGGCGGGAAATGTTGTAGAGCGTGTCGCCCTTTTCCACGGTGTGGTAAATAGCTCCTGCGGGCTGGTCAGGCTTTGGGTTGTCAGTAGTTGGGGTGTCGGGGATGCCAATGATTTCTGGTGACACGTCGTCATCCTGCATGAACCCCTCGTCGGAGTTGAGGAGGGGCGGCACCGTTTCCGTTGGCTTTGGCTCGGTAGTGAGGCGGGGCTGGTCGCCCTTCGAGATTTTAAAGCCCCGAAGTTTGAGGCGCTGGTTGGTCTGCGGCTCGGCGCTGTCTGGTATCCGGTTGCGCTTGCGCAGGCGCTTCATCTTCACGCCGTAATGCTGAGAGATGCCGAACATGGTCTCGCCCGCTTTCACGTAATGCCATTTGCTGCCACCCCGTACCCGGCAGCGTTTGGGCTGAATGTAGATGCGGGTATCATCGAGCAATGGCGCTGTTACGGTCGGCAGCTTTTCGTTGTAGCGCTCCAAGCGGTTGATGGAAACATTGGATTTCTGTGAAATTTCTTCCACAGTGACATTGTTTTTGGCGAAAATCACCTTCACGTCGTTTATGCGCCGGAGGTCAAGCCCAGCGATGAAGTCCTTGTCCTTGCTGGGTCGCCCTTCGGGAAAGTTGTCGTCGTTTAGCCTGTCCAACTCGTTCAATTTGTAGGTCTCGATGATTTTGATGAGGCGGTCGTCGTAAGTGCCTGCGGTGGCGTAGCCGGACGTTTTGAGGCCCCTCGCCCAGCTTTTATAGTCCCTAACATTCAGGCGGAAGAGGAACCCGTAGCGGTTGGCCTTGCGGGGGTCGCGCAGAAACTCCGAGTGTGCGATGTAGGAGTCCTCCACGTCCTTGTATTTTCGGAAGCATGATTTTTGCAGGTTGCCGAAGTCGTCGTAGTCGTCGTCTTCCAGTTCGTAAGTTTTTCCCGTCCAGTCGGAGTGGCATTTTATTCCGAAGTGATTGTTAGCTTTGCGCGCAAGTTCGCTATTGCCACCGCCTGATTCGAGCAGGGCCTGAGCCAGCTTGATACTTGCGGGAATGCCCGCACGGTCCATTTCCTGAACGGCGATTTTCTTGTACTTGTCGATGTAGTTCAGAAAATCGCCATTTTGGGCAAAAAGCGAAGATGCGGCAACAAGAACCAGCACCAAAGCGAAGGATTTTTTGTACATGAGGCTATAAAATTGAAATTTGATATTGGGTGGAAATTGCATGTAAAAAAATTTTGCAAGTGAACGGTGGCAGTGGAAAATCTATTGCCCGTTGCCCTGTGGCAGCCGTTTTTTTGCAAAGATAGAAACTGTGGCTTTTCTTTTATTTCACAAAAATCGAGATAAAGTTTCACATATTACCTTCCTTGCATATTTTAGCGTCCAAATCTAGAAAACGGGAATTAAAAGTCTTTAACCTGCGAAATACTTCACCACACAAATCATACAGGTACCATTCAAAACATGAACACTCAAACCCGCAGATATTTATTCATTGATTACGAAAACCTGCTCCAGGTCAAGTTCAAGAAGCTGGAGAAGGTTGCTTCCAAAATCTTCATTTTCGTCGAATCCACTCAGGAAACAGTGCCGCTTGCCCTCGTGCGCCAAGCGCAACGTTCCGGCAAGAACCTCCGCTGGATAGTAGTGAACAACCCCGGCGGCGGCAAGCTGAACTATCATATTGCCTTCATCATGGGCAAGCTCCACCAGAAGCTCGAAGATGACGTGGAGTTCGCCGTCGTGTCCAACGACCCAGAGTTTGACCCCCTCATCAGCTTCATCAACACCACAGGCCGTAGCTGCATCCGCGTGAAGCGCAAGCAGGACGAAAGCTCCGTTTACGAAGAATCCAACCTGAACTATACCAAGCCGCCCGAGTTCGTGGACGAGTTTTCCATGAACAATTTCCATGACGACGATGACGACAACAGCATGCCCGTCATGGTCGAGGATGAACTGATCACCCGCACCGCAGAGGAGACCGTCAAGCGGCTCATTCGTTCGGGAAATCGGCCAGCAGAGATTTCAACGCTCAAAAATTACATACTTTTGCACAGTCAAGAAGTTTCCCTGCATGGAAATGTCGAGCGCATCGTTCAGAAACTGAAGGATACCAAGGACATCGAAATACAAAAAGGGGAAGTGATCTACAATTTTTAGATAATAGACCAGAGACATTAGACTTTAGAAGCACCTTGTCATAGTCTATCGTCTAAAGTCTAATTTCTCAAAGTCTAAAAAAGAAGACTACGCAAAATGGAAGACATTAACGAATTAATGAACGCCGCCGAGCAGGCCATGAACGCCGCCGTCGAGCACCTCCAGTACGAACTTACCAAAATCAGGACTGGCAAAGCCTCCACCTCTCTGCTAAACGACCTTGCGGTCAACTACTATGGCACCATGACCGCTGTCAACCAAGTGTCAAGCATTTCCACCGCCGATGCCCGCACCATCGTCATACAGCCTTGGGAGAAATCAATGCTCAGGCCCATCGAGAACGCCATCTTCGAGGCCAACCTCGGCATCACGCCGATGAACGACGGCGAGGTCATCCGCCTCACCATCCCGCCGCTCACCGAGGAGCGTCGCCGTGACTTGGTGAAGCAGGCCAAGCATTTTGGAGAAGAAGCCAAAATCAGTGTGCGCAGCATCCGCCACAAAGCACTCGACACCATCAAAAAAGCAGTGAAGGACGGCTACGCGGAAGACGCCGGGAAGGACAAAGAAGACGGCATCCAAAACTTGGTGAACAAGTTCGTCAAGACCATTGACCACCTCATCGAGGTGAAGGAAAAGGACGTGATGCACGTTTGAAAAAAGTTCGGCAGTTTGACAGGGGGCAGTTCGCAGTCAGTTCGCAGCCTGAAAGTCCAACAGTCCAAATTTACTTAGAAATAGAAAGAGGCGGAAACTTGCGCAAGTTGCCACCTCTTTCTGTTCTATCTGGGGGCTGACTAAACAACTGCCGAACTGACTGCACACTGCCCACTGTCGAACTGCCAACTCAAATCAACAACCGCCGCACCAACGCCACCACCTTCCCCGCCCGAACCTCCTCATAATCAGCCGCTTCCGCAATTTTTTCCACCACCTGTCCCTGCTTCGCAAGGTTCAGCATCCGCTCCCGCTCCGGCGCTGGGAAGCGGGAAAACGTGCGCCGCAGCAGTGGCAGCGTGTCCCTGAAAATGTCCTCGTTCAACCCGTCCACCCAACCGTCGAGGAGGTTCCAGAGCGAAGTGTTGTGCAGCAGCAGCAGGCCGCTGCCTTGCAGGAAACCTTCGAGCCACTGGGCGGCTTCGAGCGGTGGCGTGGCTTGGGAGAGGGAGTATTGCATCCGGGTGGCCGTTTCTTCCTCCGTCCTTATTTTTTTGTCGAACAAGATGCGGGTGCAGGCCCCAGTCAGGATGCCGTTCACCCGCAGGTTGTCGGCGATGCTGGCGATGCAGTCGAACCACTGGGCGAAAAAAGCAGGGTCGTTGAGCAGGCCGAGTGCTCGGTTTACCCCCATCAGCTTTTCAAACGCCTCCCGGCTGGCGTCCTCATCGAGGTTGGACACGGCGGCGGGCAGTCCGATGCAGATGCGGGGCACGAGGTGTTGCACCACAAGTTCCACCGCCCGTACGTCGGTGCCACGGGTGTTGCCGTAGCGCACAATTTGCGCCAGCGGCGGCAAGGCGTCCATCAGGTGGTAAACATCGGTGGTGAGGGCGGCCAGGTTCTCCAATTTGCGGAGCAAGGCATCAAAAGCCGCTGGCAAATCGGCGTTAAGGGTCAGCTTCACGAGCGTGGTCAGCGCTGGCAGGGCCGTGGTTTCGGCGGTTTTTTTGGCCAAAAAATTGACGCAAGCCTCCTCGACCGTGTTGCCCCAAGCCCCTTTTTCGATGATGCGGATGGCAAATTCCGGCGACCATTTCATTTTCCAAAACTCCTTGAAACCGCCCGCCGATTGGTGGCGGTTCAATTCCATCAGCCGCCCCCACGGGATGTCGAGCAGGTTGAGGCGGTGCAGCAGGTGGCTTTTCAGCCGCCCGGATTCTTCCCGTAGGTCAATGCCGCCCTGCGGAGCAGCGGCAGTAGCGCCGAGCCATTCCTCGTCTATGTTCTCCCAGTGCTTGGTCAGGCGGGCGGATTTCACGGCCTGCTCGATGTCCTTTTGGAGTGGTACGGCGGGGATGTCGTCGGGCACACTGCCCACGTTTTTACCCGTAATCAGCTTATTTTCAATGAGTTGCAGCTTCTCCGCATCCCCCTCGCAGATGGTGGTGACGGCGGCTTCCCGTAACTCGTCAATGCCCGGCAAGGCCAGTCCCCGCATGGTCGCCAGCGTCTCCGCCAGTCGGATGGCTTCGATGACGTGGGCAGAGCTGGCATCAAGGTCTTCGGCTCGCAGCAGCATGGCCACCTTCACCATCCAGTGCGTGGCGGCTTGTTTTCCTTCGGAAAAAATGAGTTCGTACCAAGCGGGGGAGACCACCCCGGCCCGGTAGCCGCTGCTGAATGTGAGGCGGTCGTAGCTCCACGGAATCCAAGTGGCAGTGGTCTTGATTTTTTTGATGCCCTTCAGCACGGCGGCATCGTGGCTGGCCTTTATTTTGTCCACCTCGGCGAGCGCTGGCACGTGCCATGCCCCGCACACGACGGCGATGTTCTGGAACCCGTCCTTCCCCGCTTGCCGGATGGCCTGCCGCATGTGCGCTTCCCGCAGCAGGGTGCGTGGCGATTCTTCCGTTCCCTCCCGCAGTGCTGCCATCATCTTCGCAATGGCGGCGAAAATCTCCGCCCCGTTCCCGGCGCTCTCGAACATGACCTCCCACCAACGCTCACTGTCGGTGTAGCCCGCCAATTGTGCAAGGTGTCCCATCGGGTCGGCCCTGAATTCTCGCTCTTCGGGCGTCATTTTTTCCAAAAAACCCAGCGCAGCCTGCGGGTTTTGGCGCTCGGCCTCATCGAGGGCAAAGTTGGCGTCCATCGGCAAGTCCATGAAGCGCACGGGCAGCCCGTGCCCCAGCGCCCAGCGGATGGCCTGCCATTCCGGCGAGAACTCGGCGAAGGGTAGGTAGCTCGCCCGGCCCAAGTCCTTGGGGTCGTAGATGAGCATGGCAACGGGAGGAGTGAGGGATTTGCGATTGACGATTGACGATTGACGATTGGGGGGCAGCGGGTTCATGTGCTCGATGAGTGCATCAGCATCGGCGGGGGCTTCGACTAGTAGGCAGTCGGGCGGGTTGGCTTCGAGTGCTGAGAGGACGGCTTTGGTGGAGCCGGGGCCGTGGTGTCGGATGCCGAGGAGGTGGAGCATGGTCAAAGTTTGCCTACTGCTTGCTGAACGGCTTTTTTGACGCTTTTCCAAGGTGCTTTTTCAAAGAGAATCGGGTCTGAATCAGGTTCCGCATCCTCAAAATAAACCAGGCTTTTGAGCAGGTGGAAAACGGAGGATTGTGGGAACTTGGCTTCGTACAACGCCAGCATTTCGGAAAGTTGAAAATGCCTCAACAGAAAATAAACATCGTAAAAATCCTTTTTTTTGCCCCTGCCAGCGATGGCCGACAGTTTCATCGGTATCAAATCTTCCAAGGCCAATAGCCTAATGCCGTTCTCTTCAAAAGATGGATACTGAGGTGGATATTTGTACCGGATAAAATCCGTTTTGATACCTTTCAAAAAGCAAAGCAAGGTACCTGAAGATTGAATCACTTGGTCCATTTCATCAAAACTCTCCGACAGCTTCTCGTGTAAATTGGTGCTTTCAAAATCTTCAAATGAAAACAAATCAAGGTCAACCGACATTCGATGTCCAAGATGGAGCGCTATTGCAGTACCTCCAACCAAGTAGAATTTTTCCAAAAAAGGCAAGGATTGCAGCTTTTTCAGTAGTTCCAATGTCCCGGGTTCGACTGTTGAGTAGTGTAGCATCGGAATTTTTCGATTGGAACATTGAAATAGCTTGCGCAAAAGGCAAGTGTCCTTTTATCAAGGTAGCGAAGATTGAGGGCTTCGTTTGTTATTCGTTCTTTCCCATAGAATGCAAGCAGGGTTTTAAAATCAGCCCAAGCCCCACGACTTAGTACACGTTCTATGACGTAAGGAGCATTGGTATTCCAATTGATATGCTCCATTTTGGTATCCCAAAACAATGCCGCCGAAATATTCGGTATCGCCTTCGTTCTTGCATCCATAAATCATAAAATTAGTTGTCAAAGATACCAAACTTCCCAAAATTACTTGTGGGAAACTTCGATTTTCCCACCGCAAATTTCATTTTCTCTCGATTCAAACTACCTTCGCTTATCACCTTCACCAACCACTTTTTTATGAAAAAACTGACCATCCTCGCCATCCTGTTCGCCTTCTCTTTCACGAATTGCCACCCACCCAAGGGCGTACTAAAAAACGGCAACGGCTTCAACGTGCTGGTTTTCTCCAAAACAGCGGGCTACCGCCACGCCAGTATTCCAGACGGGATTGCGGCTATCAGGAAGCTGGGCAATGAGCACAATTTCGGGGTGGAAGCCACGGAGGACAGCACTTTTTTTCACCAAAACAAACCTCGCCAAGTTCGACGTCGTGATTTTCCTGAGCACGACCATGAACGTGCTGAACGACCAGCAACAACAGGCATTTGAGGGCTTTATCAAGTCTGGCGGCGGTTACGTGGGCATCCATGCGGCGTCTGATACGGAGTACGATTGGCCTTGGTACGGCAAGCTCGTGGGCGGATACTTCAAGAGCCACCCGAAGCAGCAGGACGCCATCATTCGGGTGAAGGACAAAAAACACGCTTCCACCAAGCACCTTCCCAACGACTGGAAATGCTTTGATGAATGGTACAATTACAAAAGCCTCAACCCCGATGTGCATGTGCTTTGCCAACTCGACGAAACGACCTACGAGGGTGGTGAGAATGGCACCAACCACCCCATTGCTTGGTACCACAACTACCAAGGTGGCCGGGCATTTTATACGGGGCGGGGGCATACCTCCGAGTCGTACTCGGAGCCGATGTTCTTGCAACACATTCTCGGCGGCATACTGTGGGCGGCGGGGAAAGAGAAGTGAGGGGATTGACGATTTTCGAGTGACGACTGACGATTGGGAGGCGAAGAAAAAAAGCGAGGCGGCACAATGCCGCCTCGCTTTTTATGGGAAGAATGGCGGTGAAAGACTACTGAACCACCAGTTTTAATCGCCCGACTACCTGCCCATCCATTTCAAAATGAACGATGTAAAAACCGTTAACCGTTGGCGCTTCCATGAACTGGGCCGATTGTGCTGATTGGACGTTGAACTGCTCACGAGCCACCATTTTTCCATTTGGAGCAACGATGGTCGCCCTGATTTTTCCCGCTTTTTTTACCGAAAAAACAAGCCTGAAAGACTCGCCTGCCAACACAGGGTTGGGGTAAACTTCCACCGCCGTCAGGTCGCTGCCAGCCTCCACCGTGCCAGTGAACAGGCCGTACACTTCGTAACCAAAAACGTGCTGGCAACCAACGCCGTCGGTGATGGTCACCACGTAGTCGCCGGGTGGGATATTCGTCAGCGACTGGGTGGTAGCGCCGTTGTTCCAGAGGAAACTGAACGGCCCAGCGCTCCCGTTCACCGCCGAAATGATGACGGAACCGTTGGAGGTGTTCATGTACGAGGCGTTGGTCACCGCCACTACTGGCGTAATCGGCCCAGGGTTTTCGACCACAAAACTGGCCGTGGAAGTGCAGCCCGCACCGTCGGTCACGGTCACGGTGTAAATGCCCTGATAGAGGTCGTCATTGATGCGGGTAGCGCTGCCATCGCTCCAGAGGTAGCTGAACGGTGCCTCGCCGCCCGTGATGGTCAGTTCGATAGCACCATCGGCCACGAAGGCGCACGACATGTCGAACACCTGTGCGCCAACCTCCATCGGCGCTGGGGGTGTCACCTCGTAAAATTGGACCAACGGGCAATTGCCGGAGGCATCGGTAATGGTCACCGTGTAGGTGTCGGCGGTCAGGCTGAAAATGTCCTGTGTGGTAGCGCCATTGCTCCAAAGGTAGCTGAGGCCACCTGTTCCACCTGTGGCGGTCAGGTCAATAGCACCCGTGGCCGGGCCGATGCAGCTTGTGGTTTGCACAAAAGCCGAGGCCGAAATGGTGGAAGTGTTGTCAATGATGAAGCTGCCAGGTACGCCGCTCGGTATCACTTGGGTCAGGTTTTGGTGAACGACCAGCATGTCGGTGACAGACCCCGTGAAACTAAGCGGGGTGTTGCTGCCAATGGAACCGCTTGCCACGAATCTTAGCTGGCAAATGGCACTTCCATCGGATACAGTGATGCCCGACGACGCTTGGGAGTTGACCCAGATGAAGCTCAACTTGCCATTGCCTGCGGCGGCTTGGCCAATGCTGTTGTTGGTGAAACCAACAAGGTTGAAATTAGCGGCAGATAGAAAATCAAGTACGTTGGCGTCCCATTCGAGGGTGAACTGGAAGCCCCGGATGTTCTGGAAATCTTCAACCGTTAGGTTGAAAACGACTGTGTCGCCAGCATTGCAGGCGTTGGCATCTCCGAGTAAAAAAGTAGTGTTGAGGGCGGGTGGTGCAGCAGTGGACGGGTCGGCCACATCGCCAATTTTTACCCCAAAAAAATCCTGGTTGAAGAGGCTGTCTTGAAGGTTTGGTGCAAGGATGCGCTCAGGAAACTGGGGCGTGAACGGGTGCGTTGGCGTGGGGAACACGTAGTTTTTTGGCACAAAGCGCCAAGAGGTGCTGTTGGGGAAATTGGGTGCGTTGCCAAACAGTACGTCTCTGATGGTCGTCAGGTCGGTGAACGTGATGATGGTGTCCGCATTGGCATTGGCAGCGATGAGCCGGTAGGGGTCGGTGAGCGGCTGGCTGCCGTTCAGGTGCCTTGCAATGGCAATCAAATCCACTACCGTAATGCCCTCGCCGTGGTTGATGTCCTTGTGTGGCACTACCTCATAGTCGGAGCCGGAGAGGAGGGAGCCGCAACTGTAGTCGCCGTTGTTGTCCGTCACGTCCATGCTGATGGAAGCGGCTTGCACGTCCACGTCTGGCACTGGGCTGCCGCTGGGCCGGGAGATGTTGCCGGAGATGGTCAGCGGGTCACTGCTCTGGAAGATGAGGAACCCTGCGCCGCCACCGATGTCAAGCGTTTGAGCAGTAATCTCGCCGTAGGGGAAGCCATTGAACGAGCCGCTCGTCCAATCGGGTTGGCCGCCGGGGAACATATCGTAGAGGGTATAAATGGCATTGAAAGGCTGCGTGGAAGTGGCCAGCGGGTACAAGCCGCCTGCATTGCCGACGGTGAACATGTAGAGGTCTTCGGGCTGGTCAACCAGATAGCCGAAGTCGTCCACGGTTTGGGCAATGTCCGAGACGTCCACGTTCGATAGGTAGTATCGAACTTGAACGGGGAGGCGATTGTGTTTGCCCCAGTGATTTGCCAAAAACGGTTGGACACAATCCAGATTTCGTTGTCAATATAATCGGCGCCGGAGAGGTTGAAGCCACCCGTGTTGAACGTGGGCAGGGTTCCTGCTTTCACGCTCATGCCGAGGTCAATGGAGCCGATGTCCTGGCCATTTTTTTTGATGGAGAGCAGGATGCGGTTGCTCGTGCTGTTGTAGTAGTGCGTCCAGCCCTGGGCATCGGTGCATTCCTCGTCGGCTAAGAGCACCTGGCCCGGCGAGTTGATGACCTCAAGCACAGACAGGTCGCACTGGGCATTGACGAAGCCAACAAAGGCTAAAATTAAGGAGGTGATGAGTGTCAAAATTCTCATTGGTGTTCGATTTCTGAGTGTGAAAAATATTTTGTTGCAAAAGGTGCAAATACGATGGTTATACCTTTTCGAGGGTATTTTGTTTCATGGAAAAATCCAGTAAATGTGTAGTTTAATCCGTCCTTGCCACGGTCTTCAGAAAAGGAAATAGCGCAAGGAAATCAAATAGCAGCGTTACTTTCGGCCACAAAATAAGAACGAACTTTCATATTTGCAAAAAACACACTGCGTGTACTTTATTTTTTGGTGCCAATCAATCGGTAAAAACCTTGGAACTACAACAGCTTCTGTCCGCCTTTGCGCAGCAAATCCAATCCCAGTCGCTGCTCGACTGGGTCATCACGTTCACGGCGCTCGCCTACGTTTGGCTGGCTGCCCGTGAAAATGCTTGGTGCTGGGCATTCGGCATCGTGAGTAGCGGCCTCTGGGCTTGGGCCGATTTTACAAGCTACAACCTCTGGGTGGATGGCCTGTTGCAAGTTTTTTACGTGGCAATGGGTGTGTGGGGGCTGTACGCTTGGAGGTCGGGCGGACAAACAAAGGAGGCGCTGCACATCCACCGCTGGCCGCTTCGTTCCCATTTTTCTTGACGATTGCAGGGCTGGCGCTCACGCTGTCGTTGGGTTTTTGTTCAAAATTCACGCCCACCTCGTTCCCCTACGCCGACGCGTTCATCACGGCGTTTTCGGTCATCGCCACGCTTCTGACCATCAAAAAAGTGCTCGAAAGTTGGCTCTACTGGATCGTTTTCGACACGCTG
>JADJYH010000023.1 GCA_016719855.1 Saprospiraceae bacterium | reverse complement strand
GTTTCTGTGCGTCAAAACTATCTTTGCATCGGGCTTCCTTCAGATTCCTCCTCACGGGGGACACCCTTGCCCATAGCTAAGATTCCGGTCGTTACGGCTCTTGAGGACTTGCACCTTAGTCATACGTCATGCCCGGCGCACCAAAGATTAGCGCCGCTCTGCGCCTTTAAAATCTCCGAATTCACGTTAGTTTACCAAGAATAGTTTTGCTCCTTTTCGGTAAAAAATTGTTCACTGGAGCCAATCAAAAAGGAAAGCGACATGGAAGTATCCATCCACCCTGAAAATTGAATTAGTATGAAAAACTGCTCTTGATGTCTTCTGATGGGTTAATACAGTGATGGCACGATGAAAAACTGTGCCATATTATCAAAAATCCTTTCCAAACATGGCTAGCTGCGCAGATTTCCTGCGTTTCGATTTCCGAATAGAAACCCTCCAAAGTATTCCACTATCTGCTGCTTTGAAACTTCGTCCAGCAAATTGAAATCATTTACGATTCCAATTAATGCCGCCTTTTTGAGCGGAAGTAGCTGAGGGTAACGTCAAAGTTCCTTCTGCTGAAGCTGCATTGCCCATAAATACCCTGTCACCTATCCGTTTTTGACCCACATCCGTGTTCAGGCGGGCATAGGGTGCGACCACAATGGCCGAAAAGTCGAAGTCGTATGGCACTGGAATCAGGCCACCATCTTTCTTTAGAGCAGCTCCAAGTTGCGCAGCATTTCTACGCTCCAATCTGTATTGCTCACCATGTACTGGAACACGGACGCAATTTTTCATGCGAAGGGTTCAGATTGGCGGCCTTAGTGCCCATCGTTTTGGTAACCTCGCCATTGGTGCGCCACGTAAGTTCTTCTTCGTCTTCAATCAAGAACCCAAAGGAAATCAAGCGATAGTCGGGATTGTTTTTGTCGAGGTAGGTAATCTTGGCCAACTGCACTCGAAAACTGTTGGGAGTCAGTTCGTTGTATAGCTTATAAAACCAAATACTCTCAAGTACCAGCCCTTTTGACACGTCCTTGTCATCGAGGCAGTGGGTCACCAATTTCAACTCGTTCATCTCGCTCAACCCCGCTGCTTCAAGTTCTGTTTTGGCAAACTTGAGCTTCAGCGGCGGGAAATCGCAGGTCATCCTGCGGAACTTTCCCCTGGCTTCACCTTTGCCTGAAAATTGTGCATCACACCATTTTCATCCAAAAACTGAAATCGGCAGGCTGGTAGTCAACCTGCTTTCGCTTTTGCAAAAAGGGAGTCGAGGTTCAGTTACAATGGTCAGTTCCACTAAATCCTGTTGGTTCATCACCGTGAGCAAGCTCTGGTCACTGTGGGGCTGGTAGTTGCTCAAGTCCTCCTCCATCAGGCCGGTTGACGCACAGGATTGAACGAAACAAAGCGAGAATGGCTAACAAAACGAAACTTGTCTTTACGAATCGGGTTTTCATAATCTTAAAAAGGTTTTATACCACTCAGCTTTAAGCTCAAACATCTTTAACTGCCTACGTTGAGGTTCAAATCTTTAGACCAGCTTTATTTTACCCGCCGGAATGATTTTTATGAACCAGGCTGTATTCTCTTTTATCAAATACCCTTCCATAGAAAGGTTATAGTGTTTTTTTAACACAAACTTCGGAAGAAAAGTTTTACCCTACAAGGGGAAATATTGTTTTGAGGAAAATAACATCTCCTAGCCAAACAGAATAAAAATCTGAATTGGACTTTTTCTCCAAAACAATATCAACGGTTCTTACAGACCACAAAAAAATCAAATAAGGCTGTACGGAAAGCGGAATGGCAGCGTTAAAGAAATGGTTAATTATCCCTGCGAAGAAATTTCAATAAATAGAAAACGGCGACCCCAAGTAAACAACAGGACAAGTCCCGGCAAGGCTTGCTCCGGGCGTTCGAGGAGGGTATTGATTGGCAAATGCAGCGGAAATCAAGACGAAGATTATCGGCACGAACGGGTAGCCCCAGGCACGAACGGGCCGTTGTGCGTTTGCCAGCTTTTTGCGAAAACAAAGATGCCAGCACCTGCCAAGCCCATGAAGGCGATGTCCATGAAGGTGACAAACGTGATGATTTTCACAAAAAGACCTTGAAAGAAAACCAGCACAGCCATCGCCCAGACTACTTGTACCACCATCGCCACTACGGGTGTCCGCCAGCGGGGATGTACCCAAGCAAGTTGCTTGAAAAAGATGCCGTCTTCAGCCATGGCATAATAAATCCTGGGGGCGGACATCGGTGTAAATGCTGATGGTATAAAAATGGAGAGGGCAATGGCCACGGCCACCGCCTTACCGCCCCACGGCGCGAGCGTGGCAATGGCATCCCCGCCACCGTGCGGGTACTTGCGATGGCATCGAGCGGAGCAGCATGTAGGCGACGTTCACGAGCAAGTACATGCTCGTCACGATCAGCACACCAAGGAACATCGCCCCGGCACGGTGCCGTGGGGCATCAATGGCCTCGCCCGCCACGTAGGAGGATATGCTAGCCGCCCACGGAAAACAGCACGCCAATCAGGCCGGTGAGCATGGCGGTTGTGAGGTTGATGGTAGGTTTTCGGCCAACGAAAAATCCACGGGCACCTTCGCCGAATCGAAAAAAACGAACCCGGCCACGATGATGGCAGCGATGGCGAGGAGCTTCAGTCCTGTAAAAAAGTTCGATAAGCTTTGGCTAACGTTCACCCCGAGTATGTTTATCCCAGTCAGCACTAGCATCGTCACGGCGGCGATGGCCGTTTTTGTCCCCTCGCCCATTTCAGGCGCAAAATCTTCATGTAATCGGCAAAGCGGCACATGGCCCGCCAACGCCCTGGTGTTTATCACCAACAAAATCACCCAGCCGTAGAGGAACCCGGCCAGTTCGCCGTAGGCTTCCTTCAAATAGACGTACACCCGCCCGACTTTGGGAACAGCCCGCCAAGTTCGCTGAACGTGAGCGCACCCGTAAGCGCTATGACGCCACCCAATGCCCAAACTCCCAGCACGAGTACGGCGTTCGGCACGGCGCTGACAATCTGGCCCCGGTGTGGCAAAAATGCCGGAACCAATGCAGGAGCCAACCGCAATCATCGTGAGGCCGTAGAGGGTGAGTTTCTTTTGAAGCATTGTTTGGATTGTTGAATTGTTGTGATTGTTGAATTGTCGGGGCGAACTTGGCTGAATCCAGCTTTTTTGCGAATTTCGGGTTTCGGGACAAATAACCTGCTTTTTATGAAAAAACTGCTGCCTTTGTTCGTTGTACTCGCCTTGTTGGTCGGCGTCATCCTTTTTTTTAGGGGAAATGGGCCGAGGGATAGCCCGGCTACCGTCTGGGAACAGGGCACGGAAATCCGCACCGACGCCGTCAGCTTTTCGACGAGTTCATGCAAGACGAAACCTGCGTCAACGAAAAATACTTGAACAAGGTCACAGAGGTGTCTGGCGTGGTATCAACCGTGCGGACCGACCAAGGCGGCCAATCCGTTGTGCTGCGCACCGGTGACCCGACTTCCGGTGTTCGCTGTCGTCTTGACCGAAAGCCGGGGCAGGATGGCAAAATTACGAAGTTGGGCAAACCGTCACGTTTAAATGCATTTGCAGCGGCTACGTGCGGGATGGAGATGATGCAGTGTGTGGAACGGTGAAATTGAGTATTGGGCGAACAGGCTATTTTCAATTGTTCATTGTCACCGTAATTAACTCAATTCAAGATGAATAAGAAACAATCAATTATTTTCATTTCCATTTTTGGAGCGATGTCATTTCAACTTTCAATGCGATGAAGATGAGGATTGTCCACGGGATAATAACATTGCCACGTTTAGTGTCACTGTTAACCCCAATGACAAAACTTTTCTGAGAGGAGACACGATTTGGTTGGAGACAAATTTTGACACAGAACTTGCCCTAACCAATAAAAATGAAAGTATAGATATTAATGGTTCAAGCTGTTTCTACACATTTAGAGTAATGAAAGTAGGGAAAAACACGGTTGATATCGCAAGTGGGTTTCATGAATTTGAGTACATCAATGCAAATGGAAAGGTCTTTCAAGATAGCTTTAGCGATGGGTATAATGCTCCATCAAACATTTATAAAGGCTATATCGAATTTGATTGTCAGGATTCAGTTTGTAGTTCAAAAATAGGTTTGAAACCAAAGGAAAGAGGCACTTACTGTATCAATTTGTGGAATGGACGCTTTTTTAGAAACTTCAACGAAAATGTAGCATGCCCTCCTTTAGATGAATTTGAAAAATTACGTTTTCAGTTGACGATTTTCATCGTGAACTTTACCATGAATTGAATATTTCATTACTCCGATTGCCCGAAAATGGGAGGTTCTTTTTTACAATTGATGTAGATGATAATGATTCAGCTTACATCTTTCAAGTTGAGTAAAACTTGACACTTCCCATCCCACCCTCACTCAAACAACAACCGGTACAATTCCCTCAATCTTCCCTATCGTCTTAATTTCAATCTTGTACCGCTTTGGCATCCAGCCCTTTCGTGTTGTATTTTGAGATAAACATCTGCTTGAAACCCAGCCTGTCTGCCTCCTGAATGCGCTGGTCAATGCGACTGACGGCACGAATTTCACCACTCAGGCCTACCTCCCCGGCAAAGCAAGTATCCTTAGTGACGGCCACATCTTGCAAGGAGGAAATGAGTGCCGCCACGATGGCCAGGTCAATGCCCGGGTCTTCCACCGGGATGCCCCCTGCGAGGTTGAGGAAAACGTCATTTTGCGAAAAGGAAACCCGCCACGCTTCTCCAGCACGGCAAGCAACATGCTCAAACGGCGCAGGTCGAACCCGTAGCTGTGCGCTGCGGTGCCGAAAACTGCTGTGCTGACCAGCGCCTGTGTTTCGATGAGCATGGCCCGCATTCCTTCCATCGTGGCGGCGACACTGCTGCCGCTGAGTTCTTCTTCCGTTTGCGAAAGCAACAGTTCCGAAGGGTTGGAGACTTCCCGAAGTCCACTTTCCCTGCATTTCGTAAATGCCCAGTTCGTCGGTGGAGCCAAAGCGGTTTTTCAGTGTTCGGAGGATGCGGTAGGTGTAATTGCGGTCGCCCTCGAATTGGAGCACCACGTCCACGATATGCTCCAAAAGCTTTGGTCCAGCGATGGAGCCGTCTTTGGTGATGTGCCCGATGAGAAACACCGGGATGTTCGTCTCTTTTGCGAAGCGCTGAAGGTCGCCCGCACATTCCCGCACCTGCGAGATGCTGCCGGGCGTACTGTCAATATGCGCCGAACTGAGGGTTTGAATCGAGTCAATAATCATCAGGTCGGGTGCCAAGCTTTGGGCATGGCTGAGGATTTTGGCGGTGTTGGTCTCCGTGAGCAAGTAGCAATCCGAGACCTGGCCACCGAGGCGGTCGGCCCTCATTTTTATCTGTTCCTCGCTTTCCTCACCGCTGACGTAGAGTATTTTGGCCTTGATGCGCAGCGCCAATTGCATCATCAGCGTGGACTTGCCGATGCCCGGCTGCCCGCCAATCAGCACCAACGAGCCGCTTACAATGCCGCCGCCGAGCACCCGGTTGAGTTCCTTGTCAATGGTTTCGAGGCGGTGGGTGTTCCCGGTTTGCACATCGGGCAAAGCAATCGGCTGCGGGTCACGGCCTACACCACTGGCCCCCTTCCAGATTTGCTCCGCTCTTCGGGGCAGTTTCTTTCATCACCACCTCCTCGACGATGGTGTTCCACTCGTTGCAACTTTGGCAGCGCCCCATCCATTTCGGGGAGGTGGCACCACAACTGGAGCAGACAAATATTTTTTTGACCTTTGACAAAATATTAATGTTTGGTTGAAACCCGATAAATCATTCCCGTTCATGTGCTAAAAATCCTCGTTCAGCATTTTGCAGCAACAATCTACCAAGCTAGGATTTAATTTTGATGTCCGAGAAATAGCCGCATTTTCATGAGCGCTGTCCGAAGAAAAAATTCAACGCTGTGTTACTTTTCTTTTGACCTCGTCTGAAAACCAGCAGTAAAAACAGGCGTTGTTTGGAAATGCTGCCAAAATGATGAACCACTAAGACAGGCTATTTGCCTTCGAGAAATAAGTAGATTGTTTTCATTTGGTTTTTTGGGGTTTTGCAGGGTGCCAACGTTTGGTTGACGCCTCTGTTTTTTTACTGCGCCTTCTTTCAAAACCCTTTATGATTTCCTCTGGCGATTTGCCCAGGTTTTTCAGCAAAAACTGCGCATCATCCGCAAACTCATCGTTTGGGTATTTTTGTAAAAAAGCCTCGTAAGCCAGTTTTGCCTCCTCTAATTTCTTCAAGTCATTGTCCAAGATAAAAGCCTTCATGAACATGGCGGCGGCGGCTTCCCTGCTGTCAGGGTAGTTCTTTTCTATTTTTCCAAAAATTTCGAGGGCCTTGTCGAATTGGCGGAGCAGCCGGGCCGTTTCGCCCGCCTTTGATAGGTACTTGATGGACAGACTGTCGGTTGGAAAAGCATCGGCGTAGCCGACAAGGGCATTTTGGAGCGCCTCGACTTTGTCTGGCGGCGGCTGGGCGGAGGCCCCTACTTCTTTTTCCAGTGTTTTGATGGATTCGGCCATGGCAGTTTTATCGGGACCAGATTGGCAAGCTGCAAACAAGGCCAGAAATAACAGGATGGCGGTCGTTTTTTTCATAATTTGGCGTTTTTCTGAGATGCAATTTTGCATCACCGGGCGAAGATAATTTGTTGACAGCAAGGCTTTCACTTTTTTGCCTTCTCCTTTTTACTTTCTCCTTTTTACTTTTTACTTCAAATTCATGTTCATCGAAATCCACCCAATCTCCCCAGAGCCACGCAAAATCAAGCAGGCAGCAGACATCCTGCGGGCGGGCGGCATCGTCGTTTACCCAACCGACACGGTTTATGGCCTTGGCTGTGACATGATCAACCACCAAGCCGTCGAAAAAGTCTGTCAAATCAGGCACCTCGACCCCGACCGGGCGATGCTTTCCCTGATTTGCAAGGACATCAGCCAAGTCTCAGAGTTTTCCTCGCAGATTGATAACGAGGTATTCAGAATACTGAAAAAGAACCTGCCTGGGCCTTTCACGTTCATCCTGCACTCCGGCAACAAGGTGCCCAAACTTTTCAAAACCGCAAACGCACCATCGGCATCCGTATCCCCGACAACAAGATAGCCTTGGCTTTGGTGGAAGAAATGGGCTACCCATCCTCAGCACTTCGCTAAAAATGGATTCCGAAGCGGATGATTTCGACGAATACTTCACCGACCCACAGGAGTTCAGGGAGCATTTTGAGAAAATAACCGACTTGATCATTGATGGGGGGATGGGCGGCCAGGAGCCTTCAACGCTGGTGGATTGCTCGAAGGACGAAGTCGAAATCATCCGGCAAGGGGCCGGGGTTTTGAAGGTATGAGGTTTGAGGTATGGAGTTTTGTCCATCGTGACATACCTCATACCTTCATACCTCTATACCTCACTCATACCTCCACACCTCCACCGCTCTTGTTCTTGAAGTTATTGAGGTAAAACCGCATCAATCCCGCCGTGTTTTTGACCTTCAACTTGTGGATGAGGTTTCGTCGGTGGGTTTCCACGGTTCTGGGGCTGATGAAAAGCAGGGGAGCGATTTCCTTTTTGGTCATTTCTGTTGCAATAAGCTCCAGGATTTCCAATTCCCGCTGCGTCAGCGATGATTTTTCAGCTGGTTCTTTGGAAGCAGACGGGCGGCCAATATTCTCCAGCATGGCAAGAATTTTCACCGAAATTTCCTTCGCAAAATAGCTGCTTCCAGTGGCAATCGTCTTTATGGCCAGCACCAGCTCCTCTATCGGAGCTTCTTTCAGTACATAGCCCTTGGCACCTGCCCGCAGCATGTTCACCACATAATCCTCTGTCTCAAAGGAGGTTAGGGCCAATATTTTAGCTTCAGGAAATTCGGCAAGAATCTGCCGGGTGGCGGCAATGCCATCAATTACTGGAAGGTGGATATCCATCACGATGACATCGGGCCGAATCTGACAAGCAAACCGGACAACCTCGTTGCCATCTTTTGCCTCTCCAACCACTTCAAAACCCTCCTCTTTTTGCAGCAAGTTGGATATACCTGTTCGGAACATCTGGTGGTCGTCGGCCAATAGGATACGTGTATTGCTCATAGCGATAGCTTAAAGTGTTTGTTCTAAATTCAAAAAATAAAGGCACAAGCCATTGAAAATCAATAGTTTGAAAAAATCTTGCTAACAGTGTGAGCCAGTAAGAAAGCAATCGGAACACGAAAAAAATCGTCCGTTGCCAAAAGAGGGGGGAAAGTTTTCAATCTGGGTGAGGCAGGAAAAGGGCTGAGAAGATTTTCCTAAAAAGGGAAAACTGTGTTGCCTTTCAAATAAAAACGCCTCCAAAAGTACAACTTAAATTGGTGCTGCAAATTGCGGCGAAAATCATCCAATGCTTCTTGCTTTGGCAAAAAAACAAAGTTTCGATGTCGAACAAAATAAGGCGTTTCGGAATAATCGGGTTTCCACTTTCGCACAGCTTTTCGCCGGGCTATTTTGCGGCCAAGTTCGAGCGGGAGGGAATCACCAACTGCCGCTACGACGCCTACCCCTATCCTCCCTCGACCTGCTGCCCAAACTCCTTGCGGACACCCCCGGTTTGAAGGCCTCAACGTGACCATCCCGTACAAAACGCAGGTAATGCCCTACCTGCACGAATGCTCGAGGAAGCTGCTGCCATCGGAGCGGTCAACGTCATCAAAATCAAGGATGGGCATTTAACTGGCTACAATTCAGATGTTTATGGCTTTGGAAAATCGCTGCGCCATTTCCGTCCAGCCCCATTGCCACAGCGCCTGAAAGCATTAGTACTCGGCACTGGCGGCGCTGCCAAAGCAGTGCAGCTTGTTTTGAAGAAAATGGGCGTTCCGTACTTGCTTGTTTCCCGGCAGCCTGGCCCAAAAAATTGTTTACGAGACTATTTCGCCGGAAATATTTCAGTCCCATCACCTTGTCATCAACACCACACCGCTTGGCATGGCACCAAACCTAAATGCCTGCCCACCAATACCTTACGAGTTGGCCACACCCGCCCATTACTTCTACGACCTTGTTTACAACCCAGAAAAAACTCGCTTCCTCGCCCTCGCCGAAGCCGCCGGGTGTCCCATACAAAACGGACTTTCCATGCTATATTTGCAGGCGGAACGAACCTGGGAAATTTGGAATACGGAAACAGGTTATTGAGTTATTGGGCGATTGGGTTATTTGCAGAATTTTAACCCAATAACCCAATAACCCAATAACTCAATAACTCAATAACTCATTATCATGAAAATAGCAATCGGTTGCGACCACGCAGGGTTTCCTTACAAAGACACCATCATTGCTTCGTTGAAAAAGCAAGGCCATGAAGTACTTGACTTTGGCACAAACTCCTCTCAATCAGTGGATTACCCAGATTTTCGTCCACCCCACTGCCGAGGCAGTGGAACGGGAAAGGCCGAACTTGGCATCGTGCTTTGCGGCAGCGGCAACGGCGTGGCCATGACCGCCAACAAACACCAGGGCATCCGCGCCGCCCTCTGCTGGAACGAAGAGCTCGCCTCCCTCGCCCGGCAGCACAACGCAAATGCGGCCTTCCGCTCCGGGCAATCCTGCTTGGAGCAAATCTGGCAGGAAAAATCGAGGCAGCCATCCGTGTGTACGAACATCTCCACGCTTTCGCCAAATTTTTCCTTGACCAATCGATCAACTTTGTCCACTTCGACATGGGCTTGGTGAACATTCAGGTACCAGGGCACCGTGAAATGGAAATCCAGGTGCAGCACGCTGCCGTACTTGATGATGCGGAGGTTGTGGACGTCCACCCAGTTCTCCTCCCGGTGTTCGTTGAGGGTGGCCACAATTTTTCAGCAACTCCTCGTCCACCTCGTCCATGATGCCAGCGATGGAGCTTCGCACGATTTTCAGGCCCGTGAAAATGATAACGAACGCAAAAATCAGTGCCACCACGCTGTCCACCCAAGCCCAGCCAGTGAAGCGCATCAGCACCAGCCCGGCAATGATGCCGATGGAGTAGTAAGTATCCGATTTCAGGTGAGTGCCGCTGGCGATGAGGGCGAGCGAGTTGTTTTTCCTCCCACGTTTAACAGCAAGGAAGCCCACCCCAAAATTGACTGCCGCCGCTACCGCCACGAGCAGGATGCCAAAATCCAAACTGCCGATTTCATGCGGGTGCTGGAGGTTGTTGATGGCCTCGTAGATGATGACCAATCCAGCGACCGCAATCAATGCGCCTCAATGCCTGCCGAGATAAACTCGACCTTGCCGTGACCGTAGGGGTGTTCCGTGTCCCGTGGTTTTGCCGACAAAATCAGGCTGTAAAGGCCGATGAAACTGGCCACCACGTTCACCGTGCTCTCCAGCGCATCGGTGAGGATGGCGACGGAAGACGTGATGTACCAAGCCACAATTTTAATGACGAAAAGCACCAGACCAACACCCACCACGAGCTTCTGGACATTGAGGTTTTCTTTGGATGCGGTCATGGTCTTTGATTTGTTATTGAGCTATTAGGTATTGGGCTATTGAAATATCTCAATAACCCAATAACTTAATTTTCAATTAGCCGCAGTGCTTCCCGTTTGGTAAGCGGTGCGAGTTGGGGGTTTTCTTGGACAAAATCGGTGACGCCTTGCGGGTCGGTGCGGGAGTGCTGGCGCAATGCCCAACCAGCCCCTTTTTGCAGGAAAAACTCCTTCGAACTTGCCAATTGGAGGATGTATTTTTTCATCAAATCGAAATCCGTTTTGTCGCGATAAGTCAGTTGGAAGATGAGGCAGACGCGCTGCAACCAGAAATTGCGGGAGGCCATCCACCGCTCAGTTGTTGGCACAATGAGCTGCGGGTGCTTTTGAAATGGATGCCCACGAGCTTGGCCAGCCAGTCCACCGTGTCCCACCAACTTTTGGTAATGATGAGTTCTTCAAGGAAGTCAATGAATTCGGCGGGCTGTTTTTTCAGTGTTTTTTGCACCATTTCGAGGGCGAAGTAGTGCAGTTCCCGATGAACGTCTTCGAAACAAAACCGGACCAGTGCCTTCAGTTCCTCGCCTTCCAGGATGCCTTTTTCCTTAAAAATTTCCTTGGAAAGCTCCATCCAGCGCCCTGCCTTCAGGCCGTAGAACTCGAACTGGTTGCGCATGTACCGCATCTGGCCTTGGGCCGTTTCGGGATCGCCTTTTTCCAGAAAAATGGATTGAACGTGTTGGAGGTACTGCATCTTTTTAATTGAAAATGGAGAATGGAGAATGAAGGTGAGGAGTAATTCTCAATTTTCAATTCTCCATTCTCCATTCTCCTCAAATCTTCGCCCCTCCAATCACCTCCAGATAAATGTCGTTCACGAAGTTGAAAAACTGCTGGAGCGCATTGGTGTCTTTGTTGGTCATGTTGAGGAACATTTCGCTGTCCACCGAATTGCCCACTTTTTTCGAAGAAGTCATTTCCATGCTGTTAAATTCCTTGCCGATGTTGTTCAGGTAGCCCATCATGCCGATGTTGCTGTCTGACTGGCTGCCCGCTGCTGCCCGGAGGGTGTTGGGGATGTTCCAATAAACCACCGAGGCATTCTCGCACAGGCGTTTTTTGTGGTTCTTCGGCAAACGCAGTTTTTTGGCGAAGCCGTTCTCCAAGTTCTGGCGCATGAGGTAGGCGTTGTTGGTAAAAATGAGCAGTCCGTCGTGCTTTGCCAGAAAAAACTCCATGCCGTCCATGCCCGGCAGCGCCATCCGGTAGAAGCTGCCCTCTTGGGTCAGCACCTTGCTGTGCAGGCCGAGGTCAATGAATTTTTGGATGTCCTTGCCACCGCCGTAGGAGGCGAGGGCGGTGAAAATGGGCATCTCCTTCATCATGGTGGTGTCCTTTGTGGTGAAGTTGAAATCCGCGTCGTAGTCGTAGGTCTGGGAGGTCACCGCCACGGTCTGGATGCCAGAGACGGCCAGCATCAGGTCGCCTTTGAGCAGGTTGCCAACGGCGTCCTCGTCAATGAAAATGCCCAGTATTTTCATCATGTCGGCAGCCATTTCGCCGTACTGCGGCGTGGCAGCGAACATCTTGTAGAGCAGGGCTTTGCTCTCCTCGATGGTGTTTTTGATATTGTAGTTGAGGTAAAAATAGCCGAACATCTCGTCGCCGCCCTTCACGTAGCGCAGGAATTTTTTGTTGAACTTCGTATCCAGCGCCCGGCTGTAAAACTTTTTCATGTCATCGTTGAAAAACATCTGGCTGCGGATGGCCATGCGCCCGTTCTCGAAGTTGAGGCCCATCGAGAGGTAGGTGTCGCCGTAGAACACGTCCATCATGCCACCCATTGCTTGGGCAAAGCCATTTGGGGGTAAATGGCCGTGGGTGGATAGGCTACCCAGACTCCGACTTTGGAATGCTTTCGGTAAAAAAGCCGTAGTCAATCCAAAAATGCACGTCGTCCGTTTTGCCCTTGGCCATTGCGTAGCGGTCGTTGCGGGTGATGGGCTGCAAAAAATCCTTGTTCAGCACCTTCATTGCCCACGCATACGCAGCGGTGTCTGGTGTTAACGCCCATTCGAGACCATCGAAATCAAATTCATCGTATTCCTCGTACTGAAGTGTGTCGGCTTCCGGCATGGGCGTGACCTCCTCCACCACTTCCTCCTGCTCGATGATTGGCGTGTCCTGTTCAATAGTTTCCTCCCAATCAGTGCCTTCCTCCACATCAGCGGAGTCGAGCAAAACAGGGTCTTCCCAGCCTCCTGCATCGCCGTAGTCCCAGTTGTTGACGTCGGGGTTGATGCCTGCCTGCCGGATGACGTTGATAACGACCTCCTCGTTCCAGGCAAAAAGCTCGTCGCCTTTCTGCCATATTTTATGGGCTTCCTGTTCGGTCAAGTTTGGTAGGTATTCTTCCTTTTTCAGGACTTGAACGGCAGACTCGTAGCGCACCTTGTCGCCCATTTTCTGCACGAAAGTCAGGTAGGTATCGAACCCAACTTTTTCCACGAAAAATAAAAAGGCTCCTTGGTATCAAAGCCAAGACTGACAGGGTCGGTGAGGAGTTTGCCCAAGTACTCCTGCTTGCTCGTATCGTTTTCCAGCCCAGGCGTTTTGTTCATTTCCTTGAGCATCGCCTGGTAAAAATCGTATTGCTGGAGCTGGGCCAGGTTCACCTTTTTGTCGAGGTTCTGGAGGTTGACCGTCATCACCACATCTGCAGTGGATGGCACGTATTTCAGGGCGGTTTGGCCTTCGGCAAAATCTTGCAAGCGACAAAAAAGCAGCATAACAAGGTGTTTTTAAGGAATGCAGGCTGCATTTTGGTGAGCTTTTTTATGAATTTTCATTGATTGTTGGATTTTGAAAAGCGTTGGGAATTAAAATAGTGATTGGGTCAGGTTTGGTTTCCGTCAAACATACAGCAAAACGGCTGCTTAGGCAATGAGTTGCAAGGTTTGGCAGCCCATTCTCAATTTTCAATTCAAACATTTTACCATTAAAAGTCACCGTATCCGACAACGTCGCCGTGCCTTTCATCAGTTCGGAAATGGGCAAGGTGAGCATGACGGCCTTACCGCTGGGCGATACCTGCGCCTTCGGGTGGCCCACTTTTCGAATGCTCCGGTCGAAGCGGTAGATGCTGGTTATCGTCGCCGATTCCAGCACGTAGCGCTGCATGGACGGCAGTTCCCCAAACTCCTTGGCCTTGGACGGGTAGCTCGAAAACCGCCTGAACTGGCCGTTGTTGTACCCAAAACCCAACTTGCCGGAAGCGGCGTGCTTGCCCTCCTTTGTCGTATTCTTTCGCCACCAGTTCCATCGCCTTGTTAAGTGCTTCCACGTGCGCAAACCGCCCACTGACCGTGAAAATGTAGTTCGACCAGTCGCTCTTCGTCATCACGGCGGACATGCCCGGCACAGCGCCCATCATGCTTTTGATTTTGGCCAGCGAAGCCTCGACCTCTTCTTTTTTTGGCACTTTGTAACCCTCCACCGACCCCATCGCCATGTACTTGGCCACGTTGTCCTTGCTCTGGCTCAGGTTCACCACGAACGATACCTCGCCGCTGCCGTCGGCCTTCATGTTCACCTCCTCCCGGATTTCGAAGCAGCCGGAAAGGAAAAGAGTGACAGCCATGAAAATTGCTAAAATTTTCATTATCGTTGAATTGCTGAATTGGTGAATCGCTGAATTGTTAGCTGTCGCATTCGGGAACAATCCAACAATTTAACAACCAGCAATTACCGAAAGTACATCAGCACCGCACCGAACAGCGTAATCAGCGCAATGAGCACCGACGCCATCTTCATGGAATACTGCATGTGGTTGGAAAAATCGAGGATGTCCTGCCGCATGTGGGGTATTTTGGCAGCACCTCCGCCTCCATTTTTTTTCGGTTAAACAGGTGCGCAGCGCCGAACTCCACCCGGTTTTGTACCAGCCGCTTGTAGGTCTTGAGCACTTTTGCCCGAAAATAGACATTGACAAACAGCATGGCAACAAACAAGCCTATGAGGAGAAATGCGAGGATTTTTAACATCGGTGTCTTTGTTTTTTTGCAAAAGTACGACTTGGTTTCGTTCCTGCGTTTGACCTATTTTTGCGAAGCCGCCACAAAGCTTCACCAAAAATCAAACATGAAAATCAAAACACTCTCCATTGCCATTTGCCTGCTTTCCAGTTTTTTTTCGCTGGCGCAAAACGCAGAACCGCATCCTTACCGGGTCGGCCTGGTGCTGAGTGGCGGCGGTGCAAAGGGCTATGCCCACGTGGGCGTGCTCAAGGTCCTGGAAGAAGCGGGCATCCGCATTGACTACATCGGTGGGGCGAGCATGGGCCATCGTGGGTGGGCTGCACGCCAGCGGCTGGTCGGCGGCGGAACTGGACAGCATCCTGAAAAGCACCGACATGGCCGCCTTGCTCGAAGACGAGATTCCGAGGGAGGTGACGCCCATTTTTGAAAAACTCAATGGCGAAAAATACGCCTTCACGCTCACCGTGAAAGACGGCAAAGTGGGCCTACCGCTGGCCTATTCCGATGGCCAATTCGTTTACAACCTCCTCAGCCGCCTAACGGCGGGACTGTTTTGTCACCGATTTCAGCCAAATTGCCCATCCCGTTTTTTTGCACCGGCACCGACGTGAGCACGGGCGAGAGCGTCATGCTCGACCGCGAAACCTGGCCTTGTCCATGCGGGCTAGCGGTGCCTTCCTGGCCTGATTGCACCCGTCGAAATCAACTACCGACTGCTGGCTGATGGTATCGTCAACAACTTCCCGCCAAGGAGGTGAAGGAACGGGGCATGGACCTCGTCATCGGCGTGAACGTGGAGGAAGGGGCTGCTCGGCCGCAACGAACTCAATTCGCTCGAAAAATTCCTCACCCAAATCGGGTCGTTCCAGATGAACGCCAATTCGGAGGAGCAACTGCAATACTGCGACGTGCTCATCTGCCCCGACGTGGTGGGCATCGGCCTGACGGATTTCGGGCAGGCCGACACGCTGATGAACCGGGGCGAGCGTCCGGCACGGAACTTTGGGAGGTGCTGACGGCCATTGCGGAGCGGCAAAAAAAATCACCCGCAACCAACCCGCCACCTGCCGCAAGCCACGGTGAATCCCTGGAAATTTGACACCGTCTTTGTTCCAAAAAATCCAAAAATCAACCGCTCAGGCCATTCTGCGCAACTTCCCAGGTGAACTGCCGGGGCTGCTTTCAGAGAGGATTTTTACACTGGCATCACCAACCTTTATGGCGCTGGTACTTACCAGTTCATTGATTATCAATGCTTTAAAACAGAAGATGACCGTTACGGCCTGAACCTGAATCCACACACGAGGACTGGCTACGACCGCCGATTCCGGCAGCGCTGCATTACGACAACGAGATACCGAAGCAGCGTTTTGCTCAACGCCACTTTCCAAAACCTCCTTATCGAAAACTCCATCGCGTCGCTGGATTTGATTCTCGGTGACCGCTTCCGCTACAATTTTTACTACTACGTTGACCGTGGCGCACTGCCTGATTTTGGGGTGAACAGCCGCCTGAACTTCAACAATGTTCGCTTCCGCCTGCCCAATCCGCTCCTGCTCCCCGATGGCAGTAAGATTGACCGGTTGGTGTTTAGCTTCCTTGACTTCTCCAACGAGGGCATACGTCCAACTTATGGCTGGCAGTGACCACGCATTCGGCATCAGTACTGAAATAAAATATTACGAGTTCAGCACCGACCAAGTGCAGGGCAGCGTTGCCGATGCGCCCTATTTCGATGAAAAAGGGCTGTACCTCACGGCGGCCACTTTTTTCAAAAAGACACCCGTGACCGACGTTATTTTCCTCGAAATGGGACGTTGACCTCGCTGTTCGGGCGGGTCACTTTTCCGGCGGCGGTGTTCGCTGGCGACGAAGATTCGAAGGGCAAATTTGGCTACAACCTCGACCTCAACTTCCTCGCTGTCAAGGAGTTGGGCGAACGGGCGACGGGCGGGGCGTCCGTCTCGGTGGGTGGCCTTTGGGCGAAGTAGCCTCGCCCTACCGCTACTATATTGGCGGCAACAACCTGAACCTCATCAACAATTTAAGCCGTTTATTGGGCTGAGTTTGGGAGAATTGGCGGCCACGAGGCTGGCATTTGGCAGCCTGTACTGGCAACGTCGTTTTTCAAAAACCAATACCTGACCAAGGCAACGCTGCCTACCCAAAATGCGTTTGAAAAAGGGAAACGTGCCATCTGCAGCTTCGGCCTTGGCTACGGCATTGACACGGTGCTGGGGCCGATTGAATTGACCTACGGGCAATCGAACGAGGGCGGCGGTTTATTTTAATTTGGGGTATTGGTTTTAAGAGGGTGAGAGACGTGAGCGGGTGAGAGCGTGGAGAATGAGGGACAAGTGAAGGCTCACATCTCACTCTCTCTTCTTTTCTCACGCTCTCGTGAAACTCCTCCGTGAAATAGGGCCCTTGGCTGGGTTCGAATTTCGCCGCATTGTACTGTTGCGTACCACCACGAGGAAGGATGGAAAAGTGTTCCCAGTCGCATCCTTCATCATCTTGCCGATGAACACGATTTGCCCGATGTGGTACGGTAGTGCGCTAGAACTGCCGATTGATGGCCTCGTTGGTGCTGTGCCCTTGGTTTCGGATGTAGATGATGGTGTTGAAATTGCTTTCGTTCACGGAATCCAAAGCTTGGAAAAGCAGTCCCAGCCCTCGTTCCATTTGGCCATGAGTTCCTCCCGACTTTGCAGGTCGTTTTCGAATTCGGCCTCCGCTGCCGCCAATCCTTTCGCCGTCGGTGGTGAGGAAGTCCGGTCCAGCGGAAAGCATGTTGCCCCAGAGGTGCTTGACGATGGTGGCGATGCTGTTGCTCTCTGCGTTGTATTGCCAGAAAAGCTGCTCGTCGGTGAGTTGGGCGAAGGTCTTTTCGCCGAGCAGTTTGTAGTATTCAAACTGCTTTCGGGTGCTTTGCAGGTAGTCGTTTATCATGCGGGTAAAACTAGGTTGATTCGGAACAAATTGAAACACTGTCAGCAAGATTTCACGAATCCATAAAATAATTCGACCCTGCCAAAACCAATGGCAGGGTCGAAGTTTGCTTTGAAAGTAGCGCCAATCAAAGAAATTGGCGCCAATCCTTTTGCTGGTCAATATGGTTATTGCGCTTTTACCAGCCTCGCACCCAATGGCAATACGGACGGTAGTTGTGCAAGATGGCTTCCATCTCCTCAAGTTGCTCGTGTGAAGCCTCAATCGTTGATGACCAAACCATCCAATTGACGATTTCGAACATGGGGGCGTGGTCAGTGAGCCATCGTACCACCAAAATGTGCGGTGCTTGAATTGTTGTAGCCTGCGGCATCAACACGTTCGGATTGTGGTACTGGGAGTGGTATAGTTGCCCTCGTGGTGTGGCCACTTATCGCTGATGTCTCGAAGAAGGGATTCTCATCTCCCTCTTCCACCAACACGCCCACGACTGCAAGCTGTCCAGTGGTAGGGTTGCGGTGTACGAAGTGGATTTCAACGGGGTAATGCTCTCCGTTCACCGTTAGTTACGGAGGCTGCATGAAAGTGAAGGTGGAGCAAGTAATACTTCTGTCCGTTCAGCCAGATAAAGCTGCCTGCGTTTGGGTCTTGGTCAATCATTGTACTGATGGTGGCACCGTTGTTCACGATGTTGGTATGGTGTTTTTCCGAAAAAATTGGAGCAGTTTGCAAGGGTGCGGTTAAGTGGTGGAACGATGTTGACGGGTGACTGGCGGTTGCCATCGCAATCCCAAGTCTCGCAGATATCGTCCCAATGGTTAAAGGCCATCTATGCCTTCGTATTCCCCAATGTATGTCGGTGCCTCACAGTCGGTGCGCAGGGTAACCTCTCCGGTAAAGTCGTCAATGTCATAAGTTTCAGGTATATCCGCACGACCGGTTCGGATTCTATTGCCCGTCTTTGCCGTTGCAGCAAACAAAAAGGTAATCAGTGTGGCAAACAGCAGGTTCGCCGAAAGTCTGAAAAATGGGTGCTTCCTGTTCATGTTAGAAAGGATTTAGCAGGTGAAAAATGAATGGATAATACAGTTTCAGGAATATTATTTTTTAGGATTTGGGCTAACAAGGTCAATAAGCTGAAGAGG
>JADJYH010000022.1 GCA_016719855.1 Saprospiraceae bacterium | reverse complement strand
CGTTTTTCAGGAACCCCACCTGATTTCGAGCGGTTCATCCGGCTGCCACGAAGTCCTCCATTTGGCTTTGGTGCTGACCCTGCACCTTCACGATGTCCATACTGGCATGCCTTCTGTTATTCGATTGTTAAAACCGATAGAAAATAATGCTTCCTCTGTTATTTCCTCTTTCTGTAAACTCCGAGAGTTATTCGAGGTTGTTCAATCAAAGCCATTTACCAACCCCAAGCCACAAAGATTTTTTAGTTTATTCCCCGTTATGAGTTTTATGGCAATCGCACCTTCTGGGTGCGACTTTTTTCCCTTCGTCACAAGGTTATAGCCGCCAAGCTTCGAATACAAAACCCTAGAAAAAGAACGTTTAATAACGCACCGCCATCATCTGGCAACTATCAGCACCAAAGCCCCGTAGTTTTACACCCCAAATTGTTTTCCACAAATAAATACACACCCATGTCTCAAATCTTGATGCTTGGCCTTTTTTGCCAGTTGGTTTGCCTTCCACAATGGTTCAGTACCAACATTCATTTGCGACCACCCCCCCTTTCCCTACCACCTCGACCACCCCGATTTAGCGTTCGATATGCCCAACGAGTTGAAGGAAATATCGGGGATTAGCCTTACGAGAGACGGCCAGATGCTCGCTGCCGTCAACGATTGTAGGAAGGGCATCATTTTTTTGTTGGACAAATCGAACGGAACGATAAAATCGAGAATTGAATTCGGGATAGGTGACTATGAGGGTCTCGAAATCGTGGGGACGACGCTTGGGTGAGCAAGAGTAACGGTACGCTTTATCAGGTAAAAATGTAAGCGCCAACCTAAGTCCAGAGCTTCAAGTCGTTTTTGAACAAAGAAAACGACGTGGAGGGCCTCGCCTACGACGCCAAAAGCAACCACCTGCTGCTCGGCTGCAAGGGCAAAGGCGCAAGCGGCGATGGAGCTGCATTCAAAGGACCATTTAATGCCTTCGACCTCGCAACCAGGACCGTTTCAGAAACGCCTGCCTACTTGCTCACACTGCCCGACTTGGAAGATTTTCTAAAAACCAGTGGCGAAACCGAGGCCGACAAAAAGCTGGAACGCAGCTTCACGCCAGAAGAAGCAGAATTGAAGTTCAGCCCGTCTGGCATGCCATCCACCCAAAAAAGGGGAGTTTTTCGTCGCTTCGCCCGTGGCAACACCCTGCTCGTACTCGACTCAAGGGGTAAAATCCTGCACCTCGAACGCCTTAAAAAAAGTGTCCATGGCCAGCCAGGAGGGCATTTGCTTTGATGCCGATGGAACCCCTCTTTATTACAGCAGGGTACCAGGTGCCACATCCCGGGAAAGATTTTGCTTCTATCCGAAGTGAGTAGGCTTGAGGTTGGAGGTATGGGGCCACGGAGCCGGCGAGACCTCCATACCTCATACCCTCCATACCTTCAAAACTTGCACCCGCCACAGCAAATCCGGGAAGAATCCAATTTGGTTCACCTGCTGCACCTCGCCCTTCTCCCTGTTGAAACGGTAGGTGAACACGTTTTCATGATTCGTCACATTTTGGAAATCGAGGAAAAACTGCTGTGACAGTTTCCGCTTTTTCTGTTCAGGCGGTAGCCAAACTCACGTCCCAGCGAAGTACGAGTCAATCCGCTCACCGTATGCTTTGTCCTCTTGAAAAACTTGTTTGCCTTCGGCAATGCTCGCCGCTAGGTCAATCGGGGTGTAAAAACGCCCGCCCGCCGTCGTGAACTTAGTGTCAAAAGTCAGGGCGTTGCGCTTGTCCTTTCCGATTTTAACTTCCTTGCCCGCCAAGAAAAGTGCCTTCGTTCACGAGGAAGTGCTCCTCGGGAAAGGCGAAATCGGCGCCAGCGTTCAGCATTGAAAAGCTGCCGGAGACGCTCTCAACTGGCACGTTGCCAGGTTGGTAGTAGGTCTCGACCTTGATCACGCCAGTCGCCGCCCACTTTCACATCGTAACCCAACACAAATTGATGGCTGCGGGTGAATTCGATTTTCGTTCGTGCGCAGGTAGCTACCATCGGGCTGTGGCACTTGCAGGAAGTACATTGGCAGGGGCTGCATTTGGCTGTGCAGGCCGTAGCCGAGGTTCAGGGTTTGGTTTCCGTGAGGTGAAAATTGAGGGCAAGGCGTGGTCACCGCCCAGGATTTCGTTGAAAGTCAGGTACTGCCCATGCGGTCTGGGAGTTCAGCGTGAACTTTCACTCAGGCGGTACTGCGATTGCACATAGGCTTCCAGCAGGCCGAGGTTGCCGTCGAAGTCACGGAGCGTCACCCAGTCGGGTCGAGCCTCCCGGTCACGCACACTGTTTTTTACGTTAAAAATTTCGCCAATCGCGCCCGTGCGAAGCGTGTGCCGGGCGCTGAATTTTGTTCAAGAGGCTGGAAATCGTGTAGCGGTTCACGTCGTCCGACCTCCAAGTGGCGTGCGGATGCTCTGGTCTTCCAGTACCCGCTCCTCGTTGTAGGTGTTACCGGAATTGGAGGCGGCGATGGTCGTGCGCAGGTAGGTCGTCTCGTTGAGCAGCAGGCGGTGGGTCAGGCCGAGGATGCCCACCTGCGAGGTCACGTAGCTGTTCTGGTCAGTTTCTCCTGAAAATCCTCCGCCGACAATCTTTGCCGATGAAGTCAATCGTGCTCAGGCCGCCGATGCCGAACAGGCTGAAATGCCGAACTTGGTTTTGGCAAAATCCACTTTGAACGATAAGTCCTTGGTATTTTGGCGTCGCTGTCGTACCGATGTTCATCCCGGCTTCCAACAGCCAGTTCCTCAAACGAGTGGCGATAGCCGACGAGGTAAGCACCCCACCCTCACTTTGGCTTTCTTTCCTTTCCTTTCCAAAGTATTCCGGTATCGCCTCCAGCCGCTGAACGCCTAACGCTGGAAGGTGTACTCGTGGTTTTCTTTGTTGCCGCTCCGCAATTCGATGTCGAACACACCGGAGAGGGCGTTTTCCGTATTCGGCAGGGGAATGCTGGGGTGAGAAAGTCGCTGTTTTTCAGCAGGTTGGTGTTCAGGGCGCTCACTGGACTGCCCGTGCTGCCGAGGGTGGAGTAGTGGTTGGGGTTCGAAAGCAACTCCTTCCATGCGCCAGACAGGCCGGTGGGCGAGTTGCCCCGCACCACGCAGATGTCGCGTTGGTGCTGTCAGTCGGCGAGTCACCCCGGCGAAGTTGGCGCCATCTGAGAGGCATCGTTGCGGGCACCGGAATAACGGGTAACTTCCTCCAGCGAAAATTGTCAGGCACTGATCGTGGCCAGTTCGTTCCCAGCCCTGTCCTTGATCCACTTGGGCCGTCACGACGACCTCGTTCAAAGTTGGGTGTACGACTCGGTCATTTTGACTTCCAAGAAAACCTCCTTGCCCGCCGTGACCACTACGTTCGGGATCGTTACGCCCTCGTATCCGATGTAGCTGAAACGCAGGGTCTGCTTGCCCACGGGCGGACGCTCGGGCAGTGCGAAAGTACCGTGCCTGTGGCCAGTAGGCCTCTGGCGCATCGAGCAGTTCGATGGTGACGCCGATGAGTGGCACGTCAGATTGCTGGTCGAGGACATTGCCCCGGATGGTTTGGGTGATTTTGGGCGAAGCCCAGCGCTAAAAAGCAGCATGGCAAATGTAGCTGTAGCGGTCGGGTGATTTTCATGACGCTTAAATTTTTATGGAAGATTGTTTTGAAATTCTGATGCAAAAGTTCGCACTTTCGTCTTCCCGTCCCGTTCTCCTGATGATGACGTTGATGCCCGTCGAAAAATCCGACCTGCGAAGCAGGTCAAGTTTTCCAGTTCGAGGCGCTTTATTTTGTTGAAAGCTGTCAGCCATTCGGTGTGATTTATTGGCAAACTTACGGAAAGAAAGTGTTCCATGCCGCTCGCTGAAGTTCAGGACTTTCGCCAGCTATTTTTATCTTTCCCTACTTTTGCCCACGAACTCAATTTTTTACAAAAAACAAGCATGAACCATTTCTTCAAAACCCTCGCCATCATTGCGTTGGCGCTTTTTTCGGTGAAAAACTGCCGCCCAAACCTCTACCAAAACCGAACGCATCCCGGCTCGAAAGTCAACTTCAACTTAGCCTCGTGCCCGGCGGTACTTTCACGATGGGCAGTGAAATGGGCCCACGAACGAACAGCCACAACGCCAAGTCAAGCTCGACAGCTTCTGGATAGGCACAACGGAGGTCGGCTATGACGAGTTCATCATTTTTTACCAAAAACAATACGATACGGACTCCACGGCGCACCCGACCCAAACCTACAAGTCCGACGCCATCAGCCGCCCCACGCCACAGTACATTGACTACACCTACGGCATGGGCAAGTCAGGCTTCCCGGCGGTGAGCATGACCCAACAAGCGGCGCTTCGCTACTGCAAATGGCTGTATGAAAAAACGGGGAACTTCTATCGCTTGCCGACCGAGGCAGAGTGGGAGTATGCCTGCGCCTTTAAGTTTGGCAGTTCGGCGGTTGGCAGTTGGCAGTTGAGCCACGAATTAAGCGAGGATGCTTGGTTTTACGATAACAGCTTTGAAAAATACCACGAACTGGCGCAAAAAGCCAAATGCACTGGGTCTCTACGACATGCTCGGAAACGTGATGGAGTGGACGCTCGATTCCTACGATGAAACCTACCTGCAAAACCTCCAAGGCAACCCCGCCACAAATCCTTGGGTGGAGCCGACAAAACGCCACTCCCGCACCGTGAAGGGCGGCTCCTATGACAGCAATGCCTCGGACTGCACCTGCTCCGCCCGCAAAAAATCGGAGCCACGCTGGCAGGCCCGTGACCCGCAAATCCCGAAAAGCCGCTGGTGGAATCCCGACTCACCGCATGTCGGCTTCCGCTTGGTGAGGCCGCTAAAACCCATGAAAAGCGAGGAGGTCGAGGCGTTTTTTGCGAAAGCGATTAAGGATTGATATTGAGTTATTGAGTTATTGGGGTATTATTTGGCACTTCCAAAGTCACTCAATATCCCAATATCCCAATAGCCCAATACCCAAATTCACCTACATTCCCGATAAAACCGCTCCATCAGGCGGTGAAAATCAACCAAGGTGTCTTCAGAGAGGAAGCCAGAATTGTTGATGTTAAGGTTGAGGTTGATGATTTTGTTGATATGCTCCTCCGGTATATCGGAGCGGACGGCAAGGCCCTTGGCGAACTGCTCGTTCAGTTCTTTGCTGGGCAGGTGATAGCGTTCCCGCACGAAAATCAGGAAGAGCCGCATCTTTTGGTGGCGAGTTGGCGGTGGTTGTTTTGGATAAAAACAACCTGCCGATGGTGCCGATGAATTCAACGAAGTGTTTGCGTTTTTCTCCAGCACGGGTATCACCCGCTGCCGCCATTTCGCCCGAAAAATGAGGTAAAACGGCCATGCCCAACAAAATATACCATGCCCAAGCAAGCGCTGGCTGGGACAGGATGTGCTTGAGCGGACTTTCCTTGTCGGAGTTGCCGCCAGCCATGTCGTTGAAGGGGTCGTAGGCCCGCTCATCCCAATAAATTGGGTCTGCACTCAGGTGTGAAAAGCCTTGGAAGCATACTCCAATCCTCGCTTTTCTACGAGGTGCAGGTTGGTGAAAGCCAAGGGCGTTGTGGCCAGCAGGAACTCGCCTTTCCGTAGGCAGCGCTCATGAAATTGGTGTTCTCTCCGTTGATGAGGCCGAGCGAGGCGAAGGTGGTTTGCTCCTCGCAGAGGTATTCTTCTGGCACAAAAAGTCCACTCGTACATAACGGGTTGGCGCAGGAACAAGCGCTTGAGTTGGTAGGCATTGTGTCGGCCAGTGATGGATGCTGGAAGTTCTGCTCACGACAGTATCCGTAACGTGGTAGAGACTACCGTTGAAAACGGGGGAATCTTCGCCGTAGGAGTCGGAACTGACGCAGGCCTCATCGTTCAACGAATCCAGCAAGCCCTGTGGGATGTAGGAACAAGCGATGAAAGCTTGGTTGCCGCGCTCCACAAAACGCAGCAGCTGGTTGAGCGTCAGTGAGTCGAGCGAAAACTCGTTGCCGACGTAAATGAAAATGCCGGAATCGAGCCGCTCACCGAGGCTGTCCATCACCACTTCAAAAGGTTGGCCGGGATAGTACGTTTCAAGGAGGTTGCGCACGAGGTAGGTGCCATAGGGGTCTTTGCTATTGGGGTCGTAGTGCTCTCGCCAACTGTAATTGGTCTTGCCACTGCCTTTTAAAAGTAGAAAAGCAGTGCCAAAAGCAGCAACACGGCACCAACAATATAGGGTATCTGTTTTTTTGACACTTAAGATACTGTGGTTTAGGCGCTGGCTGTGGCCACCGCTTTTTTCAATTTTACTTCCAGTTGGTCAAAATCCGGCTTGGCCAAGTCCACCTTCCCGTACCAGACCCGCTCAAAATCAGCGTGACCTCCTGTACCGTGCCGAACAACGGCGAACCAGCCAGTTCTCGCAAATAAGCCCCATTGGTCTTGTCCCGCTTCCAGCGGATATGGTTTTTCACCGAAAGCTCTTTCAGGACGGCGAGGTAGTACAGCCGCACGGCCATTGGGTAGTTGCCAGCGGCAATGGCCCGCTGGATGGGGTCTTTCAGTTCGGCTTCGTGCAGGTTCTCCTCGATTTTGTCCAGTTCGGCTTGGCTGACGGCGGGTCTCAGCTTGCTGTTTTTGGGGCCGAAGAGGTTTTCGCCACTGGCCATTTTTACGATCAGCAGCACCAGCAGGCCGACAAGCACGACGATGCCAACGATTTTTAATATTGGCCCAAACCCGGTCAGGCCCTGGCTTGGCAGCTCCACTTCTTTTTGCTTCTTTTCCTTTTTTGCCGCCTCCTTTTTCTTTTTTTCCTTGGGAATGGAATAGTCAATACCGTCCTTCAGCGCCTCCCATTTTTTTCGTCGAAATCATGGCGTTCGATGCTTTTCCCAGAATATACCTCGTTGGGCGTTTGAGGGGCAATGGCTCATCGCTCTGCGCCTCAGCAGCAAGGAGGAAGCAAACATGCAGATGAAAATAAGGATGGAAATATCGGGGCATAGGATGCGTTTTTGTAAAGATGGGTTTATGCCTCGCCGGGCAATCTTGAATTTGTCAAAATCCAAATGTATCGCTTCCACGTTGGATTTTCAGCGAAGCGGCAAATCTGCGCCCTTTTTTTCAAAAAATCAAACCCCAACTGCCGCCACTTCCAAAACCTCCATCAGGCCCTCGGCATTAACGGCTTGGAGCAGCACGGGCTGAATGGTGTTGATGGCCGCTTCCTCCAAGGGCAATTCCACCCGAACATAATTGTCCGTGAAGCCCGACATTCGGCCTGGCTCCGTGCTGTTCTCAAAAGCACTAACCTCGTTTGCCCCAGATGATTTTGGTAAAAATGGCGCTTCTTTTTCGGACAAATTGGTGAGCATCTCATTGCGCTTGCGGCGTTTGCATCGGCACTGGGTCGGGCATTTCGGCGGCGGGGTATTCGGGCGCTCTGAGTAGGTGAACACGTGGAGGTACGATACGTCGAGTTCATTGAGGAAGCGGTAGGTTTCCAGAAAGTCCTCCTCCGTCTCGCCGGGGAAGCCCACGATGACGTCCACCCCGATGCAGCAGTGCGGCATCCGCTCCTTGATGAGTGCCACCCGCTCGGCGTACAGTTCCCTACGGTATCGGCGGCGCATGGCGGTCAATTGCTTGTTGTTGCCGCTCTGGAGGGGCATGTGGAAGTGCGGCATGAACCGCTCGCTCTGTGCCACGAACTCGATGATTTCCTCGTTGCAGAGGTTCGGCTCAATGCTCGAAATGCGGAACCGCTCGATGCCCTGCACCTTGTCGAGTTCTTTGATGAGGTCAATAAAAAGCGCCTCTTTTTTAGGCTTCATCCCCTCGAATGACCTCTGTACCGTTGCCGAAGTCGCCAATGTTGACGCCCGTGAGCACTACTTCTTTCACGCCCATTTTGGCTATTTTTTGGGCATTGGCCACCACGCTTTGCACGGTGTCGCTGCGGCTGCTGCCACGAGCCAACGGGATGGTGCAAAAGGTGCATTTGTAATCGCAGCCGTCCTGCACCTTGAGAAAGGAGCGGGTACGGTCGCCAAAGCTGAAGGCGTGGGTGAAAGTGTTGGCCTCCCTGACTTCGCCCGCTTGCACCATGCCCTTGCCAGGCGCTTTGGAAAGGTTGTCCACAAAGTCGAGGATGCGGAATTTCTCGGAAGCACCCAGCACGAGGTCCACACCGGGTATCTCGGCGATTTCCTGTGGCTTCAGTTGGGCGTAGCAGCCGACCACCACCACGTTGGCGTTCGGTGATTTGCGCAGCGCCCGCCTAACGATTTGGCGGCACTTTCGGTCGGCAAAGTCCGTCACCGAGCAGGTGTTAATGACGTAGATGTCGGCTCCCCCATCGAAGCTCACCTCCGAATAGCCAGCATCCTCGAAGAGCCTACCGATGCTGGAGGTCTCCGAGTAGTTCAGCTTGCAGCCGAGGGTATGGAATGCGACGGATTTAGGAGTTGCCATGCGTTATGAAGTAAAAAGTAAAAAGGCAAAAGTACAAAGTGGGAGCGTACCGGGTGGGCGGAGATTGGCTTATAGGCAAAAAAAAGCGGGACTGCATTTATGCCGCCCCGCTTTTGAAAAATTTATGGTCGGAAAAGTCGTATTCAGCTTAACAGAAGTCAGTGGCGAATCAACTTGCGAAGTTTGCAGCCCTCACTTTTCCTTTAAACTTTTCCTTTTTCCTTAAAAAATCACTGTATCCCCAGCTTCGCCTTCACCAGCTTGGTCACGTCGCTGGATTCGTCGGCGTACAAAATCACGCCCGACTGTGCATCAAAAATGTACTGGAAATTGCCCTCCTTGGCCACATCTTGTATGGCAGTGTTTACCTTGGCAAGGATTGGCTCCATTTCCTTTTGCTGCTTGGCAGCCATGTCGGCCTCCATTTTTTGGCCGTAGGCGTAAAGGTCTTCCTGCATTTTTTGCAGGTCTGCCGATACGGTCTCCTCTTCTTTCGGCGTCATTTCGCCACGTTGTTTTTTCTGTGCGGCGGCATCCTGCTTTTGCTGAAAAGCGGTAACTTTTGCTTCGCCGTCTTTCTTCAAAATGGTCTGGTATGCCTCCAAAGAGGATTGCAACTGCTTCATCTCCGGCAATTCACTGAGGATGGCAGCGGAGTTGACGTAGCCGAACTTCTGCGCTTGTGCCAAGTTGGCGAAGCAAGCGAGCACTGCGGTAATTAAACCTGCTTTAACGAAAGTCTTAATCATTGTACTAGAAAAGTTTTTCATGGTATGACTCGCCTCCGGCGCTTTCGCCGTTGCAGCGGTTTTTCCGTTTGTTAATAGTGCGCAAAATTAGCAAAAAGGTTGGCCAGTTGATTGCGGAATGCGGATTTCGGATTTCGGATTGGGTTTCGGGGGTACTCCGCAATCGCAAATCCGCATTCCGCAATCGAACTATTTCCGCTTCAACTTCTCCAGCACCTCGCCAGTTTTGTCGTAGCTGGGGCTGGCGAAGAGCATTCCGGCGGAGCTGCTTTTGTCGAAGATGAAGTCGTAGCCCTTGTCGCTGGCGTAATCCTCGATGGCGGCGTACACCCGGTCTTGGATAGGCTGCACAAGTTCTTTGCGGCGTTGGAAAAGGGCACCATCTGGGCCGAATTTGTCCTTTTGAAGTTCACGGACTTTCTTTTCCATTTCCATGATTTCGTCTTCTTTTTTGCGGCGGGCATCATCGCTCATCAGCACTTGTTCGGCTTGGTAGCGGTTGTACTGGCCCTTGATGTTGTCGTATTCCTGGGCGATTTCTTGGCGCCAGGTTGCGGCCACTTGGTCCAGTTCGTCCTGGGCTTTTTGGTATTCGTCAATGCTTTCCAGAATGACTTTTACGTCCACGTAGGCGATGCGCTGTGCTTCAGCCTTAAAAGCAAAAGCGGCGATGAATAGAATTGCGAAAATTGTGTTCTTAACCATGATTGATTTTTTTGATTTTGATTTCAGTGAATTTGAAGAACGCCGTCAAAATTACGTCTTTCTCTTTGCACAGCGAAAGTTAAGACTCGAACTTGGCGGCCTTGTTACAAAGGCATTTTATTAACTTTTTGATAAAAACCCTTGCAACTTGCTCTCAATGAACGATTTAAAGAGTTGGTGGTTGCCCGAACGGCCCATACTTTAACGCAGGTTTAACCAGCGCAAAACAAGGTTTAACAGTTTTAAGACGGTTTCAGGTTTCATTGGGTTTCGGTGGGCCCCTGAAACCCAAAACCCTTCAAAACTCCGCAACCACCCCTGCTTCCAACTCCCAATTGGCCCGAAGTTCCTCCAGCGTTTTCCGAATCACTCGTTCCGGTTGGCGATGCAGGTCATAGCTGCCCGTCGTCCAGCGCCCGTTGCGGTCGAGGTCTTCAATCAGCTCGACAACGTAGGTGGCGGGCGGCAGCAGGTCAACCTTCACCTGAAAATCCACTGCATTTGCCACCGTCCATATTTTTATTGGCAGTGGTGCGTCGGGCTTGTCCAGCAGGTGTACCACGTATGCTTTGGCCGTATCGAGCTGCGTAACTTTCAACGTCAGCGTACCGTAGTCCTTGCGCAGCCCGACCGTTATTTTCTGCACGATGCTGTCGGAAAAGCCCAACCCGAACAGGTCGGTGACACCTCCTGGCAGCATTTGCAGCTCGTAACCAACGCCCTCTTTCCACGGAAAATTCACGATAAAACTCCGCTGTTCCAAAGAATCAATGCTCAGAGGGCTGAACGACGGTCTTCGAAGTGTCTTCGAACAGCCGGATTTGAGTAGCGTCGAAGCTGACCAGCGGATGGGTGAACTGGAGTCTGAGTGGCTGACCCGGGAAAAGTTTTCATTGGTTGTCCAGTCTGTTTTACGATGGTCGTGAGCTTTGCGCCCGCCAAAAAACCTGCCCGAAGGCCGCTTTTACCAAAACCGTATCCGCGCTGGTGTCTCGCTGCACGTACACCCTCCACGCCGAGTCCTGCATAGGATGGTGGTACCAAAGCCGCAGCGTGTCCTTGTCGTTTTCAAAAACCACAACCTGCCCTACACTGTCGAAACTGACGTTCGCCCCGCCCGGCGGCTGGTTGAAAGTGAGCTTCACTTGCCCGTACTTCGTGGCTTCTTTGCTTCGCAAAAACAGGGGCTTTTCTTCTGCGAAAAGCCGGAGGTTGACCGTCGGAACAGGGGGCTTGGCTGGTTTTGAAGGTTGTAGCAAAGTGTCCAGACCACGGCTGAGGTGTCGTTTTCCAAGCTATCTTGCTGCACAGAGTCCAATTTCACGGCACCCGTCGAGCACTACCTCTCCTAACACCAGCGTGCTGTCCAGGAAGCCCACCTGCTCGGCATCGCTGTCGAAGCGGTAGTTGAGGTTCAGGTCGTTCAGTGCCACGACCATGAAGTTGCCCGATTTCACGTTGTTCACCTTGAAGCTGCCCTCCTTGTCCGTCAACGCAAAATAGAACGGGCGCTCCGTGCGCACCACCGAATCGGCTAGGTTCTCGTAGAGCATGAACAGTGTCTTTTCCACTGGTTTGCCCGTCCAGGCATCGGTGATTTTACCTTCCACCGATAGTGAGTCAATATAGTCGCCAGTGGAAAAGACGAACAGAATTGGGTTCACGTTCCCCTCCGTGATGTCACGGATGGCTTGCCCGAAGTTGATGACGTAGGTGGCGCTGTCCCGCAGCACCTCGTCCTTATCGAAAATGACCTGAATGGTTTTTTTTCTCCGCACGATTTCTGGGCGCTTGGCAAGCGGCGGTGAAATAACCACTTGTGTGAACACATCTTTTAGCTCCACCCACTCATCGAAGGCCAGCACAATGTCCTGTTTTTTGAAACGGGTTTGAAAGTTTCGGGTGGAGCGGAGGGAGTCGAGTTTCGGCGGGTCAAGGTCCTTTGGGCCGCCTTCCGGTAGAATGGGGTTGGCACAGCCGAAGAACACGGACAGGGCGAGCAGCAAAATAGTTCGGCAGTTCGGCAGGTGGCAGGTGGCAGTCCAGTTCGGCAGTCCTGTAGCTATTGGCGTTGATATTTTCAAATGACCTTTTTCATAAAAAACTCCGCAAAGCGGGGCCAAAGATGTTGCATTTGCCCAAGTTTAACAAACCAGCTTTGAGTTCGTCAGTTCGTCAGGGGGCAGTTGGCAGTCAGGGCCGTGGTGGCAGTACCTGACTGCCAACTGCCCCCTGCCGAACTGCCGAACTGTTAACGTCCCCGCATCTCGACGTTTCTCGGATGAAAATTCAACACCGTCTCCTTTAGGTAATCGGTGTCCAGGTGGGTGTAAATCTCGGTGGTGGTGATGCTCTCGTGGCCCAGCATGTCCTGCACGGCTTTGAGGTCGGCACCGCCCTCGATGAGGTGCGTGGCAAAGGAGTGCCGGAAGGTGTGCGGGCTGATGTTTTCTCGATGCCCGCCTTTTTGCGAGGTCTTTGATGATGAGAAAGACCATGATGCGGGTGAGCTTGCTGCCCCGACGATTGAGGAACAGCACGTTTTCGTTGTCCTTCTTGATTTTCAAATGCCGCCTCATGCCTTCCACGTAAAAGCCGATATGCTTCACCGCCTCCTCACCGATTGGCACAAGGCGCTCCTTGTCGTTCTTGCCCAACACCTTCACAAACCCCACGTCGAAGTGCAGGTTGGAGATGCGCAAGTTGATGAGTTCCGTCACCCGTAGGCCGCAGGCGTAGAGCGTTTCGACCATGGCCCGGTTGCGCAGGCCAAGTGGGTCGCTGTGGTCAATGGCGGCAAGCATCCGCTGAATTTCGTCGTAGTTGAGCACTTCCGGTATCTTGCGGTCGAGCTTGGGTGTTTCGAGCATTTCGGTGGGGTCTGTTTGAAGAATGTCCTCCACGAGCAGGTAGCGGTAAAACGCCTTGATGCCCGAAATCAGGCGGGCCTGCGAACGCACGTCGAGGCCGAGTTCGTTGAGCCATTTTAGCATTTTTTGGAAGTCCGTCAGCGCTAGGTCACCGGGGTTTCGCATAGGGTTTAGTTGCCCTTCGGGCAATGTTTCTGCCTTGGCAAGTCGCTGTAAGTCAAGGTATTGCACCAGCTTCCCAATGTCCCGCAGGTACGCCTCGATGGTGTTGCCGGACATGGAGCGCTCCAATAACAAGTACGCATGAAATCCTTTAATGTATGATGGCCACATGTGGGAGTTTTGAGTTTTGAGTTATTGAGTATCGAGTTGGAGCATCGAACTCAAACACTTGATAACTCAAAACTAATATTTAATCCTCGGGTCGGTAAATGCGTACAAAATATCCGCTAGCAACATCCCCGCCACCGTGAGCACCGAACCGAGCATCAGCACGGTAAAAACAATCGGCCAGTCTTTTTGAAAAATGGCGTCGTAGGTCAGCAGGCCCATGCCTGGTATGTCGAAGATGACCTCGATGGCCACCGACCCCGCTATTGCTGCAGGCAGCACTGAAGCAAACAGCGTGATGAGCGGGAACAGCGCATTGCGAAAGCCGTGTTTCCAAATCACTGCCCGCTCCGGCAGCCCCTTCGCACGGGCGGTGCGTATGTAGTCCTGACCCAGCACGTTGGCCATGCCACCCCGCGCTTGCCTGGAAATGTAGGCCACTGATGGGTACGTCACACAGAAAATTGGCAACAGCAAGTGCGGCACTGCCAGCCAGATTTGCTTCCACCAAGGAGCTGAGGTAGGGATGTCGTCGGGAAATTTGCTGGGGAAAATGTCCATGCCGTACCCCGGTTGGTGAAAAAACGAGCAGCATCGTGCCCACCCAAAACGCGGGCATTGAGTAGAGCATGAACAGACCCGAAGTGGTGATTTTGTCAAATCGCTGGCCTCGTTTCACCGCCGACCAGGTACCCAACGGCACGGCAATCAAGAAGGCTAAAAAAATGGCCGGCACATTGACCACCAGTGTCCAAAACAATGCAGGTTTCACCTGCTTGGCTACTGCTTGCCGTTTGTGAAGCGAGGTGCCGAAATCGCCCCGCACGAAGCCCATCAGCCACGTATGGTATTGATTGTCAAGGCCGTACCAATGGAAGGCTGGGGCCAAGCTTGCTGGGCGTAGCCTCTTTTTCAGCGTTTCGTAGTTTTTTTTTAGGGTAAAAAATTCAGTGCCGAGCGCTTCCGACAGTGCCGGGCTTTCGCCAAAGGCGGCCTCCATTTCCTTCAGCCGGGCGCTGTTGACCCCATCATGGTGGCTTATGTAAAGCTCTCGCAATGGCTTTTTGACAGGGATGGCCGCTGCCCGAAGGCTGTCTGGCAAGCCAAGCAGTTTCAGGTCGAATGAGCGGATGCTGTTGTACCAAGCCTGCACCAGCGGCCAGTTGCCGTACTGCCCGGCAAGCTTTTCCAGCGTCACCCGGCGGAAGCCGATGAACACCCGGTGCAGCGTGTCTGGGTAGGCTTGGGAGGTGATGGAAAAATAGAAGGCGGGTTTGTCCAAATGCAAGTCGGCGGCAGCTTGGGCGTAGCCATTTTCCGCAGCGAGGAGGTCGTTTGGCGTCGAATATTTGCCAAAAGCATCTTCTCCCAAGTATTGCGAAACGGGGTCACCGGGCGCCAGCCTGCTCAACCCAAACGACAGCAAGCTCACCAACACGAGGGTCGGGATGAACAGCAAGGTGCGCTTGAGGAGGTATTGGAACATGGTAGTATTGTTGGATTGCTGAAGTGCTAAATTGCTTCAGGCTCAAATCAACAATAAGCAATCCAACAATTTAACAATCGCTATTTCTTCAATTTCAAATGCTGCAACGAAATGCCGAGGCGGTTTACCACTGGCTCGAAACTCTGGTGGAGGACGATGCGCTCCTGTGGGCTGAAGAGGAAAATGACAGGCTGTTCGTTGTAGATGAGCTGTTGAAAATCCTTGTAGAGCTTCGTGCGAGTGGCCTCGTCCGGTGCATTTTGGATGGCATCAATCAAGGCATCGGAAGCGGCGTTGCCGAAGCGGGGGTAGTTGGTGCCGCCGGGTACGGCGCTGTCGGTGTGCCAGAGTTGCTTAGGATCGTCTGCCACGGGCTGGGCGTTTGCGCCACGGGCTGCGAGTTCAAACTCGCCATTCTTCAACTTTTTCACCCAAAACTTTTCGCCTCTACGGCAACTGGGTTCTATTTCGATGCCAACTTTTGGGCATTGCTTTTCAATAACAGTGAGAAGTTTTCGGAAAAAGTGCTGCCCGTCGTGTAAGGTATTGCAGCTTCATTTCCATCACGGCTCCGTCAATGGTTTTATCCACCGTGCCGTTGCCATTGCTGTCCTTCCAACCTGCATCAGCCAACAGCTTGCGTGCACCATCCGACCACCCTGCGTCATCCGGTGATTTTGAAGTTCCGTCGAGGTTCATGGGGATGGGCTTGAGCGAAGAATCATAGTATTTTTATCTGGAAAAAAGGCCGTACCACCCGCTCGGCGAGACCGTCGTACAGGTCTTTTATCACCATGTCCATGTCAACGCATTGCGCCAGCGCCCGACGTACCCGTTTGTCGGCCAGTTTTGGGTTGCGGTTTTGTATGGCCGTGAGAAGTAGGTGTAGGTCGGCGGCGTGAAGAAGTTGTAGATTTTTTGCACAAAATCCACCTGACGAAGTTCGGTGAACTGCTTGGCGTTCAGTTCCGTCGCCATGTCCACGCTCTCATCTTTGATGGCGGCAATGGCAGCTACATCGTCTTCGATGGGTAGGAAGATAATCGTGTCAGGGTAGGCTTGCAGCAGCGGGTACTGTCCGGCTAGCTTTTCGCCCCACCAGTTTTGCTTCTTGGCCAAGACGACACGCTGGTCGTCCACCCACTCCGCCAGCTTGTAGGGGCCAGAACCAGCGTTGATTTCACGGGCGAACTTCGGCGACGTATACGCATCGGCGAACTGTTGGAGGGCGGGGTCGGCTGCCAGCGGGGCGGCTTTTACCGGATCGGTGAGGTCTTTAAGGCAAATTTTTCATCAAACTACCTTCGTCATAAATATGCTCCGGGCAACACCGGCAGCGAGGGAGATGGCCTCCATGTTGAGGAAATATTTTTTGTTGGTAAAAATCGTGAACTGTTTCGGGTTGCTCTCGTCCACTTTGATGTCCCGCACGAATTCCACGTAGCCCAGAAAGCGCTGCGTGGGCATTTTTGGGTTAAAAAGTGCCTTGAGCGTGAACTCGTAGTCACTGCCCGTCACCGGCTTACCATCGTCCCAAGTGGCCTCCGGCAATATTTCGTAGGTGAAACTTTGCCCTCCCGTAAACTCCCCTTCTGTGATGTCCTGTGAAGTTAGTGGGCCAGGTAGGGGTTCAGCGTGGTGATGGCCGCGCCTGCCGCACCCGCACGGTGTTGTCGTTGTGCTTCCAGTTTCATCTTTGTGGCAAGAAAAACAAGCGCATCGTGGCCAAATTGCAACGGGAGGGTAAATTTGATTTTTTCATTTTGAGTTTTTTTGAACGGAAGCAATTTTCTATGTTCCGGCAATGAACGCCTGAAGTTAGGGAAATTGGGTAAATTGGTGGAACTGGTTAAATTAGTTGAACTGGTTGAAATCCTGAATTTTCACCTGCCCAATCCCATTCAACCAATTCACAATCAACCAATTCACCAGTCAAACCATGCCAACTCATCCTCATCGCTGGAGGCACCGGCCTCGTCGGAAAATACCTCAGCCAGATGCTCCAAGCCACTGGCCACACTGTGCTGCACCTCAGTCGCAAGCAGGATTCGGGGGCAAAATTCCCTGCATACGCTTGGGATTTGTCCAAAAAGACCATTGACCAAGCCGCTGCTGACCGAGCGGATTACATCATCAACCTTGCCAGGCGGGCATCGCCGACCAGCGCTGGACGCCGGACGCAAGCGCCTCATCATCAGCAGCCGGGTGGACAGCACGCTCCTCCTCAAGGCCGCCATCGAGCGCCGCCCGACCCCGCTCAAGGCGTTCATTTCTGCCTCCGCCGTCGGCTTCTACGGGAGTCGGGGCGACCAGTTGATGACTGAAGATGACCCTGCTGGCAAGGACAGTTTCCTGCCGAATCGGTGGCAGCGTGGGAGAAGGCTGTGGAAAAATCGCTGAAACCGGGCTTCGCACGGTGGTGCTGCGCATCGGCGTGGTGCTCTCAACCCGTGGCGGGGCGCTGGAAAAATGCTCATCCCCTTCCGTTTTTTCAACGCCACCTATTTCGGCAACGGCCAGCAGTGGATGTCGTGGATTCACATTGACGACATCTGCCGGATGTTCATGGCAGCGATTGAAAACGAACAACTTAACGGCATTTAAACGGCGTGGCACCGCATCCCGCCCGCAACCGTGACCTTGTGGTTGAACTAAAAAATGCCTTGGGCAAGCCTGCCATTCTACTGCCTGCGCCGGAGTTTGCCCTTCGGGCGGCTATGGGCGAAATGGCCGACGTGGTCTTCGACAGCACCCGTGTTTCTTCCAAAAATCGAAGCCGCTGGTTTTAAATTCCAGTTCCCGATTTGTTGCCCGCCCTCAGGATTTGTTACGGAGAAAAATTTGAACTTTGCGACAAACAGACGAAGATATTGGACATGAGACACTAGGCAGCCGTCCCCCATTCTAATGCTGCATCCTCTTTATCATCAGTACCATGTTCCGATTCGAGCATCCATCCTACCTCTACGTTTTCGCACTTTTGCCACTGTTGGCCGTGGTGTTTTGGTTTTTTGGCGCTGGCGCAAACAGGCAATTGGCCGCTTTGCCGAGCCTCACTTGGCCCGCTGCTTATGCCGGAGGCTTCCCGCTGAAACACCGCCTTAAATTCGGACTCGCCCTGCTGGCATGGCCTTCCTCATCGTGGGCATGGCCAACCCGCAGTGGGGGCAGCAAGCGGGAGAAGGTGAAGCGCAAGAGCGTGGACGTGCTCATCGCCCTCGACATCTCCAACAGCATGTACGCTCAGGACATCCCCCCAGCCGACTGGAGCGGGCGAAGAAATTTGCGGAGAACCTCGTGGAAAAACCCAAAGGCGAGCGTATCGGCCTAGTTTACTTCGCTGGGAGTGCCTACCTCCAGATGCCCATCACCACTGGATTACGCCGCCGCCGAACTGTTTCCTGCGAAGTGCCAGCCCTGAGCTTGCCGCCTCGCAGGGCACCGCAATCGGCGACGCCATCGGTGTTGCCCGCGGGGCTTTCCAAACGGACGAAAGCAAGTCGCACAAGGCCTCGTCATCATCACTGACGGGGAAGACCACGACGGGAAGCCATTGCGCAAGCGGAAAGCGCGAAGGAGGAGGGCATCATCCAATTCACGGTGGGCGTGGGCACCGCAGAGGGAAGCCCCCATCCCGATGAACATTGGCGGGCGGGAGGACTACAAGCGAGACGAGACTGGCCAGCCCGTCCTCACGAGACTCAACGAGGAGATGCTAAAGGAACTTGCAAGGGAAGGCGGCGGCACCTACTTCCACATCAGCGAAGGAGACGCGGCTGCCTGAAGCACTGCAGTCACCGCATTGACCAAATGGAAAAAGCAGGAACCGGAGGTGCGGGCGCCCGTCGTTACACAACAGCCTATTTTCAATATTTCGTCTTCGTCGGACTGGCGCTGTTGGTGGTGGATTGTTTGATTTCTTGGAGAAAGCATCACTTGGAGAGCGGGATATTTTCGTGGTGAGGATATTTCAGACGATATATTCGAGACCGTGTATTGAACTTTACGGCAAGGAAAACGATAGATATTAGTGTAATAGACCATAGGCTGTGCCATCTAAAGCCTATTGCCTAAAGTCTTGAGTACCGCGTTCCGATTCGAACACCCCACATACCTCTATGCATTTGCTTTATTTTGTTGTTTGTTGGCCGCTGTGTTCTTGGTTGTTTTGGCGCTGGCGCAAACAGGCGATTGGCCGCTTTACCGAGAGCCACCCAATACCACTGTTCGCGCCAGAAGCATCCCGGCTGAAACACCGCCTAAAGTTCGGGTTGGTACTGTCGGCATTGGCCTTCTCATCCTCGGGCAGCCAATCCACAGTGGAGCGGCAAGCGGAGAAGGCCGCGCAACGAAAGGGCGATGTAATTATCGCCCTCGACATCTCAGTAAGCATGTACACCCAAGAGATTCCGCCTAACAGGCTGGAACGGCAAAAATTTAAGGAAAACTCGTCGAAGAACTTAGCGCAACCGTGTCGGCATCGTCTATTTTGCCGGGGAAGCCTACCTCCAAAATGCCCGTTACCACAGACTCAGTACCGTCACCCAGATGTTCCTTCCTCCGCATCGCTAACCCCGACATGGCGGGGACGCAAGGTTCGGCCATTGGCGAGAGCATCAGCATTGCCCGTAGGGCGCTACAAGAGCTGGGCAAGGACTCGCATTAAGGCGCTTCTCGTGCTCATCACCGATGGCGAGGACACAGGCGGCAAGGCAATAGGAAGAAGCCCAAAAAGCACGGGAAGAAGGCGTCATACAGTTCACCATTGGCGTTGGTACCGACGGAGGGGCGCCCATTCCTACCGCGTCAAACGGTGCATGGGTGTGCCGCGAATGACGAGAACAAAGAAACTGTGCTATCCCGCCTCAACGATAAAATGCTTCAAGACCTCGCCGAAAAAGGGCGGCGGCAGCTGTACTTCAACGTCATTGACGGCGACGATGCTGTGGCCGACGCATTGGGTAAGCCCGGTATCGACAAGCTGGAGAAACGGGACTTCGAGGTACAGGGCTTCTCCTCGTTCAACAGCTATTTTCAGTATTTTGTGTTTGTGGGGTTGGCGCTGTTGGTGGTGGATTGGTTCGTTTCTTGGAAAAAGCACAAGCTGGAGGAG